>NZ_SPEY01000095.1 GCF_009360615.1 Comamonas sp.
CCAGGATCTCCGTGCCGATCTTGTCCAGGGCGTCGGAGCGCGCCTGGATGCCCGAGGTGGACCAGGCCGGGAACGCGGCGGTGGCAGCGGCCACGGCCGCCTGCACATCGGCTGCACCGCCCTGGGCGTACTCGCCGATCACATCGGACAGGTCGCTGGGGTTGGTGTTGGGGGAGTAGCTGTCAGCAGCCGTCCACTGGCCGTTGATCAGGTTGTGGTGTGGGGTCATGGATATGCTCTTGATAGAGGAGCTTGCTGCGCTCGTTATTCATAGAACTCAGCATTAAAGTATCTGAATTCTTCAATAAACAGGCCCAACCAGCTCCTGTATTCATCGTCGTCTCAACGGGCCCAGCGCAGCACCAGCGGGTCCAGCCGACGTACAATGACCAGCAGCTGGCGCCGTACCTCGGGATGCATGGGCGGCCAGGGCGAGCGCGGCGCATCGCAGGCGATCACGCCGCCTTCCTTCATCAGCGCCTTCGCGGCCAGGAAGCCGGCCTGGCGGTTTTCGTGGTTGATCAGCGGCAGCCAGCGCTGGTACTGCTCGAAGGCCTTGTCCTTGTTGCCTGCACGGTGGGCTTCGAGGATGGGGCGTATGCCATCGGCAAAGCCGCCGCCGGTCATGGCGCCGGTCGCTCCGGCCTCCAGGTCGGCCAGCAGGGTGATGGCTTCCTCGCCGTCCCAGGGGCCTTCGATGGCTTCGCCGCCCAGTGCGATCAGCTCGCGCAGCTTGCCCGCCGCGCCCGCGGTTTCCATCTTGAAGTAGCTGACATGTTCGATCTCCCTGGCCATGCGGGCCAGAAAGGCCGGCGAAAGTGGCGTGCCCGCGGCCGGCGCGTCCTGGACCATGATGGGGATGTCGATGGCGTCGGACACGCCCTGGTAGAAGTCCTGCACCTGGGCTTCGCCAAAGCGGAAGGTGGCACCGTGGTAGGGCGGCATGACCATGACCATGGCGGCGCCCATGTCCTGTGCGCGGCGGCTGCGTTCGGCGCAGATTCTGGTACTGGTGTGCGTGGTGGTCACGATCACGGGCACGCGGCCGGCCACATGCTCCAGGGCCGTGCGCGTGAGGATTTCGCGCTCCTCGTCCGAAACCAGGAACTGCTCGGAGAAGTTGGCCAGGATGCACAGGCCGTCCACGCCCGAGTCGATCATGAAGTCCAGGCAGCGCTTCTGGCTGGCCAGGTCCAGCGTGCCGTCCTCGTGGAAGGTGGTGGGCACGACGGGGAAGATGCCCCGGTAACGGGGATTGGAGAGTCCGGGCATGCTGCGGCTCCTTACTCGATGATGTGGAACTGGTCGAGGTACTCGGTCTTGAGCGTGAGTCCCAGGCCCGGCACGTCGTCGCGCAACTGCAGGAAGCCGTTGTCGGCAACCGGTTCGCCGTCGAAGATGTACCAGAACAGCTCGTTGCCCACTTCCACGTCGAAGATGGGGAAGTACTCGGCCATGGGCGAGGCCAGCGTGCTCATGGTCAGGTGGTAGTTGTGCATCTGGCCGGCATGCGGGATCACGGGCACGGAATAGGCTTCGCACAGTGCATTGATCTTGTGCGCCGCCGTGATGCCGCCCACGCGGTTGGTGTCGTACTGCACGACGGAGACGGCCTTCTTGTCCAGCAGCTGTTTGAAGCCGTAGAGCGAAAACTCGTGCTCGCCGCCCGAGATGGGGATGATGTTCATGGCGTTGAGCTCGGCATAGCCGTCGATGTCGTCGGCGATCACGGGCTCTTCCAGCCAGCGCGGCTCGAACCTGGCCAGCTTGGGCAGCATGCGCTTGGCATACTCCAGGTTCCAGCCCATGTAGCACTCCAGCATCAGGTCGGTGTCGTAGCCGATCACTTCACGGATGGCTTCGACGGACTTGAGATTCTCCTTCACACCGTCCTGCAAATGGGCGGGCCCGTAGCCGAAGCGCATCTTGAAGGCCTTGAAGCCCTGATCCAGGAATTTCTGTGCTTCGTCCTGCATCTCTTTCAGGTCGGTGCGGTAGAGCTTGCTGTAGTAGCAGGGAATCTTTTCCTTGGTGCGCCCGCCCAGCAGCTTGAACACGGGCTTGTTCACGCTCTTGCCCAGGATGTCCCAGATGGCCAGGTCCACAGCCGAGATGGCGGCCATGGTCACGCCCTTGCGGCCCCAGGCATGGGTGGCGCGGTACATGCGCTGCCACAGGTATTCGTAGTCCCAGGGGTCCTGGCCGATGACCAGGGGCGCCAGGTACTCGTCGATGATGGCCTTGGCTATTCTTGGCGCCAGGGCCACGTTGCCCAGACCGATGATGCCGTCATCGGTTTCGATCTCGACCACGGTCCACGAATGGAAGCGGAAGGTGCTCATGGACTCGGTGTTGGAGTACACCAGATCCATGGCGTTGGAGCAGAAGTTGCCCTGGGGCGGAACGGTCTTGCCCTTCCATTCATAGACACGGGCGCGGACGGACTTGATCTTCATACAGACCTCGGAAGCAAAGAGTGGGTAGGACAGGCGGCCCAGGCCGCCCGGAAAATGGGCTCAGACAGTTGGGGCGACCTGGCGATCGCGGTGGGCGGCCCCCATGCGCGCGGCAATCTGCAGCGCCTGCCAGGTGGCTTCCACATTGGCTTTGCCCTGGCCCGCGATGTCGTAGGCCGTGCCGTGGGCCGGTGTGGTGATGGGAATCGGCAGGCCGCCCTGCACCGTCACCCCGCGCGAGAAGCCCAGCAGCTTGATGGCGATCTGGCCCTGGTCGTGGTACATGGTCACGATGGCCTGGTACTCGCCGGCCTGGGCCTTGAGAAAGATCGTGTCAGCCGGGAACGGGCCGTGGAACGGCGCATCGCTGGGCCAGTCGCGCGCCTGCAGGGCCTGGACGGCGGGCGCGATGATGTCGATTTCCTCGCGGCCGCAGGTTCCGCCATCGCCGTTGTGCGGGTTGAAGCCGGCAATCGCCACCTTGGGAGCAGCTAGGCCGCTGGCGCGCAAGGCGTCGTAGATCAGCTCGGCCGCCTGGGTGATGCGCTCCTGGCTCAGGTAGCTGGCCACGTCCTTGAGCGGCACGTGCGAGGAAATGCGCGAGGTCCAGAGATCGCCCAGCGTGTTGAACTCGCAGAAGTAGCCGGTCACGCCCAGGTACTCGGCAAAATGGTGCAGCTCGTCTTCATGGCGCAGGCCGCCCAGCTTCATCGCCTGCTTGTTCAAGGGTGCAAAGCAGATGGCGTCGATATCGCCGGCCAGGGCCGCATCCATGCATTGGTCGAGCACCTGCAGCACCGAGCGGCCGCCTGCCGCACCCACCTGCCCCTGCACCACATCGGCCTGGGCGACGGTGTCCATGGCCACAAAGGCCGGCAACCGCGTGTCGGCACGCTCGCGCGCAGCCGACAGGCCGGTCAGCGGAACGGTTGCCACTTGCAGTCCGGCGATGCGCTGGCCCTGCTCCCAGAGCCAGGCATCCCCGATCAGCACCAGGTTCGCCTGCTCGGTGGCTTGCGGCCTGGCCAGCAAACGTGCGATGAGTTCGGCGCCGATGCCGGAAGGATCGCCCAGGGTCAGGGCCACAACGGGAAGAGAAGCCTTGCTCATGCTCAGTCCAGCTTGATGTTGTTCTTGCGAATGATGTCGCCGAAGCGCTTGTACTCGGCGAGGTGAAAACTGCCGAAATCAGCCTGGGGCATGGGCCGCAGCTCGGCCCCCACGGCTTCGAGACGGGTCTTGGTCTCGGGCATGGCGATGACCTTGTTGACCTCGTCATGCACTTTTTGCTGCACCGCCTTGGGCGTGGCAGCCGGCATGTAGATGCCGTACCAGGCACTGATTTCCACGTTGCGCAGACCCGCTTCGGCCATGGTCGGCACCTGGGGCAGCTGCGGGTTGCGCTGGGGCGACGTGACCGCCAGCGCGCGCAGCTTGCCCGCCTTGATCTGGCCGATCACCGAGGGCATGGTGTCGAAGCTCATCTGGACCTGGCCACTGACCAGATCGACCAGGGCCGCAGCGCTTCCCTTGTAGGGCACGTGGGTGATCTGAATGCCTGCGGCATCCTTGAACACCTCGGCTGCGATATGCTGGGTGCTGCCTGTGCCGCTGCTGGCGAAGTTGATCTGATTGGGATGCTTCCTGGCCATGGCCACCAGCTCCGCCACCGTGCTGGCCGGCACCGAATTGCCCACGACCAGCACATTGGGCACCGAGCCGACAAAGGCCACGGGCACCAGATCCCGGTTGTTGTCGTATCCCAGCTTGAGCAGATGCGGCGCGATGGCATGGGCCGTGACCACGCCCATGACCATGGTGTGGCCATCCGTGGACTTGGCCGTCATGTCCACGGCCAGCGTGTTGGAGACGCCGGGCCGGTTCTCCACGATCACCGGCTGCTTGAGCAGCGGTCCCAGTCGGTCGGCCACGGCACGGGCCATGGCATCGGTGCCGCCTCCGGGCGCAGAACCCACCAGCATGCGCACAGGCTTGACAGGCCAGCTCGCAGAGTCTTGTGCCTGGGCCTGCCAGGGCAGCGCAGCGGTGCCGCACAAAGCGGCTATGGAAAGTAGATGACGTCTCTGCACATTGGTCTCCTTGGCTTTTCTTATTGCATTGCAGCCCGATCCTAGGGAAGCCGCTGATATGCGTAAACTGAAAGTTATTGATTAATCGATAACCTGAAGCAATAAGAAGCCATGCCATGGGATCGATCGACAAACGTGACAACACGCCACAGCTGCTGAACCGGCTTCGCATGCGTCAGGTGGCCTTGATACTGGCCATCGACGAGCGCCAGACCTTGCGTGCGGCAGCGACCGAGCTCGGTCTGACCCAGCCGGCCGCCACCAAAATGCTGCAGGAGCTTGAAGACGCCCTGGGTCAGCCGCTGTTCGAGCGCCTGGGCCGCCGTCTGCAGCGCAATGCGGCGGGAGAACGGGTGCTGGAATATTTCCGCTCGCTGCGCGGCAATATCGAAGCCCTGAATCGCGAACTGGGCGAGCTGCGCGAGGGAAGCTCCGGGCGGCTCGCCGTGGGCAGCATCATGGCGGCATCACCGGGGCGGCTCACCCAGGCCTTGCTGGCGCTGAAAAAGCAGTTGCCCCTGCTGGAGCTGGAAGTGGCCGTGGACACCAGCGATCGCCTGCTGGCACAGTTGCGCGAGGGGGTGCTTGAAGTGGTCATCGGGCGCATGACCCATGAGGCGGGCGGCGACTGCCGCTTCCGCGCCATCGACGACGAGCAACTGGCCTTCATCGTGCGGGAGGAACATCCTCTGCTGTCGCTGCAGCGGCCCGGCCTGGAGGCCCTGCAGGGGCATGGCTGGGTGATGCAGCCGCCCGGCAGCCCTATGCGCACACTGATCGAGCAGGAGTTCCGCGAGCACAGCTTGCCCCTGCCACGCGGCCTGATCGAGACCGGCTCCATACTCACCACCATCAATCTGGTGCGAAGCTCGAACATGGTGGGCGTGATTCCGCGCACGGTGGCGGACCTGCATGCCGCGCACGGCATGCTGCAGATCCTGCCGTATCGGACCAGACGCAGTCTCGAGGCTTACGGCAGTCTGGTACGCAGGGACCGGCCCGTCAGCCGCTCGGCACAGATGTTCCTGGATCTGCTGCACTGCCACGAAGCAGCGGCTTGATACGTGACGAGGCCGGGCAGGCCCGGTCGTGACATGCGCTCTTTTTTCGCCAAGGTCAAGGAGACACCCGGACCCGGAAGCGGTCGCGGACAGCGCATCAAGCTGCCACTGCAACGCTTCGAGACATCGCGCTGCAGGTCAGGACTTGCGCTGGTGCAGTGGCAGACCCTGCACGTCCATCTTCGCTCTCAAGATCTGCCCTCGCGTGGAATCTGTCACATACAGATCGCAGCGATCTGTACCTCCGAAAGCCAGATTGGTCGTCGAGATGCCGGGCTGGCTGCGCAGAACCTGCACAGGTTCTGCGCGACTGTTGAGCACCCAGACATAGCCCAAACCCGGGTTGGCGATCAGCAAACGCCCCCCGGCGTCCACCGCCAGGCCGTCCGGGCCGCTGGGGCCATGAGAGGTAAAGAACTGGCTTACTTTTGACACACTGCCGTCAGCGAGCAAAGGCACTCGCCACACGCAGTTGCCTCGGGTCACGGCGAGGTAGAGCAGCTTTTCATCCGGGGATAAGGCCACACCATTGGGGCTGGGCACGTTGGACAAAAGCAGATCCAGTTGTCCGTCGGGACGCAAGCGATACAAGCGGCCCGAAGGATCATGCAGACCGCTCTGCCCCTGGTCGGTGAAATACAGATTGCCCTGGCTGTCGAAAATCAGGTCGTTCACTCCTTTGAAGCGCTCGCTGTTGCGACGCTCCAGATAAGGGAAGACTCGCCCGCTTTCGATCTCCAGGCGCATCAACCCATTTTTGTAGTCGGTAATGAGCAGCGAACCGGCATTCAGAAATTTCATGCCGTTGGGTTCGCCGTCATACTCCGCGATCAGGGACCAATTGCCAAGCGGATCTATGCGAAAGATGCGGCCCCAAGGGATATCCGTGACATAAAGATGGCCGGAGTCATCAAACACAGGCCCTTCCAGGAATGAGTCGGCGATGCCTCCGGCACGGTTCGCATCAGCCCATGCACTGCGCTCGCGACGGCGAAAAGACTCGGGCATTGCGCTGAACAGTTCCAGCTCTCGAACTTCAGGAGGATGTAGAAAAAACATTGGGCATTCTTTCAAAAGCGGTACAGCTGCGCCGGGTTGTCCACCAGTATTTGCTCCATTTTTGACGGGGACACGGCCCACGCCATCAGCAGATCCAGCAGGTCCGCATCATTCACCGAGCCGGGGGGTGCCGTCGTGTGAGGCCAGTCACTCCCCCAAACCAGCCGCTCGGGAGCCGCCTCCACCAGCGCTCGGCCGAGTGGCAGCGTATCGGCGTAGGCACGGTCTTGCGCAGTGGAGCGCATATAGGCCCCCGAGAGCTTGACCCAGGTATTGCCGCTGTCGAGCAGGCGGCGCAAAACCTCATAGGCAGCCCCTGATGTGCCTTCCTTGGGGTCGATATGGCCAAGATGGTCAATGACCAACGGCACGGGCAGCGCAGCGAGCAAAGACGCCATCTGAACCAGCTGCTCGGGATGCGCAAAAACTTGAATATGCCAATGTCCACATGCAGGATGTTCAGCCACCTTTCTGGCGAGCGTGGCAAGCATTTGCTGGGTTGTCTTTCCCCAGGATTGAGGGGTGACAAAGTTCACGCGCAAGCCCCGCACCCTGCGAGCGGCAAGCAGGCTCAGTTCCGCATCGCTGACCTCATCTGCAACGACCGCCACGCCACAAGCCCCCTCTCCGAGCTCTTGCAGTGCATCGAGCATGCAGGCGTTGTCCGTGCCATACGTCGATGGCGTCACAACCACCGCTCGCTGAGTGCCCAATCGCGCCTGCAGTGGCCGATAGGCCGACACTGGCGCCTCTGGAGGCTGCCGAATCCAGTGCGGCGACGGCAAGAAGCGCCGGTCAAAGATATGCATGTGACTGTCGCAGGCTTTCGCGGGCAGAACACGTTGGGGACGATTCTGTCCGGAAGAATGCGGCACTTCTCCAGCCATCATTGCTTGTCCATTCCCAGTTTTCCGGCGACCGATTCCCAAAGCAGCGCATCGGACTTCAGCTTCTCGGCAAACGCCTTTCCACTCAGCGCATTCGGCACAGCGCCCAGCTCCTGGGCAAATGCCTGCATGTCGTTGGAGGCCATGGCTTGCTCGATGTTTTTGCGGAGCACTTGGAGAACAGCCTCTGGCGTGCCCCGGGGTGCCCAAAGCCCCGTGAAGTTGACCACCTTGTAGCCAGGTGAGCCCGCCTGTGCGAATGTCGGTACCTCGGGCAGGGAGTTCAGGCGCTGTTCGCCGCTCACGGCAAGCAGTCGGACCTTGCCACCGTGCACCTGGCCCATCACACCCGGAGTTGAGGCGATCTGAAAGTCGATGGAGCCCCCCAGAAGCGCCATGGTCGCCTCCCCTGCCCCCTTGTATGGGACATGGGTCGCGTTCAGCCCGCTGGCGGTCTTGAGCGCTTCTGTCGCGAAATGCGGCATGGTGCCCGCCCCGCCCGTACCGTAGTTGAGTTTGCCCGGATGAGAGCGCGAATAGGCAATCAAATCGGCCAGTGTCCTGAACGGTGATCCGCTGGCCACCACCACCGCCGTGGGAGCGAAGTTGAAGCCCGCGACCGGCACCAGGTCAGTGGCGTGATCCCACGGCAGCTTCTTGAAAACTTGCGGCAGGATGGAGTAGGTCGTGTCGTTGGCCAGTAGCGTGTAGCCGTCGCCAGGCGAACGCGCGACCAGTGAAGCACCAATGGTTCCCGTGGCCCCGGCCTTGTTTTCGACAAAGAAGCTCTGGCCGGTCTGCTCGGTCAGTTTCTGCGCAATACGCCGCGTTACCTGATCCACAGCGCCACCTGGCGGATAAGGAACCACGATCTTCACGGGCTTGGCGGGATAGCTGGCTTGAGCGAATGCCCCCACGGGCGTTCCAGCGCACGCGCAAGCAAGCCACAGGATAGAGGAGAGATGCATGCGATTCATGAGAGATTTCCTTTGCGCCAGTGAATTCACTCGGCTGTGATGTCCAGCGCTTGTGCCACGCGGGAATATGTCGCGACCTCGCGGAGCACCTGCGCTGCGAACGGCGCACCGCACTGCGATTCAGGCTCCATGCCCAGACTGCGCATCCGTTCGGCGGCCGCTTCGTTCTTTGAGAAGCCCTGGGCCACATCCTCCAGCACTTTGACGACCTGGGCTGGTACTCCCGCCGGTGTCAAGACCCCATACCAGGCATCTGCAGTGAATTCGCCAGCGCCTGCCTGCGAAAAGGTGGGCACTTGAGGCAGAAGTGTGGATCGCTTGGAAGCTGCCACTGCCAGGGCATGGAGCTTTCCGTTCTTGATCTGGGACAACACCGAGCCCAGCGTGGCAAACGAGCTGTCGAGTTGTCCACCCATCAAGTCGGTGACCACCGGTGCAGCGCCTTTGTAGGGGACGTGGTTGAAATGCAGGTCATTGACGCGCGCAAACATCTCGGTTGCAAAATGGCCCGAGCTTCCCACACCGGGCGAGCCCGCGGTGATCTTGCCGGGTTGCGCACGCACTGCGGCCATGAAGTCCTTCAAGGTGCGGGTCTGGACTGCAGGCCCGGTCACCAGAACGGTCGGGCTCGTTGCCACAGAGCAAATGGCCTGAAAGGACTTCACGACATCAAACTTCACACGCGCCCCGTACAAGGCGGGGATCATCGTGAGATTGGTTGCGCCGAACAACAAGGTGTATCCGTCGGCCGGAGAGCCAGCAACGGCCTGCGCAGCCAGTATGGTGTTGGCCCCCGGCCTGTTTTCCACCACGAATGGCTGTCCTGAAGTACGCCCTGCGTAATCGGCGAAGGCTCTGGCAACCACGTCTGTCGGACCGCCTGCAGCAAACCCCACAACCAGTCGCACCGGCCTTACCGGATAAGGGCTCGCCTGCGCAAAGCCGCTGCCCGAGGCCGCCAGTATCGCGGTCAGCGAAACGCAACGGATTGCAATTGAACACCGCGTATTTTTCTGAATTTTCTGCATGCAATGTCTCCTGATCGTTTTGAGACCTAGACGGCTGCCTCTTGTCTCAGAACCCTCAATGCATTACGTGCGGCACTCAGACCCATATTCACATATGCGTCGCTGGTCACGCCTCCAATGTGCGGGCTCAGGATGAATCCGGGCTGATGCTGGAACGGGTGATCTGCCGGCATCGGCTCCACGGCAAAGCTGTCCAGCCCTGCAGCGAGCACCTGGCCACTGCGCACGGCGGCAAGCAGCGCAGGCTCATCGATCAATCCACCCCGGGCCGTGTTAACCACGATCACGCCGCGCTTGCAAAGTGCCAGCGTTTCCGCGTTCAGCAGGTTTCGGTTCTCACTCGTCAACGGGCAGTGCAGCGAAATCGCATCACTGTCCCGCCACAACGTGGTCAAGTCCACGGGCTGTACCCAATCCGGCAGATTCTTGGCAAAAGGGTCAAAGCCAATCACCCGCATTCCCAGCGCATCTGCCATCTTCGCAAAGCGCAGTCCAATCGCACCCAGCCCGATCAGACCAATCGTCCGTGCGCCCAGCTCGAGGCTCTTGTGCGTAGCCTTGTCCCAGTGGCCCTGGTGCATTCGCACATCAAGCTGGGGGACAGACTTGGCACACGCCAGCAGCAGCGCGAGTGCCTGCTCAGCCACTGCCGCGGCATTGGCTCCGACGGCCGCCACCACCTCGATGCCGCGTGACCTGGCAGCGTCTTTGTCAATGGTGTCGGTTCCGCTGCCATGCTTGGAGATGACCTTGAGCGATGGCGCGGCGTCCATTGCTTCGGCACCTACCTTGCTGTATCGAACGATGATGGCGACAGGGTCATGCTGACGGCACAGGGCAACAATGTCGTCTTCGCTCGGGGTCTTGCCCGCATAGATGATTTCGTAGTCCGTGAGCAGAGCGAGCGCCTGCGGAGCCAGATCGGCGGCAGTAATGAGAATGCATTCGCGCTTCACAGTGCTTCCCCTTCCTTCAGCACGCCTGCGGCGCGCAGTGCTGCCGGCTGAAGCGCGGCGCGAAAACTGGGGGCGCTGAGGTGTGATAAATCGTGCGCCGCTCTATTTCACCTGATGCAAAGGAATTACAGAAATAGAGCAAAAACACGAAAAAGCCGGCAGATGCCGGCTTTGCTGTTTCTGGGTGATGGGGGCAGAACTCGACCGTGAGGTAACGCCACGGCCAGACTGCAGCCCCTGCCGCCTAAGGTAGCATCCCGCTAAAGGCTTGCTTCAATTTGTCGATGCCATCAACTACACCGCAGGCAGTGGCGAACATCTCGACCGCTTTCCAAGATGTCGCCAGGGCGCCCATGTCGGGATCGGGCCGCTGGATTGCGTCACGCAGAGCTATTGCTTCTATGACGGCTTTATTGGCATCCGCTGTGCCTACTGCTACGGCTTTCTGAATCAGCGCAGTGAGTTCTGAGAGAAGCTCCTCAAGGGGAATTGGACTGAGCCCGCTGCCTGCATAGGCACCGACAGCAATGGTGTCTCTATAAGACCTTGCTCTGTTGCCCATAGCCATTGGCTTGTCAAGCCTGATGTTTCCCGATGCATCGGTAGCACGCCAAATGACGTTTCCATCGCCAATCACAGTGCCTTCGGGGAAGTCTCCTACCAGCACGTTGTCTTTACCCACCTTCATGCTCTGATCCTCTCTTTTGTTGAAAGCTGATCTTAGCCAGAGATGGCATCAGAAAATTGACTTCGTTGATCGAGGTGCCTCTACGCCCAAACAATCGCAGCAGCGGGCAAGCTGGCCGGATCAAATCGCCAGGCGTCATGCGCCGGGCTGCCCAGGGCAGCGGCACAGGCCTCGCTGCAGGTCCAGCGTTGATCCTTTTGCGGGATCACCCAGCTCAGGAAACCCAGGATCAGTTGCCAGTCGTACATTTCGCCTTCGTGCTGCTTGAACCAGTTGGCCGTGGCCACGGGGTCCAGGTTGACCTTGACGACGTCCCAGCGGCTGGGGTCGAGTACCACGCGCTTGAAGCGCACGCCGCCTGTTTTTCCTGCCCTGCGCTGAGAAAACTCGGGAAGTGCCTCGGCCGCCACGCTGGATGCGCACCACAGTGCGCCGTCCTGGTCGGACTCAGTCGTGCCATCGGGCATGAGGTGGCGAACGCCATCCCCTGGCTCAAATACCACCTCGCAATGGCTGTACTTGCCACGCAGGCGCAGCCGGATGATGCGATTGAAAAGCCCCTGCAGACCGGGCCGTGTGGCTTTGTAGCTGGCGATCAGCATCACTCAGACTCCGGTGCGGCCTGTTTATCCAGCTGCTGCAGCGCTGCAATCGTGGCTTGTAGCGCCCCAATCGTCTGCGCCTGCTGGGTCGCTAGCCCGGCAGCCGCCTCCAACTGTGTGCGCTGCTCAGCCAGCGTCTGGGCCGCGTCAGCAAGAGCTGCATTCGTCTGATCGAGCTGCGCCTGACATTGAGTCAGAGAGGCCTTCAGCGCCTCCACCTGGGCCAGAGCCGCAACAGTGGCAGCGCCCAGCACCTGGTCCAGGTCCTGACCAGAGATCGGCAGAGGCTCGCTGATCGATGCGCCGGGCAGGATGGTGTCGCCATCTAGGATTTCGGTAATGGTCTGGTGCTGAGCACCGATGGTCCCGTCGTCGCGGTGAAGGATTTGGGTCCAATAGGGGCGCGTACGCTTGGTAAGCATGTGAATTCCTTTAGGAGACAGTGGTGGTGGTGTTGAGGATTTGCCAGACCGAGCCATTGCTGCGGCAGCGCTTGGAGCCGCCCGTGGCATTGGTCACATCGATTTCATATCCGTTGAAGGCCGAGGCACTGGGCAGAGTGGTCAGCGTGTATTGGCCAACCCGTACCGGCCCAGAAGCCGTCAGGCTGCCGCCCACGAACATGTCACCCGCGATGCCAGCACCTCCAGAGACACGTAAGGCCCCGGTCGTGGAGCTGGTGCTCGCGGTCGTGTTGGTGATGTTGAGCCAGCCTTCAATCTGGTTCTGGGAGTCTCCGCTGAGCCGAAAGCCCCACTTGGTCGCGAATGTGCCGGTGTAGGTGCCCCGGAACAAATGAGCGGTATCTACCGTGCCTGCACTGTTGGTGACGGCAGAGCGCACCCCTTCCACGGTGCTGATGGTGTTTCCTGCATTGTTGTTCTGCACAAAGCCAATCACCCCGATGGAGTTGGTCACGGACCCGGTGCCCGTGTGATTGCAGTAGCAGTACGCGCCGTAAGCGAAGTTCAGAGCGGTGGTTTTGCCGGCACTATCTGTCGCCTGCGCATGCACCCCACGCAGCTCAGTCGCCTCCCCCGCATTCCCCATTGTGGTCGCGCTTCGGGCTTCAATAAGCGAGCCCATGACTGTGACTGCAAACGAGCCTTTGTCCTGTGCCGTCATATCGCCGGTTGCGCGCAACCAGCCGCCACGGTAGGTATGCGAGGCTGTCAGCGCGCCTGGGCCAGTACTGATATCAACCGAGATGCCTCTCACATCCACATTGGGGTCCATTCCAGATGTACCGGCAGCCAGCAACACATTCGAGCTGGCGGTGGCGCTTCCCAGTGCCAGGCGGTTGGACCACATGCCGAGTGACAGAAAGGACGCGACCGATACCCCGGCATAGGACACACCAATAGCGCCAGCAGGCTTATAGAAGCCAGTGGACTGGTCTGCAGAGAAGCACAGTGACGGTGCGGCCACGGTGCCTGCATCGATCAGGATACGCTCGGCAGACGTGCTGCTGGTGAGGATCTGATCCCACAGCGTCCAGACGCCGTTATCGCTGCGCGTGCGCGTCCAGATTTTGGGCAGCGCTCCGCTGCTATAGCTGGAGATGACTTGGCGCACGCGTACAGATCCGCCGCTCTGGCCGCCGGCGTTGTACACCTGCATGCCGAATGCTCCACCGCCCAAGCCGACAGGCTTGTTGATGATGGTGGCACTGGCGGAGGATGTACCGCAGACATACTCGCCTAAACCAGTCACATCATCCAGATTGGTACCGTTTGCAAGACCAGCGGGAGAGCCGGTCAAGATCCAGTTGGCAGCATCTGTACTCGGGTCTGCAGACGCTCGGCCTGCGACCAGGCGCCGATACACCTTGCCAGTGGCAGGGCTCCAGGCCTGCGCACCGGACTGGTAGGTAACAGCAGGGTCAAACTTGCTGGCCCCAATCGCCGCGACCGCAAGATCGGAGGCGTTTTTGGCGACGTCTGCCGCCGCCACTGTGCTGGCATTGAGCAGATTGTTTTCCTGGGCCTGAGTATTGGCGGCCGCCGCGAATGGCGGCAGCGCGGCCAGGAAGGCATCGGCGCGGGCAGCGAAATTTTGCGGGTCGGTGGACTGCGGGACCGGCGTAGGCAATGGAGGAATCAGCGTCGTCATGTCAGGCTCTCAATCTCAAGGGAGCAAAGGTGCTTGGTCGGGTACGCCACTTCCAGGGAAAAGTCCTTGTAGTAGCCGTAGATGGTCATGGGGCTGTATGTCTCGCTGCCAGGCACGCCCAGCCAGACGCAAGGTGTCGCGCGCACTGCTTCAAGGGCACGCTGCACGGCTGGGTAACGCTCGCGCGGCTGCTCAAGGCGAACAGACATGCGCCGGGAGAAACGGCCAGGCTCGAACGACTGGATGCCCTCGGCTGTGGTGGTCTTGCGGCTGTAGTCGATGATCGAAGTCGTAGCACCCCACTGGGCATCGCCCAAGTCGAAGGTGTTACCGACAACCACCGCAGCGCATGCGGCCGGGCCAGTGATCTCAATCTCCAGGCGGCTACCGCTGGACGGCACCAGGCCTGTAAACACCACATCCGGTATTTGCTCGGGCACAGCGAAGAAGTACTCGTACCAGTCCGCTGGCTGGGTTTGCAGCACCTTGGAGAACTGGGCGAGCAATGCGCCATCAGCGCTCAGCTGGGTCACAACGATCTTGGAGCCGATGGCCCCAAAGAAGGCCACTGCGTTGACGCGACCGGGGATGGTCAGCGTCGTGGCCAGATTGCCCGGCGTAACCGTGACTGTGCTGGTTTCCGAGTCGTACATAGACCAGCGATTCGAGGGAGCGGTCAGCATCCAGTACAACGCCTCGGTTGCGGGATTCTTGTCCAGAGCTGGCTCCTGCACGCACTCGTAGGTTTTGCCGGTGGCAGACAGAAACACCCTGTTGCCCAGCGCATAGCTGGTGCTGGCCATCCACTCGGCGTCGGCCGCGCCAGCATTGCTAACGGTGACCATCGTGGGGGTGATCTTCGTAGGCCGTATCAACAGCATTTAAACGGCCTCCAAATACATCACAAAGCGCTGGCCATCGGCATTGCGCACGGGGAAGCCTTCAACGGAAAGGCGGTCCAGAATTCGATGGGTCTTGCCTGTGTTGGTCGCAATGGCACCGGCATCAGCGCGGCGCTCGGCACTCAGCACTTCAACCACCCGGCGAAGACGTACCAGCTCGGCCAGCAGCGGAGCCAGGTCAAAGCCTTGGCTGGGTGCTGCCAGCATGCTGCGCGTCATGTCAGCGCTGAAATACCGGGCCGGTCCCGTGACTTCCAGCTCTGGGCCGCGCTCACCGACCAGGCGCAGACCACCGGAGTGCAGGCCACCGGCCGCAAAGGCGGGTACAGGCCGCCCCTGCAGAGCGGCGATCACGGCCCGCAGGCCGTCGCGGGTGGTGTCGGTACCGGCCTTGATGGCCTCGGTCATGACCTGGTCGCTGCTCTTGGCACCGGCTTCCAGGGCGGCCAGGGTGCTGTCGATCTGGCCGAGAAGGCCCAGGGACTCTTCCTGGTAGTTCTTGGGCGCGTCCTTTTCAATGCGCCCAGCGATGGCTTCTGCCCTGGCCAGCAGCGTATTGACCAGGCTGGCGTACTCGGCACCGCCAAGGCCTGCCTCCTGGGCCTTTTGCAGCAGGGGCTGCAACAACGAGTTCATTTCAGAGCCATAGCCCGCCAGGGTTTCGCCGGTCGTGGACATGGCCATCGAATAGGCCACGTTGTAGCGCTCTTGCAGGTTGGCAAACTGTCCCGCCGTGCTCATCTGGCTGAAGCGAATGTCTGCCACGGTGGAGCGCAGGCCGCTGGCCGAGGCGTTCATAGCCTGCGCCAGTTGGGCCTGAGACTGGTAGTAGGCGACGGTCTCTTCGCGCAGCTTGCTCAGGTTCGATACCGCCTTGCCGCTGTCCAGGCTGTATTTCTGGAGGGCGGCGACGTAGTCGAGCTGGGCCTTCTGCGCATTATTGGAAGCGTTGGTCTGTGCAGCGCGGGCAGCGGCCAGGGCCTGCTCAGCCGTGGTCACCTTGTTGGCCAGGGTGGCTGCCTGGTCACGCAGAGACTGTGCCTTGGCGCGGTTGGCGGCCTCTTCGTCCATGGCCTTTTGATAGGCGGCCATGGCGTTCAGATAGGAATTGGTGCTGCCCAGGCCAGAGCGCAGGCCCGAGGTGCCCAGCCTGGTCAGCTGGTCCGCGAAGGCCTGGATTTCAGACGTAGGCAGGTTCTGGAGCTTGGCCAGCATATTGGCCTGGGTGTCCTCATACGTAGCCAAGCCCTGCAGGCTGCCCGGCACGTACTCACCCTGAATGCCCGACTGGATATTGCCGTGGCGCAGGTAGGTGGCCACCAACGCACGGGCCGCATCGCCACGCTTAGCGTCCAGTGCGGCCGCACTGCTTTGCAGACCAGGTGCCTTGTTGGCGTTGTTGGCATAGGCCGTGGCGTACTCGTTCTGACGCTGGTTCACCAGGGCGTCGGCCTTGGCCAGGGCGGACTGGGCATTGGCAATGCCGGTCTGGCCTGGCAGGGAGACGGTCTGCTGCTGGATCTGGGCGCGGATCTGCGCGGGCGTCATGACCGTGGGGCCCAGAATGCTGATGGCGGCCTCACGCACCGCCTGGCGCTCGCTGGCAATGCTGCTTAGATCGTCTTTGACGCGCTGGGCGATCAGCTCAAAGGCGCTGGTGATCGTGGCCGTAAATGTCTTGGTGTCGACACTCGCAAGGGCTTTGGCCAGGCCGTCGATGTTGATCACGGTGCCGCTGGCCGAGGTCTGCAGGGCGTAAATCTCACTGCGCAGCAGGCCAACTGCCGCCTGGGCGGGATTGAGCGCGGTCGTGGTGGACTGCACCTGGTTGGACCAGGTCAGCACACCGCTGGAGCTATCGCCCAGAATCTTGTTGATGCTGGACATGCTGCCGCCCAGCGTCTGGGCCTGGCTGGTGGTGCCGCTCATGGCCTCGCGGGCGATCTGCATGCCAGGTGCCACTGCGGCCGCACGGGTATAGGTCGAAATCAGGTCTGCGGCCGCCGCCTTGGCCAGCTCATCGAGCTGCTTGGCCGTCTCGTCAAACTGCGGGGCCATCTGCAGCAGCATGGCGTATGCCTTGCGGCCGTGGTCGGTCGTCAGGTCCAGGCTGGAGACCAACGCGCGGAACTCGGACTGCGTGCCAGGCAGCGCCAGGCCCAGCTCGGACAGCTGCTTGGTCATGGCGGCCGTGCTGTTGTTGGCACGCTCAGCCTGGCTGTAATAGGTCTTGTAATAAGCCTCGGAGGCCGAGATATAGGCATCCACGCTGCCAAAGTTAGCCACCAGCTTGCTGGCCATGTCTGCGCCGGTCAGGCCTACGCTGTAGAGCTTGATGCCCAGAGTCTCAAACGTGGCATTGGTGGCGGCCAGGCTGGTGGACAAGCGCGTCAGGGTGGCGGACTGGCTCTCACCAGCCTTGGTGTATTTGTCGGTGCCCAGCACCAGGGCGGCCATGGTGTTGCCTGCGGCCGCCATTTCCTCTTGCAGGCGAGCCGTGATCTGGTCGCCGGTCAGGCCTTCCGTGCTGAAACGAATGTCCCGCGTGTACTTCTTGACCGCGTCAGAAGACAGGCCGAGGGCCTTGGCCTGCTCGCCAATATTGGTCTGCAGGCCCTTGAAGGTCTCCTGCAGGGCGGCGTTGGCCTCCAGTTTGCCAATCTTGCTCCAGCTGCGGTCACTTCCAAACCAGCCGCCGTCCCGCTCAAACTCGGCATAGCCGCTGAGCTGCCCTCCCAGGCTGCCGGTGATGCCCGAGCCGGTCTGCGTGACTTCTCCGCCCCAGATGCCCATGCCGTCGACCAAGCCGCCAAGAACTGAGCCGATCATGGTGCCAATGCCCGGCATGATGTAAGTGCCGATGGCTGAGCCAATGGCTGACCCGTATTGGCCTTGAGTAAGGCTGTAGATGCTTCCCAGGTAGCCAGCGGCCGAGCCCAGACCGCCCTCAAAGCCAGGCAATGTCTTCAGATACGCGTCGGCCGACTGCACCGTCTGGCCCAGCGACATCAGGGACGAGCCAGCAGACTCCCAGCCCTTGGTAACCAGGCTCATGCCCTGGTCCATCATCCAGGTGCTGCCTTTGGCACCCCAGGTCGACCAGTCGGCAAAGCCGCCATTGAGCAGGTTGCTGCCGCTGCTCAGAATGCCCGAGCTGCCAGCCAGGCTGGCGGCCGTACCAGTGGCACCGGCAGCGCCGCCGCCCGTAATGCCCAGCATCTGGCCGACGATGCGGACCACAAAGGGCTGTGCAAAGGCCTTGTAGAGCTGGTCCGCAACTGTGGTTCTAAAGGTCGTGCCCAGGCTAGTTGTGAAAGACTTCCACTTGCCCTCTCCGCGATTGAGCATGTCCGCAAATCCCTTGCGGAACACATCGTCATACTGCTGAACGGACTCGCTCCAGACCTGCAAATTGACCTTTGCGCCTGCGTTGGCCAGCTCCTGCAGGCGGGCCTGCTCCAGTGTGGCCAGGGCCGCCTTCTTCCCGGCGTCATCCAGGTTGAGCTTGTCTACGGCCGCGATTTCCTTGGCATAGCGCAGCTCCACCTGGCGCTGGGCGGCAATGATCTGGCGCTGCTGCGCGCTGGCCCCGGACAGCTCAAACTCCAGCTGGTAGGACTTGCCCATTTCCATGGCATTGCGCAGCAACTCATCAGCCTGTTGCTTGACGGCCTTGTAGTCAGCCTGGCCAAGCGCTGCGACGAATCGCTTCTGAGCAGCTATCTTGCGCTCCAGCCCTTCGATGTACTTCGGGTCGAACGTGCCGCTGCTCTCTGCCTCGGCCAGTTGATGCTCCAGCGTAGCCAGCGTCATCTGCTGAATTGCTGTTCGGCCCTTGCCAAACACTTCGTTGGCAGCTTCCTGCTCCCTGGTCCGCTGCACTATGGCATCGGCATCCTTGTAGTTGCCGTCAATGATGGCTTGGTGAGCCTTGAGCGACTTCTCTAGGCCGTCATTGCTGCGCAGTTGCACTGCCAATGCATCGGCCGTGGCCTTGGCTTCCTTCAGCTTGGCAATGGTTTTGCCGTCAGTGGCCAGTTTCAACTGCTCGGCAATCTTGAGGCTCTCGCGCTCGGCGGTGTTCAGATCGGAAGCGCCAATGCCGGTGGCCACCAGTTGCTGATGGTATTGCTGGGCTGCCTGCAGCTGGCTGCGCAATGTGGCCAGTTGGGTGTCAGAGAGGGAAACACCAACTGCGCCCTTGGGCTGCTTTGGGTCCTTGTATTTTTCATTGATGCCCGACAGGAGCTTGTCGTACTCCTGCTGGCTGAGCGCCAGCGTCGCTCGGTCTCGGTTGAGCTGCTCAATCTCTTGCTGCCGGATCTCAGAGCGTGAGCGCACCTCTTTTTTGAGGGCATCCGTGCGCTGGCGTGCTTGCACCTTGGCGTCTTCAGTGGCCTGCTGCTCGGCTTTGATTTGCGCCTGAGCCTCTGCGGCTTCCAGTGGCGCGGCCTGGGCATGCAGATCTCCAAGCTCCTTTTTCAGTGCAGCGATCTTGCGTGCCCTTTGACGAGCGCCGAGGTCGACGTATGCGCCGCCCTCTGTGGTCGAGCCTGTAGTGGTGAGCAGCCCATTGAGTTCACGGGTCGTTTCATCCACTTTGGCACGGATGTCGCTAAGTGTCGCTGCGCGCCCCACATTGAGCATGGAATCCCAGGTCTTGCGCGCGACTGACCCCAGGGTCTCCCATGCGCGCTCGAGCGTGCCCAGGCTGCCCTTGATTTCAGCGGACCGTGCTGCCATGGCACTGGCATAGGTCTTTTGCGCCAGCGCGGCGGCTTCGTCCTTCTGGCCCTTTTCCTCCAGGGCCTTGATCTGCCGGTAGACGGCCTCTGTCAGGTAGTGATACTGCTCATTGAGCTTTGCGCTGGCCTGGGCTGGAGCCTCGCCCAGCTTGGACATCTGCTCGACTGTCGTTTTGATGGGCTGGCCGGCATAGCGCTCCAGATCCGCTGCCACGATGCTGAACTGCTGCAAGTTGTCCCTGGCCACCACGCCACTGGCAGCCATCGCAGTCAAGGCTTTGGAGGCTTCATGCTGAGAGCCGATCACATCGCCTGCAGCGCGGGCCATGTCGGTCATTTGATTGACCGTGGTGCCTGCTGCATTACCACTCATCACCAGGGCGCGGGTATAGCCGCTGGCCTCTGCAGAACCCTGGTAATAGGCCGCAGCCATCAGGCCACCGACACCCACCAGCGCACCAATGGCAGCTGTCACCGGGGTAATAGCGCCCAGCATGGCGCGAGCAGCGTTGCTCACCCCGCCGAAGCTGTCCTTGATCTGCCCGCCTTGCTGAATTGCCACCATCCACACGGGCATGCCCGAAGCAATGCTGGTGACCACGTCCGTCATCTGCATGGGGAGCATGCGCATGGCCTGGGCGTGTTGACCAGCACTGATGGTGCCGCGCTTGTTGGCGCTGTTGGCGCTGTCCAGGGCCTGTATGTATTGCGCCGCGGACTCAGAAATGCCCAGTTGCGCCGCACGATACTGCAGCACCTCGGAGGAGGATTTGCCCTGCAAAGCGACCTGCTCACGCAGGCTGGCCATAAAACTGTCCTGCGCAGCCGTTGCGCGCATCTTGGCTGCTGTGGCCTCTCGCTGGGCAGCGTCTTCCTGTCGCGCGGCTTCGGCCGCTGCCAACTGGGAGGCTTTCTGGTTCTGGAACTGCAGGATGAGACTTGCAGCTTCAGAGGCAACACCGAGCTGAGTGGCCCTGTAGCGCAGCAACTCATCAGCAGATTTCCCTGAGACAGCAATTTGCTCGCGCAGGGTTGCCAGGAACTGCTGTGCAGCCTGGCTGGCCTGGACCTGGCTGCCGGTGACCTCTTGGCTACCCTTAGCGACTTGATTCAGGCCCTTGCTGGCCTCATTCGCGCCTGCCAGGACCTGGCTGCCCATGCGTGCGGCTTCTGCGCCCACCCCTTGCAAGCTTTGCTCGGCTGGCCCACCGTCGATTCCCGCAATGGCTTTGGCAGCCTCGGCCGCTCCAGTCTTGACGCCGCTGACGTCTAGTTTTGCGCGGTATTCGACGGTGTTATTGCTGCTAGCCATAGTGCTATTGCTTGTTGCGCAGCTTGCGCGCTTCGTCTTCCAGGATGCGCACCTGCATGAGTACAGAGCGCCGCTTTTTAGGCTTGATGCCGTGCATGTCCATCACAGCAAGAAGGGATGCGTAGTCAATCCCTTCGTAGAACACCTTGGCGAATCCAGCGATAACACGCCACTGGGTCCAGGTAGACAGGAAGCACTCCCATGCGGGCCAGAGGTCGGCGGACAGCTCCAGGTCTTCGTCCTGGTCCTCCTCGATCTCCTGTGGCTGGGCCTGCTTGACCAGGTCTGGGTCAACACCGAGCTTTTTCCACTGCTCCCGCAGCTCGGCGTCTTCCTCTTCAGTGCTGCGCGGCCCGGTCAGGAGGTGGTGACGGACTGCGCTTCGGAGTTTTTTTCCACGTCCTCGACAGACACAGGCTTGCCCGTGGCTTCCAGGTAGGCTTTGACCAAGCAGCCTTCCAGACCGTCCAGGTCCTCTTCCAGCTCTGCGCGCGTAGCAGGCGTATAGGCAACAAACCCACCTTCGTGGTCCTTCAGGTCCCAATCCGCCAGGACTTCATTGAGGACCTCGGCGTCATTGGTGGGCTGGGCCGCCAGGCGTGCTCGCAGGAAATCGCGCGTACCGGCCTCGGTTTCGGGGTTGTCGATCTTCTCCTGCAGCATCTTGCGGGTGTCTGGCAGCAGGCCAGAGACCGCAATGCGATGGTCCAGCGCAATACGCTCGGACTTCTTCAGGCGCTTGAAGCGCGCCCGGAACTTGAGCACCTCGGGCTTGTCATCGTCGCCCACTCGGGCGAAGGTGACAGAAGTCCAGAAGGCGACGGATGGAAGGATGACGGCCATAACTACTCTCTTTGAAACGGGTTTTCAGGGAACTGGGGGCTCAGGGCGTAGCGATCAGACCGTGATGGTCCATTCGTCATTGCCTGCGCTGCTTGGGATCAGCGTCAGAGGGATGGTGATCATCTGGATGCCGTCCTGGTCGCTGAAGCTGGGTTTGCCGATCTGGGCCTGCGGGGCAGCGATAGAGACGGTGTTCGTCAACGCCTGGCCATGCTTGAGAACCAGCGGCACCTTGGCACCGGTGCGGGCCATTTCGATCCAGTTCTTGGTGGCCACATCCGTATTACGGAAGGTCACGCTGGCCGTGGATTCGCGGCCTGTGATGTCGGTGTCATCCACCTTCATCAGGTCTTGCTTGACCACTTTGTTGCCGAAGTCCAGATTGAAGCTGCTGGCCTCTGCCTGGTACCCGTCCAGGCTCAATGTGCTGTTGAGCTTGTTGACGCCCAGAGGGCGCTGGAACTTGGCGTAGTTCACGGCGGGCATGCTTGCGGCGTCTTCCACCGGAATGAATGCGCCCGTGAACTCAAACTGCCATTTCGGGATGCCTTTGGCATCAATCACGGCCTTGCAGTTGCCGCGTGCGCCGCTCATCTTGTAGACCAGCTTATCGAGCGTGGCGATGATGGTCAGGCTCTGCAGGTTGTCGGTGACCGGGGCAAACACAGTGCCTGCCGTAGGGCTGGGCGCAGGCGTATTGGTGGCACTGGCTGCACAGGCGCGAATCAGTGCTTCGTAGCCAGGCAGATCGCCTGCCACGCCCACACCGGCCAGGCCCACGCTGAATGACACCTTGCGGTAGATGGTGACCAGGACTTTTTCAGAGGCACCAAAGTAAGGGCGGATCACGCCCTGGCTGGCCTCGTCGCCCTCCAGAGGCGTCAGCGTCACGTCGCTGACTTGGATGGCATTGGCGGCCGTGGGAGCGGCCAGGGTGCCGGAAACGGCTTCGATCATGGCCAGGATGGCCAGCTTGTTGATGTACTTCGCCATGCTTACTCCTCGGAAGTTACGGGCTTGTCGGCAACGAGCTGGCGTTTGCCGTCAATGATTTGGTAGAGGCCGCCCTGGCCATGGAACTCGTCCGTGGCGTCATTCGTGGCGGTCTGCGTGGGCTGAACCACGGCCAGGGAGGCATCGGCTCCTGCGGCAGTGCTGGGCGTTTGCCCTTCTTTGGCTTTGCCATTGGTAGTACTCATTTGCTGCTCCAGTAGTGCTCGATGTGGAACTCGTCACCCCACCAGACCCGGCCGTTGTCCAGGTCGATGAGCTGCCCCCTGCCTGCGGTCAGGGGGCTGTCAACACCGTCAGGTGCCCAGCCAAGCAGGGCTTCACGGATCTCGCCTCGCAGCCGCTCCAGCTCGTCGTTGGCGGCGCTGCCCGTGCTGTCGCGCTTGTTGTCCAGGACCAGCACGATGGAAAGCGTGGTTTCGACGGCCTGCAGCACGCTGCCGCTGAAGGCTGCGTCAGCACCAGGTCGGTCAGCCATCGGCACCACAAAGGCGGCGGGTGTGGCCACAGACGGGGCTTTGAGCGCGGCCGCCAGCTCCAGAGCCCCATCCACCATGCGCAGGCTGGTTTGGGCTTTGAGGCGCTGTTTGACGGCATTCACCATGCTCATCGGAAGGCCCCCAACTGGCGGCGGCTGAACACGGGGTCAGGGAAGCTGAAACGCACGTCCGTGTTGGCACCTGCGCTGCCACCGGCTTGCGGATCGTCCGCGCCCAGGCTGAACTTGCCCTCGGCCGTGGCCTGCAGCAGGCGCTGTGCGTCGCGGTAGTCACGGGCAATGGGCGAGGTCTTCTCGTCGCTGATGCCGTCCTTCTGCAGCAGATAGCGGGCAATGGCACGGGAC
The DNA here is from genome assembly GCF_009360615.1 of Comamonas sp. GTDB lineage: Bacteria > Pseudomonadota > Gammaproteobacteria > Burkholderiales > Burkholderiaceae_C > Comamonas. Next base: position 23,574 of record NZ_SPEY01000095.1, read on the forward strand.
CAGCCCGCAATCAGCTTTCGAGTGGATGCCGCCGACAGATCCATGGGCACGGCATAGCCGCGTTTGGCCAGGTAGCCGTCAATCACGGCATCGGCCTCAGACACGGCGTCGTCAATGCGGCGCAGGGCTGCATCAGCATCGGCAATGTCCTCTGCACTCCATGCCCCACGGTCAAGCCCGCGCAGCGTGGCGTCCATCAGATCGTCCGCAATCACGGCCTTGCCGTCCGGTGTGGCCACCTGGGCCAGCTCACGAGCGCCTGGGCGCTCGGCCAGCTCTGCATGGGAGATGTAGGGCATGGCGCGTCTGTTTACTCGGTCTTGCTATCCGAAGCCGACTCGGCAGGCAGATCCACCAGGATCGCGTCCAGCATGGGATCAGTAGTCAGCTGCAGGTACTGCTGGTCGTCCAGTTCGCTGGTCGGGACCACCGTAGCGCCATGCCATTCGCGGCCTGCACGACGAAATCCGTCACGCTTTGCGACTACGCGCAATGCTTTGCCTTCGGCTTCCTTGGGCTTGCGGAAGGCCGAAGCCTTGGTGTTGTTGCGTGGCTGTGCCATTGGGGCTCTCCTTGCTTATTACGCTGTATCGGGTTACTGGGCCAGCCAGGGGCACACAACGACCTTGGCGGTGTTGCGCATCACGTTGGTGGCACCGTTGGCCAGGCGCTCGGCCTGCACCACTTCCAGGGCTTGGGCTTCCAGGCTCGGGGGAACCCACAGCTCCTTGCTGTTGATCACCAGGGGCTTGCCGTTGTCGCCAACAAAGCTCTGGTGCTGAGCTCGGGCATCCTTGTAGGAAGCCGAGGTCAGGTCCTCCTTGGAGGCAAATGCCATCTGCCACAGTCCAAAGCCCACATTGCCGCGACCGTCAGCGCCCCAAACAAACTCGTTGCGGCTGAAGACGTTTTCGTCGCTCAGGCTGGTCTTGGCGACGAAGGTGTAATCGCGGCGCTTCTGGTAGATCAGAGGCTTGAGCACTCGGCTGGTATCCAGCAGGAACCAGCCTGTGCCAGAGCCGCCCTGGAAATTGCTCACGCTGGATTGCTTGCCGGGCTGGCCGACAGGGTGATCGGTGTCGAAGAAGTACTGCCCGTCGTAGCACGCCGTCGAGAAGCCACGATTGAGCAGCTCGAACACCATCTCGTCGGGGTGGGTCGCAGCGTCCTGACCTTGCTGCTGTGCGACGGTCTTGTAGATCCCGTATCGGTCGTCTTCGATTTCGTCACGATTGACCGTGATGGTGTTCTCGAATGTCTTGTTCTTGATGGAGTAGTCGTGCGCCTTCAGGTTCTGGTACTGGCGTTCACCGACCCATTCGCGGAACTTGGTGAAATTGCCCAGCCAGCCGTACTTTTCTTCGGAGGTGGTGCTGGGCACCAATGTGGCCAGCTGGCTCCACATCGGAGCCGCCGACTGCAGGCCCAGGCGGAATGCGCCGTTGAAGGCCTGGTTGAGGATGGAGAGATTGGCGTGATTGATGATCATTTGGGAAGCGCTCCTAGAGGCAAACTGAATCAGCGGAAGTCGACCCAGACGCCATCGGCATCCACGTCAAACACTCGGCCAGCGCGGCTGCGGGTGCCAGCGCCGTCGGTCTTGGCTACGGTCTGGTCGTCCACGATGAAACAGTCCTTGCCGATATCGGCCAGGGTGATGGCATCAGCCGCTGCAGAGTTCGCGAACTGGCTGGGGCGCGTGCTGACTCGCACGCGGATCGCGCCAGCCGGGCCGCCGGTGTTGTCGGCTCGGTGTTCGGCACAGCCGCAGGCAGCTAGCCCCAAAGCAGTGGATGCAGCCACTGCAAAGCCTGCTGCGTTGATGGCCACCAGCGAGCCGCCGAAGATGCGCGCATTGGCCGCAACAGGGGGCTCTTTCTGGTCGCCGTTACGAGACAGCGTGTTGCGGTCTTGAGTGAGAGCGGTCATGAGTTACTCGCTATAGAAAGGGTTGATCCAGGCCTGATCAGGCCGCTGCGCCAGCCTTGTATTCCTCGGGGCTCATGCCCAGGGCCGTGCAAACGGCCAACTCGGCGGCGCTGAGCTGGCCGTCGCCCTTGGCCGTGCCAGAGGGAGGCAGGCCCCCCGTTTGAGTGCTGGTCAGCGCAGCAATGGGCTTGGCTGTATCCAGGAAGGCCGTCAGCTGAGCAATGTTTGTCTTGCCGAGATCGCGTGCCCATGCTTCTTGGAACGGCATCAGGCGGCCATCCTCCAATGCCGGCTGGATCAGCTTTTCGACCTGGTCGGATTGCTGCTGAGCAGTCAGAACGGCCAGTTGCGCCTGCATCTTGTTGACCACGTCGATGGGGACGAACTTGCCGGGGTCAGGCGCTGCAGTGCGCAAGCTGGTGCAGGCGGCCGTGAGCGCTTCGGGAGTGGCGTCGGCAGGAAGATTCAGCGCGGAGCAGACTGCGACGGAACGGTCTTGCAGGGGTTTAATGGGTCCAAGGGCCGTCAAAGCGGCGATAGCGGCTTCTTCGGAGGTGTTTTCAGCCAGGCCGAGTGCGGTCAGCAATGCTTTCAGCAAAAGATTCACGGATTGCTCCTGAGGTTGGTGGGCGGGAATAAAGGCCGCCGTTGCAGCAGCCAACAGGGAAAGGGGCCGCATCCCATGGATGCCGGGGTTGTTGGTCAATGCCCCCATATGGATGTCTTCAACGGAGCCATCCAAACGTGAGTACTCAAAGACGGGGGAGAAGTAGAGGTATTCCTCGGCATCGATGGCGGCGCGTGCCTTGGCCGTCAATGCGACTGCACCGAACAATCCCTGGCCGTCAACCCAGCGAAGCTCTTTCAGCCAGCCAGCGGCAGGAGCGGGCTGGCCGTTCTTTTCCTTGTGGATCGTCTGGTGCTCGTAGTCGATGACCACAGGCTGTTTACGGGCGGCGTGACGCGCAATGACCGCTTCAGCTTGGGTCGCGTCAATGCGCCAGGCGGGCACATCCAGCGCACGGCCGTCACCAGGCTTGAACTCGCCTGCTGGCGTGAACTGGATGAGAGTTAAGCCGTCCTCACCTGCAGCGGGGATCTGATATGTGCACGCTGCAACGGCGATGCCTGCGGGTGCGGCACCGGTGCAGACTGCGATGAGGGAGGTTTTGGAAGGCATGCCCGCCATGGTCGGCGGGCGGGGCTGCGCGGTCTTTTGGCCGAGGGCACAAGATGTGCCACGGCCGGGTGATCAGTCGGGCAGACCGTTCATCTTGCGGTGCAGCCAGTCCTGGACGATGGCCAGGACTTCGGCATTGTCCTCGTCAGACACGCCCAAAAATTGTCGCGGCGGCATATTGCCATTGATGCCGCTCCCATTGCCACCCGCATTGTGGATGGCTGCATACACGCGGTTGCTGCCCCAAGCCACGGTGTCAGCGGCAAGCACCTGGGACTGGATGTACCGCCGCAGGTAAGCGTTGAGCGTCAGGATCAGGCTGGTGTTCTTCTTTTTGCGCTTGATGTAGCCAGGCGACAAAGGCTTCCAGGCGACGCCTTGTGGATCTGTCTGGGAGGTGAAGCGCTGTTGCGTGCTGCCCTGGAAGTACTCGCCCAGGCGGTACATCAGCGGCGTCGTGTCCGGGCTTTCTGCCAAGTCCTGCAGATTGCGCAGCAGTTGGTCATCGCTGGCTGTGACGGTAATTCTTGCGCCGGTAAGGGTGGCCATGGTGCTTCCTGGCAGTCATCGTAGAATGGGTTCGTCACGTAGAAGGCAGCGCCTCTGTCCACCGACCCTGCGTGATACGGCCAGCCGGAGAGCGCTCCGCTGGCCTTTTTTATTCCTGGTCTTCCTGCAGGCGTCGATACAGGTTCACGCCCACACGCCAGTCAGCCTCACTTTGCCCTGTGCCGGGGAATGTGGTCACACCAGCCCAGCCATCGCTGCCGACTTCAAACACGGCCAATGCTGGCGTTTCTTCGCCCTCCACCTGAAACCTTGCGATGTAGCGGCGGCGCACCACGGACTTTTGCAGGGCGTGCATCCACTCAAGGCGCACCCAGATCTCGTCAGGGTCCTGCAGGGCCTGGGCCAGCAAGGGCATGAAGACCTCGCGGCCGCGCTTGGTGGCCTTGATGTTGCCTTTGGCATCGGTAAACAGCTCTGCGCCCACCACCAGGCGCTCGCCGATCACATCCTGGTAGACGGCAGGCTGGGTGAGCGTGGCTCCAAACTTGGCCAGGTAGGCGCTTGCGTAGTCTTCGGCCGGGAGGCCCGCAGGCAACAAGTCCGTAGCAGCGAACGGACGCGCTGGGGGCAAAGGCCAGTCTGGGCGCTGGTTGGGCAGACCGTGGCCACCCGCACTGCCAGGCACGGGGGGATCTGGCCGCTCTGGTGGGATGGCACTGCGCAGGCGGGCATTGCCTGGCGAGTACTCAAAGCCGGGGTCAATGCCCTCTGGCACCTTGACCGTGCGCGGGCCGTTGGGACTGCGCACGCCAATGATGTGCTCCGCATACTTGACCTCGGGGGCCTGGTCAGGCCCGGTTTTGCCCAGCTTTTCCAGGTCGCGGCTCCACAAGCCCTTGACCTTGCACTCGCAGCCCCAGCCATTGGGTGGAAAGTAGAGCTTCCACCATGGGTTGTCGCGTTCCAGCACCAAGCCATGTAGCGCAACGTGATGAGGACGCGGATGCGCCACCCAGTCGCTGTGTTCGTACTGCCAGTACGGCGCGTGCTGCAGCTGCTCCCAGCGGCCCGCCGCATAGCTGGTGGAAAGGTTGGTGTCGTAGATGACGCGGCTGCGCCAGTTGCGGCCGCCGTTGTAGTCCCAGCCGTGCTTGGCCACGATGCGGTCAAAGTCGCGGCGAAACTCTTCCAGCGTGGTGCCGTCCACGATGGCCTTTTCCACGGCCGTGCGGAAGTCCGAGACGATGGCGTCACGGTTGGCACCCGCCACCACAAACGCATAGTCGTGCTCCTGGGTGTAGATGTCCGTCCAGGCCGTGGTGGGCAGGTTCAACTTGCGTTGAAAAAAGCCAATCTGCTCCCTGAAGGGCAAGGCCCCAAACGCAGCGCTGGCCATCAGAGGGCTCCCGCTTCCTGCAACACCTCATAGCGCCCGGCCAGTTGCGCGGCCGCCATGGCCTCGCCCATGGCCAGGGCGAACTGGTCCTGCGTCATGTTGGGGATGAGCTGCTCCAGGCCGTCGCGGATCTGCTCCAGACTGCCTGCAGATTCGACCAGTTTGCGAATTTGCGCAAACCAGGGGCTGGTGGCTTGCTGTACGTTGCTGGCCAGCTGTGGCTGCATGGTCTGGGCCACGGTCAGGGGCTGGGCAGCAGGGGCAGGCAGAACAGCGGTCAGAGCTGCCGTGCCCGTGGGGGCCGCCTGGACCACGGGCGTCACCCCAAGCACCACCTGGCCAGGCTGAGGCATGGGGATACCCAGCTTCTGATTAGCCCAGTCCTGCGGAACCTGCACACCGATGCCCACCAGCTTGGGCAACGCTTCGGACAGCACCTGGATGTCTTCAGTCTCGCCTGTGATCAGCCCGAAGCGTGGGCAGCGCTTGATGCCATCGGGTGCCAGGCCGTTCATGGCCGCAATGGCATAGACCAGGTCGCGGGTGATCGTGGCGTTGAGCTGGCGGATATCGCCGTCCCGCAGATCCTTGCGCACTTCGTTGTGCACATTGCCCAGGGCATTGGTGCTGGCCGCGCCATCTGCGCCGCTGGTCAGCGTGCCGCCCAGGATGACCTTGGACTGGTTGCGCTCGCACCAGCTGATCATCAGCTCAAAGGCCTTGGGGTCGCCGGTGGCAGCGTCCTTGAAGTCAATCAGCATCCCCTCGGGGATGATGCCGGCCGCATTGTGGCCAATGCCCACCAGGGCACGCAGGAGCGTGGCCTTCTCGCGCTCGCTGGCATTGGGCGGGTACTTGCCCAGGCGCACGGGGATGCCGTAGATCTCCAGAAACTCGGCCAGGTCGCCCACGCTGTAGTTCTTGAAGAGGTAGGTCCAGACCAACTGGCGGAACAAAGCTGTGCGCTCCAGGTAGCCGCTTTTGGCCTTGTGGATGTGGGTGACCCAGCCAAAGGGGTTGAGGGCTTCGCCTTGGATCCCTTGCCCGTCCGTAGTGTTGGAGCGCAGGCGCAGCTCCTGCCGGTAGCCACGGTGCAACTGGAACCAGGACTGAGGCCGGTGCGTGAGGGTCTTCGGGAGCCAGAAGCCCTCGACCCGATGCCATTCGATTTCAAGGCATGCAAAGCCTTTTCCGATGGCGTCGGTCGCATCAAAGATCACGTCCTCAAAGTCGGGGATGGACTGCACCAGCTCGCCCAACTGCTCGGCGTTGCGCTTTTCCAGGGCGCTGGCGTTGTCGGGTGCGGTGATCTCCCAGTCCAGAATCAGGGCGCGGCGGCGTTTGCCCATCTCGCTGGCAATGTGACCGTCCTTTTCTTCCATGTCCTCAAACAGGTCGAACTGGGCCGTGAGGTCACCTTGCTCGGCCGCGTCCAGGATGGTGGCCAGCTTTGAGGGTGTGAGGCCTCGGGTCGGGTGAGTCTGCAGTTCGCGCTGCAGATGGCCCAGCTGAGAGGTCTGCGGTGTGTCCACGCTGGCCAGGTCGATGGGCTGGCCGTCAGCGCCCAGAATCATGCTTTTTGCCATGTCGGCACCTCGCTTTGTGTTTTGCAGTTGGGCGTATGCAGCGCGCCTTCGGCGGGAAGACGTTTAGGCGCGTTTACAAGGCCCTGGATGCAGCAAACCGGGGGCATTGCATGTCCACCGGCTAAAAATCGCTTAAATCGCCGTTTTCGGGCTTGTCGGTTTTGCATCACCAGCCCTCGTGTTCGATGAGCGGGAAGTCCAGGTCTTCGCGCATGTCACCGGCCTGCATGTTGTCGAAGCCTCTGGGGTGAGTTGGCACGGCGATGTAGCCGATGGGGGCGTGCAGGTTAAGCGTGGCAAACCAGCCCAACGCCAGCATGACGGCGCTGTCGCCGTGGCGCTGCAGTTCGGGGTCTTTCAAGTCATCGCGGCGTAACTTGCTGACCATGGGAACGCCTTCGACGTCTTCAATGGCCGTCAAGTCCTGGGCCATGTTGGCGTCTTTGGGTAAGTCCAGCATGCCGTCCTCAAAGCCTTGCAAGAACTTGGGCATCCAGGTGCTGTACCAAGCGCGGTTGAGTTTGACCTGGTGCACATGTTCATGGCCAAACTCATCGGCAGTGACCTCGGCCAGTGCTTCACCGGAGCCGGTGGCGTCCATCGCCCCGCCGCAGCGATTGGGCAGCCTACGGATGGCGTAGTGGGTGATTTGCTTTTGCTGGGCGAAAGGCACCTTGTGCATTTCAATGACTACGCGGCATTGGCGGCGCAGGCCCAGTGTCAGAGCGTGGCCGCCCCAGCAGGAGAAGTCCCGGTGGCGTGCGTAGTCTTGGGAGAACACATGGCGCACGCTCGGGTCCAACGTGGCCAGCACCGGGTCTAGCTCGCGCTTGATCCAGTCGTCCACCCACGACTTGCGCTCCTCCATGTCTTTTTTGACGAAGTCGTCATTCAGTGCCAGCCGCACCACCAGCGTCTCTGGCAGCACCATGGCGCGGTCTACCCACACACCGGGCAAGCGCACACCAGAGCCATCGCGAGGGATGGCGTCCAGCTCCTCGCGCATGGCAGCCTTGCGAACGCCATAGCCGTTGCGAATCTTGGCGTACCACTTCTTCTTGCCCTCGGCCGTGGCTTCCTCGCCCTTCATCCAGCAGACGCGCTCGTACAGGCCGTTGGCCACGGCATCGTCAAACGTGACCGTGTACACGGCCGCATCGTCGCCATAGCGCCCAGCCTCGATGTCGCGGCAGAACTGTGCAAATGGGTTGTTCTTGCCGTTGTGCGAGCTGATGACTGTGATCTGGCCGCCCCAGATCAGCAGAGCGGTCGCTGCATCCAGCACGCCCTGGACGTCCGGGTGGAATGCGGCTTCGTCAATGACCACATGGCCCTGCAGGCCCCGGATATTGGCAGGACGGCTGGACAGCGCACAGACCTGAAACCCGCTGGCGAAGCGGATACGGTAGGCCGTGATGTGCTTGGTCTTGCCGGTCTCGGGGTCCTGGTCTTCAAACAGGAACTCTTCAATGTCCGACACGGAGCCCTGAGCGCGGGCAATGATCTGGGCAAACTTGGCCACATAGCCAATGGCCTCCAGGCCCTTTTCGCGGGTGTCACCGATGTAGTAGACGTTGTCGCCGCCCGCCACCTTGCTGGCAGCAGCCACCAGGGTCTTGCGCAGCATGACTGCAAAGGTGATGCCTGTGCGGCGGCCCTTGGGAACGGCAACGATGGAGCGCTGCAGCTTCACCACCTCGCGTTGGTGCGCCATCAGCACGCCTTCGTCTAAGGGGTTGAAACCGGCCGGAATCTCCCGCACACGGGCGGGCAAATCGTCCCACTCGACAATACGGACGGTGCTGCTCAAGGGCTGGACGGTAGATGCCATCAGCGCACCCCCAGGAATTCCTTGACCCAGAAGTCCACTTGCTCTTGGCTCATGCCCTGGGTCTTGGCGATCTTTTCCAGGTTGCCTTGCTGCTCCTCGAGGAGCCTGCGGCGGGCATGCTCTTCAATGGCCTCGCGCTCTTTCAGGCTCATGGTGCGGGCCTGCATGGCGGCACGAGCGGCGCGGGCCAGCTCGGACACTTCCTTGATGCTGACCTTTGCGTTGCCATGCGCGTTCAACGCCGCATTTGTGGCCAGCGTGGTCACGGCCTGGGCGAGCAGTGCCCCGGCTTTGTCGCCTACGCCTTCACCCAGCTCGTCCACCAGAGCGGCCGAGGCCGTCTCAATCTCACGCATGCGCCCCATCATTTCGTCAAAGCCGACGCGGTAGCGGTGGATGCCGCTGCGGCTGATGTCGGCTGCGGGGTACTTGACGCGCATGGCATCCAGCAGCTCGTCCAGCGTGTGGCGGCCGTCGCGGATGAGCTTTTCGAGGAACTTTCGGGCCTCGGGGTCCAGGCGCGATACAGAAGACTTGCGGCCCATATCAGGCTCCGGGGCGCTTGACGCCAGGCTGGACGACGCGGCCCTTGGCCACATCCATGCCGCGCTCGCTTAGCGTGGCCAGGAACACCGACTCGACTTCTTCAACCTTGAGCAGGCCTTGCTCTTCCAGCCAGCGCAAATCGGTCTTGACCTGGTCGCGGCTGGGTGAGTGACCCCAGCGCTCCAGCAGCGTGCAGATGATGGAGCTGTTGCTCTTGTACGAGGGCAGCTCGGCCAGCGCCCGCAGGATGACCAGGCGACGGTCTTCGGTAAGGACTTGGGCGTAGTTGCTCATGTCTTGGCTCTATTTCGAGTTGTGGAGTAGATAGCTCTCGACACGCTCAAGCCCGCGTGCCATGGGGTCCATGCGCTGGCTGACGGCCTCGACAGAGCCCGCCAGCCTTGCCAGATTGGTGCCCAGCTCGTGCAGCTGCTGCTGGCTAGGAACCTGTTTCATCTGGGCTTCCAGTGTGGTGATGCGGGTGCGTAGGTCCAGCAGCTCGGCCGCACTGGCTGCCTGACGGCCCACGAACCAGGAATAGACGCCCAGCGCGGCCATGACCAGCCAACGCACGGCCTCGGAGCTGAATGTCATGTCGGAAAAATTCATGGTTTTGGCTGCTCAAAAATGGACTGGCACTTCACACACCGCTGGCAACCTGGCATTGCCCAGCGGCGGGCTTTGGGGATCTGGGCATCGCAGTCGATGCACTCTGTGGCCGAGTCGGCCATGGTCTTACCCACAAGGCCTGCGCGGCGCACCTGGTCTCGCAGCGCGTCCTCTCGCAACTGCAGCTCGCGGGCCTGGGCACGGTCAAAGAAGTCGGTCAATCTGCAGCTCCTACGGCGGGCTGCAGGGGCTGTCCTGCGTGGCAGACGCTGACTGCGAACTGCTGCAGTCCTGCGACTTGGTCTCGGAGCTGGTCAGCCTCTGCAGCCAGGTCGACAAACGCTTCTGCGCTTTCTCCGAATAGCTCTCGGGCGGTGGCGGCTTCGCCAGCGCAGGCGGTAAGGCCGGGATCTCCATCTGGGTAAGGATTGGCGCGGGATTTGAGGCGGGCAAGCTCTGCGCGCAAGCTGCGCAAAGCAGCGGCAGCAGAGTCAGCAGCAGCCTGGCTGGCCGCAGCGCGTTCGGTTTGGTCATGGGCGACTTTCTCGGCATTGCGTTGGCGCAGGGTGTTGCCTGCAGCGGTGACCTGGCTGCGCAGGCGTTCCTGGTCGTCCCAGGCCTTTTGCACGCGACCTGCGCCTTGGGCATCACCTTGGGCGATCAAATGGTCCTGGTACAGGCCGAAGCCCCAGTAAGCTGCGGCCACCACCAGAGCCACCAGCAGATAGCGCGCTGCGGGCTTCATAGGCCAGGCCCCCAGCTCAGATAGCGCGGCTGCAGCTCGACCAGGATGCGCTGGGGGTAGCCGAGGTTTTCACGGCAATGGACGGCCGCGCGGCGGGCTTTGCCGCAGGCCGCATCTACTTGCTGCCGTGTGGGCTGGGCGGCCCCGAAAACCGCTGCTTCACGTTGCCAATGGCCAAGCCCGCCGTTGTAGCCGCGCAGGGCCACCCACATGCGGTCGTAAGCGCCGTAGTGAGTGGGCGTGCGGTCGTAGAGGTATTTGTCGTAGCCGACCAGGGCGCGCAAGGCCCAGGTGGTGTTGTGAGGCTGGCAGTCGGCCGGAGCCAGCTTGTTCAGCTCGCACCACCAGGAAGCAGTTGCAGGCATGAACTGGCCCAATCCACGAGCACCAACACGGCTGACGGCCTCGGGCTTCCAGGCAGATTCCTGGTGTACCTGTGCGGCGAAGACTGCCACCGGGGCACCCAAGCCCCAGATGGAGTTGGCAGTGCGTACCAGCAACGCCCTATGCGGCTGGGCGGCAGCTGGCACCTGGGCCTGCGCGCTGCGGCAGTAACCCAGCGCGGCCGAGAGCACCGCCACGCCTACCAGGATGGCAGCACGGATATGACGGCTGTGCATGGCTCAACCGCCCAGGCTGATGGCAAGAATGGCGGCCGACATGATGAGCGCACGGCGCAGCATGCAGCCCAGCATGAAGTACAGAGGGGCAGCATCCGGCCAGGACACAAGCACGCATGACTCGCCAGGAGAGGCTGGATCAGAGCTGTATTCGGCTGGCTGAGCGGTGCCGGGATGGCTCAGCAGGCGTAGCGCGTCCAGATTGGGGCGGGCATAGAAAAAGACCGCGCGGTCAATCCAGTAACCAGCCAGGGCAGCCAATGAGATCAGGTTGAGCTTGTAAAGGCTGACCGGCAGCTGCTGAGGGGCTATCCAAAAGACAGCCAACGAGAGCGCCGTGGCAATAAACCACCAAAGGGTCAGGCGCGGCAGTCTGGACTTGCGGGGGCTTTGGGCGGAAGTGGATGACATGAACGTCCTCGGTGTGAACTTTCGGGTTTGAAAGCCCACACTCTGGACGTCAGAGTGGGATTGGTCTTTTGGCCGAGGGCACTATGGCCCGCCAATATCTTAGGGCACGCAGCGAGCCCAGCGGGGGCTGTTAGAGATGTCGCTTGCGTCAAGCTTCACGACCCCTATAGGGTCATTAAAGTCCACTTCGCCGGGAAGTCTCATTTCCCCTTGCGTTGAGCCATTCACCAGCTTCCATTTTGAGTCTTGAAACGCATAGTGAAGGACGTCGGTCCGGCGATAAGTCGAGCCGTCTTGCTTTCCTGCTGCTCGTGCCTCGTCTTCAGTTGCACGACGTATGGAGTGGCTTACCGATTCAACTTTGATGTAACCCGTGAAAGGCGAGATGAGCGAGTCTGTACGCTTAACGTCGTGGGAAATTGAGCCCACCTCCAAGAAGTTGCGAACCCACTGGTCTTTGACCAGTCGCACGGTGTCGGAGGGCCAGCTACGGGCCTGAGCCTGGCAGGCCACGGCTAACTTTTTGAAAGAAGGTAGCGGGTCTACTTTTTTCTGCGCAAATGCCGGTGAGGCAGTAATCGTCAAGGTGATGAAAGCAAGGCTAGATATTCGCGTCACAGGTTCCCCTTTTCCACATCTTGCAATGAATCATTAGCTGTGACCGCAACGGCACCCTTGATGCGAAGAGCAACAGCACGCGGTTCCATGAGCGCCTTTCTTAACAAGACGATCACGCCTAAATACATAAGGCCAGTTGCATTCAATATCGGCACTGCAAACTTATGCTCAGAGGCAGGCCCAATCACTAAGACTGAGGCCACCGCAGCAAAGTAAAGCGTGACTATGGCAATACAGAACCACGCAAAGTAAGGTTCAGCCCTGCTGATCTTTACTCTGGGCTCATTTGTCCGTTTGTCCCAGCCGATAGAGCCAAAGCGCCAAGCGTTGCCCAGCTCCCGCCCAGTAAACCCGTGAACCTGCATCAGATCCGTTAGCCACTCGCGGGCATCTCTTCTGCAAGTAATCCCTGTTGCTTTCTGAAAATCTCTTTGAACGGCCCACTCATGAACTGTGTGTGGTGAATCGCCAAAGTAGTAGAAGTCTCCCGCCGAAGCTTGGCTGATATGGCCACTGAATTTGACGTTTCTAGGCATGCTCTCCCCCGGTCAATATGTCGGCTAAATGGTCTAGCGCGCTTGTACAGCCGACCGGCTTGAACGCTGAGTACCTGCTGGATTCCAGCGTGCAAAGGCATCCAAAGCTCCCTCGGCCACTTCACAGCGCATAGGCCCACCCGCGTGGGAGACTACGCTCCCAAGAGAGTAAGGCTGTCCAGCATACTGACAGCTCTGCTGCATCATTCGGTCCGAGATTTGGCCCAGTTGGGAGCGGGTGTCAATAACCGCAGCGCCAGAGGCAACGGCCAGTAGCAAGCCGCAGGCAGCAAGCCAAAGAGGCACTTTAGAAACAGGCGGATGAGATTGCGGATAAATCACCTTCTCTGCAGGTGATGGGTGGGACGGATCAGCAGAAGCGGGTACGGATTGAGGTGCAACTACAGGAACTGGTTGCACCACAGCAGAAGCTGCCAATTCGGCCAACTGCAAGCGCAAGAAGTCTTCAAGCTGTCGATATTCCTCGATAGGAATTTCTTTGACCCTTTTTGCGTTGGCTCGCGCAAGAACGCCACGCCAGACCAGCAGTTGCTCGCATTTTTTCAGGGCAGCTATCTCCAGCACCAACTTGCCGAGAACGTCCTTTTGCTGCGAAGTCAGGTATTCGCCAGACCTCACAGGGGCAACGCCTGGAGCGATATTTACGTTGACCGAGTTGCTGTATTGCGGCGCTTTGTTTATTACGTCTCCTGCTGCCGCTTGTTCTACCTTGCCGGTGAAACGAACGCTCCCTGTATCCATGCCTACTTCCGTCTCCCCTTGTTGACGATGTCACCCGCAGCCGCCTGACCGATCTGGGCTCCGCCAAAGCTCACCGTATATCGCGGTTCGCTCGTTTCCTTCTTGGACTTTAGAGCGGTGGGTTCAGCACCAATCAATGCTCCTAAGGCGGCCTTTCGCACAGCGGCGCTCGCTTTGCGAAAGTAACTCAGCATGGTGCTCTCTTCCGCTGAAAGGGTCGGAGCCGGAGCGACTCCACCCGCGTGGACGCCGGTCACGACAAAGAGCACATCCATCCCGACCTTTGCTAGCTGCTCCAAATGAACAGCCGTCGGAGAAGAACTGCCTTTCTCCCAATTGATGACTGTGGTTTTACCCACCTTGGTCAGCGTGGCCACATCTGGCTGCGTGAAGCCTAGCCGCTCACGTTCGGCTTTCAAGCGTTCATGCAAGTTCATAAAAAATCTGCACCATGAATATTGCATGGTTCAAATAATTGAACCATAATCGCACCAACGCCAACCTAGTGCGACCTAACTACACCGCACTAAGGGCAAAAAAAGCAGCAGCCCCTTCCACAGAGCAACTGCACCTATTCACATCAACAGACACATTTTGACATGAAGAAGCTACGCACCCCCGCTGAAGCCCGCGCATGGCTTGAGTACCAAGGCATCACGATTGCCCAGTGGGCTCGTGAGAACAAGAAGAGCGACAGCCTGGTCCGAGAGGTCCTGGCGGGCAATAAGAAGTGCCTGCGTGGCGAAAGCCACAACATTGCCGTCTTGCTGGGCATGAAGGAAGGCATTGTGACCACCCGTCCTGCACGCGTTTCACCGTTGGCTATGCAGGGCGCTGCAGCATGAAGAGCCCGCTCTATCGCCTTAGCGATGCGTGGCTTGCGTACTGCCATGCACTCACAGTACCGGTCGCTGACGTGCAGGAACTGGCTGCCCTGGGCTCAGTGTTGGAGGCGTTTCGCCATCTATCAAAGCACCTAGCTGGCAAAGGTACTGGTGCCATTGGTGCTCAACGTCCTCTAACGCCTCCCTTTGTTGCGGTGGCGCAAGTTGGCGCATCTGTTCCAGCCGCTGAGCAGTCGCCAGCAACGCAGGCCGGGGTAGTTGCCTTGCCATCTCCGTCAGCAGCCAGTGGTGTGCCCACAGCTGATTTTGAAGCGGCAGCAGTTGCTTTTGCACTGCGCGCTCTACCAGTCTCTCAAGCAGGGAAGTCTCGACGTTTTCGCCCATTGGTTCGCTCCAGGTTGTTGCTGGTCCCCAGTGTCTATGCGTCGCGCATTTCCATGCGGATTTTTGTTTTGAACAAGCTTCTGGGAGGTGCTTCCAATGGCCGCACGTAACTGGAAACGCTTTCGTGCCAACAACTTGCGTGATGCCATGCGTGCTTGCAAAGACTTTGCGCTGGAAAAGCGCCAGCTGTCTGTGCCCCGCATTGCCGAGTTGATGGGCGACGTGACTGAGGAAACACTGTATGGCTGGCTGAGCAAAGGCCGCATGCCTGCGGTGCTGATCCCTACCTTTGAGATGGTGTGCGGGGCCTACTTTGTGAGCGAGTGGCTCGCTGCATCATCCGGCCGGATGGTCATCGCCATGCCCAAGGGCCACAAGGCCAGCCAGGCAGAGCTGATGCAGATCACTACGGACTGCTCCAACGCCATGTCCCAGCTGGCAGCGTTCTACGCCGACCCCACCAAGGTGGACACCGCTGCGCTGATGGAGCTGCTGCAGCGTCACCTGGAACAGGTCGCTTTTCAGCACCACAACGTGGGCCAGTACATCGCGCCAGAACTGGAGTTTGGGTCATGAGCATGTCCCCCGCTACTACCAAAAGCGCCCAGCCTGTGTTGCTTGTGATGGAGGTCTTGTGCGATTTCGCCGAGCAAGGCGTCACCAACAAGGACCTGGCTGAGGCCTGCAAGACCACCGCCGTGGTGATCACCCGAGCCACCAAGACCCTCATTGCCTTCGGCTGGTGCCGCAAATGCGAGGAAACAGAGCGCTTCTACCCCACATCGAAGTTCACCCGTCTGACCTTCAAGGTCGCTGACTCATTTGACCGGGCGCAGCGCCGCTTTGACGAGCGCCGCCAGTCCATGACTTCCCACTAATTCAGGAGAAATGACCCATGCCCCGTGCAGCAACAAAAACACAAGAACCCGTGACCGATATCGTGCTGAGCCCCAAGGCTGTCGCTCAAATCGAAGGTGCTCAGGACGCCTTGGCAATCGATGAAATGCAGATGCAGGCCCGCGTGCGGGCCGTGGCCCTGCAGGTTGGCTACCAGCTCCCCGGTGACTGCATTGACCCCGACCTGATCCAGCGCGATATCGCTGCCAATATGCGCCGCAGCGTGGAGGCCTGCCTGGAGGTTGGACGCGGTCTTACTGCCTTGAAAGCAGCTTGCCAACACGGCAGCTTTATGAGCCGACTGGACGTTCTTGGTCTTGAAACTCGTGTAGCGCAGCGCTTCATGCAAGCCGCTGCCAAGTTCTCAAATGCGGCGTTGACGACGCATTTGACCAAGGCCATCGGCAACCAAACCAAGCTGTTTGAAATGCTGGTCCTGGAGGATGAACAGATTGATGAGCTGGCACTCACTGGCGAAAGCGGCGAACTGAAGCTGGATGACATTGCCACAATGTCCGTCAAGGAGCTGCGCCTGGCCTTGCGCCAGTCCAAGCAGGACCATAAGTACGCCAGCGAGCAGCAAACCAAGGAGCGCGAGCGCGCCGAAAAGGCTGAGAAGGCCCTCAAGGCTGGCGGCCCCAAGGCCCCGCCGCCTCTGTCGGAGCGGCTGGAAGAGATCAGCGAAGACGTCGACAAGGTGCAAAAGGCAGCATCTGAGGCCTTGCTGCAGATCAGCGGCCAGATTAAGTCCATCGACCAATGGTGGATGGACGAGATGGTCAAGCAGCCGGGCTATGAACCCGGTGACGCAGTCCCCATGCCCGCCGAGCTGGTGGCCCTGGCGCAGAAGCTGCACGACAACGCCGAGCGCATTGCTGCAGCAGTTGGCAGCCTGCAGCACCTGGTCTTTGACCGCTTCGGCCACGAAATCCAAGCCGCTCACACCTATGTGATGCAGCCCGGTGTGATCCCCGGCCAAGCTGGCCAGGCTCAGGTTGAGTAAGTCATGGCGGAGGACGATTCCATGGCACTCACACCAGCGATTTGTGACTACCTGCGGGAGCTGGCGCGCAAATTGGATGCTGCCCCCCATGGTGGCGCAGGCCAACTGCTGGACGACGCAGGCCAGTTTCTGGGCATGAGCAAACAGACCATCTATCGCCATCTGAAGGCGGTGGCTGGCTGGGAAAGCGGCCGCAAGGCCCGCGCCGACAAGGGCAGCACCAGCGTGGATAGCGATGCGCTGCTGACCCTGGCCACGATGCAGCGAGAGAGCGTGCGCGACAACGGCAAGCAGACCATGAAGACGCCTGTGGCGCGCAGTGTGCTGGAGGCCAATGGCCTGGAGGTTGGTGTGAGCAACGCCCACCTGAACCGCCTGATGCGCGACCGCTCCCTGAATGTGGAAGCCCAGCAGCAGGCTGCACCCGCACAGCAGATGCGTGCGTTGCACCCGAACCATGTGCATCAAGTGGACCCCAGCTTGTGCCTGGTGTACTACCTGAACGGTCGCCAGCAGATCATGGAAGACCGCGAGTTCTACAAGAACAAGCTGGAGAACTTTGCCAAGGTGAAGTTCAAGGTCTGGCGCTACGTGCTGTGGGATATGGCCAGCGGCGCGATTCAGGTCTGGTACTGCGAGGCTGCAGGCGAGAGCCAGGCCAATATGTTCAGCTTCCTGATGCATGCCTGGGGCCAGCAGGAAGGCCGTCTGTTTCATGGCGTGCCCAAGTACCTGTACTGGGACAAGGGCAGCGCGAACATGGCGACGGCAATCCAGTGCCTGCTGCGCAGCCTGGAATGCGAAAGCCGCACCCATGAGGCGGGCAACGCCCGCGCCAAGGGCGGCGTGGAAGGCGGTAACAACATTGTTGAGACCCAGTTTGAATGCCGCCTGCGCTTTGAGCCTGTGGACGATGTGGCAGGCCTCAACCGCGCTGCCCAGGCCTGGAGCGAGTCCTACAACGCCAATCTGATTCCCGGCCAGGACACCCGTCTGCGCCGCACCGGCCTGACGGTGCCCGTAGCGCGCTATGACCTGTGGCAGCTGATCAAGTCTGACCAGCTGCGCCTGCTGCCCCCGGTGGATGTGTGCCAGGCTCTGATGACGGGCAAGGAGGCCGAGCGCAAGGTGGATGGCCACCAGTGCATCAGCTTCAAGCACCCCAAGGCCGACCGCTCCATGACATACAGCCTCAAGGGCATGGATGGCGTGAACGTGGGCGACATGGTGGCGGTGCGCCCCCTGGTGTATGGCGAGCTGGCCATCCAGATTGAGCTGCCGCGCTATGACGGCGAGCCTTTGGTGTACCGCGTAGAGCCCGAGCTGGAGTACGACGCCTTTGGCCGCTCGCTGTCTGCCGCCGTGTTTGGCGAGGAAATGAAGTCCCACGCCGACACGCCCGCCGAGAAGTCTGGCAAGGCCATGGACGAGCTGGCTTTCCCTGGCCAGGACGCCGACCAGGCACGCCAGAAAAAGGTGGTGCCCTTCGGCGGCGAGATCAAGTCGCACAGCTACCTGCAGGAAGTGCAACAGCCCAGCTATCTGCAGCGCCCTGGTGTGGATATCGCCACCCCGGCCCACGCCCAGCCTGCAGCGCCTGCGCTGCTGAGCGCGGTGACCGTGATGCTGCGCATTCGCACCGAGCTGGGCCGCAACCTGACCACTGCAGAAAACCAGTTCATGCGCAGCCGCTTCAAGGATGGCGTGCCAGAGGACCAGCTGCAGGCGCTGATTGAGCAGTTCAAGAACCCGGCCCATGCCGACCAGGATCAGCCGATTCGCGCTGCCGGTGGCCTGCGTGCTGTCTGAAGGAGGAGCCCAACCCTATGAGCAGTGAGTACGTGAAGCTGAACCTGTACCCCACGTTGGTGCAGCTCAAGCAGTCCCAAGCCCACCTGGCACGGCACTGCCGTGTGTCCCCGGCCACGATCAACTTGATTTGCAAGTTCGGCAAGTGGCCCAGGTCGGTCAAGACCAACGAGACGGCCTTGCGGCCGCTGATTGAAGAGTTCCTGCGCTGCCACGGTGCCACCGAAGAGCAGGTACTTCACGCCTTTGACGAGTTATTCGAGGGAGAGCACCCGATGCGTTGCAGCGCACCAGGTGCCCTTCATTCCCACGGCCAGAAGGCCACAACACAAGAGGACCAAGAGATGTATGTTCGCCACCAACGCCTGACCCAAGAGGCCCGCCAACACTTCAAGATTCTAAAGGACCCCTTTATTGACGAGCTCCGCTCCAGCGCTGACGTCTTTGAGAGCGAAGACATCCGCTATGTCCGGGCAGCCGTTCGCCAGACCGCCAGCCATGGCGGCATGCTGGGTGTGGTGGGTGACTCCGGTGCGGGAAAGAGCACCATCCGTAAGGACCTGCAGGAGTGGATCAACACCAGCGGCGCGCCCATTACGGTGATTGAGCCCTATGTGGTCAATACCAGCAGCGCTTCTAAGTCGGGCCGCCCCTTGGTGGCCGCCGATATCACCGGGGCCATCATCCGCAACGTTGCACCCGGCAAGAGCGCACGCGTTTCGGTGGAGGCCCGCACCGAGCAGATGCACCAGTTGCTCAAGGAAAGCGCCCGCGCTGGCCGCAAGCATGTGGTGATCATTGAGGAGGCCCACGACCTGGCCACCCCCACGCTGAAGGCCATGAAGCGCTTTTACGAGCTGGAAGACGGGTTCAGCAAGCTACTGTCAATCATCCTGGTGGGCCAGAGCGAGCTGGCCGAGAAGCTCAGCGAGAAGTCTGCAGAGGTGCGCGAGGTGGTCCAGCGCTGTGAGCTGGTGACGCTGCCGCCCCTGGACCAGAACCTGGGCGCGTACCTGCAGCACAAGTTCAAGTGCGCTGGCCATGACATGGCGCGGGTGCTGGAGCCTGACGCCATCGACGCCATCCGCACTGCGCTGCGCCGCACCGAAAACCGCACTTTTGGCGGCAAGCGCACCGCCCAGGACGTGTCCAAGTGCCACCCTCTGGCTGTCAACAACCTGGTTACCCGCGCCATGAACCAGGCAGTGCTGATTGGTGCCGAAAAGGTGGATGCGGCCTTGATTCATGCAGCGTTCCAGGGGGCCGGCGATGCATAAAAAAGTGGCATCCATGGCTGCTTACAAGGCCTTGCGCCTTGTATGGATCAAGCGCCGCGCCCGCGTGCTGCAGCGCGCATTCAGCGCAGACCGGGCTACGGCCGTTCTTGAAGCCACCCAGGACTGGTACCGCTTCAACGGCAAGGCCTTGCCCAACCGCGCAATCCGTCGTGTTCAAGAGGAGGTATCTGCATGAAGCGCTATTTCTTTGAGCCTGGCGCAGTCCAGTGCTACCGCAAGCGCGGCCTGCGCGCCCGCCTGGAGCGCGGTCTGCAGGCTTTCAAGGGTCTGCTCCAGGCGGCGCTTGGCAGGCATCCCTCTGACTCCATCGGCCACTTTGTGTTGCTGGGCGCGATGGTGGCGGCCGCCGCCGCTTGCCTGGGTTCGCTGGCGGGCTATGTGCAGTTTGAGCTGGGAATGGGGGTGATCTGATGGCACTGAAGAAGAACCGCCTGAGTGAGGACAGCAAGCGCCTGCTGGACCACATCAAGGCTCATGGCCCGCAGAACCTCGCGCAGCTGCGCCCGGTGACGGGCGAACTGGAAAGCGACCTGGTCAAACGCCTGCGCAATCTGCGCACAGGCGGCTGGCTGGAGATTGTGGAAGACGCACCGGAGCTGCGCTGGAACATCTGCAGCGTGGCCGCGCCACTGTTTGACCTGGGCCTGACACCAGGAAGGACTAGCAAGGGAACGCCCAAGCCCATGGGCGAAATGCCTGCAAGACGAGAAATCAATGTGATGGGGGGCGAGGACTACAAGCCCAAGCCATTCACGCCACCCCGTCAGGGATCACTGGATTTCAGCGCAATTGCCAGCCGTGGCGTGCGCTGTTGAGAGGAGATCAGGAGCGATGAGCACCACACAAGAAATGCCGCAGATGACGCTAGAGCAGTTTGAGCTGGAGTCAAACAGGTTGGCAATCGAGTTTCTGGCAGTTCTGAGCGGCCGCACTTTGTCAACTGGCGTAGTCATGCAAGCAGTGATGAGTGTGCATCGTAGCGTTGCCAGCCAACTACCTGCGGAAGCCCAGGGGCAACTTTCCATGGCCATGGCGGCCTATGCGGGAGAGCTGATGCAAGGGCTTCAGCCCTTGCCCGTACCTAACCCAGCCCAATCGACCAATTTGCACTGAAGGAGTAACGACAAATGACTCAACAAAATATTCCCGAAATTCCTCCCGGCTACATGAAAAACGCACGTGGCCACCTGGTGCCGCGCGACCAGGTGCGCGAGCAGGATCTGCTGCGAGACGAGACGGCCCGCCGCCTGACCGCCAAGGCCATCGCGCTGAATGCCGCACTCAAGGCCTTCAAGGATGAGTCGCTAGCCGATATCGCCGACCTGGTGAAGATTGCCGGCGAGCGCTACGACGTGACGCTGGGCGGCGAGAAGGGCAATGTGTCTGTGACAACCTACGACGGTGAGTTCAGGGTGCAGCGCGTGGTGGCCGACCGCATCGAGTTCACCGAGGAAATCGAGGCCGCCAAGGCCCTGATCCACGGCTGCATCGCCCGCTGGAGCGAGGGCGCCGATGCCAATATCCGCGTGATTGTGGATCGCGCCTTTGCCGCCGACAGCAAAGGCCAGCTCAAGACCGCCGCCGTGCTCGACCTGATGCGTGTGCAGATCGATGACGGCGAGTGGAAGCGCGCCATGGAGGCCATTCGCGGCAGCATCCAGGCCGTTGGCACGGCCACCTATGTGCGCGTCTATCGGCGCGTGGGGGCGTCTGGGCAGTACGAGGCAGTTCCGTTGGATCTGGCGGCGGTATGAGCACCCCCACCAAAAAGCAACTGGCCGCACGCCACACCCGCCGTCTGAAGACCATGCAAGAACAGCTGATGACGATGGCCGAGCAATGGGAAGACATTGACCAATATTGCGTCAACCAGCTCGGCGCATTGGCTGACCAGGTTGAGAAAACCGCCGCAGAGTTAAAGGAAGACTGACATGAGCAATATCAAAACGTACGCAGTGAAGGCATCCTGGTTTAACGATGCCGAGGTCACTCTGCAGGTTGACCACAGCATCCTGACGGTCGAGCTGGCAACAGAGATCAATGATTTCTGGAGCGATTCCAGCTACCGCCTTCTGAAAGAGGGCAAGGATGTGGTGCGAGTCATCATTCGTATGTTCGGTGCACGGACTATTTCTCTTGCCATGGAGCAAGGCGGCTGGGACTTTTCCAACAGCTCCCCTGCAGCCGGACTTCGGACTGCGCAAGAGGTCATTGATGACTTTGGCGAAGGCTGGCCCAAGGCTGAGGAGCTGGGCATCTCGGTCATCCAGGTTGCTGCCGATAGTGTCGGCTTTGACGATGTTGAGCTGGAGATTGCAGCATGAAGAGCATTGAATCTATCGCTAAAGCCGCCTACGAGGCCTTCCGCCACCGCCTGACGCCGGTTCCCGTCGTGACCTGGAACGAAATGGCAGAGCCTATGCGCCAGGCCTGGATCGCCGCAGCGCAGACCATGGCCGACGAGATCCGCCAGGTGCATTGACGTCGGCTGCCACCACTCAAGCCCCCATGCAGCCGCTGAGCCATGGGGGCTTTTTCATACCCCAACGGAGTCAAAAATGGCAACAACAACGCAAACCACATACCGCAACCGGCTCATCAAACTGATTCAGGTAGCCCGCCGCGACCTGAGCCTGGACGAACCCAACTATCGCGGCATCCTGTTCGCCCAAGGCGGTAACGACTCCCTTGCGGCCATGCCCATCGACGGCATGCAGAAGGTGCTGGACTATCTCAAAGCCCAAGGTTTCAAGGTGCGATCGACAAAAACCGATCGCAAACAGGCCACCGGCAAGGACGCCAGCAAGGTGCGCGCCCTGTGGCTGTTCCTGCACGAGCTGGGAGCCGTGCAAGACCCATCAGAAGCGGCGTTGACAGCGTATGTGAAGCGCATTGCGAAGGTGGATGACGTGCAGTGGATGCGCAGCGGCCGCCGCGTTGAAACGGTGATTGAGTCCCTGAAAAAGTGGGCCATGCGCTATCTGCCTGCGGCCGTGGCCACGCTCAAGCAGGAAGTACGAGAGAGGTATCACAAGGGGCTGCTGAACGAAGAGCAGACTGGCTGCGCTGCTCGCGGTTTTAAGCGTTCGGACGAGGGCGAAGGGTTTGATGTGCAGTGGGAAGCATGGGAGAATCTACGCACTGCCGCAGGGCGTCCATTCCTCATCTGAAGACCCGATTTCAATGGCCACTCACGTCGACCGTGACTCCAACATGGCGATCCGCAGGAACCAGTTCCTGGCGGACCTGATGGACGTGGCCAAGAAGCACCTGCAGGAGCATGTCTCCGGCCCAGCGGCCGACCTGGTTGCGGGCTCGCTGACAGATCACCTGGCTGATTATTGGGGCGGCCAGCTGATCAACATCCCCAAGGACTACCGGTGGAAGCTCAGCCAGCGCGAAGCTGAAATCTACGCGGAGTTCAACGGCTACAACATCGCGGACCTTGCCCGAAAGTACGATATGCACGAACGCAGCATGCGCAAGCTGCTAGACCGGGTCAGAAAGCGTATGGCGGCGGCAACTGACCGCCGTAACAGAGACCTCTTCAACGACTAAGGCCCCAGATCTGGGGCCTTTCTTTTATTCCACATAGAGCGCGGGCTTAGTGCTGCAAGGGCTCTGGCTCAGCTACCGTAGTGCGTAGCCATGTCGCTATGACCAATGCACCACTTTTCTGCAATCCTGGCTGATTCCTGATCAGCATGGAGCGCTGCTTTTGCAGCGCCAAATAGCCCCGAATAGCTAAAAGCAAAGTGCGCCATGAGCACAACGCCAATTCCAAGGATCGTTTGTGAAAGCTGCTCTTGCGTATCTCGGGATTTCGCTTGGCCAACCTGAAGCGCGCTCAGATAGCTTGCATGTGAGTAGCTACAGAGGTAGCTGTAAACGTTCTTGAAATACTTAGGATGAAAACCCGCGTCTGCGCCTAGATCATTCCAGTCAGCTGCAGGCCGCCAATTGCCCTTAAGAATCTCCCGCTGCTGCTTTGGGGTGAATTTGTTCATCCAGGGAGATGCCTGAACCTCGGCCTGCAACTGTGATATCAGTGAACTTTCTTCAGATAGTACGTCCTGATGCTCTTGGGTCGTAACGTGGAACTTCTGGCGGTCACACAGCCCCGCTAGCCGCCAAGTCGTATGCCTGAACTTGCAAAGAGACTCGTCATCCTGACCATAGACGTAGAAGAAAACAAGGTATGTTTCCAGCGCTGCACGGCAAATCACCTTAATAGACGCATGATCTATAAAAGCTGCAGTGCCAGCTTCACCTCTTAATTGCGCACCAGCCGCTAGTATTTGCATTGAGGCAAGGTGCCGGAAGAGCTTCACAGAAAGCACCTGCGCGTCGTTCAGCCATTCCTCATTCTTCCCGATGCTTCTTCCTGCTTGAGTCTCCACGAGCCGTACGAAGAGCTTGAGAAGTGTCGAGTAGTCTTGGGCGTAGTTCATGGCGTCACTATAGCCAGATGACAGAAGGGGCTTTCTCTGGGTCATCAGCCCATCTGGAACTGCTGAGCGCTGAGGGACCCTGATTGGCTCAGCCTCAAGGGCCTAAGCAGTTTCAATGGCTGCAACTCAATTTCAGGTTGCCATTGCACTACGTCGCGGTAAGTCCCACAACGTTTCGATTTATCACGCCTCTCCCTCTATCTTTATCTCACTCCCTTTCAGCCGGCAGCCATTTGGCTGCGGTGTCACCGCGCGAGATCGCCTCGATACGGGCCGCTTCATCAGCCACCTTTTTCACAGCCAATGCCATCATCGCAGGCGCTTTGGCCCGCTCGATGACGACCACTCCATCGGCATCGCCGACCACCAGATCTCCGGGATTCACCGTTGCACCGCCACACGAGACAGGATGATTGATGCGTCCGGGAACGAACTTGGTCGGGCCCGCCGGATTGAAGCCGGCACTGAACACCGGAAAGTCCAGCTCCAGGATTTCGAGCTTGTCACGAATGGCTCCATCGACGATCACGCCCCCCAACCCACGCTTCTTGCAGGCGCTCAGCATCAGGGTGCCCATCAGCGCGGCGGTCTGGTCCCCTTTGCCATCGATCACCAGGATGTCGCCAGGCCGTGCGAGGGCAATGGCTGCATGGATCATGAGGTTGTCGCCAGGCCGAACCTCGACGGTGAATGCCGGACCTGCGAGTTGCATGCGCTCATGCACCGGCGCCACGCGGGCATGCATGGTGCCGCGGCGACCGGCGACGTCCGCAAGGATGGCAGCCTGGAACGTCGCTGCGGTTTGAACCACTTCGGCGTCAACACGCTCGATGTCACGAATGATTTCTGGAGTTTGGCTCATGGTGTGCTTTCTGTGAGAAAAGGTGATGGGGGCCGACTTCATTCGGCTTTGATATTTCCGTCCTTGATGACCTGGGCCCACTTTGCTGAATCAGCTTTTTGCAGCTCGGCCAATTGCTGCGACGTCCCCCCGACCAGGGTTACGCCCAGCTTGTCCGCCATTGCGACAACGGCGGGATCCTTGAGCGTTCGTGCGATTTCGCCGTTCAGGCGCTGAACGATGGCGACAGGTGTATGGGCTGGCGCAAAAACGGCTTGCCACTGCTCCACCACAAAGTCCTTCCACCCCTCCTCGCCCATGGTGGGCACCGTCGGCAACCCCTTCAAGCGCCTGGAGGACGTCACGGCCAGCGCACGCAATCGGCCTGACAGCACGTGAGGCAAGGCTGCAGCAGCGGGAGCGAACATGAACTGCACCTGCCCGGCAAGCGTGTCCTGCAATGCGGGGGTGTCGCCCTTGTAGGGAACGTGAATAAACCTTGCGCCGGATTGCTGCTGCAGAAGCTCGCCTTGCATCTGCAGGATCGTGCCGTTGCCGCCCGAGGCAAAGGCGAGTTTTCCGGGTTGATCCTTTGCGGCGGCAATCAGCTCTGCCACGGACTTGAAGGGCTGATTCGTGCCGACCACCAGGACATGCGGAATGGTGCCGATGGTGATCACGGGCTCGAAGCCGGCGATCGGGTCGTACGGCAGCTTTCCCATCAGGTGCGGGGCGATGGCTTGAGGACCAATCGAGGTGCCAAGCAGCGTGTAGCCATCGGCAGATGCCTTGGCGACAAAGGCCGCGCCGATGGTTCCAGTTGCACCTGGCTTGTTCTCCACAATAACCGTTGTGCTCAAAGACGCGCCCAGACGCTGAGCGATATTGCGGCCCAATACATCGGTACTGCCGCCAGGTGGATAGGGCACCACCCAGGTAATGACACGACCTGACGGCCAGTCCTGAGCCGACGCTTGTGCGGCGACCACCATGCCGCCCAACGCGGCAAGACAGCGACGACGTGAGATGCCGCCGCTGCGACAGGAAAATGAGCGATGAATCATTGGATGGTTCCTTTTCGCGCAGTGAGCTAGAAGCCGTAGAGCGCGCTGGGGTTGTCAACCAGCACCTGCTTCAGCGTAGGAGCGCCTTCAGTGCACTTCAGCCATTCGCTCAGCCGATCAACCTGACGTGCGTCATCGGGCATGGCCTGCATCCCGGCACTGGCTGTGGCATGTGGCCAGTCGCTCCCCCAAAGCACCCGTTGCGGGGCAGCGCGCAGATAGCTGGCTGCCAGGTCATCAAGAGCAGGGTCTTCCACGCTGCGTTGTTCGCTGACGATGTAGCCTCCAGAGAGCTTGACCCATGCATGCCCGGATTCCATCAGCTCGAGAATCAGGCGATGTGCGGGATGGATGCCCGTCTGTGCTGGCGAGATGCGCCCCATGTGGTCAAAAACCAGTGAGACTGGCAAGTGTCTGAGGACATCGGCCTTGGATGCCAACAGATCCGGCGGCATCAGCAACTGCAGATGCCATCCCAAAGACGCGATGCGCTGTGCCAGAGACACCAGTTGATCGACGCAGCCGGAAACGCCTAACGACAGGTTGAGGCGAACGCCGCGGACCCCCTGTTCATGCAGGCGGGACAGCTCCAGGTCACTCTCCAGGCCATCAATGACTGCGACGCCTCGCGCCGCGGATCCGAGTGCGGCCAGGCCGCTCAGCATGCAACGGTTGTCTGTCCCGTAGGTGGATGGCGTCACCAGTACCACCCGAGAAAGACCCAATCTGCATTGGAGCTGCCGGTAGTCCGAAACAGACGCGTCAGGAGGCAGAAGCTTGGCACCGGATGCGGCAGGGTAGCTCGCGTCATACACATGCACATGGCAATCGCAGGCACCGGAAGGCACTGGACTTGCGGGACCGAGATGACCCGCAGAGAAGGGCACGTTCTCCATGATCGACTCACCAACGATGTGGCTCAGTCCAAGCTTGCGCCGGATTTCCTGACAATCTGTCCCCAGCGAGGAATCTCTGTTCGCAGCAGTTGCGCGAACTGTTCTGGGCTGCCTCCCAGTACCTCGCCCCCTTCGGAGCGCAGCTTCTCGGCCACGTCAGGCTGCTTGAGGGCCTGATTGACCGCCTGATTGATCTTCTGGACGACTGCGGCCGGCGTACCTGCCGGTGCCAGGATGCCAAACCAGGAAATGGCATCGAACTCCTTGTAGCCCGCCTCGGCCAGTGTCGGAGTGTCCGGCAGCTGGCTAGAGCGCTTTGCCGATGTCACGACAATCGGACGCACCTTGCCACTTCGGACATGCCCCAGCAGCGTGGGAATGGAAGACATGTACAGCGCCACTTGACCACTCATCACGTCCGTAAGAGCTTGGGCCGCCCCTTTATAGGGCACATGACGCAGCTGGATACCCGCTGCGTTCTCCGCCATTTCTCCCGCCAGATGAGCGACGGTTCCGTTGCCCGGATAGCCCAGGGTCAACGAGTCGGGCGCTTTTTTTGCAGCCGCCATCACGTCACCGAAACTCTTGAACGGTGATGTGACCGATGCCACCATCACGATGGGAGAGGAAGACACCAGCGCCACGGGCGCCAGGTCAGTCAAAGGCTTGTAAGGGAGCTTGGGATACAGCGTCGGGTTGATCGCCAAGTTGCTGGTCTGACCCATCACCAGGGTGTAGCCGTCAGGTGCGGCCTTGGCGGCAGCATCAACCCCCAAATTGCCGCCCGCTCCTGGTTTGTTCTCAACCACCACGTTCCACTTGTTCTGCTCGGCCACCTTCTGTGCAACTGCGCGCGCAATCATGTCGGTTCCGCCGCCAGGGGGAAACGGAACGATCAGCCTGATCGGCTTGTTGGGGTAGTCGGATTGTGCGAATGCAGACGTCGCAGGAAAGGCTGCAACTACCAGGCCGAGCATTGCGGTGCCGACATGGGCAGCCCAGTTCGGGGAACACATCGAAAAACGCATGGCAAAGTCTCCTCATGTAATGCACGGCATCTCCAGCCACGGGCACCGCATGGCGCAATTCTGTGAAAACGTTTCACGCAGTACAATTGCGTTGCGCACAGCGAAACAATTTAGACGTGGAAAACCCTGAAATGCCTTTGGCCGATCGCAACGAAGCCCGCATCGCGAGCGCTGCAAACATGGCTCCTCATTCCGGCCCCGAAGGCGGCGTGATCGCTGTGACACGCGCGCTGCAAGTCCTCGATGCCTTTGCCTTGGGCGAATCCCACCTGTCTCTGGCAGAGCTCAGCCGTCGGTGTGGACTGCACAAAACGACGGTGTTGCGGCTCGCGCGAACCCTGGCCATGTCGGGCTACATGGTTCAACGCGATGACGGTGAATGGCGCCTCGGACCCTCGACGGGTTGGCTAGGTGCGCGCTATCAGGCCGGCTTTGATGTGCAAAACGTGCTGGAGCCGGCCCTGCGCCTGCTCACCCAGAGCAGCGGGGAAAGTGCCGCGTTCTATGTCCGCGAAGGCAATGTGCGAACGTGTCTGGTCCGTGTCGAAGGACAGCAGGCATTGCGCCACCACGTGCGCATGGGCGAAGGGCTTCCTCTCGACCAGGGCTCGCCGGGCCGAGTGATCCTCGCGTTTTCCGGCGAGCCGGGACGAATATACGAGCAGATTCGCAAGCAAGGCTATCAATGGTCAATCGGCGAGCGCGAACCTGGGGTCTCGACCGTGTCTGCCCCGGTCTTCGGCATGAATCGAAGACTGCTGGGTTCAGTGTGCATTTCGGGACCGGAGCTGCGGCTGCCGCCGAACAAGCTGGAGCAACTGGCTCCTTCAGTCATGGATACGGCTCGCCAGCTTTCCTATGCGCTGGCGGGGAACACGGCCACCTCTGCGGCGGCGCTTTCGCCCAGCCGCTGGCATCCCTAATCCTGTGCATGCCCGGCAATGCCTCACCTGTTGGCCGAGGCGTCGAAGAGCGCTGCCCGCAGCGTCGGCGGCGTTCACAGCGTCCCCAGAGGGCGCTCACCGGCAGCCACCGGGCATGGATGACGATGCGCAGCCCGCATCACCGAGGCAGCCTCCCGGCTGCCAGTATCTTGGACCTCCATGCGCATCGGTCCGTGAACTTCATGCCTGCAGTGCCAGGCCATGCAGTCAGCCCCTCCGTGCAGGTTCGGCACACTGCTCTCGAATCCCGAGAAGCGGCACAGCGCAAAAAGCCTGAGACAGACCGCGCAAGCCCAGACAGATGCCACGACATCCACGATGCCAGGGTTGGCGCTGTGGTACGTCGCTTTGCTGAAAGACCTGCCTTCAGGAATTTTCCTCGAAATCAATCACATTCATTTGCAATCCGCTCTTCGGAGCTCTGCAAATATCCAATCAAATCAAACATTTAAAATCCCGCCCTCTGCCGAAATACCCAACCCGGCGCAAAAAGCAGCAGGCCCTGGAAAAATCGGCACCAGCGGCCAGCGCCCTGAAAAAACCAACAAAAGCTGTGGGAACTTTGTCTTTAGCACTCCCTCTAACGGAGTGCTAATATGAAGATCATGGAAGAAAGGAAACCTGCAATGAAAACTGCCTCCGGCGCCATTGCTACTGCCCTGGCGCCCGCGAACCCCTGGGCGCTGGTACCTCCGCTGGGCAACCTGGATGCCTATATCTCGGCGGTCAATCGTATGCCAATGCTCACCCTTGAGGAAGAGCAGGACTACGCTCGCAAGCTCAAAGAACACAATGATCTGGACGCCGCCGGGCGTCTGGTGATGTCTCACCTGCGTCTGGTCGTCTCCATCTCGCGCCAGTACCTGGGCTATGGCCTGCCTCACGGCGACCTGATTCAGGAAGGCAATGTGGGCCTGATGAAGGCTGTCAAACGCTTCGACCCTGATCAGGGTGTGCGTCTGGTCAGCTACGCCATGCACTGGATCAAGGCGGAAATCCACGAATACATTCTGAAGAACTGGCGCATGGTCAAGGTCGCCACGACCAAGGCCCAGCGCAAGCTGTTCTTCAATCTGCGCTCGATGAAGCATGAGCTGAAGTCCGATGCCGCCATGGCCGACGATGAACTGGCCCTGCGCGAAACCCTGACCTCGAACGAAATTGACGCTGTCGCTGCCAAGCTCAACGTCAAGCGCGAGGAAGTCATCGAGATGGAAACCCGTCTGGCCGGCGGCGATGTGCTGCTGGATCCTTCTCCCAGCGACGACGGAGAGCAGGCCTTCGGCCCCATCGCCTACCTGGCCGACGCCAGCCACGAGCCTACCGCCATGCTTGAATCGCGTCAGCGCGATCATCTGGCGACCGATGGTCTGGTCATGGCCCTGGAGGGCCTGGATGACCGCAGCCGCCGCATCGTTGAAGAGCGCTGGCTCAAGGTCAATGACGACGGCTCCGGCGGCATGACGCTGCATGAGCTGGCTGCCGAATATGGCGTGAGCGCCGAGCGCATTCGCCAGATTGAAGTAGCCGCCATGAAAAAGATGAAAAAAGCGCTGGCCGAGTTTGCGTAAACGCCAACTTGCGCACCAGGTCACTAAAAGGCTGAAATGCTGAACCTCAAACCCGGATAATTTCCGGGTTTTTTATTTTTCGGAATCGATGCATGTTTTCATGCACACCGATCCCCCGTCAAGAATTCAAAAGAGACCTGCCATGCCTATTCGCACTTCGCAAATTCTGAAGAATCTGTCTCGCCGCAGCCTGATCGCAGCTGGCGCCACCCTGGCAGCCACCGCCATGGCTCCGGCTGCACTGGCAGCCGACAACTGGCCCGACAAGCCCTTGCATCTGATCGTGGGCTTCCCCGCCGGCTCCTCACCCGACCTGACGGCCCGCGCACTGGCCGAGCCGCTGGAGAAAAAGCTGGGCCAGACCATCATCGTGGAAAACCGCGTGGGTGCGGGCGGCAACATTGCCGGGGAATATGTGGCCAAGGCCGACGGCTACACCTTCAGCGTGATGATCAACGGCAATATGACCATTGCCAAGATGCTCAACCCCGCGGTGCGCTATGACCCCCTGAAGGATCTGCAGCCCGTGAGCCTGATCGGCGTGGCGCCTCTGGTACTGGTAGCCCCCTCGTCGGCCCCCCAGGGCAAGGCCTTCATGGAAGCGGCCGCCAAGGCTGGCGACAAATGGAGCTACGGCTCTCCCGGCGTCGGCACCGTGGGCCATCTGGGCATGGAACTGCTCAAGAGCCGCTCGGCCATCAAGGCCGTGCATGTGCCCTATACAGGCTACCCCCAGGTGTTCAACGGCATTCAGGGCGGTGACTTGAAGCTGTCCATGCTGCCACCGGCGCTGGCCATGGCACAGATTCAGGCCGGCAAGCTGCACGGCATTGGCGTGACCTCTGCTGCACGCAGTCCGCTGGCTCCCGGCCTGCCCAGCCTCAAGGAACTCGGCGTCAACAACTTTGATCTGGAAATCTGGAACGCCGTAGCGGCACCCCGCTCCATGCCCAAGGCCCATGTGGACAAGCTGGCAGCCGCCGTCAGCGAGATCGTGCGCACGCCAGAAATGCGCCAGAAGCTGTCCATGCAAGGCTGGCAAGCCGTGGGCAGTTCGCCCGAAGGCCTGAGCAACCGCATCCAGCAGGATGTGAAGGCGCTGGGCACCATCATTCGCGAGCAGGGCATCACGGCGCAATAAACACGCCCCCTGAGCCGCTTTGCGGCTTCCCCCCAGGGGGACGACAGCCTCGCTGCGCGGCGGCGCTTGCTCGCTGTCACGCAGATGCGGTGCGCCAGTTCTCCTCCATTCCACACGCTGACGCTACTCCGGGTATCAACGGGAGCTACTGCGGCGTCCTTTATCATGCGCCCGACAGGCATGGGTTTACGCTATGCCTTCGGGCGCATTGTTGTTTCTGGGGCTGCGCCGCCGCTTTTGGAGCCTTCATGGACGCTGGTACCTGGTTCACGCAGCTCAATGCCTGGCAAGTCATGGCTTTGGGTCTGGTTTTTTTCGGGGGTATTTATCTGCTGGGCGGCCTGTTCATGGGCATGCTGACAGGATTGCTGGCCCGCCGGGGCATCGGCAGGCCGCTGGATACGCGCCCGCTCAAGTCCGAACAACTGCGCCGCGAATGGCGCCAGTCCTTTCATTCCATACTGATCTTCGGCATCGGCATGATCGTCCCCTGGGGCTTTCTGCAACTGGGCTGGGCCCGGCTCTCGCCCACCGCCAGCAGCGGACGCATTGCCCTGGAGATCTTTGCGCTGCTGATCTGGAACGATGTGCACTTCTGGATCAACCACCGCCTGCTGCACACCCGCCGTCTGGTGCGCTATCACGGTGACCATCATCGCTCGGTGGTGACCACACCCTGGTCCACCTACAGCTTCCATCCCATAGAGGCCCTGATGCTGGGCAACATCATCTTGCTGCCGATGCTGGTGCATGACTTCTACTTCTGGTCGCTGGCCTCGGTGCCGGTATTGAGTCTGATCCTGAATCTGATCGGCCATTCCAACTACGATTTTTTTCCCAGAGTCTCCGACACGCACCCGCTGGCCGCCAGCCGCCGTCATCATCTGCACCACGCACGCCCCGCAGGCAACTATGGCTTTGCACTGGCTTTCATGGACCAGATCATGCGCACCAGGGTCACCGACAGTGCTCCACACAGCCCCCGCCACTGAATGAGCAGGCGCCGCTATCCCGTTCTGCGCCATTGGCGCGACTGGCAATCCGTGTTCTACATGCTGCTGCTGCCACTGCTGGTATGGTGGCAATGGAGCCGGGGCTTCAGCGTCATTCTCTACGGCGTCGAGCTGTTCCTGACCTTGGGGGTCGGCGTGATTCACCACAACCACACCCATGTGCGGATGTGGCGGGGGCGCTGGACCAACCGCCTGACCGATTACTGGCTGACCCTGCTTCAGGGCCATCCCACCTTTGTGTTCTGGCCCGCCCATGTGGCCAACCACCACCGCTTCCGCCACGGACCGCGCGATCTGGCGCGCACCTACCGGCCTGAATGGGGTGGCGATACCAACCATCTTTGGGGCTATCTGATTCACCCTGTGCAGGCGGCATTGGTGCTGTATCCGCTATTTTTTCGCTGGCTGAACAACCTGCGTCTGCACTGGCCCGGTGCCTTTCGCTACTGCATGGGGCAATACCTGCTGTGGCTGGGCAGCTGGGGCTTTTTTCTCTGGCTGGACTGGCAGAAGGCCCTGATTTTCATCATCGTTCCCCAGTTGCACGGCCTGCACTGGCTGCTGGCCACCAACTATCTGCAGCATGCCCATGCCGACGGCCGGCCGCTGACCAGAGCACAGCGCAATACTCCAGGTATCGAGCTGAACTACGCGCGCAACTTTGAAGGCCTGGTCAACCCCCTGCTTTTTAATATTGGCCTGCACACCGCGCACCATGAATGCCCGCATGCCCACTGGTCTGAACTGAGCGGACTGCATGAGCGCATTTACCGCCAACGGGTCACTCCTGCATTGAACGAACGTGGCCTGCTGCCTTATATGGGACGCGTGTTTGTATTGGGTCTGGTCCGGCCCGCGGCAAGAACCGAGCCGCTGATGCCGCCCGACGCTGTGAAGTAAAAACCTGTTGAGGATCTATGCCCGTCGCCTATTCCAAGGTCTATCTGCAATCTGCCGGCATGTTTCTGCCCGGTGCCCCGGTGGACAACGCTGGCATGGATGCGTTTGTCGCACCGCTGAACCGCATCTCCGAGCGCATCAAGCGCCGCATTCTGGCCGAAAACGGCATCCAGACTCGCCACTACGCGATTGATGGCGAAGGCCAGACGGTGTTCAGCAACGCCCGCATGGCGGCTGGCGCGATCGAAGAGACCCTGGCCCTGGCGGGCAAGAAGCTCTCCGATATCGGCTTTCTGTCCAGCGGATCTTCGGGAGGCGATGCGCTGATGCCCGGCTTTGCCAGCATGATCCAGGGCGAGATGGCCGCCCCCCCCATGGAAACGCTGTCCGTGCATGGGGTCTGCGCCGCCAGTGTGGGTGCCATGCAAGCCGCTGCCATGGCCGTGGAAAGCGGCGCCCATGCGCTGGCCCTGTCGGTGGCCAGCGAAATGCCCTCGCGTCTGTTCAAGCGTTCGCGCTTTGCGGCCCAGGGCTATGACACCGACTTTGATGCCCACTTTCTGCGCTGGATGCTGTCCGACGGCGCAGGCGCGGTGCTGCTGGGCGGACCCAGGGCCCTGCCCCAGGCCAACGGACTGCGCCTCCGGCTCAAATGGACGCACCAGCGCAGCTTTGCCGGCGACTACCCCGTGTGCATGCAGCTGGGCATGACGGCCGATCGTGGCAAAAGCCATCTGGACTTCCCTGCCTGGGGCGATGCCGAGGCTGCAGGCGCTCTCGCACTGCGCCAGGACATTCGCCTGCTGCCGCATCTGTTCGATGTCTGCATCCACGAATATGCTGCCCTGGCCCACCAGGGCTGGTTGCCTGAACGCGGCATCGACCACTTTCTCTGCCACTACTCGTCGGAGCGCTTCATCCCCGTGGTCGACGAGCTGCTGGACAAGGCCCAGCTCGGCATTCCACGCGAGCGCTGGTGGAGCAATCTGGCCTGGCGCGGCAACACGGGGGCCGCCTCGATCTTCATCATGCTGTCGGAGTTTCTGCAAAAACAGGGCCAGCGCCTGAAAGCCGGCGACACCGTGCTCTGCTTCATCCCTGAGTCGGGCCGTTTCACCGCAGGCTACATGCTATGGGAAGTCGAGCAGGACACGCATACGCAGAAAGCGAGCGAGACCACTTTCCCTCAAAACTCCGTGCAGATGTCGGTGCCAGCGGGTGACGCGCTTCCCGATGTTTCGAGCATCGCCGCACCGCACGACCCGGCCACCGCGCCTGCACAGCTGGCGCCGCTGCTGACCGAGCTGGCCAGCATCTGGCAGGACTACCGCAGCAATGTCTGGCGCACGCCCCTGCTCCAGCGCATGCGCACGCGCCGGTTGCAGATCACCGACTATCTGCGCTGGATGAGCCACTGGATTCCCCAGGTGCGCGAAGGCAGTCTGTGGATGCGCGAAGGCGCGGCCTCGCTGACCGGAGACTACGCCACGCTGGCCTCGCTGATCGACCTGCATGCCGGCGAGGAGCAGAACGACTTCAAGATTCTGCACAGCGACTATCTGAAGGCAGGCGGCACCGAGACCGATATCCATCGCCTGCGCCGCAACCCCGGCGGCGAAGCGCTCAACGCCTATCTGCACAGCCTGGCTGCCACACCCAACCCGATCGGCCTGCTGGGGGCCATCTACATCATCGAAGGCACGGGCCAGCGCATCGTGCCCAGCCTGCTGCCCCTGCTGCGCCAGAGCCTGCCGCTGCCGCCCGATGCCTTCCGCTTTCTCGAATACCACGGTGCCAACGACGAGAACCACCTGGAGCGCTGGCTGCTGGCCGTGCAGATGGCACTGGATCTGGACAGCGAGGGCACGGCGCAGCAGGCCATACTGCAGACGGCGCGCAGCACGGCCGCCATGTACCTGATGCAGTTCCAACATGTGCTGACCGAGCGCTAACCACAAACAGCAAGAAGCACCGGGAGGACCCATGAAGAACGAATTCAACGACCATGTCTGGGACGAGCGCGACCCCAGTCCCTGGCTGGCGCTCTACCTCGACCAGAGCACGCCTCTGCCCGATGACGTCAAGGCCGCCTGGCTGCGCGACTGCAGCAGCAGCTCGCGCCAGTTCTTTCTGCCTGCCATGCGGCCGCTGGCGCGGCTGTCCATGATCATCATTCAGGCGCTGAAGATCTTTCTGCCCAAGCGCTGGTCACACTCCATGCTGCTGCACCGCCTGCTGGCCTTCGGCATGAAGAAATTTCTCTCGCCGGAGGCCAACTGGCTCATCATGCGGCACTTTCACCTGGGCTCCCAGGTACTGGCCTTCGTCGCAGCCAATGCCCCGACCAGGGTCAGCACCGCGCCCTTGATGCCCATGGAAATCGACGATGTGAAGGACGAGCTGTTTCTCAAGCACGACCTCAACCTCTTCAACTTCGTGATCCGCCTGAACAAGGCGCTGCGGGAGAACGGGCAGGAACTGGTGCCCGTGGCCGAGCCCGACTTTTCCATGATCCGCGAGCCCGAGCTCAGGCTCGAAGACATGCCGCGCGGGCGCTTCAACGTCATCGACCTGCAAAGCGCCATCGAGCTCTACACACCCATCTACCAGTTGCTGCTGACCGACAACGACTTCTGGCGCGCCAGC
The DNA here is from genome assembly GCF_009360615.1 of Comamonas sp. GTDB lineage: Bacteria > Pseudomonadota > Gammaproteobacteria > Burkholderiales > Burkholderiaceae_C > Comamonas. The sequence continues at coordinate 59,584 of NZ_SPEY01000095.1, forward strand.
AACTCGCTGCAGCTCGACGAAACCGTTGCCATCTACTGCGCCAAGATCCTGGCCTCTCCCGAGCATCTGGTGCTGCTCAACAACAAGCACCCCATGGTGCCGCTGTCCACGCTGTATGCAGCCTACCGTCTGGTGCTGCACGGCCTCTCCACCGAGATGCTGCACTCGCTGCTGACACGCATGGCCAACGGCGAGCACCCTGTTCCCGCGCGCGAGCTGGCCAGGATGCACCGGGCCGCCGAGACGGTGATGGATCAGACAGCCGCACAAAGCTGAAACATGGACCCACGAAGCAACCGCATCACAAGCGTTCGCATCGACGAGCAGACCATCTGGCTTGCACTCGCGGATGGACGTGAACTGGCCGAGCCCATCAAGCGGCATATCCGGCTCGAAAAAGCCACCCCCGAGCAACGCCTGGCCTGGGTTCTGACCGATGAGGGTCACGGCCTGGACTGGCCGGCACTGTGGCAGCCCTCTGCTGCGGGCATGGTCAGCGTCTGGGATCTGGATCAGGACAGTCTCTACCGCCAGGCCATGGACGCGCTGCTCGCCGCCCAATGGGACGTCACCCGGATATCCGCGGTCCATCGGGAACTGGTGGCCCTATGGCGCATGGAAGCCGATATCAACAACGGCGGCTTTCTGCAGTTTCTGGGCAACTGGGGGCTGGCCAACCATCAGCTCACCCTGCAGGCTCTGCAGGCCATAGGCGCGCCCATCACGCGCCAGTGTCTGCAGGACATGTTTGCGGTGCTCAAGCGCTTCGAGGAGGGGCCAGAAAATGTGGACTACTCCGATCTGCCGGCACTGCTGACGGATGCCGAGCATGCGCAGTTGCAGGAGCTCGAAGAAGCCTTCTGGGACTACCCGGAGCCCCTGAACAAGCTGGTGGTCATGCACTACGGATCCGCCCAATGAAATCTGAGAACACATCCGGCAAAACCTATTCGCTGGCATTTCGCAAGGCTCTGGTGGACGAAGCGCTGAACCGCACACCCGGCGGCGGCTTTCCGGAACTGGAAAAGCGCCACCGCCTCAAGCCCGGAACCCTGTTCGACTGGGTCGAGGAGCTGGGTCCGGCACCGCCGCCCGCGCCTTTTTCCGCATTGCATTTCTGGATCGGCAATACGCCGCTGGGCGAGGCGGAGTTTGCGCGCTACTTCGACCATGCAGACAGCTACTGGGAGCTCGACGTCGAAGATATCGAAAGCAGCAGCGAAGATGTCACGGGCTGCGGTTTCTGTCAGGACCTGGGCAGACAGTTTCTGTTCAACGAAGACCTGCTGCTGATGATCTGGCTGCCCGAGCCGGTCCCTGTCGCCACCCTCGTGGAGCAAAGCACGCTGGACTCCGACGCATCGCTCGCGCTCATCGTGCAGGCCTGCGAGTCCCGGGGCATTCATACGGCCAACGCCATGTTTGTCTATGCCGACCCCACCGAGCCGATCATCGATCCGGACAAGCCCTACAACGGCCTGAGCTACATCGGCCTCTTCGATGACTGACGCCCCGGAGCGTCTCCAGACCGGACTTTATTGCCCAGATTTCGCAGCAATGACTGTGGCCAAGCCGAGCGCCGGGACGAGGCCGGAACACGCATCTGCAGCAGCACAGCGGCCGGCTGCATGGATGTCGAATTCTTTGTGCGCCATGGTGACTGCCCGGCCCCCGACATGCAAGCGCCATGCAACTGGGCGCGGAGCACAGGCGGCATGCTTGGATCACGCTGCGCGATGCCGCCGGTGAAGCCATGCGCCATGAAGTCAGCTGCCAGCCACAGCGCCTTGCGCAGCTGCTGCATGCATGGCGTGCAGAGCCCGATGCTGCGCCCGCATCGACACACTGCAGACCACGGCCGGCAGCCCGTCCACGCATGCGGCGGACGCCTGCGCGCCTTCGAACGACGAGGATCGGAGCCTCGGCCTGCTGAACAGGCTTGCCGATGCCGGATCGGCGCTTGAACGTCCGCTGGCCGATATCTCGGCCCCGGCCCCAGTGCGCCTGCTTCAATCCTGGCCGCGGCGATGATCGCGGACGACTTGCGCCACGCACCACCGCCGTGGTCGCGGCCAATGGCTTTGCCTGCTGATTCGGTCGGCCGTGGCGTCAAGAATGCCCGGCAGGCATTGCGGCTGTCCTCCGAATGTCTCTACAACCACCGCTACCCATGGAGCGATGCACGCTGGCTGTGGTCATCGGCCTGCACACCCGAGAACCGTGCGCAGGAGCCTCCGGCGCGCAGGCGGATGACAGAGGCAGGATCAGCGGGGCCCGCGCCCTCCAGGCATCGGGCTGCACGAGCTCCAGGCCACGCTCTTGCAACCGGCTCCCATGGCACCTCACAGCGAGGCTGCAGCGCAGCGCATACCGGCGCATCTGCCCCTGGCCTGGTGCAGGCCGCCCCAGCACGGCAGCTGGTAGCGCAAGCTGTTCCGGTTGTCGGGCCAGCGCCAGCAGGCGCGGTGAGGCCTCGGGTGCGCTTCGGCGAGGATGTCAGCCCGTGCTGAACCTCGTCGTCACCGCCTCCAACGAATGCTTCCCCGAGCCTGACTGAAAGCACTCGCCACGCTCGTCGCGTCAGGCGGCCAGCCAGTCCCGCACCTGATCGGCCGGCATCGCGCGCGAGTGCAGCCAGCCCTGGAAGAACTCGCAGCCGATATCGCGCAGCAGTTGCAGCTGATCGATCTCTTCGACGCCTTCGGCCACGACCTCCAGATCCAGCGCATGGGCCATGTGCACGATGCCGCCCATCAGCCTGTCACGGCTGGGCGACGGAAACAGAAACTCCCGCCCCAGCTTCACGCGCTGCAACGGGAGATATTGCAGATAGGCCAATGACGAATGGCCCGTGCCGAAATCGTCGAGTGCAATCGTCACGCCGAGCCGAGCCAGCTCCTGCAGCACTTCACACCCCTGACCGGGATTGATCATGGCCTGGGACTCGGTCACCTCCAGTTCCAACCATTGCGGCGGCACTTGGTAGCGCTGCAGACAGCTTCGGACCTGCTCGACCAGGTTCACCTGACGCAGCTGATAGGCAGACAGATTGACCGCCACCCGCAGCGGCGTTCCGTCCTCCAGCCACTGTGCGATCTGCTTGCAGGCGGCGTCCAGCACATAGTTGCCCAGTGCCACGATCTGGCCCGAGGCTTCGGCCACCGGTATAAAGCGCGCCGGACTCACATTGCCCAGCAAGGGGTCATGCCAGCGCAGCAGGGCCTCCACCGCCACCACGGCGGCGCTCTCGACCTTGACCTGGGGCTGGTAATGCAGCTGCAGGCCGCCATAGCTGAGCGCCATGCGCAAGCGCTCGGCCAGCTGCACACGTTCGGCCATTTCCTTGCCCATACCGGGCTCGAAGAACACCGCATGCCCGCGTCCCTGGGCCTTGGCGCTGTACATCGCCATGTCGGCAAAACGCATCAGATCGTCGCCGGTCTGCGCGTTTTCGGGATAGAGGGCAATGCCCACGCTGGCCCCGAAATCCAGTGCCAGCCCGTCGTGCTTGAAAGGGATGGAGAGAGCAGCCAGGATCTGCTCGCTCCAGAACCGGGCTCGGGTCGCGTTCTCGCCCACCAGCAGCACCATGAATTCGTCGCCCCCCAGGCGAGCCAGGGTGCCTTCGCTGCGCAGCTGGGACTTCAGCCTCCTGGCGACCTCCCGCAGCAGTTGGTCCCCTGCGGCATGTCCGTAGCCGTCATTGATGGCCTTGAAGTTGTCAAGGTCCAGTTGCAGCAGGGCCAGGGCTTCGCCACTGGCCTGCGCCAGCTTGAGCTGCTCCTGCAGTTCCTGGCCGAACTGCCAGCGATTGTTGAGCCCTGTCAACGTGTCCTTGGTGGCCTGGAACTTCAGGCGTTGCTGCATCTGGTGCAGCTCCGTCACATCGCGCACAAAGGCAATGGCCAGGCCTTTGTCGTCATCTCCGAAATAGCCCAGGGCAATGTCCACCGGCACGGCATTGCCCTGCTTGCGCTGCAGCCACAGCACGCCGCCCAGGCCCATGGGACGGCGTGATGGCCGCGCAAAATAGCTGCTCAGGTACTGGCCATGGCCCGCCTGAAACTCGGGCGGCAGCAGCATGTCCAGCATCTGGCCTTCGAGCTCATCGCGCTCGTAGCCGGAGATGGCCAGCATGGCGGCGTTGGCCGTCACCATCTTCCCGTCTCGGTCCACCAGCAAAATGCCGTCCGGCGCGGCGTCCAGCGCCTGCCGCTCGCGCCGGCTCAACATGACGGAAAGACTCACGCCCTCCTGCCGAGCCGACATGGCCAGTCCCAGACGACGCTGGCAGTCCGCCAGCGCCAGTTCAGACACGGGTTTGAGCATTGAGGAAAAAGGGCACTCGGCCATACGCAAGCTCCAGACATCCACTCTGGCGTTCCTGCGTGCAGCCACTGCCCATGCCGCATCCACGGGCTGCATGCCCGGCTTCCGGAAGCCGGATCGAGCCTTGCCAAGTGTTTGAAGGCGTCCACTATGCGCGCGGCATCGCGGACGTCCATTGCGCTATGTCAAACACCAACATGTAACAACAAATTTCAAGGAATTCCGGCAACCCAAACCCGTGTGGGGGTCGGCGTGCTTCAGCCCAGCAGTGCCTTGACGTCCTGGGTCAGCAGCTGCGGTCCCGCGCCATAGCGCTCGTAGACGCGCAAGCGGCCCTGGGGATCGAAAAGATAGGTGCCAGCGGAATGATCGAGGGTGTACGTGCCTTCGACCTTGCCTGGCACCTTCTTGAAGAAGATCTTGAAGTCCCTGGCCACGGCTGCGATCTCCTCGGGCGTACCGCTCAGCCCCACAAAGCTCTCGTCGAAGTTGGCCAGATAGGCCTTGAGCACCTGCGGCGTGTCGCGCTCGGGGTCCAGCGAGACAAACACGGCCTGCAGCCTGTCGCCATCGGCGCCCAGCGCCTGCTTGACCTCAAGCAGCTCCTGCAGCGTGGTGGGGCAGACATCGGGGCACTGGGTGTAGCCGAAGAACACGGCGACCACCTTGCCGGAGAAGTCCTTGAGGCTGCGCTTCTTTCCGTCGACATCGGTCAGCGGAATGTCCTTGGCGTAGTCGGCGCCCGTCACATCCACGCCCTGAAATTGGGGCTTGCTGTCGTTCTTGCAGGCAGTCAATGCCCATGCGGCCGTGCAGGCCAGTGTTGCGGCGCCCATAGCGCGCAGCGCAGCTCGTTTATCCATGATCGGTCAGGCCAGGTAGTGATCCACCAGCAGCGCGGCAAACAGCAGGCTCAGGTGGACCAGGGAGAAGCGGAAGGTCTTGCGTGCCAGCGCATCCGAATAGTTGCGCAGCAGTGCCCAACCATAACCGCAAAAGCCCAACCCCAGAATCACTGCGGCAAACAGGTAGAGATAGCCGCTCATGCCCGCCACGAACGGGAGCAGGCAGCCGGCAAACAGCACCAGGGTATAGAGAAACACCTGCAGCCGCGTGAAGGCATTGCCATGCGTGACCGGCAGCATGGGCAGGCCGGCACGGCGGTAGTCCTCTGCGCGGTACAGCGCCAGCGCCCAGAAATGCGGCGGCGTCCAGAGGAAGATGATGAGAAACAGCAGCAAGGCCTCATGACCGACCTGTCCGGTCATCGCCGCCCATCCCAGCACGGGCGGCATGGCACCCGAGGCCCCTCCGATGACGATGTTCTGAGGCGTCAAGGGCTTGAGCACCAGGGTATAAATCACGGCGTAGCCGACGAAGGTGGCCAGCGTCAGCCACAGCGTGAGCGCATTCACGGCCAGCAGCAGGATGGCGGCGCCTGCGGCGCACAGCACACCTGAAAACAGCAAGGCCCGGGAATGCGAGAGCTCGCCGCGCGCCGTGGGCCGCCAGGCCGTGCGCTTCATGCGCGCATCGATGCTGCGCTCGACCAGGCAGTTGAAGGCGGCGGCCGCCGCTGCCACCAGCCAGATGCCTGCGCAGGCCGTCAGCATGCGGCCCCAGTCCTGCCAGCCGGGAACGCCCGGAACGGCCAGCACCATGCCGATGAAGGCACAGAAGACGATGAGCTGCACCACCTTGGGCTTGGTCAGTGCGTAGTACTGCGCCCATCGCGAAACAGCCGATCCTGGCGTCGCAACGGCGTCCTTCAACTGCGAGATGTCTGCTTGCATGCGGCCCTCCTCGATGACGATGACACAGATGGCTGACGGCGGCGGGCCAGGGCGCGCCGCTCCTGCGCGCTTCTATTTACGCTCGGTGGCGGCCGTCGCACGCCCGGCCTCGTCCCAGGAGGCCGAGGCACGCAGCAGCCGCTCCAGATCGCGCCTGGCCTTGCCGGCCGTGGCCTGGTTCATGCCGGCGGGAAAGCGCATCATCCAGTGGCCTTGCGGATCGACCACATACAGATGGTCGTCCAGCGCATGGCCGGCCTCGGGCCGGAGCCAGTGGCCAATGGCGGCGGCAGGCACTCGCAGCGTCGTGGCCTGCTCGGCTGCCGGCAGAATCTTTGCAGGCACGGGCTGCTGGTCATGGATGAGCCAGACCCAGTCGAGCCGGTCTTTTTCACGGCCCAGGGTTTCGCGCAGCTGGCGCTGCAGATAGAGATGGTCCTGGCAGCGAGGGCCGCAGTCTCCGGCACTGGTGCTCAGAAGCAGCCACTGGCCTTTGAGGCTGTTCAGATTCACGCTGCGCCCGTTCAGCGTCAGTGCCTGCACATCGGGCAGGCCGGGCTGCTCGGCGATCAGCTCGCCATAGCTGCGCTGCTGCGTGGGACGCAGCACGTAATAGGTGAAGTAGGAGGCCAGGACCGGTGCCGCACAGACCAGCAGCACCGCCAGCATCTTCAAGCGCCCCCTGCGCGCCAGCAGCGCCTGCTGTGTACGGCTTTGCGCGGGATCGGGCAGGCTGTGGACCGCAAAGCTCAGCGGTTCATCCCTCGGGCTGCGCTGCGCGGCGGCGGGGGTAAAAGCGTCGGACGAGTTGAAACCAGACATAGAGCAAGACCACCAAGACACTGATTCCGAACCACTGAAAAGCATAGCCGTAGTGCTTTTGCACACCGGCATTGGCCTGCGGCCAGTCGCGCAGCAGGCCCTCGCTGGCACTGCCGCCTTGCACCACGCTCAGGGCCAGCAGCGGCAAGCCGCTTTCCCGAGCCCATCGCGCGATGTCTGCATTCTGTCGGATGCGCGACTTTTGCTCATCAGGGTCTGCCCCGCCCTGGGTCGCGTCCAGCTCCATCAGCCTGGACGGTGGCGCTTCCAGCCGCCCCTCGATGCGGACAGTGCCTGCAGGCGTCTGCACCTCAGGCAGAACCGTGCGATCCATGAAGTTGCGCGGCACCCAGCCTCGCTGCACGATGACAACCCTGTGCCCGTAAGGTGCGCTCAGTCTGAGGGGCGTGAGCACATAGAAGCCGACGCGGCCCTGCATCTGGCGGTTGTCCAGAAAGACGGTCTGCTCGGCCAGCCACCGTCCCTGCAACTGCACGGGTCGATGCAGCAGGTGGGCCTTCGGTGCTTCGCCGACGGAATCGGTCGCCAGAGCCACCCCGGCGGCCAGTTCTGCGTCATGCCAGGGCTGCAGGCCCTGCTGGCGCGTGATGGCGTCGAAAACAGCCTGCTTCTGCGCGGCCCGGCCCAGTTGCCAGCAGCCCAGCGATGCCGTGGCGGCCACGCAGATCAGGGCCGCCGCAGAAATCAGTAGAAACCGCCAGAGGTCTGGAAATCGGGATATGCGCACCAGATAATCCGTTCATGAAATTCGTGATCATTCTCGCCTTTCTCGCCATTTTGGCGAGTCTCGGCAGTGCGCTGTTCTTCATGATGCGCAGAGGCGATGGCGGCGAAGGTTCGGAGGCCGACGATGCCGAGCGCAGCCGCAGGATGTTTCGCGCCCTGGCCCTTCGCGTGGCGTTGTCGGTTGCGCTGTTTCTCTGCGTTCTGATGGCCGCCAAGCTGGGCTGGATACAGCCCACGGGCTGGCAGCCCGGGCAATGAGCGCTTGGTCGGAGCGATTCCTGGTGCTCCCAAAATAAAAGCACCTTGCACCTTCCCTTCAATGACTTCGGCATCATTTACTGCTGAAATCAATGCTGAAATTGCGCAAGACGCTGCTATTTTTGAGTGTCTTACATCCAGTACACCAGGATGTAGAGAAACACCCAGACCACGTCCACAAAGTGCCAGTACCAGGCCGCACCTTCAAAGCCGAAGTGGTGCTTGTCGCTAAAGTCGCCCTTCATCAGGCGGATGGTGATGAAGAACAGCATCAGCATGCCGACCAGCACGTGGAAGCCGTGAAAGCCCGTCAGCATGTAGAAGGTGGAGCCGAAGACACCGGAGTTGAGCTTGAGGTTGTAGTCGTTGTAGAGATGGTGGTACTCGTAGCCCTGCACGCAGAGGAAGACGAAGCCCAGGATCACGGTCATCCACATGAAGCCGATGCAGCGCGCGCGGTTGTTGAGCTGCAGCGCATGGTGGGCGATAGTCAGCGTCACGCCCGAGCTCAGCAGCAGCGCCGTGTTGATCGTGGGCAGCCAGAACGGGCCCACGGTCTTGAAGGGCTCGACGATATTCGCGGGCGACGCCGTGGCGCCGGGAGCCACGCTGGGCCACACGGCCTGGAAGTTGGGCCAGAGCAGCTCGTTGGCCAGACTGCCCAGCGCCGGCACCGAGTGCGCGCGCGCCCACCACAGCGCCGTGAAGAAGGCGCCGAAGAACATCACCTCCGAGAAGATGAACCAGCTCATGCTCCATCGGTAGGACAGGTCGATCTTGCGGCTGTTGAGCCCGGCCTCGCTCTCGCGCGCCGCATCACGGAACCAGACGAACAGCACGGCCAGCCACCAGACCAGGCCGACGAACAGGGAATACATTCCCCACTCGTGGCCGTTGATCCAGGTGCCGGCACCCAGGATCACGAAGAACAGGCCGATGGCCGCCATCACGGGGTGGCTGGATTCGGCTGGTACATAGTAGTAAGGGGTTGCGCCCTGCGGGATTGCACTCATCACTCGGCTCCTGACTCTGTTGATCGTTGTTCTGACCGACGCTCCACTATCACTGGCACTGCATTCGCCACACCTGTTTCAGCCAAGGCTAAACGACCAGGTTGACGATCCATATCAACGCTAACACCAAGGCAAAAATCGCCACCAGCCCCACGGCAATCACATGCAGCGGCGTGATGCTGGCGAAATCCTTTTCGTACTCCTTGCCCTTGCGCACGCCCAGCATGGCCCAGGCGACGGCCACAATGCTGCGCCAGAAACCGGTCTTCCTGGCGTCCTGCGTCATGAACTGCCTCCGGGTGTGACGACAGCAGCCGTGCTGCTCGCGGGCGCCGCAGGGGTCTTGCCGCCCACCTCGAAGAAGGTGTAGGACAGCGTGATGGTCTTCACATCCCTGGAGATACGCGGATCGATGACAAAGGCCACCGGCCACTCGCGCTTCTCGCCGGGCTCCAGCGTGTACTGCGAAAAGCAGAAGCACTCCAGCTTGTTGAAGAAGGCCGTGGCCTGGCGCGGCGCATAGCTGGGGATGGCCTGAGCGGCCATGCGCCGGTTCTGCACATTCTGGAATTCGTACATCACCGTGGCCAGCTCGCCGGGGTGGACCTGCACCGAACGCCTGGCCGGCTTGAAGTCCCAAGGTCCGCGTGCATTGGCATCGAACTCCACGGTGATGATGCGGCTGGTGTCGATCTGGCTGTTGGACGGAAGCTTCACGTCGCGGCCCGCCACGCCGGCACCGGGTACCTGCTTTTCGGACAGCGACAGGATGTTGATGCCCGTCAACTCGCAGATATGCTTGTAGATGGGAATGAGCACATAGCCGAACGCAAACATGCCCAGGGCAACGATCGCCAGCTTGCCCACCATCTTTGCGTTTTCCTTGGCTATGCTCACCTCAAGCTCCTTCACTCGGTTGCCATCGGCCTGCCTCAGTGCAGCCAGGCCATCTTCACCACAAAGCCGATAAAGAACACGGCAGCCGTGGAGGCCAGGATCAGCCCCAGCCTCCGGTTCGCCTTGCGTTGCTCCTGCGTCGTCATGCGCGCCTCCTCAACCGATCACCTTGGTGGCGGTTTCGTCGAGCTTGGGTGGCGTCTCGAAGGTGTGGAACGGAGCCGGAGAAGGCACTTCCCACTCCAGACCTTCGGCCGCTTCCCAGGGCTTTTGCGGCGCCTTCTCGCCGTGACCGCGCATCGCAGGCCAGACGACGAACAGGAAGAAATACACCTGCATCAGGCCGAAGCCGAAGCCGCCGATCGAGGCAATCATGTTGAAGTCGGCGAACTGCATGGGGTAGTCGGCATAGCGACGCGGCATGCCGGCCAGACCCAGGAAGTGCATGGGAAAAAAGGTGATGTTGAAGAAGATCAGCGAGCCCCAGAAATGGATGCGGCCGCGCGTCTCGGAATACATCACGCCCGTCCACTTGGGCGACCAGTAGTAATAGCCGGCGAACATGGAGAACAGCGAGCCGGCCACCAGCACATAGTGGAAGTGGGCCACCACGTAATAGGTGTCCTGCAGCTGGATGTCGATGGGCGCCATAGACAGGATCAGTCCCGTGAATCCACCCATGGTGAACACGAAGATGAAGCCTACGGCAAACAGCATCGGAGTCTCGAAGCTCATGGAGCCGCGCCACATGGTGGCCGTCCAGTTGAACACCTTCACGGCCGTGGGCACGGAGATCAGCATGGTCGCGTACATGAAGAACAGCTGACCCGTGACCGGCATGCCCGTGGTGAACATGTGGTGCGCCCAGACGATGAAGGACAGGATGGCAATGGCCGCCACGGCATAGACCATGGAGGTATAGCCGAAGAGCTTCTTGCGGCTGAAGGCGGGCACGATCTGGCTGACGATGCCGAAGGCCGGCAGGATCATGATGTAGACCTCGGGGTGGCCGAAGAACCAGAAGATGTGCTGGTACATCACCGGATCGCCGCCGCCCGCAGGGTTGAAGAAGCTGGTGCCGAAGTGGCGGTCGGTCAGCGTCATGGTGATGGCGCCCGCCAGCACCGGCATCACGGCGATCAGCAGATAGGCGGTGATCAGCCAGGTCCAGGCAAACAGCGGCATCTTCATAAGCGTCATGCCGGGTGCGCGCATGTTGAGGATGGTGACGATGATGTTGATCGCGCCCATGATGGAGCTGGCACCCATGATGTGCATGGCAAAGATGCTGGTGTCCATGGAAGGCCCCATCTGCAGCGTCAGCGGCGCATACAGCGTCCAACCGGCCGCCGGCGCGCCGCCGGGCATGAAGAACGAGCCCACCAGCATGATGCCGGCGGGAATCAGCAGCCAGAAGCTGAAGTTGTTCATGCGCGCAAACGCCATGTCTGAAGCACCGATCTGCAGCGGCAACATCCAGTTCGCGAAGCCCACGAAGGCCGGCATGATGGCACCGAACACCATGATCAGGCCGTGCATGGTTGTGAGCTGGTTGAACAGCTCGGGATTGACGATCTGCAGGCCCGGCTCGAACAGTTCGGCGCGGATCAGCATGGCCAGAATGCCTCCCACCATCAGCATGGTGAAGGAGAACAGCAGGTACATCGTTCCGATGTCCTTGTGATTGGTGGCGAACAGCCAGCGACGCCAGCCCGAGGGCATGGCGTGGTGATGGTCGTCGTGCCCATGGTCGTGACCATGGCCCTCATGGGTGTGGACGGGAGGAACTACGGCGCTCATATTCTTTTCTCCAATCGGTCTCTATACCCGGGGCTTACTTCGCGGCCGTGATGTCAACACGGCGTGCCTGCTGGTCCGCGCCTGCTGCAGCCGTGATGGTCTCGGGCTTGCGCAGCTCGATGCGGTCTCCCGCAATGCCGCTGTCCTCCAGCAGCTTGGCCACGGCCTTGGCTCGCTCCTTGGCCAGCTCCGCGTTCTTGTCGGCGTTGCCGGTGGAGTCCACAAAGCCCGACAGGACAATCTTGCCGTCCTTGTGGGCCGTCCAGTACTCGGCCGCCTTCTTCACTGCGGCCTGGGCCTTGTCGTCCAACTGGCTCTTGCCGGTCTCGAAAAAGACCTGATAAGGGCCGGCGTCGCTGGCGGCAGCGGCTGGACCTTGCGCAGGGGCGGCTGAGTCGGCAGCCGGAGCTGCGGGCGCCGCACTGCCGCCGCCTTCAGGAAACTTGCCGCCGCGCGCAGCCACGAACTGGGCGGGCTGCACCAGCTGGCCGGTCTGGTTGCTCCAGTGGTTCTTGGCAAAGGTCACCACCGCAGCCAACTCGGTGTCGCTCAGCTGCTTCCAGGCCGGCATGGCACCGTTGGCGCGGCCTTCGAGCACCGCATGCATCATGTCGGCCGTGGGCCCCAGCACCACGGGGCTGCCGTCCAGCGGCTTGATGGGACCGGCGCCCTTGCCGTTGGCCTGGTGGCAGGCCGCGCAGTTGGCGGCATAGACTTTTTCGCCACGAGCCACCAGATCGGCCAGTGTCCAGACCTTGTTGGGATCATCGGCCTTGGCGGCCAGCTTCTTCTTTTCTTCGGCCACCCAGGCGCTGTACCCCTCGGCAGACAGCACCTTCACATGGATGGGCATGTAGGCATGTTCCTTGCCGCACAGTTCGGCGCACTGGCCGTAGTAGTCGCCGGTCTTCTCGGCCTTGAACCAGGTGTCGCGCACAAAGCCGGGGATCGCGTCCTGCTTGATGCCGAAGGCCGGCACCATGAAGGAGTGAATCACATCGTTGGCCGTGGTGATGATGCGCACCTTCTTGCCCACGGGCACGACCAGCGGGTTGTCGACTCTCAGCAGATAGTCGCTGGGCGCGCTGCTCACATCGCCGCTGTTGGACATCTGGCGCTGGGCGGTATCCAGCGTGGATACAAAGCCCAGGCCTTCGCCCTCGCCGTTCAGGTAGTCATAGCCCCATTTCCATTGGTAGCCGGTGGCCTTGATCGTGAGGTCGGCATTCGTCGTGTCCTTCTGCGCCACCAGTACCTTGGTGGCCGGCAGCGCCATCAGAATCACGATGACGAAGGGAGTCACCGTCCAGGCCACTTCCACCTTGACCGATTCATGGAAGTTCGCGGCCTTGGCTCCCTGGGACTTGCGATGCTTCCAGATGGAATAGAACATCACCCCGAACACGGCGACAAAGATTACCGTGCAGATGATGAGCATCATCCAGTGCAGCCAGTGTTGCTCCGCGGCGATGCGTGTCACAGGCGGATGCAGATTGAGCTGGTTGACGGCAGGGCCTCCCGGCAGATCCTGCGCCGCATAGGCCATGGAACCGCCCCACGCCGCCAAGGCCAAACTCCCGGAAACCAGCTTGGTGGAAATGTTTTTCATCGTTTTCACTTACCTCAAAGCCTCAGTTGTCCACTTGCTCACACCGCTTCCGCCGCTGCAGGCCGGAAGGCTGTGACACTCACACTACCTCGCGAACTTCATCGCAGCATGCCCCAGAATTTGATAGCACTGTCTGCGCGCATTCACTAATGCATGTACCGGAAACCCATGCCAATCGTGCTTGCGCAGGCAAGCCTGACCGGACTCGAAACTCGTACTGGCAAGCGCATCTCGCGGCAAACGCCGGACATGGCTGAAACTGGCCTGGCAGCCAAGACAGAAAGCGGGGAGCTGGAACGCTGCTGTACCGCGGGCACCGCCGGGTACAGGGATGCGTCAGCGCAGCACAAGGCTGGCCTGTGGTGGTGATGAAATGCGAAAACCGGCCGCTGTCGAACCCGCTGGCCAGTCCCCTTGGCAAAGCGAAACACCCGATATCTCCCCTGGCGGCTCGGGCCGCACTGTCTGTGGTCCTTCAGGCAGGAGAGAAGCCCGAAGGATAGCTGCTATCCATGAACTGACTAGGGGAAATTGTAGGCAGCTTTGTGCCGAATCAATGACCGGAAAACGACAGATGTGCTATCGCAAACCCGTGTTGCGCGGCTGCCTGAGCATGGCCTTCATGTCTTCCAGCGACACGGCGCTATTGGCCTGCAAACGCAGCTTGGGCTGCGGCTTGTAGGCGTGGCCATAGACGATCTCGAAGGTCAGCGAGAGCTGGCCATCGGGCTGCTTGTCGGCCCAGCGCTCGGCCATTTTCTGCAGCAGCTCGCTCTTCCAGCCGCGACCGCGCAGCCCGGCAAAACGCCCGGGGTGCAGATTGCGGCCCAGCTCGCGCAGCTCCTGCAGCAGACGCTGCGGCGTGGCGAAGGTCAGGGTGATGCGCTCCATGTCCATCACGGGCTCGGCAAAGCCCGAATGCACCAGCATGTCGCCCCAGTCATGCATATCGGTGAAGCTGTGGCCTGCCGGGCCCCAGCCCAGCTCGGCGTAGAGCCTGTGCAGTTGCTGAACCGTATCCGGCCCGAGGCAGGAGAACATGACATAGCCATCGACCTTGAGCGCCTTGTGCCAGTGCTCTATCAGGGCCTGCGGGTCGGCTGCTGTATGCAGCAGCATATTGGCCCAGAGCATGTCCATGCTGCCGTCCGCAGGCTCGGCCATGTGCACGGCCGCCCCCTTCCAGCGCGAGAGCTGCCACCAGCGGCTGCCCAGCCTGTCCTGGGCCACCGCCTCGCGCCGCGCCACGGGCTCGTAGAGCGTGCATTCGGCCTGCGGATAGCGCTCGCGCAGCAGTTGGTGTGCCTGCATGCCACCGCGTACCGGCTCCCAGTGGCACCAGGTCTCGGGCGGCTTCACGATCCAGTCCAGCCTCTGCTGCATGCGGCTGGCCACCTCCTCGTGCAACCAGGGGGACTCGGCCGGAGCGGCCATCTGCCAACGGTTGGCAGCGATGGAATCAATGGTCGGAGGCAAGGCGTGAGACATGGGCAGACAGGAGCGGGCAGATGGGTGAAGAAGGGTTTCGCTCACCAGCTGCCGGATAGAGGATCAATGCGGCGCGAGTATATTGATTCCATGCCCGACCTTCATGCGACATGGCTTTCGCACCTGCGCCGCCAGCAGCAACGCTGGCTGGATGCCCTGCCCAGCCTGTGCGCAGTCTGCGGACGATGGCCCGGGCCACGTATATGCCACGACTGCCACGCGCGCTGGGCCGGGCAGAAACATCGCTGCCACGGCTGCGCCTTGCCGCTGCCGTCCCTGGTCAGCCTCTGCGGCAGCTGCCTCCTGCAGCCACCCCGGCTCCAACGCTGCATCAGCGTACTGGACTATGCCTATCCCTGGCAGGACCTGATCACACGCTACAAATTCCAGGCCGACCTGGGGTTGGCGCGCAGTCTGGGAAGGCTGATGACCGGCCATCCCGAGGTCCGGGAGCTGTTGCGGACCTGCGGTCCCTTGCTGCCCATGCCGACCTCCAGTGAGCGCGTGCGCGAGCGTGGCTTCGATCACTGCCTGCTGCTGGCACATGCCCTGTCTGAGCAGTACGACAGGCCCTTGCCCTTGCTGAACGGCGCCGTGCAGCGCAAGCATCTGGAGCGGCCCCAGCATGCCTCCAGCCGGGAGCAGCGACTGCGCCGGCTGCGGGATGTCTTCAGCCTCGTGCCTGCGCGAAGGCCTCTGATCGAGGGTCAGGATATCGTGCTGCTGGACGACGTGATGACGACCGGCGCCACGCTGGATGCGCTGGCCCGCTGCCTGCTTTCGGCGGGCGCAGCCTCGGTCAGCGCTGTCGTGCTGGCGCGCACGCCTTGACCCGTACCTGTCAGTCTGGAACTGCAGGGGCGGCAGCGTGGGTACGAGCCGGGCGGCACAATAGCGCCCCATGTTTCATATCGTTCTTGTGGCGCCCGAGATTCCCCCCAATACGGGCAATGTCATCCGCCTGGCCGCCAATACCGGTTGCAGCCTGCACCTGATCGAGCCGCTGGGCTTTTCCATGGAAGACCGGCATATGCGCCGTGCCGGACTGGACTATCACGAGTACGCCAATGTGGCCCGCCACGCCAGCTGGGAAGCTTTCCTCGCAAGCTGCCAGCCCCAGCGCGAGCGCATGTTTGCCATGACCACGCACAGCAGCAGTCCCGCCCATGCCATGGAATTCAAGGCGGGCGACTGGCTGGTCTTTGGCTCTGAAAGCAAGGGCTTGCCGCCCGAGGTGCGCGCCCAGTTCCCCAACGAGCAGCGACTGCGCCTGCCCATGCTGGCCTCTCAACGCAGCCTGAACCTGTCCAATGCCGTAGCCGTGACGGTGTTTGAAGCCTGGCGCCAGCAAGGTTTCGCGGGTGCTGCCCTTGCAGAGCCCAAGACTGCGCTTTAAGTTCCCGCTTATTGTCTCTAATTTCGGAACAATAAGTTGCGCAACAGGGGGTTTTTCTCCTGATTAGATCGTCCTAAAGTACGACTCATGGACTTGCAGCCGACCGACGATATCCGCCAGGACTGCAGGCCCGACGTACCAAAGGACGAATCATGAAATACGCCAACCGCTTTGCCATCGTTGCCGCCCTGGCCATGTCCGCCGCCGCTGCACAGGCTGCAAGCTTTGACTTCACCGGCGATCACTACCCTCCCGAAGTTGCAGGTCAATCCACCCTGACCCGTGCTCAAGTCAATGCCCAGGTGCAGGACGCCATGGCCAAGGGCCAGCTGCAGCTCGTTGGCGATGCCTATCTGCCCCTGTCCCAGCAACAGCAATCCAGCAACCTCAGCCGTGAGCAAGTGCGCCAGGAAACCATTGCCGCAGGCAAGGCCGGTTTGCTGGACAACTATGGCGAATGACGGACTCTGCGCAGCACCCTGCTTTGCGAGGTGCGGCTCAATAACAAAGCCCCAAGGCGCAAGCCAAGGGGCTTTTTTCATGGCTTGAAAATCACGCTGCGAATCAGGCCGCCGCACCAAAGCTGCGCGCCAGCGACTCGGCCACGCATACAGGCTTGTCGCTGCCTTCGCGCTCCACCGTCACCAGCCAGGTCATCTGAATCCCCTCAGGCTCGATGCGTTCCGCCGCCTGCAAGGTCATGCGCGCCCGCAAGCGGCTGTTGACAGGCACGGGAGCCATGAAGCGCACACGGTTGAGCCCGTAGTTCACCCCCATCTTGGCGCCTTCGATCTTGAAAGTGCCTTCGAAGAACTTCGGCAGCAGGGACAGCGTGAGAAAGCCATGGGCAATCGGCGCGCCGAACGGGCCCTGGGCAGCTCGCTCGGGATCAGTATGAATCCACTGCTGATCGCCCGTGGCGTCGGCAAACATTTGAATCTGGGCCTGGGTGATGGTGATCCAGTCGCTGACGGCGACTTCCTGCCCAATCGAGGCCAGCACTTCGGAGTAGGAGCGAAAGGTTTTCATGCCCCCAATGTAGAAGCCCCCTGCCCTATGCCATGTCTGACGCGGGACAAGGGGCTTACCCTAGACTATTTGATCAAATATGTCAGAAGCCCAATATATTCAATCACTTCACGCTATGCTTTTAGAAGTGTTTCAAGCGTCACTGGAGCGCTGAACAAAGAACAGGCCTGTGCCCACGGCCATCAGCAGGCCGCCGAACACGCGGTTCTGATTGCGCATGGCGCGTGCGCTGCGCATCAGACCGCGCAAGGCGCTGGCACCTGCGGCATAGCTGTGCATCACCGTGGTGTCCACGGCCAGCATGGTCACGGCCAGAATCGCCAGTTGCGGAGCCAGGGGACGGCTGGTCGTCATGAACTGGGGCAGCACGGCCACCATGAAGATGATGCCCTTGGGATTTGTGGCATTGGTCAGGAAACCCGTCAGCACACGCTTTCTGAGGCTGACCTCGGGCACCAGCTCCTGTGCAGCCAGGGGAGAGCCCCCCGAACGCCACTGGCTGATGCCCAGATAGATGAGATAGCCGGCGCCGACGATCTTGACGGCATTGAAGGCCCACTCGGATGCCATGAGCAGCGAGCCCACGCCGGCACCTGCTATCAGCAGGATGAGCAGCAGCCCGAGCTGCAGACCCATGATGGTGGCGCTGGTTTTGCGCACGCCGTAGGACAGGCCGTGACTCATGGACAGCACGGCCCCCGACCCCGGAGAGACCGCGATGATCCAGGAGGCCACAAAAAAAGCAAACCAGGTGTGCAAATCCATACTCACTCCAAAAGCCGGTCTCCAGCGCCAGTCACAAAGCGTCTATCTTAAAAGTTGCGCTGTCAACTTGCAGACGCATGGTTGACCAGGCGCTATAAGCATCAGGCAGGGATTCACCCCATTTTCTTTCTGTCAAAAATCTGACGCCTGACTCCGGGTGCCAAAATCGAGCCCACAAGGGTTAACACCACATAACATTCCCATGGAACACGGCTCCCCCATCTGGCTGACTTACGGCTTCATCTATCTTACGGCGGCTGTTCTGGCCGTCCCCATTGCCAGAGCCCTGGGCCTGGGGGCCATCATTGGCTACCTGGGCGCCGGCATTGCCATGGGCCCCTGGGGCTTTGGCCTGGTTCGCAACGTGGACGACATCCTGCACTTCGCCGAGTTTGGCGTGGTGCTGATGCTGTTCGTGATCGGGCTCGAGCTTCAGCCCAAGCGCCTGTGGGAGCTGCGGCGCCCCATTTTCGGCTGGGGCATGGCGCAGATGGTGGTCTGCACCGGCGTTCTGTTTCTGGCCGCCTGGGCCTTTGGCCTGTCCTGGCGCGTCAGCCTGATCGCAGGCATGGGCCTGGCACTGTCGTCCACCGCCGTCTGTCTGCAGATCATGGCCGAGCGCAACCTGATGCGCACTCCCAGCGGACAGGCCGCCTTCTCCATCCTGCTGTTCCAGGACGTGGCAGCCATCCCCATCCTGGCGTTGATTCCGATTCTGGGCGCTTACAAGGCCGCCCATGCCAGCCACGGCGACAGCCATGTCTGGCTGGCCATTCTCAAAACCGTGGGCACGATTGGGGCCGTCATCATCGGCGGCCGGCTGCTGTTACAACCGCTGCTGCGCTGGATTGCGCGCAGCAAGACCCCCGAGATCTTCACCGCTACCTCGCTGCTGCTGGTCGTGGGCATTGCCATGCTGATGACGCAGGTGGGCCTGTCCATGGCGCTGGGCGCCTTCCTGGCCGGCGTGCTGCTGGCCGACAGCGAATACCGCAGCGAGCTGGAAACCAATATCGAGCCGTTCAAAGGCCTGTTGCTGGGCCTGTTCTTCATGGCCGTGGGCATGAGCATCGACTTCGGCGTCATCGTGACGTCTCCTTGGGCCATGGCAGCCATGGTGGCAGGCTTCATTGCACTCAAGGCCGTGATGATCTTCGGTCTGGCCAAGCTCATGCAGATCCCCTGGCGCGAGCGCCCGGTGTTCACGCTGATGCTGGCGCAAGGCGGCGAATTCGCCTTCGTGGTGTTTCAGACGGCAGCACAGTACAAGGTGTTTCGCCACAGCGTCTCTTCCATGCTGGTAGCGGCCGTAGCCCTGTCCATGCTGCTGGGCCCGCTGTTGCTGGTGCTGCTGGACAAGCTGCTGCTGCGCCGCTTTTCCACCATCAGGGATGAGGAATGCGGCTCCGACAAGGCCCGGGAGATCTCGGAGCCGCAGGACTCGCCCATCATCATTGCCGGCTTCGGCCGCTACGGCCAGATCGTGGCTCGCGTGCTGCTGGCCCAGGGCATACGCCCGACCATCCTGGACCACAGCGTGGAAATGCTGGAAGCTGCGCAAATCTATGGCCACCGCGTGTTCTATGGCGATGCCACACGCATGGATCTGCTGCGCATCGCAGGTGCGGCCCAGGCCCATGTGCTGGTGATTGCCGTCGATACCACCGAGCAGTCGCTCAAGATCGCCAGTCAGGTGCGCAAGCATTTCCCCAACCTCGAGATCGTGGCCCGCACCCGCGACCTGGATCACTGGTTCCGCCTGCGCGACCTCGGAGTCCAACATGCCCAGCGGGAAGTCTTCGAGTCCAGCCTGATCTCGGCCCAGTCGGTGCTGGAGCTGCTGGGTCAGAGTCCGGCCGAAGCCCAACGCATCACGGCACGATTCAGGGAGCACAATCTGGCGCTGGCCGAGCGCATGTACCCGCACTACAAGGACAAGAACCAGCTGATTGCAGTGGCCAAGCAGGGCCGCCAGCAACTGGTGGAACAGATGGCCAAGGAGCGTGCCGATCTGCTGGCCGAAAACGCAGAGGTAGCCGATACGCACCTGGCCGGCGAGCAAGACCACAGTCCGGCTGATGCCCGGCAGCCGTGATACGCTGCGCGCCATCATGTTCAACCCCAGTCAAGCCGACGTACGGCGATTTTTTTGCGGTGTGCGCGCCAAGATGATCAGCGGCGCGCCCATGGAGGCCATCGAGACGCTGGCCAGCCTGTGGATAGACGAGCACCCCGAGTACTTCGACGAGCTCTCCGACGTGGATGCAGCCGTGGCGCGCAACTACGATGCGGAGACCGAGCGCACCAACCCGTTTCTGCACCTGTCCATGCATCTGTCCATCAGCGAGCAGTGCAGCGTGGACTCTCCACGCGGCATACGCCAGGCCGTGGAACTGCTGGCCAGAAAGCGTGACCTGCATGACGCCCATCACGCCGCCATGGAATGCCTTGGCCAGATGCTCTGGGAAAGCCAGCGCTCGGGACGCCCGCCCGATGGCGAGGCCTATGTTGCCGGAGTGCAGCGTCTGGCCACCACCGACGGCAGTTTCAAAAGCAGCCTCTGAGGTGCCCTCTGAAAAACACAAAGCCCGCCTTGGCGGGCTTTGTGTTTGCCGAAGCCCGATTTATTTCTGGCCCAGACGGAAATGCGGTTGCGCCACGACCTGCATCTCGCTGTCCAGACTGCCGATGTACCGGGCCAGTTGCTGCAGCTCGTCGTTCTTGAACTGTTTGGCAATGCCGGCCATGACGCCATTGCTGCGCCCGATGATCGGGTTGCCCTCGGTCCTGTAGGCCTGCAGTGCCCGGAACACATAGTCCGAATACTGCCCTGCCACCTTGGGATAGGAAGGATCGATGGGCTTGGAAAAGCCTTCGCCATGGCAGGAGAAGCAGGCGCCTTTTTGCAGAAGCGCCGTGACGGCCGGGTTTGCTTCCTTGGGCTTTCCATCCTTGGCTTTGCCATGCCCTGCATAGAAGGCCGCCACATCGGCCATGTCCTGCTCGCTCAGCGAGTCGGCAATGCCGCGCATGGTGGGGTGCTTGCGTTCGCCTTTCTTGTAGGCGTTCAGGGCCGAGACGATATAGGCCTCGTTCTGCCCACCGATCATCGGTACCTTGTATACCTCAGGGAAGCTGGCCTGATAACCGGTGATCCCATGACAGCCTATGCACATGGCGATCTTGCCTTCGCCGGCCTTTGCATCGCCCTTGACAGCCTGGGCGTTTGCCGCGCCGGTCACTGATGCGACAGCTACTGCCAATACCGTGGTCCAAGTTTTTATCATTTTGCGCGCACAATCCTTCAAGAGTTCAGACGGGTGCTCAAATGCCTTGCTGCAGTGCAAACGATTATGGCAGTGAGAAATTCGCACGCTTATCAATACTTACGCTGATACCGCCCATGAAGTTTCAAGGTTCCGACAAATACGTGGCCACGCAAGATCTGATGCTGGCCGTCAACGCTGCCGCTACCCTGCAGCGCCCTCTGCTCATCAAGGGCGAGCCCGGCACGGGCAAGACCATGCTGGCCGAGGAGGTCGCGCAGGCGCTGGACATGCCGCTGCTGCAGTGGCACATCAAGTCCACCACCAAGGCCCAGCAAGGCCTGTATGAGTACGACGCCGTGAGCCGCCTGCGCGATTCGCAACTGGGTGACGAGCGCGTCAAGGACATTCACAACTACATCGTCAAGGGCGTGCTCTGGCAGGCTTTCACGGCGGAGCGCCCCGTGGCCCTGCTGATCGACGAAATCGACAAGGCCGACATCGAGTTCCCCAACGACTTGCTGCGCGAAATCGATCGCATGGAGTTCTATTGCTACGAGACCCACGAGATGATCCGCGCCAAGCACCGCCCGCTGGTCTTTATCACCTCGAACAACGAAAAGGAACTGCCCGACGCGTTCTTGCGCCGCTGCTTTTTCCACTACATCAAGTTCCCCGATGCCGACACCATGCGCCAGATCGTGGCCGTGCATTTCCCCAAGCTGCAGGGTGAGCTGCTGAGTGCCGCGATGAAGGTCTTCTACGATGTGCGCAATCTGCCCGGCCTCAAGAAAAAGCCTTCGACCAGCGAGCTGATCGACTGGCTCAAGCTGCTGGTCGCCGAGGAGATTCCCGCATCGGCCCTGCAATCCGAGGAAGGCAAGGTCGGCGTGCCCCCCCTGGTGGGCGCATTGCTCAAGAACGAGCAGGATATGAGCCTGTTTGAAAAGCTGGTCTTCATGAACCAGCGCAACCGCTAATCCGCTGTCCGCGAGAGGAGGCCGCCCATGAGCACTCCACGACAACTGCTGCTGGAAGGCAGCTCCGACGCCATCGGCTTTGTGGCCGGTGCCCTGCTGGGCTGGGGCCTGTCCCATGTGCTGGGCCTGGATCTGTTTGCCCAGGGTTATGGCGCCGGCAGCATTGCAGCCATCGCCTTGGTGGGCCTGGGCGGCGGCCTGGGTCTCAGGCTCGCCCGACTCTGGCGCAGCAAGCGTCATCCATTTTGAGTGAGCAAGCCATGACTTTTGTAGAAACCGTGACCCTGCGCGACCGCGGCGTGCGGCTGGAGCCGCTGGCCCTGGATCACGAGGCGGGCCTGGCCGCAGCCGCTGCCGATGGAGAGCTGTGGAAGATTCGCGTGACTTCCGTTCCCGAGCCCGGCGAGGTGCGCAGCTATATCGAGGCCGCTCTGCTGGGCCGAGATCAGGGTCACCGCTTTGCATTTGCCGTACTCGACGATGCCAGCGGCAAGGTACTGGGCACGACCAGCTATCACGACATCGTACCGGCCATTCGCCGCGTGGAGATTGGCTACACCTGGTATGCCAGAAGCGTTCAGCGCACGCATGTCAACACCTCTGCCAAGCTGCTGCTGCTCGCCCATGCCTTCGGCACCCTGGGATGCCATGTGGTGGGCTGGCGCACGGACAATTTCAACTTCGCCAGCCAGCGCGCCATCGAACGCCTGGGCGCCAAGAAGGATGGCGTGCTCCGTGGCCATGCGCTGCGCCGTGACGGCACGATTCGCGACACCGTGATGTACAGCATGCGCAGTGGCGAATGGCCTGAAGCCCGTGCACAACTGCTCTATCTTCTGGAGCAACATGCACCTGCTGCATAAGCGCTGGAGGCATTTTTCATGCTGATCGATTTTTTCTATACCCTGCGTGCCGCCAAGCTGCCTGTGTCGGTCAAGGAGTTTCTGGCCCTGCTGGAAGCGCTGGACGCAGGCCTGATCGGCCCCAAGAGCGAGGATCGCTGGAGCCTGGACGACTTCTACCACCTGGGCCGAACCATTCTGGTCAAGGACGAGAAGCACTACGACAAGTACGACCGCGCTTTTTCTGCCTATTTCAAGGGCGTGGAGATGCTGGCCGACCTGACCAGGGAAATTCCGCAGGACTGGTTGCACAAGCTGCTGGAACGCGAACTCAGCCCCGAGGACAAGGCCAAGATCGAAGCCATGGGCTGGGACGAGCTGATGGAAACGCTCAAGAAGCGCCTGGAGGAGCAGAAGGAGCGCCACGAGGGCGGCAGCAAATGGATCGGGACAGGCGGCACCAGCCCCTTCGGCCACGGAGGCTACAACCCGGCCGGCATACGCATTGGCGGGCCGGGCCGCAACAAGAGCGCGGTCAAGGTCTGGGAACAGCGCGCCTACCGCGACTATGACGACACCCAGGAACTGGGCACGCGCAATATCAAGGTCGCGCTGCGCCGCCTGCGCAAGTTTGCGCGCCAGGGCAGCGAGCTGGAGCTGGATTTGCCGGACACCATCCGTTCCACGGCAGCCAATGCCGGCTACCTCGACATCAAGATGATCCCCGAGCGGCACAACCATGTGAAGGTGCTGCTGCTCATGGACGTGGGCGGCACCATGGACGAGCATGTCCAACGCGTAGAGGAGCTGTTCTCGGCCGTGAAGAGCGAGCTCAAGCATCTGGAGTTTTATTACTTCCACAACTGTGTCTACGACTTCATGTGGAAGAACAACCGCCGCCGCTTTGCCGAGAAGTTTCCGACCTGGGACATCATTCGCAAGTACAACAAGGACTACAAGCTGATCTTTGTCGGCGATGCGACCATGAGCCCCTACGAGATCCTGCAGCCCGGCGGCTCGGTGGAGTACATGAACGAAGAACCCGGTGCCGAATGGCTGCAGCGCCTGACGAATGCCTTCCCGCACTTTGCCTGGATCAATCCGGAGCCCCAGGGCGTATGGCAGTACCGCCAGAGCATCAGCATCATCCAGCAGTTGATGGGTGACCGCATGTACCCTCTGTCGCTCAAAGGCTTGGAAGACGCCATGCGCATGCTGTCAAAATAGGGCCATGCCCCAGACCTTGCCCTTGAAAAAGCCGGCCTTGAGGCCGGCTTTGCTTTTGGGAGCCGCCTTGCTCCTCAGCGGCTGCAGCCTGCTTTCCCCCAAAGACAAAGAAGCCGAAGCCATGGGCATCGACACCAGCGGCCCGCCGGCCTTCACGCTGGAAGTCGATGCCCCCAGACAGGTCCGTGCGCTGCTGGAGCAGCACCTTGAACTCAAGCGCTTTCGCCACCAGCCCGATCTGCAGCGCCGCGAACTGACGCGCCTGCTGGGCGCGACCGATGCCAACGTGCGCGAGCTCATCGGCACCCTGGGCTATTTCAGCCCGACAGTCACGGTCGAGCTGACCGACACCCCCGAAGAGGAAGCGCCGCGCAAAGTGGTGGTCAGGGTCGATCCAGGCCCGCCCACCATCATCGAAAAATCCGAGGTACGCTTCACCGGCGTCAATGCCAGTGATGAACTGGGAACCTCGCAGCGCCTGCAGATCGAGGAAACCTGGCCGCTGCAGGCGGGCGAGCCGTTCTCGCAATCGGCGTGGAGCAGCGCCAAGAGCGCAGGCCTCAAGGAGCTTCAAAAGCGCCGCTACCCGCTGGCACGCATCGATACCAGTCTGGCCGATGTGGACGCCGACACCAACAAGGCACAGGTCAGCGTGAGCTATGCCCCCGGCCCTGCCTATACCTTCGGTCCGCTGCAGATTGATGGCGCCGAGCGCTACGACCCGGTGCGCACGGCCCGTATCGCGCGCCTGCCCGAGGGCCAGGAATATGATCTGCAAAGCATGCTCGATGCGCAGCAGCGTCTGGTCAGCAGCGGCTATTACGACTCGGTCTTTCTTTCGCTGGCCGACTCCCCGCAACAGGCCGCCACCGAGGCTGAACGTGACGAGCAGCGCAAGAGCCAGGGCGCAGCCATCACCTCGCCCGTGATTGCCAAGGTGCGCGAAGCCAAGCTGCAGAAATGGGTGTTCGGTGTGGGCCTGAGCACGGACACCGGACCGCGCCTGTCCATCGATCACACTTACAACAAGGTGCCCGGTCTGAACTGGCGTGCCGTCAGCAAGCTGCAGTTGGACAGGAAGAACCCGCTGATCTCCACCCAGCTGGTCGGCCTTCCCGGCGAGGATCTCTGGCGCTGGTTTGCCAGCGGCAAGCTCGAGCGCGCCCCTGCGGGCGACTTCTACACCAACAGTGCCCAGATGCGCTTTGGCCGCTCCAAGGCCGAGGATCGCATCGAGCGCAATATGTACCTCCAGTACGACTATGCGAAGACCCAGGGCGCAGGCGCTCCGCCCGGAGCCTCCTCGCTGCTGGCCAACTATGGCTGGACGGCCCGCTATTTCGACAACAATCTGCTGCCCACCTCGGGCTTCGGTCTGGCCCTGGAGGCCGGTGCCGGCACCACGCTGACGCCTCAGCGCTCGCCGTTCGGGCGCCTCACGGGCCGCTGGCTGAGCCTGATACCGCTGGGCGAGCGTGACGAGGAAACCAGGCGCCGCAGCCGTCTGCAACTCAAGGCCGGAGTCGGCGCCGTCATGGCCAAGAAAGATGTGGACCTGCCGACCACCATCATGTTTCTGACCGGTGGCGACAATACGGTGCGCGGATACGGTTATCAATCGATTGGCGCACGCACCGACAACGGCCGCGTGATCGCGGGCCGCTATCTGGCCATGGGCAGTGTGGAGTGGCAACGACCCATCACCATCAAGGGCAATACCCAGGACTTCGAGCACGCCGTCTTCATCGATGCCGGTACGGTCGGCGACGATATCAACCGCCTCTACACCCGCGTCGGGTTCGGTACCGGCATCCGCTGGAAAAGCCCGGTCGGACCAATTCAAGCAGATCTCGCCTGGGGCGCTCAGGAACAGCAACTGCGCCTGCACCTGCGCCTGGGCTTCACGTTTTAAGCATGGCAGAACAAGACACAAACCCTGGCGCCAAGGCCTCCTCCCCGATCCCCAGACGCCGCCGTTGGTTGAGAACACTGGGCTGGACGGTTGCTGCGGCCCTGCTCGCCCTGGTGCTGGCACTTGGCAGCCTGCTGTGGTGGATTGGCAGGGACGACTCCCTTAACCTGACGCTGCAGCGCGTGGCAGGCTGGCTGCCCGCAGACCAGTCCCTGGTCGCCAAGGAGGTTTCGGGCAGCGTCAAGAACGGTGGCCGTATCGGGTGGCTGAAATGGCAAAGCCCGACCATGCAGATCGAGGTCACCGAGGCGCAGATCGGATGGCAGTTCAGGCCTTTGCTGCTGTCCCGTACGCTCAGGCTGGGAGAGGTGCACATCGCCGAGCTGCGCATTGCCAGCGCGCCCGACCCTGACAAACCCGCCAGCGAACCACTGCAGTCGCTGACCCTGCCGGTGAAGATAGAGCTGCCCTTCAGGATCGATCAGATCCTCTGGCAAGGCCCGCCCGAGGCCGTGGTTCAGGACCTTCGCGGTCGCTATGAATACACGGGCACAGACCATGAACTCAAGGTCAGCAGCCTGCGTTTTGCCCAGGGCGCCTACCAGGCCCAGCTAAAGCTGCAGGGCGCCGCTCCCATGGCGATGCAGGCCGAGGCCACCGGCGATGTGCAAGTGCCCAATCCTCTGGACAAGGACGGCGATGCCGGCGCCACCATTGCCGTGCAAGCCAAGGTGACGGTCGAAGGCACGCTGGCCACCGAAGCAGCCAGGCTGGCAATCAAGGCCAATGCCAGCGCTGAAGCATCGCCCCCCGGCCCGGGAACTCAAGACCCGCCGGCAACCGCCGCTATGCACAAGAAGATCGGGCAGCCATCTCGCTCCGGCTCCGAAGCAGCAGTAACAGAAGCGGGCACCGTGCAAGCCGATGTGGAGGCCAGCATCATGCCCTGGCGCAGCCAGCCGCTGCTGGCAGCCAAGGCCCGGCTCCGGAATCTCGATGTCTCGGCTTTCTGGCCTCAAGGGCCGCGTACCCTATTGACCGGCCAGCTGCAGGCTGGCCCAAACGAGTCCGTGCCCGCAGCTGCAGACCTTGAGACGCAGCCCTGGAAGCTCGATGCCAGCATCAGCAACGCACTGCCCGGCCCCTGGGACCGGCAGCGCCTGCCCGTGGCAGAGCTGACAGCCCGAATCGATTTCGATGGTCAGCAATGGCAAGTGGACGATTCCCGTATCCAGATCGGCCGGGGCAGCGTCCTGCTCAGCGGTCAGTTCACCCCGGCCACCCGGCTTTTCGAAGGCCTGGCCAGCGTGGCGCAGCTCAATCCGGCCGATCTCTACAGCACGCTGGAAGCCTCTCCCCTGCAGGGCGAGATCAGCGCCAGGGCCGTGGCTGCCGATACCGATGACGGTGCTGCGGCAGCCAGCAAGATTGTGTTCGCCGCCAATCTGCAGGCCGCCAGCGGCAAACGCGACAGCCGGGCGCTGCGCATTCAGAGCCTGGCGGCCAGCGGTCAGTGGAAGGCCCCGCTGCTGCAGCTGGAAAAGCTGCAGCTCGAAGCGTTGCAGGCCAGCATCGATGCCAGATCCGTGGAGTTCAATACCGAAACTCAAGAAGCCAGGGCCAGGCTCAAGGCTGCGGCACCCGGGGCGCAACTGAGCATCGAAGGACAGATGGGTCCCGCCAGCGGCGCTGTCCAAAGCCAGCTGCAGCTCGGCTCCATGAGCACGCTCACGCAATGGCTGCGCAAGCTGCCGGGCGTCAAGGACCCACTGAGCGGTGCGCAGCTTGATGGCAGCGCAGATTTGCAACTGGCCCTGAAGGGCGGTTGGGAAAATCTGCTCAAGCGCCTGAGCGCCGCCCATGGTGCGGCCATTCCCGCCAGCGGCTTGCAGATTCAGGCCAAGCTACGCGCCGAGAAAATTCGCTATCTGCCCGCCGGCACCGCAGCCGAGCAGAGCACCGTCCTGCCTGCGCTGGCACTGAGCATTGACGGCAGCCCCGAAAATGCCAGGGTTGGCCTGACCGCGCAGGCCCAGCAGGCCGGCAAGAGCATTCAGCTCGACACCGCTTTACAAGCCGGCCTGGCCAGCAGCAAGGGCATGGCCCCGCTGGACTGGCAGGCCAGCCTTGAAAAGCTGCAGGCCCAGCTCACCCCCGACAAGCGCAAGCCCGGCCCCTGGGTCGTGCAGCTTCAGCCCGGTGCCCCCGTCCAGATCCAACAGCGCACCAGCGGCAGCACGGTGCTGAGTACCGTCTACCAACTCAGCGCCGGCAAGCTGCAGATCACGCCCCCGAAACTGGGCGTCAGGCGTACCAGCAGCGAGCCACTGCCTCCCGCCCAGCTGACATGGGAGGCGAGCTCCGTCACCCGTGCCGGCAGCGGCCAATGGGGTGTGCGCAGCGCAGGGCAGGCGCTTGGAATTCCACTGGCCTGGGTCGACGCCTTCAGCCTGGGCGATGACGATCCACCACTGGAGGCCGCCGGGATCTCCGGCGACCTGAGCTTCAACGCGCGCTGGAACCTGGACACCCTGGGCAAGGATCTCAAGGCCGATCTCACGGTCGAGCGCGCCGCAGGCGATCTGCGGCTGGCGGTGGACGATGGCTCCAGCACCACCGTCATCCAGACCACCGGCCCCACGGCCACACGTGCCGGCAGGACTCGCACGCGCCAGATTGGCGGCACAGGCATGCGCTCGCGCATCAAGGACATACGCCTCAACGTGCAGGCGCAGGGTAGCCAGGTCAACACCCAACTGCTCTGGGAGAGCGAGCGCGCAGGCAAGCTCAGTGCCGACCTGCGCACCCAGCTCCGCTATCAGCAAGACGGCTGGACGCTGCCCGCCACGGCACCTCTGTCGGGCCAGCTGCATGCCAACATGCCCGATATGGGGCTGTGGGCCCTGTTTGCGCCACCCGGATGGCGCATTCAAGGCACCTTGGCTGCAGACGCCACCATCAGCGGCACCTTGCAGGACCCCAAGTGGCAGGGCGATCTCAAGGCCGATGGGCTCAACATCGTGTCCTTGCTCGATGGCGTGGACCTGCGCGACGGCATTCTGCGCGCCAGGCTGCAAGGCACCAGACTGGACATCACCGAACTGCGCCTCAAGGGCGGAAAAGGCAGCCAGGCGCGCATTCTGGGCTATAGCGGCAATCTGACCCGTGCTCCTGAAGATGGCGGCCAGCTTACCGGCTCGGGCTACGCCCAGTTCACACCACCAGGTACGGGAGCCGAATCGGGCCTGAGCATGAATCTGCAGGCCAAGGCCAGCAAGCTGCAAGTCCTGGTGCGCGCCGACCGCCAGGTCAGCGTCTCCGGTGATCTGCAGGCCCGGCTGGAGCAAGGCCAGTTCACGCTGCGCGGCGACCTGACGGTCGACAGAGCCTCCATCATCCTGCCCGAAGAATCCGCGCCATCGCTGGACAAGGATGTGGTGGTGCGCTCGGCGGCATCGCGCAAGGCCGAAGAGGAGGAGCGCCGGCGTAGCGAACAACAGGCCCGCAAGGAGCAGGCCCGCGCCACGCCACGCAAGGTGCCAGACATTCTCGTCAAGCTCGACATGGGACGTGACTTTGCGCTGCAAGGCTTTGGCATCACCACGCGACTGCTGGGTCAGCTTGAAGTGCGAGGCGCCAGCTACATCGGCGGCCCGCCCAGCGTGACCGGAGAAATCCGAACCGAGCAAGGTCGCTACCGCGCCTGGGGCCAGTCGCTGAATGTAGAGACCGGACTGATCCGCTTCAACGGTCCCTACAACAACCCCTCGCTGGACATCCTGGCGCTGCGCCCGAACATTGCCGTCAAGGCCGGTGTGCAGGTGCTGGGCACGGCCAGTGCGCCACGTGTGCTGCTGTACTCCGACCCTGCCCTGCCCGATGCGGAAAAGCTCTCCTGGGTCGTCATGGGCCGTGACCCGGCCTCCGGAGGGGCCAGCAGCGCCTTGCTCCAGCAGGCCGCCATGGCCTTGCTGGCAGGTGGCAACAGCGCCAGCGGGAAGATTGCGGGCAGCCTGGGTCTCGATGAAGTCGGATTCAAGGGCGGCGGGGACGGCACGGACGCAGCCGGCGCCGCGCTAACCCTGGGCAAGCGCATATCGGACAAGCTCTACCTGACCTACGAGCAGAGCCTGTCGGGAGCCATGGGCATCATCTACATCTTCTACGACCTGTCGCGCAGCGTCACCTTGCGCGCTCAGACCGGCATGACCAGCGCCATGGACATCGTCTATACCGTGCGCAAGGATTGATCAGATGAAAGACGACATTCCTTGGGCGGCATGCGATCACAGCTATCCATCTTGATAGCCCACGCCGCCCCGCCCTGCTGAAGCAAGTCTCTGGCAGGACCATGCTGCACATACGGCGGGGATGGAGCAGGAGCCGGCTGGCCCACGGACAAAGACAGCGAGCAAGTCATGAACCGCGGTCATGGCTTGCCGTGGCTGCACCGACCGGGCAGCCGGACCAGGAGCGACTGCGACGGTCGATGGAAGCATTTCAGGGCAAGCAGTGCTGGCACGGTCATCAAGCGGTGCCGCCATCTGTCAATGATCCGGCTGCGCTACTGCGGTCCAGCTCCCTCAATTCAGACCCTCAACGACCTGCTGCCGCTCCTCATCTGACATAGGAACGCAGCACCTTCACGACCAGCTCCAGATCCTGCTCACGCTGCTCGGCCGTTGCGGCTTCGGCACCCAGGTGCTCGCGCACATGACCTTCGAGCAGCTCCAGCATCAGACCATTGACGGCTCCGCGCACGGCCGCCAATTGCTGCAATACCACGGCACAGTCCTGACCTTCTTCCAGGGCTCGCTCCAGTGCCTGGGTCTGTCCCTTGATGCGCCGAATGCGCGCGAGCAAGGGCTTTTGATTCGAAACGGTGTGCGACATGGCTGGAATTGTAGTCCTCATGCCGGCGCGGGAAATATACTGGGGTAGAGTATATGAAAACACGCCAATCATGACCTCAAGCACTGCCGCCCCCCAACCCCACACGCGACAACACTCCCACCGCTTCGATCAAGGCAATCCGTTGGCAGAAAAGAATGCCAAGCTGGCCATGGTGTTGACGCTGGTCATGATGGTGCTGGAGATCACCGCCGGCTATTACTTCAACTCCATGGCCCTGCTGGCCGATGGCTGGCACATGAGCTCCCATGCGCTGGCACTGGGCCTGTCGGTCAGCGCCTATGCCGCAGCACGCAAGCTGGCCAATGACGGGCGCTTCAGCTTCGGCACCTGGAAGATAGAAATCCTGGCGGGATACACCAGCGCTATCTGCCTGCTGCTGGTGGCTGCGCTGATGGCTTTTGAGTCCATACACCGACTGCTCTCGCCTGCAGCCATTCACTACCAGCAAGCCATCGGCGTCGCCGTTCTTGGCCTGCTGGTCAACCTGGCCTGTGCCTGGCTGCTCAAGGATGGCCACCCTCATCACCACGACCATGAATCGCATCACGATCACCACCATGGACACGACCATGCGCATGGCGACCTGAACCTGCGCTCCGCCTATCTGCACGTGATTGCAGATGCCGCCACATCGGTCATGGCCATCGTGGCCCTGCTGGGCGGCATGCTGCTGGGCTTGGTCTGGCTGGACTCGGTCATGGGCCTGATCGGCTCTGCCATGGTCGCAGCCTGGGCCTTCGGCCTGCTGCGCGATAGCAGTCGCGTGCTGCTCGATGCGGAAATGGATGCCCCCGTCGTGGCGGAGGTACGCGAGGCCATTGCGCAAGGCCCGCTGCCCGTCAACATCACCGACCTGCATGTCTGGCGCGTGGGCAAGAACCAATACGCCTGCATCATCGCAGTCGAAAGCGCAGCCATCGTCACCCCCGACTACATTCGCGGGTTGCTGGCGTTACACGATGAACTGACCCACGTCTCCGTCGAAGTCAACCGCATAGAGCTTGCATAATTACGTCGGTTGAAATCAACAGGCTGGTAACGCAGGTAGAATCCAGCGTCCCTCCCCGTAGTTCAATGGATAGAACGGTCGCCTCCTAAGCGACAGATACAGGTTCGATTCCTGTCGGG
>NZ_SPEY01000050.1 GCF_009360615.1 Comamonas sp.
AGCCGCCGGCGGAGTCACCCTCGACGATGTAGATTTCGCACAGCGCAGGATCTTTTTCCTGGCAGTCGGCCAGCTTGCCGGGCAGGCCCATGCCGTCCAGCACGCCCTTGCGGCGCGTCATTTCGCGGGCCTTGCGCGCGGCTTCCCGGGCACGGGCGGCCTCGATGATCTTGCCGCAGAGGATCTTGGCGTCGTTGGGGTTTTCTTCGAGGAAGTCGGTCAGGCTCTTGGCCACGATGTCTTCCACGGGCGCCCGCACTTCCGAGCTGACCAGCTTGTCCTTGGTCTGGCTGGAGAACTTGGGCTCGGGCACTTTCACGCTGAGCACGGCGCACAGGCCTTCGCGCATGTCGTCGCCGGAGACTTCGACCTTGGCCTTCTTGGCCAGTTCGTTGTCGGCGATGTATTTGCCGATCACTCGGGTCATGGCGGCGCGCAGGCCGGTCAGGTGGGTGCCGCCGTCACGCTGGGGAATGTTGTTGGTGAAGCACAGCACCTGTTCGGCATAGCTGTCGTTCCACTGCATGGACACTTCGACGCCGATCTCGGTGCCGGGAATGCCGCCATAGGTTTCCGCAGGGCGCGAGCCGTTGGCGTGGAAGGTGGTGGGGTGCAGCACCTTCTTGGTGCCGTTGATGAACTGCACAAAGCCCTTGACGCCGCCGGCACCGGAGAAGTCGTCTTCCTTGCCGTCGCGCTCGTCCTTGAGCCGGATGCGCACGCCGTTGTTCAGGAAGGACAGCTCGCGCAGGCGCTTGGCCAGGATTTCATAGCGGAACTCGAAGTTCTCCTTGAAGATCTCCTGGTCGGGCAGAAAGTGCACCTTGGTGCCGCGCTTGTCGCTGGGGCCGACCACGCGCATGGGCGAGACTTCGGCACCGTCCACGACTTCGATCAGACGGTTTTGCACAAAGCCGCGCGAGAAGTCGATCTCGTGGCGTCTGCCGTCCCGGCTGACGGTGAGCTTGAGCCAGACGGACAGCGCATTCACGCAGGACACGCCCACGCCGTGCAGACCGCCCGAGACCTTGTAGCTGTTCTGGTTGAACTTGCCGCCGGCGTGCAGCTCGGTCAGCGCGATTTCGGCGGCCGAGCGCTTGGGCTCGTGCTTGTCGTCCATCTTCACGCCGGTGGGAATGCCGCGGCCGTTGTCGATGACGGACAGCGAGCCGTCGGCATGGATGGTGACCAGAATGTCGTCGCAGTAGCCGGCCAGCGCTTCGTCGATGGAGTTGTCCACGACCTCGAAGACCAGGTGGTGCAGACCGGTGCCGTCCGAGGTGTCACCGATGTACATACCCGGGCGCTTGCGCACGGCCTCCAGGCCTTCCAGGATCTGGATTGCGCCTTCGCCATAGCCGCCTGCATCCACGGCGGTCTGGGTGTCTGGCTTGTTCTCTTCGGTCATGAAATTACCTTGCTGCTACAAGGTCAGGAGCTCTTGGCGCCTGCCCTGCATAACTTTCGAATGAATACTTGCCTGAAATCTATACAGGAAGAGCGGTAGCTGCTCCTGATTTCAGGCAATGAAATGGCTGGCGGCGTTCGTTGCAGTCAGATGCGCATCGGCATCACGACGTACTTGAAGCTTTCGTTCTCGGGGATGGTGACCAGCGCCGAGCTGTTGCCGTCCTGCAGATCGATCCTGACCATGTCCTGGCTCATATTGGTGAGCACGTCGATCAGATAGGTCACGTTGAAGCCGATCTCGATGGTGTCGCCACCGTAGTCGATATCGAGTTCGTCCATCGCCTCTTCCTGCTCGGCGTTGTTGGACGCCACGCGCAGCGTGCCGGGCTCGACCGACAGGCGCACGCCCTTGAACTTGTCGCTGGTCATGATGGCCGTGCGCTGCAGCGATGCCAGCAGCGGTGCGCGGCCCAGGGTCACGCTGTTGGTGTGGTTGCGCGGGATGACGCGGTTGTAGTCGGGGAACTTGCCCTCGACCAGCTTGGTCACGAACTCCATGCCGCCAAAGGTGAACTTGGCCTGGTTGTTGGCGAACTGCATCTCGATGACGGGCTGGTTCTCGCCGCTGGCGTCCGACAGCAGGCGCTGCAGCTCCAGCACGGTCTTGCGCGGCAGGATCACTTCCTGCTTGATGGGCACTTCCACGTCCAGCGTGGCGCTGGCCCAGGCCAGGCGGTGGCCGTCGGTGGCCACCAGGCTCAGGGTGTTGCCCTCGGCGACGAACAGGATGCCGTTCAGGTAGTAACGGATGTCCTGCACGGCCATGGCAAAGGAGACCTGGCCCAGCAGGTCCTTGAGCACCTTCTGCGGCACGCTGAAGGCGGGGCCGAAGGCGGCCGATTCCTGCACCAGCGGGAAGTCTTCGGCGGGCAGGGTCTGCAGCGTGAAGCGGCTCTTGCCGCCCTTG
The DNA here is from genome assembly GCF_009360615.1 of Comamonas sp. Classification (GTDB taxonomy): domain Bacteria; phylum Pseudomonadota; class Gammaproteobacteria; order Burkholderiales; family Burkholderiaceae_C; genus Comamonas. Next base: position 2,378 of record NZ_SPEY01000050.1, read on the forward strand.
AGAATCATCTTGGCCTGCTGCGTCTCCAGGCTCACGGTCTGGTCGCCGGGCATGGTCTTCAGGATGTCGATCAGCTTGCGGGCACCGATGGTGGTGGTGAAGTCGCCGGCGTCGCCGCCCAGCTCGGCCGTGGTGCGGATCTGGATTTCCAGATCGCTGGTTGTCAGCTGCAGTGCATTGCCGGTCTTCTTGATCAGCACATTGGCCAGAATGGGCAGCGTGTGGCGGCGCTCGACAATGCCGGCCACCGATTGCAGGACCGCGAGAACTTTGTCTTGTGTGGCTTTCAGGACGATCATGTCAACCTCAGTGATTTAAGTGCGCATATGTTTTGACGCGGCGGCGCCCGCAGGGCGATGCGGACGCTCCCTCATGCCGCGTGAATTCCCCATTTTGCCCTGTGTGAGTGACATTCATGGGGTAGTTTTTTAGAGCGTGGTCATGATCTCTACGTCGGCGCGAGCAGATCGTGAACACGCTCTTAACCCTTGAGCGTTTGTTCCAGCACATGCAGCTGCTGGTTCAACTCGGTGTTGGTCTGGCGCTCGCCCGCGATCTTGCGTACCGCGTGCAGCACGGTGGTGTGGTCGCGGCCGCCGAACAGTTCGCCGATCTCGGGCAGGCTTTTCTGCGTCAGCTCCTTGGCCAGGTACATGGCAATCTGGCGCGGCCGCGCAATGCTGGCCGGGCGCTTCTTGCTGTACATGTCGGCCACCTTGATCTTGTAGTAGTCAGCCACCGTCTTCTGGATGTTTTCCACAGAGATCTGGCGGTTCTGAATGCTGAGCAGGTCGCGCAGCGCCTCGCGCGCCAGCTGGATCGACACTTCCTTCTGGTTGAAGCGCGAATAGGCCAGGATCTTGCGCAGCGCGCCTTCGAGCTCACGCACGTTGGAGCGCACGTTCTTGGCCACGAAGAAGGCGACTTCCTCGGGCATGTCGGCGTTCTCGGCGCGGGCCTTGTTGATCAGAATCGCCACGCGCATTTCCAGCTCGGGCGGCTCGATGGCCACCGTCAGGCCCGAGTCGAAGCGCGAGACCAGGCGCTCGTGAATATTGGCCAGACCCTTGGGATAGGTGTCGGACGTCATCACGATATGGCTCTTCTTGGCCAGCAGGGCCTCGAAGGCATTGAAGAATTCTTCCTGCGTGCGGTCCTTGTTGGCGAAGAACTGCACATCGTCGATCAGCAGCAGATCGAGGGAGTGGTAGCGTTCCTTGAACTCGTCAAAGGTGCGGCGCTGGTAGGCCTTGACCACATCCGACACGAACTGCTCGGCATGGATGTAGAGAATCTTGGCGTCGGGCTTGTCCTTGAGCAGCTGGTTACCCACAGCATGCACCAGGTGGGTCTTGCCGAGGCCGACACCGCCGTAGATGAACAGCGGGTTGTAGAGATGACCGGGCGAGCCTGCCACATGCATGGCGGCCGAGCGCGCCATGCGGTTGGCCGTACCTTCGACCAGGGTCTCGAAGGTGAGGGCCGGGTTCAGGCGGGTGCGGAAAACCGGCGCACTGGCCTCTTCGCTGGTGACGGTGGGCACGGCGACATTGAGCGTCTGCGCCGCTGTCTGCTGCGTCGCCGAAGGCGGACGCACATAAGTTCGAACAACGCTTTCGCGCTGAGCAAGTGCTAACTCAAGGGTGACCGGCTGGCCGTAGAGCGACTCCAGCATGGCCGAGATGCGGCCTGCATACTGGGCACGGATCCAGTCCAGCTTGAAGCGGTTGGCCACATAGACGGTGACCTTGGAAAAATCTTCTGCAACGAGTGCCGTCAGCGGCTTGATCCAGGTGTTGAATTGCTGCTCCGGCAGCTCCTGACCCAGTTGCTCAACGCAGACCTGCCACAGGGCCTGGCCTGCATCATTGGTTGGTTCCTCTGTCATTGTCAAAAGTCTAATTGTGGATAGGAGGAACAGTTGCGGGGTTGGTATTGTAGCTTTTGCGGAAGTTATCCACAAAATATCAGAAGGCTGTCCCCGGCTCCAGTGCGTTATAGGCTGCACATCCTAATAGATTAGGCAGCCTGCGGCTTGTAAAGAATCTCCGACCTCTGCGCAGGCTTGTCGGTATCCTCATGAGTCCATAGCAAATTCAAGGGTCATTGCATCAAAGGCGCAACGCTGTGATAATCCCCGGTTTCCCTGAATGTGTTCAGGGTGATATGAGCCGGGCGCCTTTTTTGTGCGCGCGCGCCCAGCTGCTTTAGAACATGCACAACATGTTCCCGGGCGCTGTGGCGGGTGCTTTGTTCCGTTTGTTGCCTTCTGGTCCGATGACATGCTCGGCATGTGAAAAAATATCGGGCTTGGCGGTGACAGTGTGCGGCGCAAAACCGGAATGGTCGGGCGCAAACATGGCGCCTTGCCGACGCAAATACTGAACCTTCTCAAGGAACCAACATGAAACGTACTTACCAACCTTCCAAGATCCGCCGCGCCCGTACCCACGGTTTCCTGGTCCGCATGAAGACCAAGGGTGGCCGTGCCGTGATCAACGCACGTCGCGCCAAGGGCCGCAAGCGTCTGGCCGTCTAAGGCCGGCGTTGGCTAGCGGTCTGCTCCTTCGCTGCGCTGAAAGCCTCTGAACGGAGGCTCTCCTATGCAAAGGCTGAAAACGCGTCCGCAATTCCAGGCCACCATGTCTGCGGGCACGATTGCCCGTACCCCGCACTTCGCCCTGCACCGCATGGAGCTGGTGGCCGAGGTTGCCGACAGGGTTGCCAACCCCAGGACAGGGCCCGGATCGAGTGATCCGCAGGCCCTGTTTGGCGTTGGTGCCGTGCGCAGGCAGGCCTGGCTGGGGGCCATGGTGCCCAAGCGCTGGGCACGCCGCTCGGTCACGCGCCACACCATCAAGCGCCAGATCTATGCGGTGTCCTCGGATTATGAGGACGCCCTGCTGTGTGCTTCCTATGTGGTGCGCCTGCGCTCGGGGTTTGACCGTAAGCAATTCGTCAGTGCAACGTCGGACCAGCTCAAGGCGGCGGTCCGTAAGGAACTGCAACAGCTTTTTGCGACCGGCGCGCGCCGCCTGATGCAGGCCCGCCAGGCCGCAGCGACGCAGGGGGAATGTCAGACTGATGCGTCTCAAGCCTCTGATGGAAAAGCGCAAGAAGCTACTGATTCAATAGCAAATCAGCCGGAGAACCAGTCATGATGCAGCGACTGCTCATGGCTGTCGTGCGTGGCTACAGGCTGCTGCTCAGTCCCTGGCTGGGGTCGGCCTGCCGCTTCGAGCCGACCTGCTCGGCCTATTCCCTTCAAGCGCTGGAACAACACGGCGCTGCGGTAGGCTCTTATCTGACGGTGCGCCGGCTGGCGCGCTGTCATCCGTGGTGTGACGGAGGGCATGATCCCGTGCCACAGCAAAAGCCCAGGCTGTTTTCCTTTCTGGACAATGCCTCGGACTCTTCCGCGACCACCCAACCTTCCTCACCTAAGAAGTCTTCATGAACGATATTCGCCGCACCATACTGTGGGTGATATTTGGCTTTTCCATGGTTTTGCTCTGGGACAAGTGGCAAATCCATAACGGCAAAAAGCCCACCTTCTTCCCATCGCCGCAGACGGTCAGTGCGCCGGCTGCGGCCGACGCAAAGCCTGCTGACGTCAGCGTGCCCCAGCCCGCCGCGGCCGCGTCTGCCGGTGATGTGCCCGGTGCTGCCAGTGCTGCAGCCCAGCCTGCAACTGCGGCCACTCCCCGTCAGGACGTGACCGTGGGCAGCGATGTGATGCGTCTGACCTTCGACAGCGAAGGCGGCACGCTAAAAGCTTCCGAGCTGCTCAAGTACTCCGACACCGTGGATGAAAAGAAGCTCATGCAGGTGTTCGAGCAAAACGCCAAGCGCATCTACCTGGGACAGACCGGCCTGATCGGCGGCAACTTCCCCACGCACAAGACTCCCATGACCGTGATGCCCGGCGAGCGTGAGCTCAAGGACGGCCAGGACAGCGTGCAGGTGCGCTTCGAGTCCGCCGACCAGGGGGGCGTGAAGCTGGTCAAGACCTTCACGCTCAAGCGCGGCTCCTATGCGGTCGATGTGCAGCACGATGTGGTCAACACCGGTTCGACCGCCGTGAATCCCCAGCTGTACATGCAGCTGGTGCGCGACGGCAACAAGCCCGAGCATGAGTCCACCTTCTACTCCACCTTCACCGGCCCTGCCGTCTACACCGACGCCAAGAAATACCACAAGGTCGAGTTCAAGGACATCGAAAGCGGCAAGGCCGAGGTCGACAAGGCTTCCCCCAATGGCTTCGTGGCCATGGTGCAGCATTACTTCGCCAGCGCCTGGCTGCTGGCCGACGGCATCCAGCGCGACAACTTCGTGCGCAAGGTGGGTGACAACCTGTATGCCGTGGGCATGATCACGCCCGTGGGCACGGTGGAGCCCGGCCAGACCAAGACCGTGAGCTCGCGTCTGTTCTCCGGCCCTCAGATCGAGCCCATGCTGGAGAAGCTCTCGCCCGGTCTGGAACTGGTCAAGGACTATGGCTGGCTGACGATTCTGGCCAAGCCGCTGTACTGGCTGCTGTCCGAGCTGCACCAGTTCATCGGCAACTGGGGCTGGTCCATCGTGGCCCTGGTGGTGCTGCTGAAGATCGCCTTCTACTGGCTCAACGCCAAGGCCTACTCCTCGATGGCCAAGATGAAGGCCATCAACCCCCGCATTCAGGAAATGCGCGAGCGTCTGAAGGACAAGCCCCAGCAGATGCAGCAGGAGATGATGCGCATCTACCGCGAGGAGAAGGTCAACCCCATGGGCGGCTGCCTGCCCATCATCATCCAGATCCCTGTCTTCATGGCTCTGTACTGGGTGCTGCAGTCCAGCGTGGAAATTCGCAACGCGCCCTGGATCGGCTGGATTCACGACCTTTCGGTGCCGGATCCCTTCTTCATCCTGCCGCTGCTGATGACTCTGTCCTCGCTGCTGCAGACCGCACTGAACCCCGCTCCTCCTGACCCCATGCAGGCCAAGATGATGTGGATCATGCCGCTGATGTTCAGCGTGATGTTCTTCTTCTTCCCCTCGGGTCTGGTGCTGTACTGGCTGACGAACAACATTCTGTCGATCGCTCAGCAGTGGATCATCAACAAGCGCATGGGCGTGCCGCCTCAGTTCAACCTGCCCAAGTTCGGCAAGGCTGCCGAAGGCAAGTAAGCACGGCGCCAGCGCCAACCAAAACGCCACCTGAAAAGGTGGCGTTTTTTCATGCCCGCTCGAACAAGGCGGCGGGCCGGCCTGCGACCTTACTTGCCGATGCAGAAGCTGGAGAAGATCACCCCCAGCAGGTCGTCGGAGCTGAATTCGCCGGTGATCGAGTTCAGCGAAAGCTGGGCCAGGCGCAGCTCCTCGGCCAGCAGATCCAGATGGGCGGATTGCGCCGCCAGCTGCGCGTCAGCCATCTCCAGGTGGGCATCCACGGCCTGCAGGGCCTCCACATGGCGGGCGCGGGCCAGGTACAGGCCTTCGGGCGCGGATTGCCAGCCCGCCACTTCCAGCAGTCGCTTGCGTAGCGCGTCCAGGCCGTCGCCGGTACGCGCTGACAAGGCGATCTGCTGCGCATTCAGCTGGGCGGTGTGACGGCTCTGTACTTCGGCAGCAGCCATATCGGTCTTGTTCCAGACATGGATGAGCGGCACCTGAGCGGGCAGCCTGTCCTGCAGAGTGCGGGCGATATCGGCATCGGCCGCCGCATAGTCGGCCTGCTCCACGCGGGTCAGATCGTGCAGAAAGAGCACGGCATCGGCCGCTGCAATCTCGTCCCAGGCACGCGCAATGCCGATGCGTTCCACCTCGTCATCGCTGTCACGCAGGCCTGCGGTGTCGATCACATGCAGGGGCACGCCCTCGATCTGAATCGTCTGCTGCACCTTGTCACGCGTGGTTCCGGCAATCGGGGTGACGATGGCCAGCTCGGCCCCCGCCAGTGCGTTGAGCAGCGAGCTTTTGCCCGCATTGGGCTGACCGGCAATCACCACCTTGATGCCTTCGCGCAACAGCGCGCCCTGATGGGCGCGTGCCAGCACGGCAGCGACCTGGGCGCGTAGGCGCTCGAGTTGGCCAAAGGCATCGGCCTTCTGCAGAAAATCGATTTCTTCCTCCGGGAAGTCCAGCGTGGCTTCCACCAGCATGCGCAGATGCACCAGGGCGTCGCGCAGCACATGGATTTCCTGCGAGAACGCGCCAGACAGCGAACGGCTGGCACTGCGCGCGGCGGCTTCGGTGCTGGCATCGATGAGGTCGGCAATTGCCTCGGCCTGGGCCAGGTCGATCTTGTCGTTGAGAAACGCGCGCTCCGTGAACTCCCCCGGCTGGGCCAGACGCAGCCCTGCCAGCACCGGCTTGCCGTCCTGGCTGCCGCTCTGGGCCGCTTCCAGGCAGCGCGCCAGCAGCAGCTGCAGCACCACGGGTCCGCCATGGGCCTGCAGCTCCAGCACATCCTCGCCCGTATAGCTGTGCGGGCCGGGGAAGTAGATCGCCAGGCCATGGTCTATGGGCGAGCCGTGCGCATCCCTGAAGGGCAGATAAGTCGCTTCGCGCGGTTTCAGCGCCTTGCCACAAAGCGTTTGCACCAGGGCCGCAAGACCTTTGCCGGAGACTCGCACAATGCCAACGGCTCCGCGCCCGGGGGCGGTGGCGATGGCGGCAATCGGGTCATTGTGGCGGGGCAGCATGGGCAGGAGCTTTCAGAGAGGCGGGCAAACAAAGGTCAGCAAGAATCATATCTCTGTGTTCTATGCATTATTTGCATAATGCTATGATTTCGTTTGCATCGTTATTGAACAGTCATGGCTGTTTGACCTTAAACGCCGAGCTGCAACCCCTCTTTTTTTGATAGCGCTCGGCCTACAATCCAAAATCCGATTTCATCGTCCGCAAGAGCACAGGGACCGGGTCATGTGCCCATAGAGAGTCCTTACTGCGGATGACTTACTTTGCGAGCTGGAGACCGCTGATGTCCGATACCAAGCCCATTACCTCGATCGACAAACGTGCGTTGCTGCGTCAGGCGGCACTGGAGTATCACGAGTTTCCCAAGCCCGGCAAGGTGGCCATCACGGCAACCAAGCCCATGGCCAATCAGCACGATCTGGCTCTGGCCTATTCGCCCGGCGTGGCTGCGCCCTGCGAGGAAATCGTCAAGGACCCCGCTGCGGCCTTCAAATACACCAGCCGCGGCAATCTGGTGGGCGTGATCTCCAACGGCACGGCGGTGCTGGGCCTGGGCGATATCGGCGCGTTGGCTTCCAAACCCGTGATGGAGGGCAAGGGCGTGCTGTTCAAGAAGTTCGCCGGCGTCGATGTGTTCGATATCGAGATCGACGAAAAGGACCCGCAAAAGCTGGTCGACGTGATTGCTGCGCTGGAGCCCACCTTCGGTGCCATCAACCTCGAGGACATCAAGGCGCCAGAGTGCTTCTTCGTGGAGCGCGAGCTGCGCAAGCGCATGAACATTCCCGTCTTCCACGACGACCAGCACGGCACGGCCATCACCGTGGCAGCGGCCATGGTCAATGCGCTCAAGGTGGCCGGCAAGAAGATCGAAGAGGTCAAGCTGGTGGCGTCGGGTGCCGGCGCCGCGGCGCTGGCCTGCCTGAACCTGCTGCTGGAAGTGGGTCTGAAGCGCGAGAACGTGTTCGTGACCGATATCGCCGGCGTGGTCTACGAGGGCCGCACCGAGCTGATGGACCCGGACAAGGCGCTGTTTGCCCAGAAGACCGAGCTGCGCACGCTGGGCGAGGTGATCGAGGGCGCTGACGCCTTCCTGGGCCTGTCTGCCGGCAATGTGCTCAAGCAGGACATGGTCAGGAAGATGGCGGCCAGGCCCATCATCTTCGCGCTGGCCAACCCCAACCCGGAAATCATTCCCGAAGATGTGAAGGCGGTGCGCGACGACGCCATCATCGCCACGGGCCGCACGGACTACCCCAACCAGGTCAACAACGTCCTGTGCTTCCCCTATATCTTCCGTGGTGCGCTGGACTGCGGCGCGACCACCATCACCACCTCGATGGAGATCGCCTGCGTGCACGCGATTGCCGCGCTGGCCCAGGCCGAGCAGTCCGAGGAAGTGGCAGCCGCCTATGTGGGCGAGGTGCTGAGCTTCGGCCCCGAGTACCTGATTCCCAAGCCCTTCGATCCGCGCCTGATGCTGATCGTGGCACCCGCCGTCGCCCAGGCAGCGGCCGAAGCCGGTGTGGCCAAGCGCCCCATCCAGGACATGGATGCCTACCGCGAGCATCTGAAGACCTTCGTCTACGCCTCCGGCACCATGATGAAGCCCATCGTGCATGCGGCCAAGAAGGCCACCAAGAAGCGCGTGGCCTATGCCGAGGGCGAGGAAGAGCGCATCCTGCGCGCGGCCCAGATCGTGGTGGACGAACGCATTGCGCGTCCGACACTGATCGGACGTCCCGCCATCATCGCCCAGCGCATCGAGAAGTTCGGCCTGCGCATGAAGGAAGGCGCCGACTACGACGTGGTCAATGTCGAGCATGACGAGCGCTACCGCGACTTCTGGCAGAGCTATCACCGCATGACGGAGCGCAAGGGCATCACCGCCCCCATCGCCAAGATCGAAATGCGCCGCCGCCTGACGCTGATCGGTTCCATGCTGCTGCACAAGGGTGAGGTGGACGGCCTGATCTGCGGCACCTGGAACAACACCAATGTGCACCTGAACTACATCGACCAGGTCATCGGCAAGCGCAGCGGCGTGGCCACCTACGCCTGCATGAACGGTCTGCTGCTGCCCGAGCGCCAGGTATTCCTGGTCGACACCCACGTCAACTACGATCCCACGGCCGAGCAGCTGGCCGAGATCACCATCATGGCCGCCGAGGAAATGATGCGCTTCGGGATCAAGCCCAAGGTGGCGCTGCTGAGCCACTCCAACTTTGGCTCCAGCAACCAGCCCAGCGCCGTCAAGATGCGCCAGACCCTGGAGCTGCTGCGCGAGCAGGCGCCCTGGCTGGAGGTGGATGGCGAAATGCATGGCGACGTGGCACTGGACGGCAAGGCCCGCGCCAAGCTGATGCCCAACAGCACGCTGCTGGGTGATGCCAACCTCCTGGTCTCGCCCAATATCGATGCCGCCAACATCAGCTACAACCTGCTCAAGCAGGCTGCCGGCGGCGGTATCGCCGTGGGCCCTGTGCTGCTGGGGGCTGCCAAGCCCGTGCACGTGCTCACGCCCAGCACCACCGTGCGCCGCATCGTGAACATGACGGCGCTGACCGTGGCCGACGCCAACGTCAGCCGTTAATCGCGCGGCACAAACAAAAGCCCGCCGGTGCAGCAAGCACGGCGGGCTTTTGCGTGCCTGGCGGCGGGTTTACCAGGTACGGCTGACGCCTGCGTCCACGGTGCCGAAGATTTCCACGCCACCGGAGCCGCTGGAGCTGGAGGAGGCCGGCATGGTGCCGGAGCAGGCCGTCAGCGCCAGCGTGGCGGCGGCTGCGGCCAGGGAGAGCCATTTGCGCATCTGCATTTCCTTGTCCGCATCCATTACGGACCATGGCCCATGGTAGCGGGCCGGAGATACCCTGCCGTAACAGCTTGTTATGCCTGAAAAGGGGTTTAACCTAATCCAGGAAAGCCTTTGAAGCTATCAAAGTTGATCAGGCCTCCAGGTACAGCCCGGCCAGCCGCTCGCGCGCTGTGCCATCCACACCCAGCACCTGGCTCAGATAGCGGTCCACGCTGCCATGCTGGGTGCGCACCGCATCGATCGAGGCCATCAGATAGGAAGGCTGCACGCGCCACAGTGCATCCAGTGCCTCTTCGGAGAGCTGGCCGTACATCTGGGTCGGGCGTACAAAGTACCGGTTGGTCAGCAGGTAGTCTTCCATGATCTGCTCCTCGTCCACGCCCAGGGCCGTCAGCAGCAGGGCTGCGGCCCAGCCCGTGCGGTCCTTGCCGGCCGTGCAGTGAAAGACCAGCGGCGCATCGCTGAGCTGCAGCAGCGCGAGGAACTGCGCAAAGCGATTGCCATACACGTTCACAAAGCTGCGGTAGGTGTCATGCATCAGCTCCTCGGTATCGCGGCTGCTGAGATGGCGGCCCTGCTCCATCATGGACTGGGCGCGCTGCACCACGGTGGGCTCGACCACCAGGGCATGGCGCTTGATCAGAGGCCAGGCATAGGAGAGATGCGCGCTTTCGCCTTCGCCGCGAAAGTCTGCGCTGCGCTGTATGCCCAGTTTTTGCAGCTGGTCCAGGTCTTGCGGGGTCAGATGCGCCAGATGCGCGGAACGGTACAGCTTGCCCCATTGCAGGCGGCGGCCGTCCAGGCCCCGATATCCGCCCAGATCGCGGAAATTGGAGGCTCCCGAGAGGGAGACTTGGCGCGCAGGGCGCTCCGTCAGCAGGTCATGGTTCGGTTGCATACCAATCCTTATAGCGGATTGCGAAGACCCATCCATGTCATCCGTGTTACCCGGACGCAATGCCTGCCGTGGTCATGTGCAGGAGCGAGCGGGGTGATGCCACGACGTGGCCGCCTCCGATGGCGAAGGACGCCTGAACCTGGACTTGCACCAGCATGTGCGCGGGGTGTCGATCAGAGCGCTGGGCTTGTTCATGATGCGCTTGAACAGAACGGACGGTTGAGCCAGCGGCGCGAGCGCCATCCGAATACGAGTTCGCAGTTCGTCCGCCCGGCTTCTTCGGCGCCGTGGCTTCGGCGACTTTGACCATGCTCCAGGATCCGTGCGGCCCGGCGACCGTGGCAGTCGCTGTGGCAACGGTGGTGGTGCTGTGCGGCGCCCTCAGGGGGAGAGCGTGGCCGATTCGGCGAGTGCTTCCCGGTGTGCCGGGCATTGCATGCCTGGGGAAGCACCGCGCTGGCGGGCCCTGTCCACTTCGGTACGCGCCAGCGCCAACTGGGCGCTGAAGACGGCGTCACTTTGCAGTCGGGCCACCGTGGCTGCGCCGATGAGGCGGCCGGCCTCAATGTCGCTACGCCAATGCACCCCGCAGATGCCTCTGCTCTGGCCGAATGCGCGGCCACGCTGGAGCAGGGCATCGCTGCGATCCGGGGCGATCTCTGCCAGCACCAGCGCCCAGGCCCATCCCACGGAGGAATGGCCGGAGGGGTAAGAGCCGTTCTTGGACAGGTCGTTTTCTTCCTGCGGTGTGCAACTGGGCTGGGCAAAGGTCACAAAGGGTCGGATCCGCTGGTAGTGCTCCTTGGCCTTGCGGGTGGCGCGGCCTGCATCGGTGAGGGTGCGACGCAGCAGCATTTCCAGGTGCGGCGTGTCTTGGGCGGACACCGGCACTCCCAGCGCACAGGCGAAGGTCTGCGCTGCTGCCGGGAATTTCAGCTGTGCATCCTGGCGGGCCAGTTCGCCGCGCGCTGTGCTGCGCAGTGCCACCAACTGGTGAAAGCTCTCATCGTCCAGTCTCTGTGCGGTGGAGCCCGGTGTGGGCGGGGCTGGCAGCAGGGTCAGGCTGTCGGGCAACTGGTCTGCAGCGAGGTATCCGTTCAGATAGCCGGAGCCCTCGCTTGTTTCACCGACCATCGTCGCAGAAGTGGGCGGCGGGGTGGTGCAGGCACCCGTTGCAAGGGCTGCGGCCAACCATGTCAGAGCCAGGCCCGGGGGAGTGAAAATGCGGTGGTTCATGGGGATGCGGGTGCCTCGGTGCGCAGCAGGTGCTTGAGTAGTTTGCCGGTCGCGGTGCGCGGCAGTGTGTCGCGGACCTCGAAGATGCGCGGAATCTTGTAGCGCGCCAGCTGCGGGGCCATGAATTCGCGCAGGGCCTGCTGGTCCAGCAGCGTGCCGGGCTTCAGGGTCAGCACCGCCACCACGGTCTCGCCCCATTCGGGGTGGGGACGGCCGATGACGGCCACCTCCTGCACATCGGGGTGGGTGCAGAGCAGGTCTTCGACCTCCTTGGAGTAGACGTTTTCGCCGCCCGTGACGATCATGTCCTTGAGCCTGTCCACGATATAGAGATAGCCGTCCGCGTCCCTGCGCGCCAGATCGCCGCTGTGATACCAGCCCTGGTGATCCAGCACGGCGGCCGTGGCCTCGGGGCTGTCCAGATAGCCCTGCATCATGGCTGCGGAGCGCAGGCAGATCTCGCCGACCTCGTCGGGACCGCAGGGGCTGCCGTCCTGGCGGCGCAGTTCCAGCTCCACGCCCGGTATGGCGCTGCGACCGATGGAGCCCGGCTTGGTCAAGGCTTCTTCGGGGTAGAGCATGCTGCCTAGCGGCCCGGACTCGGTCATGCCATAGACCTGCATGAAGCGGTCGCTGCGATAGGCCTTGCACAGCCTGCGAACCATCTCCGCGCCCAACGGGCCGCCGCCATAGGTCCAGAGGCGAATGGCGCTGAAGTCGTAGCCGGCGACGTCCGGCACCACGGTCAGCGGGGCCAGAAAGGCGATCGGCGCACCGAAAGTGAAGCTGATGCGTTCTCGCTCCAGCGTCTCCAGAAACTCCCTGGGAGCGTACTCGCGCATCAGCACGGCAGTGCCGCCCATGAGCAAGGTGCCCAGAAACCAGTTGTTCAGCGGCGATGAGTGCCAGATGGGCATGGCGATCAGCGTGCGTTCCCTGTGCGAAAGCGAGGTGGCGGCGGCCGTGCACAGGGCTGCGTGAAAGACATTGGCATGGCTGTGCAGGCAGCCCTTGGGCCGGCCCGTGGTGCCCGAGGTATAGAGGATTTCGGCCAGTGTTTCCGGTGCCGGATGAGCAGGCCCGTCGCTGCAGGGGGCGGCCTGCGTCAGCAGCTCGTCGAAGAAGCCCACGCCTTCGGCGGCACTGGCTGTGCTCAGCCACCGCAGTTCAGCCGCCGGCGGTGGTGCGTCCCGGATGGCTGTGATCAGCGACGCGCGCGTTCCATCCACAATGCACAGCCGAGTGCCGGAGTGGCGCAGTATGTAGGCGACTTCCGGGGGCTGCAGCTTGTGGTTGATAGGCACGACGGCGGCACCCAGCCGCCAGGCACCGAACAGCGCGAACACAAAGCCCGGGGTGTTGAAGCACAGCAGGCCTACCCTGTCGCCCGGACGCACGCCTTGCGCGCAGAGCACGGCAGCGGCGCGATGACTGGCCTCGGCCAGGGCGGCATAGCTCCAGTCCTGGCCGTCGGCGCGCAGCGCCGGTTTTTCGGGGCGCGTGCGTGCCTGCTGGTCGAGCAAGGAAACGAAATTCATCATGGCTGGCACCCCCTCAGCCTGTCCAGGCATTGCGCAGCAGGGCGGCCGCGTCGCTGCGGGAGCAGGCAACACCGGCCACCGGGCCCCAGTCGGGGTCGAAGCGGCTGCCAAGGAAGGCCGCGGCACTGTCGCTGCCCGCATGCTGCAGCATCAGCGTGGCCTGTACCGTGAGGGCCAGGCGCTGGGTGAAGCGGCGCGCTTCGCGCTCCAGATCCTCAGGCGCCTGCATGATGGCCCGGCGAAGCTTGTCCACCTGCGTGCGCAGCACGCCCTCCTCGGCACCGATCTGCTGCAGATGGTCGAGCAGCAGATGGGCGTCGTCGGGGTGGCGGGCAATGGCGCGCAGCACATCCAGGCACATGACGTTGCCCGAGCCTTCCCAGATGGAATTGACGGGGGCCTCGCGGAACAATCGGCCCATGGGGCCGGTCTCCACATAGCCGTTGCCGCCGAAGACTTCCATGGCTTCACCCGTGTAGCCCACGGCGCGCTTGCAGTTCCAGAACTTGGCGGCAGGCGTGACGATGCGGCGCCAGGCCTGATCCAGCGGGTCTTGCGAGCCAAAGCGTGCGCACAGGTCCATGGCCAGCCAGGTGGCGGCTTCGGACTCCAGTGCCATATCAGCCAGCAGGCCGGTCATCACCGGCTGCTCGGCCAGCGGCAGCCCGAAGGCATGGCGGTTGCGTGTGTAGTGCAGGGCCTGCACCAGGGCCTGACGCATAAAGCCTGCACTGGACAGTGCACAGTCCAGACGGGTGTAGGTGGCCATTTCGATGATGGTGGATATGCCCCTGCCTTCCTGGCCGATGAGCACGCCCCAGGCGTTGTCGAATTCCACTTCGCTGCTGCTGTTGGAGCGGTTGCCCACCTTGTCCTTGAGGCGCTGGATGTGAATGGCGTTCTTGCTGCCGTCCGGGCGCCAGCGTGGCACGAAAAAGCAGGTGGGGCCGCGCTCCTCGGTCTTGGCCAGCACCAGGTGGCCGTCGCACATGGGGGCCGAGAAGAACCATTTGTGGCCGGTGATCAGATATTCCTCGCCCCAGGGACCGCTGCTGCCTGACGGGTTCAGGGCCACGGCACCTGTGGTGTTGCTGCGCACATCGCTGCCGCCCTGGCGCTCCGTCATGCCCATGCCCACGGTGATGGAGCGCTTGCCCTGGGCAGGGATGTCGCGCGCGTCGTATTCGGTGGACTCCAGCAGCGGCCCCAGCACTGCATTGAGCTGGGGGTTGATGCGCACCAACGGAATGCTGGCCTTGGTCATGGTGCTCGGACAGCCCGAGCCGGACTCGATCTGGCTGTGCATGAACAGCGAGGCACCATAGGCCGGCCAGGCGGTCTGCCGAGGGTCGGTGAAAGGCAGGTTGGAGATACCGTTGCGCCGCGCAATCGTCATCATCTGATGCCAAGCGGGGTGAAAGCGCACCTGGTCGATACGGTCGCCTGTGGGCGAATGCGTGTGCAGCTCGGGCTCGAAACGGTTGGCGTCCTCCGCGGCGCGCAACGTGGCTTCGGCACCATATTCCGCGCCTTGCCGCCGCAGTTCTGCCTCGCGCCACTGTGCGCCGCCGCGGGCCACGGCACGCTGCAGCACCGGGTCGCAGGCATAGACGTTGTAGTCCTTGAGTTCCGGGGGCTGGTTATGAGGATGGATGCCAGTCATGGGTTTCTTCCCTCCAAGGTGTTTCCGTGCGTTGCATCGGGCAGTGCGTTGCAATATCTGTGACATGTCCGGCGGGCGCCTGCGGAGGTGTTCAGGGTGGCCGCTTCATCTGGCACCGGGTGTCCAGCGCGGCCGCCTGTGCGGGAACCATGGCGACGGGCTTCCATCCCAGGCCCGTTCCTTCCTGGTCATGCACCACGGTCTTGCCGTCCACCGGCTCCCAGCTCAGCACATGGATGGGCTGCTGGGCCTGGTGATCGCTGCTGCGCATTTCCACGGGGCCGTTGACGCCCTGGAAGCGCATGCCCGACATCCTGGCTGCCACGGCGGCAGGTTCCACGGACCCGGCTTCGCGTATGGCCTGGGCCAGCATCAGCAGGGCGTTGTGTCCCTGGCCGTTGATGAAGTCCTCGTTGAACTGCCGTCTGAAGCCCGGCAGCAGCGGGTCGCCGACCAGAGGTGGGGAGTTGGGGCTGAAGGCCGAGACCAGCTTGACCCGGCCCTGTCCTGCTGCCCCCATGGCACTGGGCACGCCGAAGTTGTTGCCGTTGAGGGTGTAGAAGACCGCAGTCAGCCCGGCTTCGCGCGCGGTGCGCACGATCAGCGCCAGATCGGCACCGAAGTCCGCCGTGATGACGGCATCGGCCCCGGACTGCTTGATCTTGGCGATATAGGGAGAGAAGTCCTTGACCAGTCCGAGAGGGTGAAAGTCGTCGCCCACGATCTTCAGGTCGGGGCGCTTGGTCGCCAGCATGCTGCGCGCTGCGCGCGAGACTTCCTGGCCGTACGCATAGTTGGGGTTGAGCAGAAAAACCCGCTGTACCTCCTTTTGGCCGACCAGATAGGACGCCAGCGCTGCGACCTTCATGTCCGAATTCGCATCGGTGCGGAAATGCCAGTAGCTGCACCTGGCATTGGTCATCTGCGGCGCCTGGGCCGCATAGTTCAGGTAGATGATCTCCTTGCCGGGGTTGCGGCCGTTGTGCTTTTCGATGGCCTCCTGCAGTGCCAGGCCCACGGCCGAGGAACTGGCGCCCTGCACCACATAGCGGATGTTCTGACCGATGATGGACTGAAGCAGGCTCAGCGCCTCCTGCGCAGACAGACGGTTGTCGAAAGGAACGATCTCGAACCTCACGGCACCGGCCCAGCTCTGTTCGTTGGCCAGCCTGGCGCTGTACTGGAAGCTCTTGAGTATATTCAGGCCCAATCCCGCCATGGGGCCGCTCATGGTATCCAGCGAGGCGATCCTCACGGCCGTGGCTGGCTGTGCGATGGCCAGCGAAGCGCAGGCCAGCGCCGTTGCGGCCAGGAAGATGGCAGTACGAGGGGGCATGCTTGTCTCCGTCTTTGATGGGAATTTCTTGTCCGCCGGGCAGCGAGCACATCGGCATCGAAGTCCCTGTGGAAAATTCTAGAAACCCGTGCAAGAAAGGTGTTCGGATTTGGCCAGCATGAAACCACGCACCCCTTCCTCCGCGACAGCAGGGCGTCGCAGGCCTTTGCAGTCCCGTGCACGGCAGACGTTTCAGGCCCTGCAGGACGCCTTTGTTCGGCTTTTGCTGGAGCGCAGTTACGCGGAAATCACCGTGCGCGAGATCGTCCTGGTGGCGGGCACCGGCCTGGGCAGCTTCTACGAGTACTTCTCGGGCAAGGAAGATCTGGCCAAGGTATGCCTGCATCTGCGCTCCAAGGCGTTGCTGCTGGGCATTCGCGGCGTGACCAGCAGTCATGCGGGCCAGCCGCTGATGCAGATCGCCGAGGCAGTGGTCGATTCACAGCTGCAGGCGCACCGTGAGCGGGCGGATGAATGGGGCGCCCACTATCTGCTGGAGCGCCACTATTCCACCTCGGAGGCCTACCGGAAGATGTTCGAGCGCTTTGTGGACGCCTGGGCAGCAGCCATAGAGCAGTCCTCCGATCTGCCACCGGACTACCCGGTGCGCGATGCTGCACGGGTGAGCCAGTGCATTCTGTATGGCCTGTTCAACCACAGCTATCTGGCCACCGATGTCCCGCCGGATCTGGACTTGCTGCGCAAGCGCGCCAACACGGCCATATCTGGCTATCTGAGCGCCTTGCGTTGCGCTGCCTGAAATGAAAAAGACCGCCGGCGGCATGCCGTGGCGGTCTCTGCGGGTTGGCAGGCAAGGGCTGGCGATCAGCTCACATGCTTGCCCACGATGCCGGCCAGCTCGAACATGCTGATCTGCTCCTTGCCGAACACCGGCTTGAGCTTGGCGTCGGCGTTGATGGCGCGCTTGTCCTTGGCGTCCTGCAGGCCGTTGGCCTTGATGTAGTCCCAGAGCTTCTTGATCACGTCAGGGCGCGAGGTGGGTTCGCTGCCGATCACGGCGGCCAGATCGGCGCTGGGCTTGAGCGTGGCGCTCACGGTGCGGGGCTTCTTCACCGCTGCGGTCTTGGTCGCCGTCTTGGCGGCGGTCTTCTTGGCCGCCGTGCCCGTCTTCTTGGCGGCGGCCGTCGTGGTCTTGGCCGTCGCTGCGCCAGCCGTCTTGCGCGCCGGGTACTTGCCTTCGCGCTGCTCGAACTCGAAGTTCACCTTGCCCGCAGCGCCATCCCAGACCAGGAAGGCCTTGAAGTTGCGACGCGTGCGGTTGGAGACGAACTTCTCCAGCAGATCGGTCTTGCCGGTCTGCAGCAGCTTGCTCATCTGCTCGCGCTCGATGGGCTGCTGCAGAATGATCTGGCCGCTCTTGAAGTCGCAGCTGGGCGTGGTCTGGGCCAGCGTGGGAACGGCCTTGGAGCAGACATAGTTGGCACCATGCTCGAAGACGGGCGAGCCGCACTTGGGACAGGGGCCCAGGCTTTGCTGGTGGGCAAAGTCCACGATCTCGCCCGTGTCCTCGGAGTCCTTGTCGTCGCCGAAGTCGAATTCCAGCTTGAAGTTGCTGTTTTCCTCGTCACGCACGATGGCGACCTCGGCCACGAACGGCCATCCGGCCTTGGAGCGGAAGCCCTCCAGCGGGCCGATGCGGCGTTCGCGCAGCAGCTGTTCGGCCTCGGCGGTCTCGAAGGTGCGACCGGCAGGGGATTTGGTGAAAGAGAAGCCGCAGCCTTCGCTGGCGCCATTCGCACCCGTGCAGGCGTAGCGGCGGTAGTTCTCCCTGACCACGCCGCCGCAGTTGGGACAGGGCGTGGCCAGCGTCGCGTAGTCGCCGGGAATGGTGTCGCGGTCGTATTCCTTGGCCTTCTTGACCAGCTTTTCGGTCATGGCCTGGATCTGCTGCATGAAGGCTTCGCGCGAGAGCTGGCCCTTTTCCATCTGCGACAGCTTGAATTCCCATTCGCCGGTCAGGTCGGCACGGCACAGCTCCTCGACCTCCAGGCCGCGCAGCAGCGTCATCAGCTGGAAGGCCTTGGCCGTGGGGATCAGTTCGCGGCCTTCGCGCAGCATGTATTTTTCCGTCAGCAGGCCTTCGATGATGGCCGCACGCGTGGCTGGCGTGCCCAGGCCTTTTTCCTGCATGGCCTCGCGCAGCTCGTCGTCGTCGATCTGCTTGCCGGCGCTTTCCATGGCCCCCAGCAGCGTGGCTTCCGAGTAGCGTGCCGGTGGCTTGGTCTTGAGGCCCTTGACATCGGCATGGTGGGTGCGCGGCTGCTCGCCGGGCTGCACGGCCACCAGGGGCTGGCCCTTGTCGCCTTCCTTGGCGTCCTCCACCTCGTTGGCGGCTTCCTTGCCGTAGATGGCCAGCCAGCCCGGCTTGACCAGCACCTTGCCCTCGGTCTTGAAGCTGTGCTGCTCCACCTTGCTGATGCGCGTGGTGACCTGGTATTCGGCGCTGGGGAAGAACACGGCCATGAAGCGGCGCACGACCAGGTCGTACAGCTTCTGTTCGGCTTCCGACAAGCCGGAAGGGGCCTGCGTGGTCGGAATGATGGCAAAGTGATCCGACACCTTGCTGTTGTCGAACACGCGCTTGGTGGGGCGGATGTAGTTGTCGTTGATGGCCTGCTGGGCAAAAGGCGCCAGATGGCGCATGCCGCTGGTGGCCAGCATGTCGAAGGTCTGGCGCGCCACGGGCAGATAGTCTTCGGGCAGGGCGCGCGAGTCGGTACGCGGATAGGTCAGGGCCTTGTGGCGTTCGTACAGGCTTTGCGCCAGCGCCAGCGTGGTCTTGGCCGAGAAGCCGAACTTGCCGTTGGCTTCGCGCTGCAGGCTGGTCAGGTCGAACAGCAGGGGCGAGGCCTGCGTGGTGGGCTTGCTTTCCTCGGTGACGGTGGCCGGCTTGCCCTGGACGGCGGCGGCAATCGCTTCGGCCTCGGCCTTGTTCCACAGGCGGTCGGCCTTGGCCTCGGCATCGTCCGATTTCTTCCACTGCGGGTTGAACCACTTGCCCAGGTACTGGCCGGCCTGGGCGTCGAAAGTGCCGTGCACTTCCCAGTAGTCGCGGCTGACGAACTGGCGGATCTTTTCCTCGCGCTCCACCACCAGGGACAGGGTGGGCGTCTGCACGCGACCCACGGTGGTCAGGAAGAAACCGCCGTCGCGCGAGTTGAAGGCCGTCATGGCACGCGTGCCGTTGATGCCCACCAGCCAGTCGGCTTCGGAGCGGCTGCGCGCGGCGCTGGCCAGGCCTTGCATCTGGGCATCGCTGCGCAGATTGTTGAAGCCGTCACGAATCGCCTGCGGCGTCATGGATTGCAACCACAGTCGCTTGACCGGCTTGCCCAGACCGCCCTTGGCACCGCCCGCGTATTGCTCGATCAGGCGGAAGATCAGCTCACCCTCGCGGCCCGCGTCACAGGCGTTGATGAGTTCGGTCACATCCTTGCGCTTGGCCTGCTTGACCACGGCGTTCAGTCGGGTCTTGGTCTTGTCCACGGGCTTGAGGTCAAAGCGCGGGGGGATGACCGGCAGATTGGCAAAACTCCATTTCCCGCGCTTGACGTCGAATTCTTCGGGCGCCTGAATTTCCACCAGGTGGCCGACCGCACTGGTCACCACATAGCTGTCGGATTCGAAATAGTCATCGTGTTTTTCAAACTTGCCTGCCACCGGGGTCAGCGCACGGACGATGTCCTGTGCGACAGAAGGCTTTTCTGCAATCACCAGGGTTTTAGTCATTGTGTGTTCTCGTCGTCATTAACCACCTGAACCCGGATCGAAATCCAGGCTCATACAATTCGCTTCTCACGCGCGCGCATGCGCACATGTGTGCATATTCAAAGTATCAGAGAAAACATGCCCCGCACATCACTGGCCTCTTCCACAGGCCGCCGTATCCAGACCCGGCGCTCCGGCGTGCATGGCAAAGGCGTTTTCGCCGCGCAGGATATTGCGCAAGGCGAAGTCCTTATTGAGTACGTGGGTGAGGTGATTGACTGGCAGGAGGCGCAGGACCGTCATCCGCATGATCCCACCCAGCCCAATCACACTTTCTACTTCCAGGTCGATGATGAGCGCGTGATCGATGCCACGCACAAGGGCAACTCCTCGCGCTGGATCAACCACAGCTGCGATCCCAACTGCTATACCGACGAGATCGACGGCCGCATCTACATCATTGCACTGCGCAATATTGCCGCCGGCGAGGAACTGAACTACGACTACGGCCTGATGGTGGAGGAGCGCTACACGGCCAGGCTCAAGGCCGAATATGCCTGCTACTGCGGTGCGGCGAACTGCCGGGGCACCATGCTGGCCCCCAAAAGGGGCTGGAAACCGCCGATGCCTCACTGCACCCCCTGAGCGGCTTTGCCTAGGCGGCCCCGCCGCTTCCCCCTCTCTCGCGTTGCGGGAGGGGGACGACGCCATCGCCGCGAGGCGGCTCTTGCTCGGCGTCTCTGAGTTGGAGCATGCTTGTTCAAGGCGTGCTCGCTGCATAGAAATTTTGGATAAAGAAAATGACTCAGCCGATTCACTGGAATGCCGAAGCCTTGTGGGAAGTCGTCGCGCCGCAGCTGCCGGGCTTCACGGTCGAGGTGCTGCCGAGCATCGACTCCAGCAACACCGAGCTCATGCGCCGCGCCCGCGACGGGCTGGCGGAGCCGGTGCTGCTGATTGCCGAACAGCAGACGCAGGGCCGAGGTCGGCTGGGGCGCAACTGGGTCAGCGGCGTCGGGGATTCGCTGATGTTCTCGCTGGGCCTGCCGCTGGCGCCGCGCGACTGGTCGGGTCTGTCGCTGGCGGTCGGGGTGAGCGTGGCCGAGAGCCTGCAGCCCCATCTGCCGGCTGCCGGCAGCGCGACGCCTCGCATCGGGATCAAATGGCCCAACGATCTGTGGCTGGAAGGCGATCGCAAGCTCGCCGGCATTCTGATCGAGACTGCCAGCTTCGTCGGCGCGCACCAGCACGATATGACCGCGCCGCGCTACGTCGTGATCGGCGTCGGCATCAATGTCCGCCCCCGCCCCGGTGACGGCATGCGCACGGCCCCAGCCTGTCTGCAGGAACTCGATGCCGCGCTGGACGCACCCACGGCCCTTGCGTGCATACTGCCCAATCTGGTGGCCGAGGTGCAAAGCTTTGCCCAGCACGGTTTTGCTCCGCTGATGCAGCGTTTTGCCCAGCGCGACCTGCTGGCCGGTCGCGGGGTGACTCTGAGCGACGGCACCAGCGGCGTGGCCCAGGGCGTGGCGGCCGATGGCGGCTTTCTGGTGCGCACCGCGACGGGGGTACAGGCCGTGACCAGCTCGGAAATCAGCGTGCGTCCGTCCAGCACCCCGCTGCAGGCTTGAGATGGTGATGTTGCGGAGCTGCTTCGCGTCCTTCGCCGTTGCGGGGCGCCCTCTTTCCAGGCGCTGGCCCGGCCTTTGCCCGACGGCTCGCGCGCGGCGGTGGGCCCTGGACAACTGATATGAGATACCTATGCTGAGAATCGTTTTCCTGCTCCTGGTGCTGGGCAATGCGGGTTACTACCTTTGGAGCCATGGCTATCTGGCCGCAATGGGGCTGGTGCCGGAGACCCAGTCCGAGCCGCAGCGCCTGCAGGAGCAGATCAAACCCGATGCGCTGGTGCTGCAGCCGCCTGCAGCGGCGCCGGCTCCGTCGGTCGAACCTGCGAGGACCGAGTCGTCCGAGGCACCCGCAGTGGACGATGACACGCCGGCTCCCAGGCCCGATGCGGCAACGGACACCAAGCCCGAGGCAAGGCCCGAGGCCAAAGCCGACGATGCCAGGCCGGCCAGGGACAGCAAAACAGCGGCCAAGGAGCCCGAGACCTGCTATCAGGCCAGCGGCATCGAGGAGGCGCAGGCCGACAGCATTCGCCGCGCGCTGGCGGGCAAGCCCAGAAGCGACTGGGAGCTGGTGGCCAATCACCAGGGCGGGCGCTGGATGGTCTATATGGGCAAGTTTCCCGATGCTGAATTCATGGATCGCAAGCGCGGTGAGCTGCGCCTGATGAATATCGATTTCGACCGGGCAGGAGGCAGCTTCGAGCCTGGCCTGTCGCTGGGGCGTTTTTCGACGGAAGAGGCCGCCCAGCGCCAGCTGGCCGCATTTGCCCGCCAGGGGGTGCGTACCGCGCGCGTGGTGCAGGAGCGCCCCGACGTGACCACCTATGCGCTGCGCCTGCCCAAGGCCACGCCCACCTTGCGCAACGAAGTGGCGGCACTGGCCGGCAAGAACCTGGTGCCCAAGGCCTTGCAGGCCTGTCCCAAGTGATTTTCGTAGCCTCTGACGTAATAAAGGCCTGCATTTGCAGGCCTTTTGCATTGGCAAGCCAGTTGCAGCATACGCAACCAGCTCCTGCTTTTAGTCCAGATGAATATTGGCTGCCGCGGCCAGCTTCTTCATCTTGGCCACCTCGCTGGCGATCTGCTTGGTGAAATCGGCGCTCGATGTGCCCGAGGGGTAAAGGCCTTGAGCAGCCATGCGCTGCTTGACGGCAGGGTCCTTCAGGGCTGCCACGATGGCCTTCTGCACGCGTTCCACCTGCGCGGCGGGCGTGTTCTTGGGGGCCACCAGGCCGAACCAGGAAGGCTCGTTCAGATCGGGGTGACCAGCCTGGGCATAGGTCTGCACGTCGGGCAGCACGTCCAGGCGTTCGTGCCAGGACACGGCCAGGGCGCGCACCTTGCCCGACTTGATGTGGGGGAGGGACGAGTTCACCTGGTCGAAGTACACCGGCACCTGGTTGCCCAGCACGTCGTTGATGGCCGGAGCCGAGCCACGGTAGGGGATATGGTGCATTTCGGTGCCCGTGCTCTTGAGGAACTGGGCGCCCCACATATGGCCGATGGTGCCGTTGCCGGGAGTGGCGAAGGACACCTTGCCGGGGTTGGCCTTGAGGTAGGCCACAAACTCGGCGAAAGTCTTCACGGGGATCAGCTTGGGGTTGATCACCAGCACGCCGGGAGCCTTGACGATCTCGGTCACGCCCACGAAGTCGTTGGTGGCGTCATAGGGCAGCTTTTTGAAAACGGCCGGGTTCACGCCATGCGTGGACAGCGTGGCAATGCCGAAGGTCACGCCATCGGTGGCGCGGGCCACTTCGGCCATGCCGATGGAGCCGCCGGCTCCGGCCTTGTTTTCGATCACGACGGCCTGTCCGCCCAGCAGCTTGATCAGCACATCCTGCATGTTGCGGGGCACCATGTCGGTAGGGCCGCCGGCAGGGAAGGGCACGACGATGCGCAGAGGACGCGAGGCGTCCTGCGCCATGCTCATGCCGGAGAAGGAAGAAGCGGCTGCGGCAGCAGCGGCGGTGTAGATGAATTGACGACGTTGCATCGAAAAGCTCCCAGGATCCAGTGATTCCAAATTGCTGTCCTGCGGAGCACAAATAGCGACTCTTCAGACAACCCATGATCGAATTGATTCTAGGGTAAGCGAGGGCTTGTCAGATACGCAGTTACCGTTATGCGAATCCGGCCCAATGGGCGCAAAGCCACGCCTGGCGCGGTCTTTCGGGTCAGCGGGGCACCAAGTTGGTGCACTCCGAGGCACGGCTTCACTGCTGTCCCGGCATGGCCCTGAAGCGGACGGTGAACAGCGCTCCCGGCGGCACATGACCGGGCCTGGCGTCTTGCAGCAGCACTTGCGCGCCATGCTGGCGTGCGATTTCCATGACGATGGGAAGGCCCAGGCCGGAGCCGTCGGCTTCGGAGCCCAGCGCACGGTAAAAGGGCTGGAAGATCAGGTCGCGCTCCGCCAGCGGAACGCCAGGACCGGAATCTTCCACCTGCAGCAACAGGATTTGTCCGAAATGATCGGCCTGCACGCGCACGGTGACCACGCCCGGCAGGGCGCTGGACGAGGGCGTGTAGTTGATGGCATTGTCCACCAGATTGCGCACCAGCTCGGTCAGCAGCGTGGCGTTGCCGTTGAGCCAGACACCGGGCGTGCCGGCGCTGGCACCCTCGTAGCCCAGGTCGATGTGCTTGTCCATGGCGCGCGGCAGGCAGTCCTGCACCACTTCGGTGACGATGCGCACGAGGTTGCAGCCCTGCATGGCGGGCACGGCGCTTTCGGCCCGCGCCAGTGCCAGCAGCTGGTTGACGGTATGTGTGGCGCGCATGCTGGAGCGGCCGATCTGCGCCAGGGAGCGCTTCAGATCCTCGGTATTCGTTCCCTCGCGCTGGGCCAGGTCGGCCTGCATGCGCAGCCCTGCCAGCGGGGTCTTGAGCTGGTGGGCGGCGTCGGCCAGAAAGCGCTTTTGCGTGGCGATGGAGTCATGCAGCCGCTGCAGCAGATCGTTGACCGAATCGACCAGCGGCACCACTTCCAGCGGCACATCCTTGTGGTTGATGGGCGAGAGATCTTCAGGCTTGCGCGCACGGATGCGCTCTTCCAGGCGGTGCAGCGGCTTGATGCCGCGTGCCAGCGCCAACCACACGAGCAAGGCAGCCAGCGGCAGGATGACGAACTGCGGCAGCATCACCCCCTTGATGATTTCCGTGGCCAGCACGCTGCGCTTCTCGCGCGTTTCCGCGACCTGCACCAGGGCGCTGGGCTCGTCGGGCAGCGGCATGCGCACCCAGATGTAGGCCACGCGCAGGTCGATGCCCTTGTATTCCTCGTCGCGCAGCAACACCGTGCCCGTGGGTGGGTCTTCGTCGGTGGCGGGGGGGCGGGGCAGGTCGCGCTCGCCCGCCAGGTATTCGCCCCTGGTGCCGCTGACCTGGAAGAACACGGTGTCCGACTC
This sequence comes from Comamonas sp., assembly GCF_009360615.1. GTDB lineage: Bacteria > Pseudomonadota > Gammaproteobacteria > Burkholderiales > Burkholderiaceae_C > Comamonas. Next base: position 27,324 of record NZ_SPEY01000050.1, read on the forward strand.
ATCGGCGCGCAAGATCTCGCTGGCCGATTGCGGCAGATTGAACTGCACCTTGCCGCGCTGCACGATGACCAGCTGGGCCAGGGCCTGGGCGTTGTACTCCAGCGCACGGTCGAAGGGCTTGTTGGCCAGGCCCTGGGCCACCAGCCAGGTCAGCGCCAGGCTCACGGGCCACAGCAGCAGCAGCGGCGTGAGCATCCAGTCGAGGATCTCGCCGAAGAGGGATCGCTGCTCACGCTGAAAAATTTTCATGCTTGTAAAACTGGCGTATTCCAACTCAGGGATGGCCAGCAAGGGCCGCCCCGCAGCAAAGGCCATCGTCCCCCTCGGGGGGAAGCGGCGGGGCCGCCTAGGCACCGCCGCTCAGGGGGGAGCTATCTTTTCCAGGCAGTAACCGAGGCCACGCACGGTGGCGATGCGGATCGGCCCTTTCTCGATCTTCTTGCGCAGACGGTGGATATAGACCTCGATGGCATTGTTGCTCACCTCTTCACCCCATTCGCACAGGCGCTCCACCAACTGGTCCTTGCTGACCAGGCGGCCGGCGCGCTGAAGCAGCACTTCCAGCAGGCCCAGCTCGCGCGCCGACAGCTCCACCATCTTGCCGTCGATGGTCGCGACCCGGCCCGTCTGGTCATAGACCAGCGGGCCGTGCTTGATGGTGGAGCTGGCGCCGCCCATGCCGCGGCGCGTGAGGGCGCGTACGCGCGCTTCCAGCTCGGACAGCGCAAACGGCTTGGCCATGTAGTCGTCGGCGCCGTAGTCCAGGCCTTGGACCCGCTCCTCGATGGAGTCGGCGGCCGTGAGAATCAGCACCGGCAGCGCGTCGCCGCGCCCGCGCAGACGCTTGAGCACTTCCAGCCCGTGCACCTTGGGCAGGCCCAGGTCGAGAATCAGCAAATCGAATTCGCTGCTGGTCAGCAAGGCAGTATCGGCCTCGCTGCCGTTGGCCACATGGCTGACGACGGCACCCGAGCTGCGCAGCGTGCGCAGCAGGCCGTCTGCCAGCACCTGGTCGTCTTCGGCAATCAGTATGCGCATGTCAGTCTCCTGCTTGTTATGTGTGCCTGTTTGCACTTTTGCTGCCATTGTAGGGACGGGCCATCGCCGTCCGGCGCAATTGTCGACAGGCGCTCGCAGGCGTCAGGCCTCAGTAGCCTTCGGCATAGGCTTCCAGGCCCAGCGCCACCACGGTGGCCACGTCCTCGCCCACGGCATCGCGGAACTCGGCCTCGGCCTGGCGCACGGCATCGTGAAAAGCCCGCAGCCAGACCAGGCCCGCATCGGTGAAGCGCACGCGCTTGGCGCGCGCATCGTGCGGGTCGATCGCGCGCGTGACCAGGCCCCAGGCCTCGCACTGCGTCACCAGGTCGGCCATGGCCTGTTTGCTCATGCCGGCCTTGTCGGCCAGATCGGTGAGCCGGTCGCCGGCCAGGGACAGATGGCGCGTGATGTGGATATGGGCGGCCCCCACCTTGTCGCGCGCCGCCAGGTTGGACAGGGCCAGCGGCACCTCCACATCGCGTGCCATGAGCTGCAGCACGCGTGCGTCGAAGCGGCGCATGGCATGGCCGAGCAGGCGGCCCAGATGGGTCTGGCGCCAGGCATCTTCGGCGGGGGTGACAGGTGCAATTTCAGACATGGGTAAATAGTAAGGCAAACTGACTAAATATTTGGACGCACAGCCGATACAAGCTCATAAACTACTGTTCAAGCATCCAGCCTGAATGTAAAGACAGGGCTGGCCACAGACAGTCATTCACCTACTTCGGAGCCTGATATGAACGCCATCGCCAAGACCAACGACGCCAACAGCGAAAAAGCCAAAGCCCTGGCAGCCGCCCTGGCCCAGATCGAAAAGCAGTTCGGCAAGGGCACCATCATGAAGCTCGGTGAAGGTGAGGCCATCGAAGACATTCAGGTCGTCTCCACCGGCTCTCTGGGTCTGGATATCGCGCTGGGCGTGGGTGGTCTGCCGCGCGGCCGCGTGATTGAAATCTACGGTCCCGAATCCTCGGGCAAGACCACGCTGACGCTGCAGGTCATCGCCGAGATGCAAAAGCAGGGCGGCACCTGCGCCTTCATCGACGCAGAACATGCGCTGGACACCAGCTACGCCCAGAAGCTGGGCGTGAACCTCGGCGAGGTGCTGATCAGCCAGCCCGACACCGGTGAACAGGCCCTGGAAATCTGCGACAGCCTGGTGCGCTCGGGGGCCGTGGATCTGATCGTCATCGACTCGGTGGCCGCATTGACGCCCAAGGCCGAAATCGAAGGCGAGATGGGCGATGCCCTGCCCGGACTGCAGGCCCGTCTGATGAGTCAGGCCCTGCGCAAGCTGACGGCCACGATCAAGAAGACCAACTGCATGGTCATCTTCATCAACCAGATCCGCATGAAGATCGGTGTGATGTTCGGCTCGCCCGAAACCACCACCGGCGGCAATGCGCTGAAGTTCTATGCTTCCGTGCGTCTGGATATCCGCCGCACCGGCACCATCAAGAAGGGCGACGAAGCCATCGGCAACGAAACCAAGGTCAAGGTCGTGAAGAACAAGGTCTCGCCCCCCTTCAAGACGGCCGAGTTCGATATCCTGTTCGGCGAAGGCATCAGCCGTGAAGGCGAGATTCTGGACATGGGCGTGAACGCCAAGATCCTGGAAAAAAGCGGTGCCTGGTATGCCTACAACGGCGAAAAAATCGGTCAGGGCCGCGACAACTCGCGTGAGTTCCTGCGCGAGAACCCCGCGCTGGCCATCGAGATCGAGAACAAGGTGCGCGAGAGCCTGGGCATCAAGCTGCTGCCCGTGGACGGGATTGCCGCCGCCGAAGCCAAGCCTGCCAAGGGCGGCAAGGGCAAGGTGGACAAGGATGGGGTGATCGAGGCCTGATTTCCTGAACCATTGCGTCACCGCGGGCAGCGAGATCTTCGCGGCCCGGCGGCTGGCCGGCCTGGGCTCAAGCCTTGCAGAGCAAAAAGTTAGCCATCTTTGCGCAGGCGGTCCCTGCGCATTTTTTATGGGAGAGAACCGAGCATGAGCTTTGCCAAGCTCTCACTCAAGGGCCGCGCCCTCAAGATGCTGGCGCAGCGCGAGCATTCCCGGCTGGAGCTGCAGCGCAAGCTGGCCACCCATGTGGAGGAGGGCGATGATCTGAATGCCGTTCTCGACGAGCTGGAGCGGCGCGGCTTCATCAGCGTGGAGCGCGTGGTCGAGTCCGTACTGCGCAGCAAGGCCGGCCGTTACGGTGCAGCCCGTCTGGTGCACGACCTGCGCAGCAAGGGGCTGGATGACGAGACCGTGCGCCAGGCGGGCGAGCAGCTGCGCGGCAGCGAGCTGCAGCGTGCGCGCGATTTGTGGCGCAAGCGCTTTGGCAGCGTGCCTGTCGACATCAAGGAAAAGGCCAGGCAGCTGCGCTTTCTCGCTTCGCGCGGCTTTTCGGCCGACGTGGCTTCACGCGTGCTGCGCGATGCCCCATACTCCCCTGGATCCGACAGCGAGGACGAGGACTGAGTTGCAGCCGCTCCCGCCTGCTGGACGAGAGAACTGCTTCTTGCAATGGAGGGGCCCACGTGCCGACTGCTTCGCAACCCCCTGACGCCCCGTCCGCACTGCGCGTGGGTCTGAGTGCCGGCAAATCGCTGCTGGGTGGACTGATGCTGGGTGCGTTCCTGGCCCTGGTGCTGGGTTGTGGCGCGGCCGTATTCTATTTTTCCCGCCTGATGGCCGATCCCGGCCAGGGCATTCATGCCTCGGCGCATACCGGCATCTACGGCGCCGTGATCAGCCTGCTGATGTCGCCGCCGCTGCTGGTGGCCGTGGTGCTCATCTTCATCATTCCCGCCTATCTCATGGTCGGTCTGCAGCTGGGCCGCGCCCGCGCGGCAGGCAAGCTGGTGGCGCGCTACGGCCAGGGTCTGGCCGAGCGCCTGGCGGCCATGCTGGCGCAGCGCATCGAGGCCCTGCCCAGCGCTCACAAGGCCATGCACAAGGCGGCGGACCTGCTCACCGTGGGAGCGGCGATGGAGCATCTGCAGCCCTGGGTCGGCAACGGACGTGCCGTGCAGTTCGTGGTGCGCAGCGTGCTCAATCGCTTGCCGCTGGCCGATCTGCTCGAGGAATGGGGCCACTCGCGCGCCCAGTGGGGCAGCGAAGGCGGCAAGGACGATCCGGCGCTGCGCGCCTTTCTGGGCACCCGCATCCAGGAGATGCTGCAGGGCCTGACCGAGCCGCCCTGGACGCTGCTGTGGATCTTGCTGGCCGGGCATGCCGTCGTGCTCGGCTTCGGCATCTGGCTGACTGCCTGAGGGCCCGGGCGGGCGTGGTGCCGGCCTAGTCCCGGCTGCTGCGTGTCGCCCACCAGCAGATCAGCGAGCCCAGCGTGACCAGGGCCACGCCCTGCCAGAAGCTCCAGCCCGGCAGCACCTGCAGCAGGGCGCTGGCCATCAGCGCCGAGAGCACGGGCGTGAAGTAGGACGCCGCGGCCAGCAGGGCCAGCCGGCCATGTTGGATGCCATGCTCCCAGCAACTGTAGCCCAGCGCCGTGAGTGCGCCGACCAGAACCACCTGGCCGGCGGTGAGCCAGCTCCAGCGCATGGGCTGTGGGTCGCCCAGCAGCAGCCATTCGAGCCACAGCGCCAAGGCCGTCCAGGTCACGAACAGGCCCACGGCGTTGAAGCCTGCACCATGGCGGCGCGCCAGCAGCGAATAGGCCGGCCAGAGCAGGGCGGCGGCAAAACCCATGCCATAGGCCAGCGGGTTGCCCAGCACATGGCTCCACATGAGCGGCAGGCTGAAGCTCTCGCCGCCCAGCACTCGCGCCAGGCCCCACAGGCAGATCAGCACGCCGGGCCATAGCCACCAGCGCGCAGTCTGCTGGCCGCAGAGCACGGCCAGCACGATGGTGAGGCTGGGCCAGAGGTAGTTGATGAGCCCGATCTCCATGGCCTGGTTGCGGTCGTGGGCCAGGCCCACGGCCACGGACAGGCAGATCTCGTAGACCACGAACAGCAGGCCGCAGCCCCAGAGATAGGCCGGATGCATGCTGCGCCAGCGGGTCAGCTCGTGCCAGCCCTTGCGCCCGCGCGCCACGGCGATGCAGAGTGCGGCCATGGTGTAGAGGCAGGCCGCGCCGCCGACCGCGCCCAGCGGCTCGGCCACGGCGCGCATCAGGCCCACGGTGCAGCTCCAGCAGAGCACGGCCAGCAGGCCTATCAAGGTGGCGCGCTGCTGCAGGTTTGGATTGGGGGACATGGGGCAGGTCTGGTTATCAAAACGATAGCTACCTGCGCCTGTCAGATATGGAATTTCAGGCGAAACACCTGAAATTCCATGCTGGGAAAGCGCCAGCTGCTATCCAAAACAAGAATGCCGCGCATTGTGCGCCGAGCTTACTGAATTGCCACCACACCGACCGCGGCGCGCTTGCGCACGAACTGGTAGGCCACACCCAGCACCACAAACCACAGCGGCGTGACGATCAGCGCCTGGCGCGTGTCGTCCTTGAGGGTGAGCAGCACCAGGATACCTGCGAAGAAGGCCAGGCAGGCCACGCACATGGGGACGCCGCCGGGCATCCTGAACCGGGAGGCCCGGTGAAGCTCGGCGCGCTGGCGGCGGTACGCGATGTAGGACAGCAGAATCAGCGACCAGACGAACATGAACAGAATCGCCGATACCGTGGTCACCAGGGTGAAGGCTTCCATCAGATCGGGAATCATCCACATCAGGAAAGCACCGGCCAGCAGGCAGACGCAGGAAAACATGAGGCCGCGCGAGGGCACGCTGCGAGAGGACAGGGTGCCGAAGGATTGGGGCGCATCCCCCTTGAGCGAGAGGCCATAGAGCATGCGGCTGGTGGAGAACACCCCGCTGTTGGCCGAGGAGGCGGCCGAGGTCAGCACCACGAAGTTGATCACGCCGGCTGCAGCGGGCAGGCCGGCCAGCACGAACAGTTCCACGAACGGGCTCTTGCCCGGCACCACGTCGCGCCAGGGGGTGACGGTCATGATGGCCACCAGCGCCAGCACGTAGAAGACGATGATGCGCACCGGAATCGAGTTGATGGCGCGCGGCAGCGTGCGCTCCGGATCTTTGGCTTCGGCGGCGGTGGTACCCACCAGTTCGATGCCGACAAAGGCGAACACTGCAATCTGGAAGCCTGCAAAGAAGCCCATCAGGCCGTTGGGGAACATGCCGCCGTCATTCCACAGATTGGCCAGCGCAGCGTGGCGGCCTGCCGGCGATACGAAGCCCGAGAACACCATCCACAGGCCCACGCCGATCAGCGTCACGATGGCCACGATCTTGATCATGGCAAACCAGAATTCGGTCTCGCCGAACAGCTTCACCGTCAGCAGGTTCAGGCCCAGCAGCAGCAGCACGCAGGCAATGGCAGGCAGCCACTGCGGGATGTCGGGGAACCAGAACTGTGCGTAGCCGGTGATGGCAATCACATCCGCGATGCCGGTGACGATCCAGCAGAACCAGTAGGTCCAGCCTGTGAAAAAGCCCGCCCAGGGGCCCAGCAGATCGGCAGAGAAATCGATGAAGGAGCGGTACTGAAGATTGGACAGCAGCAGCTCGCCCATGGCCCGCATCACGAAGAACAGCATGATGCCGATGGTCATGTACACGAAGATGATGGAGGGGCCGGCCAGGCTGATGGTCTTGCCCGAGCCCATGAACAGACCCGTGCCGATGGCGCCGCCGATGGCGATCAGCTGTATGTGGCGATTGGTGAGATTGCGTTGCAGGTGGTCATGGCCATCCTGGCCCGGCGCGCCTGATGCCTTGCGAGTCATCTGAGGGAAACCTTTGCAAAAGCTGCCGTCGCCACGGAGGGCAACGCCGCCGCTGCGGCGCCGGACCGCAACGGCTGGCAGGAAACCTGAAATCCTAGGAGTCGGCAAGGATAAACCAAGCCGGCCCATGCCATCCGGGGCACTGGAATCCGGGCTCGGGCGGCCGCCTCCGGTGTGGCCAGCCGTCTTGCGCCGGCCTGTTGCGTACGGTCTGGGAAGCACGGCCAGCGGAGCCAAGCCCGATGGTCGTGCATTGTGGAATGTGGAGTGCATGCAGGCGCTGGTGCCCGTCGGGCAAGCGCCTGCAGCCATCGCAACCCTGGCGGGTCGGAGCGCAGGTCTTACAGACCCAGCATGATCTGCAGGTTCTGCACGGCAGCGCCGCTCGCGCCCTTGCCCAGATTGTCCAGCCGCGCGATCAGCACGGCCTGGCGATATTGCTCATTAGCAAACACGCGCAGCTCCAGCTTGTTCGTATTGGCCAGGGTATCGGCGGCCAGCTTGTTGTCGTCCGTGGGCGGGAGCACGCTCACCCAGTTGGCGCTGGTGTTGGTCTTGGCGTAATGGCTGGCCAAGGCGTCATGCAGGTCGGCGGCCTTGGGGGCGCCGGGCAGCAGGTCCAGATGCAGCGGCAGCTGCACCAGCATGCCCTGGGCGAAGTTGCTCACGGCAGGGATGAAAACGGGGCGGCGGGTCATGCCGGTGTAGTGCAGGATTTCGGGAATGTGCTTGTGCGACAGGCCCAGCGCGTAGGCCTCGTAAGGGGCGGCCTCGCCGCCTTCGTAGGCCTCGATCATGGTGCGGCCGCCGCCCGTGTAGCCCGACACGGAGGGCAGGCTCACGGGGTAGTCGGCAGGAATCAGGCCGGCCGCCACCAGCGGTGCCAGCAGGGCGATGGCACCCGTGGCGTAGCAGCCGGGGTTGGAGACGCGGGTGGCGTTCCTGACCGCCTCGAGCTGGCCGGCTCGCAGCTCGGGGAAGCCGTAGACCCAGCCTGCGGCCGTGCGGTGGGCGGTGGAGGCGTCGATGATCTTGATGGCGCGACCGGTCTGCGCGGTGATGGAGTCCACCATGGCGGCCGTTTCACGGGCGGCATCGTCGTGAAGACAGAGGATGACCAGATCCACACCGGCAATCAGAGCGCGCTTGGCGGCCGGGTCCTTGCGCAGTGCGGGGTCGATGCTGACCAGTTCCACACCCGCAAAATCGACCAGACGATCACGGATCTGCAGACCCGTGGTTCCTGCTTCTCCGTCAATAAAGACTTTTGCCATTGCAATTTTCTCCTGCACCGGCGCGCGCATTTCTTTGTTGGGTATATGCCGCTGCCTGCGGCACCATTGCCGCTTTCCGAGCGGTGATTGTCCTTGAATCTGGCCAGGCATGCGCACGGCCCGTCTTTTAGGCAGGTCTGGTGCGAATGGCCCAGTAGAGCTGGCAGCTATTCGCGGTTGTCAGCACATTGCCAGCCGCTGCCTCAATGTCCTTGACTCGTATATAAGACATAAGAAAGTTGCGGGAGCAAAAGATATCGTGTAGGAATCATTTCCCTAAGGAATTCAAGGCATTGCAGCTGTTTCCGGAACACGACAAAGATGCGTGAAATTGTGGATTTTGCGCATGTTCGGGTGTCGTTTTGCGCGGTGCAGCATGGTACATTCCTGCTCGCCATGTCATATGAACCCGATGGCCAGGCTCTCCGAGTCGGTGGCAAGCGGGTATTTCCCCTCAGTTCAGAGAGACAAAGTCATGAAGATTCATGAGTACCAAGGCAAGGAAATCTTGCGCCAATTTGGTGTGCCCGTTCCCCGTGGCATCCCTGCGTTTACCGTGCAAGAGGCTGTTGAAGCAGCCCAGAAGCTGGGTGGACCCGTGTGGGTGGTGAAGGCCCAGATTCACGCGGGTGGCCGCGGCAAGGGCGGCGGCGTGAAGGTTGCCAAGTCCATCGAGGACGTGCAAAAGCTGTCCGAGCAGATCCTGGGCATGCAGCTGGTGACTCACCAGACCGGCCCTGAAGGCCAGAAGGTTCGCCGCCTGTACATCGAAGACGGCGCCGACATCAAGAACGAACTGTATGTGTCGCTGGTGACGGACCGCGCCACGCAGAAGGTGGCCCTGATCGCTTCCAGCGAAGGCGGCATGGACATCGAGGAAGTGGCTCACTCCACACCCGAAAAGATCATCACCGAGATGATCGACCCCCTGACCGGCATCACCGAGGCGCAATCGCGCAAGGTGGCAACTGCCATCGGTCTGGAAGGCAAGTCCGTGGACCAGGCCGTGGATCTGTTCGCCAAGATCTACAAGTGCTACATGGACACCGATGCGTCGCTGGTGGAAATCAACCCCCTGAACTGCGACTCCAAGGGCGACCTGATGGCCCTGGACGCCAAGTTCAACTTCGACCCCAACGCGCTGTTCCGTCACCCCGAAATCGTGGCCTTCCGCGATCTGGACGAAGAAGACGCTGCCGAAATCGAAGCCTCCAAGTTCGATCTGGCCTACATCTCCCTGGACGGCAACATCGGCTGCCTGGTGAACGGCGCCGGTCTGGCCATGGCCACCATGGACACCATCAAGCTGTTCGGCGGCGAACCTGCCAACTTCCTGGACGTGGGCGGCGGCGCTACGGCCGAGAAGGTGACGGAAGCCTTCAAGATCATGCTCAAGAACCCTGAAGTCAAGGGTATTTTGGTCAATATCTTCGGCGGCATCATGAAGTGCGACACCATCGCCAACGGCGTGGTCACCGCCTGCAAGGCCGTGAACCTGAGCGTGCCTCTGGTCGTGCGCATGAAGGGCACCAACGAAGAGCTGGGCAAGCAGATCCTCAAGGATTCCGGTCTGCCCATCATCGCTGCTGACACCATGGCTGAAGCAGCGACCAAGATCGTTGCTGCCGTTAAGTAATACGCCCCGGAGATAGAAACATGTCGATCTTTATCAACAAAGACACCAAGGTCATCACCCAGGGCATTACTGGCAAGACCGGTCAGTTCCACACTGAAAAGTGCCAGGAATACGCGAACGGCAAGAACTGCTTCGTGGCAGGCGTGAACCCCAAGAAGGCTGGCGAAAAGATTTTCGACATCCCAATCTTTGGTTCCGTCAAGGACGCTGCCAAGGAAACCGGCGCTACCGTGTCCGTGATCTACGTGCCTCCCGCAGGCGCTGCTGCTGCCATCTGGGAAGCGGTTGAAGCCGATCTGGACCTGGCCATCTGCATCACCGAAGGCATCCCCGTTCGCGACATGCTGGAAGTGCGCAACAAGATGAAGGCCAAGGAAGCTGCCGGCGGCAAGAAGACTCTGCTGCTGGGCCCCAACTGCCCCGGTCTGATCACGCCTGACGAAATCAAGATCGGCATCATGCCCGGTCACATCCACAAGAAGGGCCGCGTGGGCGTGGTGTCCCGTTCCGGTACGCTGACTTACGAAGCCGTGGCTCAGCTGAGCGAACTGGGCATTGGCCAGTCCTCGGCTGTCGGTATCGGTGGCGACCCCATCAACGGTCTGAAGCACATCGACGTGATGCGCGCCTTCAACGACGATCCCGACACCGATGCCGTGATCATGATCGGTGAAATCGGCGGTCCCGACGAAGCCGAAGCTGCCCAGTGGTGCAAGGCCAACATGAAGAAGCCTATCGTGGGCTTCATCGCTGGCGTGACAGCGCCTCCCGGCAAGCGCATGGGCCACGCCGGTGCCCTGATCTCCGGTGGCGCCGACACGGCTGACGCCAAGCTGGCCATCATGGAAGAGTGCGGCTTCACCATCACCCGCAACCCTTCCGAGATGGGTCGCCTGCTGCAAGGCCTGCTGAAGAAGTAAGCCCGTGCAGAAAGTTCGTGATACGGCGTTGAATTTACGCAGTATTACGAACTGGCAAGACGGGCTCCGCGCCCTACACTGCCTCCACTCTTAAAAGAAAGCGCCGCGCAATGCGGCGCTTTCGTATTCAAAACAGTGGAGTCACAAATGGAATTTCTCAATAGTGCCGATTTCTGGATCGGCCTGGTGAAGATCATCTGGATCAACATCATCCTCTCCGGCGACAACGCCGTGGTCATCGCGCTGGCCGCGCGCTCGCTTCCCCCTGAACAGCAGAAGAAAGCCATCATGTTCGGCTCCGGCGCTGCCGTGGTGCTGCGTATCGTGCTGACCGTGGTGGCAGCCAAGCTGCTGGAACTCTCCTTCCTGCAGGTCGTGGGCGGCTGCCTGCTGCTGTGGATCGGCTATCAGCTGCTGACCGGCGACGAAGACGGTGAAGGCGAGGCCAAGGGCCATGGCTCCATGATGACCGCCATCCGTACCATCCTGATTGCCGACCTGGTGATGAGCCTGGACAACGTGATTGCCGTGGCGGCTACCGCCCAGGGCAATATGGTGCTGCTGATCCTGGGTCTGGCCATTTCCATTCCCCTGGTGATCTTCGGCTCCACGCTGATGATCAAGCTCATGGAGCGCTTCCCTGTCATCGTCACGCTGGGCGCTGCGCTGATCGGCTGGGTGGGTGGCGAGACCATCGTCAACGACAACCTGCTGCATGGCTACACCATGGCTCACCCCTGGCTGCACTATGCCGCCGCTGCTGCCGGCGCCGTGCTGGTGGTCGGACTGGGCAAGTTCATGCAGGCGCGCTCTGCGAAGAAGGAAATCGCTGCGGCCTGATCGCCCCGACAATCCCATCTCCCGAAAAACGCACCGTGGCGACACGGTGCGTTTTTTGATGGCCGTAGCGTGGACGCACACGGTGTGAACATGGCCTCCATCCATTGCCCATCCCGGGGCTTGTGAGCCCGGTCGCCCAGCAGAGTTCGGACCTTGCCGGCCTGTCGGGTGTGTCCATGCACGCCACTCGCCACGATGAGAGTCTGGGCCTGATTGCCGCCGTGTCGCCCGCCGGGATGGGCCAAGGCCACCGTGGGCTACAGCATCCAATACCTGGCCGCTGCCGATGGCTCAAGCTTGCTAGCCTGTGGATCGGGCAGGAAGTGCTCTCCTGCCGCGAAGACCAGGGGCCGCTGTGCGCCATCCTGTCGGCCAGGGCGCGCAATATCGCTCCGGTGGACCAGGGAAGACGATCCCTGGTCGCTGCCGGGCCTGTTCTTCTTCGGAGGGCAGGCGGGCTGCCGCCCGGGCCGGCGCGGCCAGGGCACACTATGCGCCATCATGAAGACTCAGTACTACACCGCCTCCAGCCTGGACGGGTTTCTTGCCACCGAGGACGACTCTCTGGACTGGCTGTTTCCCCTGGGCAGCCTGACGCAGTCCAGCTATCCAGGCTTCATTGCCCAGGTCGGTGCGCTGGCCATGGGCTCGGCCACCTATGAATGGATGGTCCGCAACGCCGACGCGGTGAAGCGCGAGACCGGCGCGGCCTGGCCATATGCGCAGCCTGCATGGGTTTTCTCCAGCCGACGGCTGCCGTTGATCGAGGGTGCCGATGTGCGCTTTGTCAGCGGCGATGTGCGGCCCGTGCAGGCATGCATGAGGGCGGAGGCCGGGGACAAGAACCTCTGGATCGTGGGCGGTGGAGACCTGGCAGGCCAGTTTCATGACGCGGGTCTGCTGGACGAGGTGATCGTGCAGATCGGCTCGGCCACTCTGGGTCAGGGCAAGCCTCTGTTGCCGCGCCGGTTGCTGAGTCCGGTGCTGCAGTTGCAGTCCGTGCAGCAGATGGGCCGCGGCATGGCAGAGCTGCGCTACACCGTGTGCAGGGCGCAGCAGCCGGAAAGCTAACGGCTGTCCCTGGCTGGCCAGAGCACCGAGGCAATGGCCACCACCATCAGGCAGACGGCGGTCCAGTCCTGCCAGTGCAGGATCTCGCCCAGCCACCAGGCACCCGCAAACACGCCCAGCACCGGAATCATCATCACGCTCAGCGTGGACGCCACGGGGGGAAGGCTGCGCGCCAGATAGAACCACACGGCCTGGGCAAAGCCCAGCACCAGAACACCATTGAAAGCGATGGCAGCCAGCGCGCTCTGGTCGGGCGCATGCCACTGTCCTCGCTCGAAAACAAAGGCCAGCACGGTCAGTACCACGGTGGTGATGGTCACCATCCACAGCGACAGCGTCATCAGCGGTACCGGCACCTCCGTGCGGCGCAACAGCTGCGTGCCCCAGGCCCAGCCGGCGGCGGCCACCAGCATCAGCAGCACGCCCAGGGGCTTGCTGCCCAGGGCGCCAACCTCATGCCACAGCAGCAGCAGCACGCCGGCAAGGGCCGCTCCCACGCCGGCCCAGGCGCGTGCGCCCAGCCGCTCCCGGAAGAACAGGCTGCCGAATACGGCCGAGAAGATGGGCATGGTGTAGCCCAGAATCGCCGCCCGCCCGCTGGACAGCGTCGGGATGGCAATGATGATCAGGCAGTGCCAGAGCACCATGTTGAACAGCGAGAGCTTGGCCAGCTCGCCCCAGTAGCTGCGCGGTATGCTCAGCGGCAGGCCCTTTGTGGCGACGAAGAGCGCCAGAATGGGCAGACCCACCCACATGCTGGCCATGCGAAAGCTCAGCGGCGGGAAATGCTGTACGCCGAGCTTCATGACCGGCCAGTTCAGCCCCCAGACCATGGTGAGCAAGACAAGAAGAACGAGCTGTTTGGGCGTGAACGAAGGCATGGGTGTGGATTATCTCCCCTTGAATGACTTTCTCCCCCTGAGTGGCTGCGCCTAGGCGGCCCTGCCGCTTCCCCCTCACTCGCTTCGCGGGAGGGGGACGACACCGTGGGTGCGCGGCGGCGCTTCCCCGGTGTCACCGAGTTGGTGTGTGCGTCTGTTTTGCGGCCTGGCGCAAGACCTGTAGCGGGGCTTGGAAGGGGCGAACAACTAAAATCACGCTTTATGACTTTCATCGACATGCTGCGCGACGCGTCCACGCGCAATGACTCCATGCTGTGCGTGGGTCTGGACCCTGAACCCAGCCGGTTTCCCGGCGCCATGCAGGGCGATGCGTCCAGGATCTACGACTTCTGTGCAGCCATCGTTGATGCCACCCATGATCTGGTCAACAGCTTCAAGCCCCAGATCGCCTACTTTGCCGCTCACCGTGCCGAGGACCAGCTCGAAAGGCTGATGGCGCACATGCGCCGTGTGGCACCCCATGTGCCTGTGATTCTGGATGCCAAACGAGGAGATATCGGCTCCACCGCCGAGCAATACGCCAAGGAGGCCTTCGAGCGCTATGGCGCCGATGCCGTGACGCTCTCGCCCTTCATGGGCTTCGACTCCATCACCCCCTACCTCAAGTACGAGGGCAAGGGTGCTTTCCTGCTGTGCCGCACCTCCAACCCCGGAGGGGACGACCTGCAGGCCCAGACCCTGGCCGATGTGCCCGGCAACCCCCATCTGTTCGAGCATGTGGCCAAGCTGGCCCAGGGTCCCTGGAATACCAACGGCCAGCTCGGCCTGGTGGTGGGAGCAACGCGCCCCAGCGAGATCGAGCGCGTGCGTGCCGTGGCCCCCACGCTGCCATTGCTGATTCCCGGCGTGGGTGCGCAGGGGGGCGATGCCGTGGCAACCGTCAAGGCCGCACGCATCGGCGGCGGTCCCATCATCATCAACTCCTCGCGCGCCATCCTGTACGCCGGCCAGGGCGATGACTTCGCCGAGGCTGCACGTGCCGCAGCCATCGCCACGCGCGCCACGCTGCAGGCGGCTGCGCGTAGCTGAGTCAGGGCGCTCTGGCCATGCAAAGCAAATGGCTGGAAGACTTTCTGCTGCTGGCCCAGGAGCGCAGCTTCACGCGTGCGGCAGAGTTGCGCCATGTCACTCATCCGGCGTTCGGCCGGCGCATCCGTGCGCTCGAGGCATGGGCCGGGACGCCGCTGATCGAAGCGGGCGGAGGGCCGGTTCGTCTCACTCCGGCCGGCGAAGCCTTTCGCGACACCGCCGAGCAGATGGTGCGCACCCTGGCCCAGTCGCATGACGAGCTGCAGGCCGTGGCCGGCCGTCAGGCCCATGTGATCACGCTGGCCACGGGACGGACGCTGGCGCGCACCATCGTGGCCGACTGGCTGGCGCGCTACGGCAGCGTGCTGCAGTCGGCAGAGATGCGCATCGTCACCCGCACACTCGACGAAACCGTGCACATGCTGCAGCGCGGCGAGGTCAGCTTTGCCCTGCTCTACCATCACGCGGCGATCGCCGTGCGGCTGGATGGTCGCCAGTTCAGCTATCTGACGGTGATGAGCGACAAGCTGGTGCCCGTGGCGCGGGCCGATGCCGAAGGCAAGCCCCTGTTTGCGCTGGCGCAGGCACTGCTGCCCGGCGCCAGCCCCGTGCCTTATCTGGCTTTCTCGCACAGCATGGCACTGGGGCGACTGGTCGAAGACCATCTGGCCAGCCATCCGCTGTGGCCACGCCTGCGCCGCTGCCTCGAATGCGATTCGGCGGATGCCAATTACGAGTATGTGCTCAAGGGCCTGGGTGTGGCCTGGATGCCCTGGTCCATGGTGCAGCGCGACTGCCAGGACGGTCGTCTGGCGCTGGCCGGCGACGGCAGCCTGGATGTGCATTTCGATGTGAGGCTCTACCGGCCCAAGCGCCGCCTGAGCACGGCGGCGGAGCAGTTCTGGACCGATATCACCGGTCAGTAACTGAGCATTCACTCCGACCTGGCCCTTCGCCAGAATTGAAGTCCTGGCCGCCATCGTGGACATCGGGCGAGGGGGGAGCTGGATGTCCTCGGTTTCCTCAGAAATATTGTGATGTGCTGAAATGGCACGGAAATGTGCCATATCGGCATTAAAAGGTTTTCTCCGTATTCGGACAATCGACCCATACAGATTCGGAATAGTTTCATGCAGAACACAAACATCCTCCGCCGCACCGCCATCGCCGCGGGCCTGCTGCTGGGCGCTGCCGTGGCAGTGCCGGCCATCGCCGCCGACAACTATCCCAGCAAGGCCATCACCATGGTCGTGGGCTACCCGGCAGGCGGCAGCACCGACCTGGTGGGACGTCTGGTCGCCGATGGCCTGGCCAAGCAGCTGGGCCAGCCCGTGGTGGTGGAAAACCTGGGCGGTGCCGGTGGTGCCATCGGTGCGCAAAAAGTGGCCAAGGCGCCTGCTGACGGTTACACCATCATGGTGGGTGCCAACAATGAGCTGGCGATTGCCAGGCTCATCAACAAGGCCGTGAAGTACAACATCGGCGATTTCACACCCATCGGTCTGGTGGGCTCGCAGCCCATGGTGCTGGTCGCATCGCACAAGGCCGGCGTGAAGAATGCGGCCGAGTTCGTCAGCCTGGTGTCCAAGAACCCGGACAAGTTCAGCTATGGCAGCTCCGGCGTGGGCACGGCGCTGCACCTGGCCGGGGAGCTGGTCAAGGAGCAGGGCAAGCTGCACATGACCCATGTGCCTTACAAGGGCGTCGCTCCGCTGACCACCGACCTGGTAGGCAACAACATCGAGTTCGGTGTGTTCGTGCTGTCCTCGGGCCTGCCCCATATCAAGGCCGGCAAGGTCGTGGCCCTGGGTACGACCGAGGCCAAGCGCTCGGCCATCACCCCCGATATTCCGGCACTGTCCGAGCTGCCCCAGTTCAAGAACGTGGACATCAACAGCTGGTTTGCGTTGATGGCGCCCAAGGGACTGCCCGCCCCCATTGCCGCCAAGCTGAAGAAGGCGCTGGAAGAGACCATGGCTTCGCCCGAGTTCCGCAAGAAGATGGAAGAGACCGGCAATGTGGTGGCCGATCCCAAGGTGGATGCCGGCAAGTACATCAACACCGAAATTGCCAAGTACTCCAAGATCGTGCAGTTCGCACATATCGAGAACTGATCTTGCGTGGACTCGTGGTGAACTGAGGTCGCCTCGGTTGGAAAACGGCTTGTGCCTCCGGGGCACAGGCCGTTTTTGTTTTATCTGCTGATTGCAGGACAGAGGGCGGGTCTCGGCCCGCCTTGCCGACTTACTTTCTTGCTGGTGCAAGAACGTAAGCAAAGAACACCGCCCCTGCTGCCCACGCCCCCTCCGCTACGCTACGGGGTAACCTGCGCTGTCAACCTCTTGTGGCTGTACGGCAGAACTCACTTCGAGCTTCCCTCTGCGCTCAAACACGTTGCCGTAAAAGTGATGACGATGCAGTTGCACTCTACGGTGCAAATGCGCGCCACAAGAGGCAACCGTCGCAGGCGTGGGTACAAGGGGCAATACCGAATGCGGGCTAGCTTCTTTGAAAAATTAATAGCTGTTACCGCAATGCAGATAAGCGTTAGAGTGGCTCTGGCAGGCTGTTTGCTCCCGCATCCACCCGTGTGTCTGCGCCTGCGGCACGTGGTTCAGGCTGTGGGCATTGGCACCGAAGAGTGCCAATGCATCGTGCGCTGATTTGCCGCCGTTTGTTTGAGCGCAGCGGCTACGCCGCGCAGCGAGTTGGGCGGCACCGCAGACTGCATGGCGTGACGCAGGCTTGCCCGGAGCGAAGCGCAGGGACGCAGACAGTCAGGACGTGTTCTTTTGCCTTCTTTTCTTGCACGAGCAAGAAAAGAAGGGCGGCCGGCGGGCCGAGAACCGTCCTCAGTACGGGAATCAGGCAAAAATCAGGCTATAGCCCCAACTCATCAAGCGCTGCCCGCCATCAATCCTGATGCACTCGCTGGCACCGCGCAGGCGACACTGCCCCCACATTCACCTTCTGCGCGGCGAGCGCCGCATCCAGCGTTTCCCCGAGCAGCAGATTGCGCGCCAGCAGGCTGTAGCCGGCGGCGCTCTGGATGCCGTAGCCGCCCTGGGCGGCAACCCAGAAGAAGCCCGGCACGGGCGTGGGCGATGCGTCCCAGCCGATCACCAGCTCGCCATCGGCGACAAAGCTGCGCAGGCCGGCCCAGGTATGCGAGGGGCGGCGGATTTGCAGCGTGGTGGCTTCCTCGATGTGATAGATGCCGGTGGCAATGTCCAGCTCTTCGGGCACGACATCGTGCGGTGCCACGGGGTCTGCATTGGCGGGTGAGCCCAGCAACTGGCCGGCGTCGGGCTTGATGTACCAGTTTTCGTCGGCGCTGATGATGGCGGGCCATTGCGTGGCGTCCATACCTTCGGGGGCCGGGAAGGTGAAGGCGCTGCGGCGTTTCGGGGTGATGCCGATGGGAGCCGCTCCCACCATCGCGGCCACGACATCCACCCAGGCCCCGGCGGCGTTGACGATGACCCTGGCACGAATGCTACGGCCCTGGGGCAATGCGACATGCCAGCAATCGCCGACCCGGGTGATGGCCTGGACTTCGGCGTTGCACCACAGGTCGCCGCCACGCTGGCGCAGGCCGCGGATATAGCCCTGGTGCAGGCCGTGCACATCGATGTCGCGCGCGCCGGCGTCCAGAAAGCCGTCCACCAGCACCTCGGTGTCGAGCACCGGGACCAGGGCCTTGAGCTGCTCGGCGTTCAGGCGACGGGCACCAGGGGAGTGAACCAGGGCCTCGGCATAGGCGGCATCCACGAGATCCCGTTGGCCGGCCGTGCCCACATAGAGCACGCCGCGCGGCGTGAGGAGGGGGGCTTCGGCGAAGCCGACCGGCGGCGCATCGTAGAAGGCGCGGCTGGCGCGGGTCAGGGCCTGCACCTGGGCGGGGCCGTAATGCTCTTCAAACAGTGCAGCCGAGCGGCCGGTGGTGTGATAGCCGGGCTGGGATTCGCGCTCCAGCACCAGCACGGAAGGCGGCGAGATCCCCCCCGACTGGGCCAGCTGCCAGGCGGCGGAGGCTCCGGCCATGCCGGCCCCTACGATGACGAAATCCCAGACATCTTTCTGCATTGCTTTTCTCCTCAGTATCGCCGGTCGTGGCCCTGCATGGCTGGCTGTGCTTGGTCAATCCTGGCTTGTGGCCGACTTGGCTCTGGATTTGGCGGGAGCCTTGTCCAGATAGGGCTTGAGGTAGCGGCCCGTCACGCTGGCCGGGTTGGCTGCGATTTCCTCGGGCGTGCCCTGGGCCACGACCTGCCCGCCGCCGGAGCCGCCCTCGGGGCCCATGTCGATCAGCCAGTCGGCGGTCTTGATGACGTCGAGGTTGTGCTCGATCACGACGATGGTGTTGCCCGCATCGCGCAGCTGGTGCAGCACTTTCAGTAGCAGGGCGATGTCGGCGAAGTGCAGGCCGGTGGTGGGCTCGTCCAGGATGTAGAGCGTGCGGCCCGTGTCGCGCTTGGACAGCTCCTGCGCGAGCTTGACGCGCTGGGCCTCGCCGCCCGACAGGGTGGTCGCGCTCTGGCCCAGGCGGATATAGGACAGGCCCACGTCCAGCAGGGTCTGCAGCTTGCGTGCAATGCCAGGCACGTCCTTGAAGAAGGCATGGGCGTCTTCGACCGTCATCTCCAGAATCTGCGAGATGTTCCGGCCCTTCCACTGCACTTCCAGCGTTTCGCGGTTGTAGCGCTGGCCGTGGCAGAGGTCGCAGGGCACGTAGACATCGGGCAGAAAATGCATTTCCACCTTGACCACGCCGTCCCCCTGGCAGGCCTCGCAGCGGCCGCCGGAGACATTGAACGAGAATCGCCCGGGGCCGTAGCCGCGTTCCTTGGCGGTATTGGTTTCGGCCATCAGCTCGCGGATCGGCGTGAACAGCCCGGTATAGGTGGCCGGGTTGCTGCGCGGCGTGCGGCCGATGGGGGACTGGTCGACATTGATGACCTTGTCGAAATAGTCAATGCCCGCAATGTCGTCATGTGCCGCCGGCTCGGTGCCTGCGCGGTGTATCTGACGTGCCACTTCGGCATACAGCGTGTCGTTGACCAGGGTGGACTTGCCCGAGCCGGAGACGCCCGTCACGCAGGTGAACAGGCCGACGGGAAAGTCCACCGTCACGTTCCTCAGGTTGTGACCGCGCGCGCCTGCCACGGTCAGCGCCTGCAGGTCGGTACGCACCTTGCTGGCGGTCTCCCGCTTTTTCGCGGCCGTGACGGGAAAGCGCGATGCGCTTTGGCTGGCTTCGGCGTCGAGGTCCTTGCGCAGCACGGGCAGCCAGGCGGTGCGCTTGCTGGGCACGGGAATGCTTTGAATGCCGCTCAGATAGCGGCCTGTGGGCGAATCGGGGCTGGCCTTGATGTCCTCGTAACTGCCCTGGGCCATGATGCGACCGCCATGCACGCCGGCGCCCGGACCCATGTCGATGATCTGGTCGGCCGCCCGCATCATGTCTTCGTCGTGCTCGACCACGATCACGCTGTTGCCGATATCGCGCAGGTGCTCGAGTGTCGCAATCAGCTTGTCGTTGTCGCGCTGGTGCAGGCCGATGGAGGGCTCGTCCAGCACATACATCACGCCGGTCAGGCCCGAGCCGATCTGGGACGCCAGGCGAATGCGCTGGGCTTCGCCACCCGAGAGCGTGTCGGCGCTGCGGTCCAGGCTCAGGTAGGACAGGCCGACATCGTTGAGGAAGAGCAGGCGCGAGGCGATCTCGCGCACGATCTTGTCCGCAATCTCGGCCTTGGCCCCGGCCATGCTCAGCTGCTTGAACCAGGCCAGCGCATCGGCCAGCGTGGCATGGCTGACTTCATAGATGGAGCGGGCCTGCCCGCCATCGCCCACGCGCACAAAGCGCGCTTCTCGGCGCAGGCGCGTGCCTTCACATTCGGGGCATTTGCGGATGCTGCGCAGCTTGGCCAGGTCGTCGCGCACGACCTGGGATTCGGTCTCGCGAAAGCGGCGCTGAATATTGGGGATGATGCCTTCGAACGGGTGCGACTTGATAAAGGCTTCGCCCTTGCGTTCGCCGCTCTCGAAAACATAGTTGAACTCCATGGACTCGTCGCCCGAGCCAAAGAGAATCACGTTGCGCACTTTCTCTGGCAGCTCCTCAAACGCGGTCTCGGTGCTCACACCATAGTGTTTGGCCACGCTCTCCAGCATGGAGAAGTAGTAGTTGTTGCGCTTGTCCCAGCCCTTGATGGCGCCGCTGGCCAGACTCAGCGACGGGAAGGGCACGACGCGGTCGGGATCGAAGGCTTCGCTGTTGCCCAGACCGTCGCAGGCCTGGCAGGCTCCCATCGGGGAGTTGAAGGAGAACAGGCGCGGCTCCAGCTCGGGCAGGGAATAGTCGCAGAGCGGGCAGGCGAACTTGGCGCTGAACAGATGCTCCTTGCCGCCGTCCATCTCCAGGGCGATGACGCGGCCACCGGCATCGGCACCACCGGCGCGCAGGGCGGCCTCGAAGCTTTCGGCCAGACGCTGCTTGACGTCTTCGCGCACCTTGAGACGGTCGATCACCACGTCGATGTTGTGGCGCTCGTTCTTCTCCAGCCTGGGCAGGGACTGGGCGTCGTAGATCTGTCCGTCGACACGAAAGCGCACATAGCCCTGGGCCTGGAGCTGGATGAACAACTCGGCGAATTCGCCCTTTTTCTCGCGTGCCAGGGGGCCGAGGATCATCAGCCTGGTGTCTTCGGGCAGCTGCAGCACGCTGTCCACCATCTGGCTGATGGTCTGGGCCTGCAGCGGCAGATTGTGGTCCGGGCAGAACGGTGTGCCGGCACGGGCGTAGAGCAGGCGCAGATAGTCGTTGATCTCGGTCACCGTGCCCACGGTGGAGCGCGGGTTGTGGCTGGTGGCCTTTTGCTCGATCGAGATGGCGGGCGACAGGCCCTCGATCAGATCGACATCGGGTTTGTCCAGACGGCCCAGAAACTGGCGCGCATAGGCCGAGAGACTCTCCACATAGCGACGCTGGCCTTCGGCGTACAAGGTGTCGAAGGCCAGGCTGGACTTGCCCGAGCCCGACAGGCCGGTGATCACCACCAGCTGGTTGCGGGGAATGTCCAGGTCGATGTTCTTGAGGTTGTGCGTGCGTGCGCCGCGAATGGCGATGCGTGTCTGCGCCAGAGAGCGGCCCAGATAGAGGCTGTCATCATGGACTTCAGAGGGCGAATCAGGCTTCAGGGACACGGGCGCTCCAGACGGGGAAAACTCTCCATGATAGTCAGACGGGCTTGGGTGTGACCAGATGATCCAGGTTCACGGACAATCTACGGTTTTATTTCCTCTCTTTTGCCCGGCGGTGATTTAGTGAACCTGGGCATGAGACGATGACTCTTGGCAAAATCTGAGCGTGAAAAAAATCAATACCTCCCCGAGCGCGGGCACGCAGGGCACGGACAAATCCTCCACCACCATGACTTCCCAGGAACGCCGCTCCAGCGGGGCCCTGGCGCTGATCTTTGCGCTGCGCATGCTGGGCCTGTTCCTCGTGCTGCCCGTCTTCATGCTGGAGGCGCGCAAATACCCGGGCGGTGACGATCCGGCCATGATCGGCCTGGCCATGGGGCTGTATGGCTTGACCCAGGCCCTGTTCCAGTTGCCCATCGGCCTGGCCTCCGACCGTATCGGTCGCAAGCCGGTCATTGTCGCCGGCCTGCTGGTGTTTGCGGCGGGCAGCCTGATTGCAGCCACGGCCGATTCACTGACCGGCCTCATGGTGGGGCGTGCCATTCAGGGGGCCGGCGCGGTGTCTGCGGCGGTCACGGCCTTGCTGGCCGATCTGACGCGCGACGGCGTGCGTACGAAGGCTATGGCCCTGGTCGGCGGCAGCATCGGCCTGATGTTTGCGCTGGCGCTGGTGCTGGCACCGCTGCTCAACGCCTGGATCGGCCTGTCCGGCATCTTCGGTTTGACCGGTGCGCTGGCGCTGGCGGGCATTGCCGTGGTGCTGTGGGTGGTACCGCCCGAACCCAGGAAGCATGCCGATGCGCCCAAGGGCCGCTTCGGCGAGCTGCTGGGCCAGTCCGATCTGCTGCGCCTGAACTTCGGCGTTTTCATTCTGCATACCGTGCAGATGTCCATGTGGGTGGCCGTGCCGGCCATGCTGGTGCAGGCCGGTCTGGCCAAGGAGCAGCACTGGCACATCTATCTGCCGGCCGTGCTGCTGTCCTTTGCGGCCATGGGCCTGCTGTTTTCCATGGAACGCAAGGGCAGGCTGCGCACGGCCTTGCTGGGGGCCATCGGCCTGGTGCTGCTCGTTCAGATCGGTCTGGGCATGCTGGCTGCC
Source organism: Comamonas sp. (assembly GCF_009360615.1). Classification (GTDB taxonomy): domain Bacteria; phylum Pseudomonadota; class Gammaproteobacteria; order Burkholderiales; family Burkholderiaceae_C; genus Comamonas. Next base: position 50,102 of record NZ_SPEY01000050.1, read on the forward strand.
AGCGGCACCATTGCGACGATCTGGTGCATGGCGCTGCTGATGTTCCTGTTCTTCTGCGGCTTCAACGCGCTGGAAGCCACCCAGCCCAGCCTGGTCTCGCGCATGGCACCGACGCCGTTGCGCGGCACCGCCTTGGGGGCCTACAACACACTGCAGTCGCTGGGCCTGTTTGCCGGCGGCGCTGTCGGCGGTGCCGTCGCCAAATTTGCCGGAGTGCCGGGCCTGTTCGCCATGACGTCGGTGCTGGTGGCCCTGTGGCTGATCGTGACCTGGCCATTGCGCCCGGTGGGCCGTCACTGACTTACAGCAACACCCCCTGAGGCGCTGTGCGCCTTCCCCCTCTCTGCTGCGCGGAGGGGGACGCAGCCCTCGCAGCGGGGCTGCCCTTGCTCGGCTGCTCGCGCGCAGTGGCCCCTTTTCTGCTGGGGCACCATGTATCGCCGTGATGGGATATAGGGCAATCCCGTGCTCGTTATGGCTGGCTTGGGGCAGAATACGAGGCTCATTGGTTCGGGACCTTTCGTGATTGCCCGTGCCACTTTTTGAAAAGGTATCTCTATGGCATCCGTCAACAAAGTCATCATCGTCGGCAATCTGGGTCGTGACCCCGAAATGCGTACCTTCCCCAGCGGCGATCAGGTGGCCAATGTGACCATCGCCACCACGGACCGCTGGCGCGACAAGAACACCGGTGAAAACCGCGAAGCCACCGAATGGCACCGCGTGGTCTTCAACGGCAAGCTGGCCGAAATCGTGGGGCAGTATCTGCGCAAGGGCAGCCAGGTCTATGTGGAAGGCAGCCTGCGCACCCGCAAATGGACCGATCAGGCCTCCGGTCAGGAGCGCTACGCGACCGAAATCCGCGCCGACAGCATGCAGATGCTGGGCAGCCGCCAGGGCGGCGGTCAGCAGCAAGGTGGCTACGGCAGCGACGATGGTTACGGTGAAAGCAGCTATCAGGCACCCAGCCGTCCGGCTCCCGCGCCCATGCAGCAACGCCCCGCACCGGCCCCGATGCAGCAGCGTTCTGCGCCCGCACCCATGGCGCCTCCTCCCCAGCGAGCGGCCTCGGGCTTTGACGATATGGATGACGACATCCCGTTCTAAATCACGGAAAGCGGCAGCTGTCGCTTTCCACGGTTCTGTGTTCTGTGAAGCCCGCGCCATTGGAGCGCGGGCTTTTCTTATGTGGCGCTTGCGCGCGCCGGGGCGATTCCGGGGATATTGCAGGCGGATGGCGGCCGGGTTGAAAATTTCAATGGGATGGCCGGCTTCATCGAATTAGTGAAATAAGATGCGGCATGCAAGGGCGTTTCATCCAGTTACGATTCGGAGTGAAGCGCTGAATCACATACGCGGGTGCGAGTGATCCCAGCCAGTGCAGCCAAGCGGGACTTGGCGTTTCCTCAGGAGCTTCGAGCATGCCGACTTTGGTCATCTCAATCGACGGCGCCGTCATCAAGGAAGTGCAGCTCACCAAGGAGCGCACGACCCTGGGTCGTCGTCCCTATAACGACATCGTGATCGAGAATCTGGCGGTCAGCGGCGAGCATGCCGTGCTCACCATCGCTGGCGGCAAAGTCAGCATCGAAGACCTGCGCAGCACCAACGGCACCTATGTCAATGGCCGTGCCATCCAGAAGCAGGACCTGCTGAATGGCGACCTGCTGGACATCGGGCGCTACAAAATCCGCTTTCTCGACACCGTGATCGCCGATACGAACACGGCGTCTGCCCAGGGTGGCAAAAAATCGCTGGCGCATATTTCGGAACAGGCAGACAGCGGCCACGCCAAACTGGCCAGTCCGTCAGGGTTTGGCGAAATCTCCAGCTTCAGCTCCACCATCCAGGGCGCGCTGGCCGCGCTGCCCGAGCGCCACGCCGTGATCCGCATGCTCACCGGCAGCCTGGCAGGCAAGGAAATCCCCCTCTACAAGGTCGTCACCACCCTGGGCAAGCCCGGTGTGGCCATCGCTTCCATTACCCAGAAGCCTCATGGTTTCGTGCTCACCCAGCTCGAAGGTGCCAGCCAAGACCTCAGGCTCAACGGTCAGGTGGTCGGGCCGCTGTCCGTGCCCCTGCTCAATGGCGATACGGTGGAGCTGGCCGGCAGCTCCATGCGGTTTGTCGTCGAGTGACTGGCTGCCTTGACGGGCGTTAAGCGTCTGACAAATTTGTCACCAATTGCGATTGGATTATCAAAATTGTTACTCAAACTCGCCTGAATGTTGCCAAACGTGTCGTCTTGGATATGACCTGCCTTTGCCAAATTGTTGGCATGCAGCTTGCTTGATACCTTGGGTCTCATCCAACTAGGGAGTTTGAAGTGAAGCGTTCCATTCAAAAGGGTTTTACCCTGATCGAACTGATGATCGTTGTGGCGATCGTCGGTATTCTGGCTGCTGTGGCTCTGCCCGCTTATCAGGATTACACAAAGCGCGCACGCGTTTCCGAAGGTCTGGTGCAGGCCGGCGCCGCCAAGCAAAATGTGGCCGATATTCTGTCCAAGGGCGCTGTAGCTGCCGATCCTCAAGGTTATGGCTCCGGCTATGTGCCCCCTACCCTGTCGGACAATGTTCTGGGCCCACTGGTTGCGCCCAATCCTGCCGTTTATGACAATGCCGCTGCCGCTATCCAAAGCGGTATCCGTATCGACCCTGTGACCGGACAGATCACCATTCCTTACAGCACTCGAGTCGAGCCTGCTGCAAGCAATCTCTTGAGCGTGGTTCCTTACCTGGGTGCAGCCAACGGCCAGGCGGAAGTCAATCTGCCCAATGGTACTGCTGCCTTCACTCCCCCTGCGGATGCAATCAAGTGGAAGTGCCGAGCTGCTGGTGCCACCTCTCCCTTCGCTGCTGCTGTTGTGGTTCCGACTCCCGCAACTCTGCCTCAAAAGCTGGCTCCTGCCGAGTGCCGTTAATATCTCAGTCATGTTGAGAAAATAAAGAGCGCCTTCGGCGCTCTTTTTACTTTATTGAAATGCATGTCAACATGAGCGTCCCGAGAATTCGATTTGCATTGAAAATGGCTGGTATCCACTTTCTGGGTAGCACGGTCATTGCGACAATTATTTCTGCATTCGTAATATGGATTATTTATCCATTTCCTTATCTTTATATATCCGGAGGACTGGCACTTTTATTGCTAGTTGTGAGTGTCGATGTGGTTTGCGGACCATTGCTGACCTTGGTACTTAGTAATCCTGCGAAGCGCCGGTCAGAAATATGGCGCGATCTTGGATTGGTGGTGGTGCTTCAATGTGCAGCACTGGGATATGGGATATGGACGATCTGGGAGGCAAGACCTTTGTTTCTGGTGCATGAGGTTGATCGCTTCAAGGTAATAACTGCGCAAAATATCGATTCAATTGAAATAAAAAAGCTTCCCTTATCTCTTCGGCCGAGCATATGGAGCGGTCCGCTTACTGTATCGATTCGAGACCCACAGAACGAGGAAGAGCGTCAGCGCGTTCTTTTCGAATCCCTGGAGGGAGGGCGTGATTATGCAGAGCGTCCGGATTTCTACATCAGCTACGATTCGGAAGCCGCATTGAAAGCGCTGGGGAGAGCGATACCCTTGCAGTATTTTTTAGAAAAAAAACCTGATCAAAGAAAAGAAATAGAAAGGCTAATTTCAGAAAAAAAAGCTGATATTTCCCATTGGAAATATATACCTATTATCGGTCGAAATGATTGGGTAGCAGTGGTAAATGGACAAGGCTTGGTAGAAACATTCTTGCCTGGAGATGGTTTTTGACTGGCATCTCGCCAATCGATTGCATCATGGCTGATGAAACAGATAGTGTGGAGCATAGCCACCGAATCTGATCAAGTGTTGTACCAAGAGCGCAGAGTCTATGTCGACCAGCTTCCTGACTTCCCCCCCCGCTTCTCTAGCACCCTGACCCCCCCCATCACCATCCCCTTGTCCACGGCCTTGCACATATCGTAGATCGTCAGCAGGCCGACCTGAACGGCGGTCAGGGCTTCCATTTCCACGCCGGTCTGGCCTTTTAGCTCGACGGTGGCGGTGCAGAGGATGGAGCTGGATTCGGGCTCCAGCTCGAACTCCACGGCGACGCGGGTCAGGGCCAGGGGGTGGCAGAGGGGGATCAGGTCGCTGGTCTTTTTGGCGGCCATGATGGCGGCGATGCGGGCCACGCCCAGCACGTCGCCTTTTTTCGCGCTGCCGGTCTGCACGATGGCCAGGGTTTCAGGCTTCATGGCGATGCGGCCTTCGGCGACGGCGACGCGATGGGTGCTGGGTTTGGCGCCGACGTCCACCATATGGGCCTGGCCCTGGGCGTCGAAATGGGTAAGAGAGGACATGGGAGGTCTTTCCGGCGGCAGACGGGTTCGGTGCTGCCGCCCAATCAAGGTTGAGCGGGGATGGACTGGCGGCTTTACCTGGGCATCACAGGCGGGCATGTCGCCATCTCCATCAATCAAGGCATCATAGTGGGGTGTTGAACGGTCGGCATACGGAGAATCGGTATGCCGGCAATGCAGTGATTGCCATGCCATTCTTGATGCCAAAACCGCGTACAGTTCATATTTTAAAAGCGCTGACAGCTTCTATTTTGATAGCTATCCAGGCTGTCTCCCCCTTGGCTGGCTCTGTGCAGGCGGCGGGTTTGCCGACCCTGGGTGACGGTGCGTCGTCGCTGACCACGGGCGAGGAGCGGCGTCTGGGCGACTCCATCGCGCGCGAGCTCTACCGCGACCCGGACTATCTGGATGACCCGGTTCTGCAGGAGTATGTGGAAGGCATCTGGCTGCACCTGCAGGATGCGGCGCGAAAAAACGGCGAGCTCTCGCCCGAGCTGGAGGAGCGCTTTGCCTGGACGCTTCTCCTGGGCAAAGATCGCCAGGTCAATGCGTTTGCACTGCCCGGCGGCTATATGGGCGTCTATCTGGGCCTGATCGGCGTGGTCAGCAGCGGCGATGAGCTGGCCTCGGTCATTGCCCATGAAACCAGTCACATCACCCAGCGCCATATTGCCCGCATGATGGCGCAGCAAGGCAAGCAGACGCCGCTGATGCTGGCTTCCATGCTGCTGGGTGCTCTGGCGGCCACACGCAGCCCCGATGCAGCCATGGCCATCATGATGGGCGGTCCGGCGGCCGTGATGCAGAACCAGCTGAATTTCTCGCGCGCCATGGAGAGCGAGGCAGACCGCATGGGCTATAGCCTGATGTCGCCTGCCGGTTTTGCTCCCCAGGGCTTTGTGAGCATGTTCGGCAAGCTGCAGCAGGCCAGCCGGCTCAACGACAACGGCAGCTGGCCCTATCTGCGCAGCCACCCCTTGACCACCCAGCGTATCGCGGACATGGATTCGCGCATTCCGCCCGGCAAGCGCGCGGCCGACCCCGTGCCTACGCTGGAGCATGTGATGATGTCGGCCCGCGCGCGCGTGATTTCCAACCCCGGTGTCGAGGTGCGCCGCCAGTGGGCCACATTGCCACGTTCCAGCAGTTTTTCCAGCCTGAGCCAGTTTGAGCAGGTCGCCCAGCTCTACGCGGCCACGCTCAGCGCCATGTATCTGCGCGACTGGCCGCTGGCGCGCGAGATGGTGCAGAGGCTGCTCACGGCGACGGCAGGCAATGCACCCGCGAATATCCAGGCCCGATGGCTGAATGCCGAGCTCGAGTTCAAGGCCGATAACCCACAGGCCGCCCTGGCTGCCTTGCCCCTGCAGTCCGTGATGGCTCCCCAGGCAGCTCCCAAGGTGACGGCCAGCGGCAATCTGGCCGGGCCGCGCGAGGCCGGGCCACGTGAGGTCGGGCCAAGCCTGGCGACGATTGATGTGGTGGAGCGGGTTGCGCCACGCAGGCCGGAGCTGCTGCTCAAGACGGAGATCCTGCTCAGGCTCAATCAGGCAGGCCCCATGGCAAGCCCCTTGCAGACCTGGGTGACGGACCATCCCCGCGATGGTTCGGCCTGGCAGACGCTGGCGCGCGTATGGCGCAGCCAGGGCCAGGAAATGCGAGCCCTGCGGGCCGAGGCCGAGGCCCAAGTGGCCCACTATGACTATGCGGCAGCGGTGGATCGCTTCAAGGCAGCCCAGGATCTGGCCCGCAAGGCAGGGGCCAGGGCGGATTACTTCGAGGCCTCCATCATCGACACGCGTCTGCGTGCCGTCGAAGAGTTACTCCGGGAACAGCTGCGCGACAAGGCGATCAATAAGTAGGCCCAGCACCGAGTAGATCAGCGCACCCAGCATGGCGGCCCAGAAGCCGGCGACGTGGAAGCCGCCCAGCAGGCCCGAGGCCATCCAGAACATCAGGCCGTTGACCACCAGCAGGAACAGACCGACGGTGACGATGGTCACGGGCAGGGTCAGGACCACGAGTATGGGCCGGATGATGGTGTTGAGCAGGCCAATGACCAGGGCCGCAATCATGGCCGAGCCGAAGCTCTGCACCTGAACGCCGCTGTAGACATAGGCGACCCCGAGCAGAGCCGCCGCGCAAAGAAGCCATTTGACGAGGATTTTCATGCCGTCCAGCATAGCAGCAGGTGTTGTCGGCGGGCCACCACAGCCCCGGTCCATGAAAAAAGCCCTGTGCAGTTTTCACCGCACAAGGCTTGCTTGAAGAATGGATGCTGTTCTTAAAAAGAGAGCGAGTCGTCGATCACGAAGCCCATCATGGCGGCAATCGCCGCCATGGTGCCGGGAAGATTCCAGCGGCCACCGTTGGCGTTTGTCTTGGCATTGGTGGCTTTGACAGGGGCCGCTTGGGCGGCCTCCTGCTTGGGGCGTCGGGCGTCGATGATCTGGGCTGCGCCATGTTCCTGCTGCAGCTCGGTGACGAGCTCGGTCAGCGGGCCCTTGGCCAGCACGGGCGTGACCTTGCCTCCGCTGGCCGCCATGACAGGCATCAGGGCCGCAAACAGCTTGTCGGCCCATTTGCCGCGCCAGTTCTCTCGGGCGCGATGGCTGACCCATTTGCTCACACGGTGGGTCATGCGCGGAGCACAGGCCACCAGCAACCAGTGGGAGGAAGCCGCCTGGCTTGATCCCGCCAGCGCCTCGAGCATTGGCTGGGCGTATGTGGCGTCATCCACGTAAACAATGATGGGGTTCAAAGTGCGTCCTAACGGGAACGAAGGTTGAAGAATGCGGCACTTTCGCTGGAATGTGCCGACTTGGTTCTGTTGTGAGTCGTGAAGGCTGCGGTCAGTTCCCGCATTCCTTCACGAATCGCCCGGTTTTGCAGGCTCAATGGGCTGCCAAGGCGGGGCGGCGGCTGGCGATGAACTTGCCCAGGGCCAGCACCAGCAGTGCGCCACCGATATGGGCGGCCCAGTACAGGGTACGGGAGATCTCGGCCAGGCCTTGTGCATCGGTGGTGCCCAGCTTGGGCATCCACAGCCACTTCTCGGTGTTCACGAACACGGGATCGGTGACGAACATGCCGCCCGCGATCCAGCCCAGCAGCATGCCGCCGGCAACGATGATCATGGGGAAGCGCTCCATCAGCTTGATGACCAGCTGCGAGCCCCAGACGATGATGGGCACAGATATCAGCAGACCCAGCACGATCAGCAGCATCTGGTGGTCGCCCGAGCTCTGGGCGGCACCGGCGATGGCGATCACGTTGTCCACGGACATCACCAGGTCGGCGACGATGATGGTCTTGATGGCGGCGAACAGCTTGTCGCTGCCTTCGATGTTGTCGTGACCTTCGTCATCGGGGGCAATCAGCTTGATACCGATCCAGATCAGAAGGATGGCACCCACGACCTTCAGGAAGGGCAGCTGCAGCAGCACCATGGCAAAGGCGATCAGGATGATGCGCAGGATGATGGCGCCGGCGGTGCCGTAGATGATGCCCTTGCGACGCTGCTCGGGGGGCAGCTTGCGGCAGGCCAGCGCGATCACGACCGCGTTGTCGCCGCCCAGCAGGATGTCGATGATGATGATCTGGCCCAGTGCGATCCAGAAAGGGGCATGGGTGAGAAAGTCCAGGTCCATGTGTTGTTTTCCTCGTTGTCGAATGTTTTCGGAGCAAGTGTCGGGGGATGCACCGCCATTGCCGCCGAGACCAAATGACCGTTGCGACGTATGCCGAAGCACCCATCCGGGCGAGGAAAAACCTGGCTCGGGGAGTCCTTTGATCGACCGTCACGGGTCCATCAAAGGTCTTGCTCAACTGCAGCATGGCTGCAATCCGAACGGCCGGAAGCGTGAAGCTTCGTATTGACGACCGGTTCGCTGCCAGTTCCATTGCGGTTCTGGCCGAGCTACTCCCCTTCGAAGCTCTGGATTTCAACACAGCATGCTGCCGATGACAAGCGCCAAAACCTAGGTAGTTCACAGGTTTTATATTGGGCAGCCGTCTCGCAGCGCTTTTGCATAAAGCACAGGCAGCTAGCAAAAACGCAGCAACCTTGCAGGCGCAGGCGTCGCGTCAGCGGCTTATGATGACCGCTCCATGACTGCCATTCACATCACCGACATCGAAGCGGCCATCAATTACTGGCGAGGCCGTGCTCCCTCACCCGACGGCGTGCTGCTGGCACCCGAGGTCAGGGCGCTGGCCGAGGTGTACGCTCTGATGATTTACGAAGGCGAGTCCGAGGTGGCCGTTCAGGGCTTTCCCTCGCATGCCATGGCGGCCTGGCTGGCCTGGTTCGAGACCACGCCCGATACCCCCTGCATTGCCATCTGCTCCACCAGCCAAGGCGACGAGAAATGCAAGGGCTGTGGCCGCAGTTTCGACGAGGTCCAGCACTGGACGGCCATGGAGCCCGCCGAAAAACGGGCGGTGTGGCGTCGCATCACGGTCGAGGGCGACTCCTGGCGCTTCACCCGCTATGCGGAGCGCGCCGTGGAGCGTAAACACTCCCGCTGAGGCGCACGCCCAGGCGTACCCCGCGCCAATGCGCGGTCAGCTCTGTGCGTTATTTCCAGCGCACGGGTTCGACAAACACCGTGCCCAGGTTGCTGGACAGGGTCAGCTGGCCTTCCTGGATCGTGGCCTGCAGCTGCATGCTGCGCTCGGCCAGACCGCCCAGCTGCTGGGCGATCTCGGAGTCGATGTAGAGCACTTCCAGCTTGTCCTGGCGGTTGACCTTGCCTTCCAGGCCCTTCCACCAGACATGGGAGGCGTGGTGGAAGGGGTAGACCAGCACATGGTCCGACTTGTTGCAGGCCTTGGTGATGGGCTTTTCGTCCGGCTGGCCGACTTCGATCCACAGGCGCTTCTGGCCGGTGAAGTCGGTGATGTGCACGTCCGGATCGTCAGGATCGGACAGGCCGATGCCAAAGCCCAGCGTGCCGTCACCATTGCACAGGTCTTGCAGCTTCCAGGCGTTCAGTGCCAGGGCCACCAGGCGCACCATCATGCGGTCATCTGTTTCGCTGGGATGGCGCGCCAGCGTCAGATTGTGGTCGGCGTAGTAGTTGTGGTCGATGTCGGCAATCGACAGATTGGCTTTGAAGATGGTGGACTTGATGGCCATGGCGGTGCTGCCTGAGGGCAGTCCTTTTGAAAACTATCAAAAACAAGAGCTGCCAGCGCCAATCAATATTGGCTTTGGCAGCTCTTTGATGCTGAAGAGCTTGAATTTCAAGCGCCAGCAGCTAGCTTTTTTACAATCAAACGCGCTTGGCCAGTTCGGCCGCCTTGCCGATGTAGGAGGCAGGCGTCATGGCCAGCAGACGGTCCTTGTCGGCCTGCGGGATTTCCAGGCCGTTGATCAGGCGGTGCAGGTCTTCGGCCAGCACGGTCTTGCCGCGCGTGACTTCCTTGAGCTTTTCGTAGGCGCCCTGCACGCCGTAGCGGCGCATCACGGTCTGGATGGGCTCGGCCAGCACTTCCCAGGCATGGTTCAGGTCTTCCTGCAGGCGCTCTTCGTTGAGTTCCAGCTTGTTCAGGCCGGTCATCAGCGAGGCATAGGCCAGCGTGGTGTAGCCGAAGGCCACACCGATGTTGCGCAGCACGGTGGAGTCGGTCAGGTCGCGCTGCCAGCGGCTGATGGGCAGCTTCTCGGCCAGATGCTTGAGCATGGCGTTGGCCATGCCCAGATTGCCTTCGCAGTTCTCGAAGTCGATGGGGTTGACCTTGTGGGGCATGGTGGACGAACCGATCTCGCCGGCCTTCAGGCGCTGCTTGAAGAAGCCCAGGGACACATAGCCCCAGATGTCGCGCGACAGGTCGATCAGGATGGTGTTGGTACGTGCCATCGCATCGAACAGCTCGGCCATGTAGTCATGGGGCTCGATCTGGATGGAGTAGGGCTGGAAGTGGATGCCCAGGCCCTTCGGTTCGGCGGATTCCACCACGTTCTGGCTGAAGGCTTCCCAGTCGAACTCGGGCCAGGCCGACAGGTGGGCGTTGTAGTTGCCCACGGCGCCGTTCATCTTGCCCAGGATCTTCACGCCGGCGATGTGGGCAGCGGCCTTTTGCAGGCGCACGACCACGTTGGCCAGTTCCTTGCCCACGGTGGTGGGAGAGGCGGTCTGACCGTGCGTACGGCTGAGCATGGGCACCTCGGCGTAGAGGTGGGCCATCTCGCGCAGCTTGGCGATGATGCCGTCGATGGCGGGCAGCAGCACGGTGTCGCGGCCGACACGGATCTGCAGGGCGTGGCTGGTGTTGTTGATGTCTTCGCTGGTGCAGGCAAAGTGCACGAACTCGGCCGCCTTTTGCAGCTCGGCGCGGCCGTCGAACTTGGACTTGATCCAGTACTCCACGGCCTTCACGTCGTGGTTGGTGGTCTTTTCGATGGCCTTGATGGCGTCGGCATCGGCTTCGGAGAAGTTGGCGACCAGCGCGTGCAGATAGTCGCGCGACTCGGCCGACAGCGCGGGGAATTCGGCAAAGCCGGCATCGGAGAGGGCAATGAACCAGGTCACCTCGACCTGAACACGGCGGTGCATATAGCCGTATTCGCTCATGATGGGGCGCAGTGCGGACAGCTTGGCGGCGTAGCGGCCGTCCAAGGGAGAGATGGCGGTGAGGGAGGACAGGTTCATGGTGGCGCAATTGTAGGTGCGCTGCATCAGTCGCACGCAGCGCTGGGTTGCTCGGCGGCCGTGGCTGGCGCGCATGCAGACCCGTTGCGGCGGCCGCCGGGCCGCCATGGCAGCGCATAGAATCATTGCACCGGCCCGTCGCCGGTGACCCGTGTCATGGAACCGCTGCTATGAAACTAATAGGCTCCACCACCAGCCCCTTTGTGCGCAAAGTCCGCGTCGTGCTGGCCGAAAAGAAGCTGGACTATCAATTTGTCGAAGAAAACCCCTGGGAGGAAGCGCTTTCACCGGGTACGGGCAATCCTCTGGGCAAGGTGCCGCGTCTGGTGATGGATGGCACGGAGGCAATGTTCGATTCGCGCGTCATCGTCGAATATCTGGACACACTTTCGCCGGTCGGCAAGCTGATTCCGGGCACGGGCCGCGAGCGCGCCGAGGTCAAGACCTGGGAGGCCCTGGCCGACGGCATGCTGGATGCTGCCGTTCTGGTGCGGCTGGAGGCCACCTGGCCAGGCCGCAGCGCAGAGCAGCGTAGCCAGGCCTGGATGGATCGCCAGATGGGCAAGGTCCGGGCCGTGCTCAAGGTCATGTCGCAGGGATTGGGCGAGAAGCCGTTCTGCTGTGGCGGCACGCATCTGACGCTGGCCGATATCAGTGTCGGCTGTGCCCTGGCCTGGCTGGATTTCCGCTTTCCCGAGCTGGACTGGCGCGCCGAGCATCCGAATCTGGCCGCCTTGCTGACCAAGCTGGCGGCGCGCCCCAGCTTTGTGAATACCGTGCCCCACTGAGGGGGAGTGGCGGCACCGCAGCCAAGAAAAAGGCCACTCGCGAGTGGCCTTTTTTGGGGCATAAAAAAGTTGCGAAGCATCCCGAAACGAATTAAGAGAGGGAGGGAGGAGAAGCGCTCCGGGGATGTTTCAATGGGCGGACCCAAAGGCTTCGCAACTGGAAATGGGTGGATGCAGACCTGTCAGTTCATTGCACTTGACTATCAGATAAGACACTGTTGCAGAAGTTCCAGCCCTGGTGGGTGTCATTTTTGTAACAGTTTGGCAATGCCTGTAGGCAAATCTTGATGGATGCTGCCAGTGCCCTGAAAGGCGGGGCCTTACCCATCTCCGTGCGATCGCTTGACTGCTTTCCTAGGCTGCGGCGCCGGGGCCGAAAACCGCTGTCCAGAGCTTGAGCACCGCTTCGCGCTGGACCTGCGCCTGCTCCGGCTCCAGCTGTCCGGAGCGCTCGTCCAGTCTTGCCACGTGCTGCAGGCGGCGCAGCTCGCGGTAGGCTTTGGCGGCTTCATAGCCCACGCCTTCGGGCAGCAGGCCCGCGTCTTCGGCGCGCTGCAGCAAGGCGATATTGCCCACGTTGGCGATCAGCTCGCGGTGTGCTCCGGATTCGGCCAGCACCAGGTATTGCACGGCAAATTCCACATCCACCATCCCGCCGGGGCTGTGCTTGACGTCAAACAGGCCGCCCCGCACCGGGTGGGCGCTGCGCACCCGCTCACGCATGGTTTCAATCTCGTTGCGCAGCGCTGCGGCATCGCGCGGCGCCGTGATGACGGCTTCGCGCACCGCATCAAAGCGCTGGTGCAGGTGCAGGTCGGTCGCGGGTCCGCCCGTTGGCGAGGGAAAGTCCCGGCTGCCCAGCACAAAACGCGCACGCGTCATGGCCTGGTGCTCCCAGGTCCAGGCGGTATTGCTGCCACGCTGCTGCTGGTAGTTGGCATAGGATTCGAAGCTGGTCACCAGCAGGCCGGAGTTGCCGTTGGGTCGCAGCGCGGTGTCGATCTCGAACAGATCGCCTTCGCCAGTCTTGACGGTCAGCCAGTTGATGAGCTTGCGCACATAGGCCGCGTAGACCTCGGGAGCGCGCTCATCGTCGTCATCGAAGACGAAGACGATGTCCAGATCGCTGCCATAGCCGAGCTCCTTGCCGCCCAGCTTGCCATAGCCCACGATGCCGAAGCGCGGCGTATCGCGATGTCGGCTCTTGAGCCGGCTCCAGCACCATTGGGCCGTGATGCGCAGCACGCTGTCGGCCAGCGCGCTCAGGTCGTCGGCGACCTGCTCCACGCTGATGCGGCCTTCGATATCGCGTGCCAGCGTGCGAAAGACCTCGGCGTGGTGGGCGCGGCGCAGCAGGTTGAGAAGGGTTTCGTCGTCGTCTTCACCCGTGGACTGCAGCGCGGCCAGACGCATGGCCAGCTCATGCTCGAAGTCTGCTGCGACGAAGCGCTCCTTGAGAATGGCGTCGCTGGCCAGTTCGTCGATCACGCCGGGGTGTTGCTGCAGATAGCGTGCAGGCCAGCGCGCCGCTCCCAGGAGATGCAGCAGTCTTTCGTGGACCGCTGGCCGCTCCAGCAGCAAAGCGAGATAGCTTTCGCGGCGCAGCAGGGGCTCCAGCCATTGCAGAAAACGCTTGGCGGCCTCTTCGCCGGACTGGCCGCTTTCCACCCATTGCGCGGTGCGCTCCACCAGTCTGAACAATCGCGCGCGGGCCTCGTCGCGCAGGCCGTTGATGCGGGTATTGCTGCGCCAGTCGGCGACCTGCCCTGCCAGTGACGGCGGCAGGGCCTCGATCAGCTCCTCGATGTCGCGCGGCGTGGGCGGCCCGCCTGCTGCTGCCTTGGCGGCCTTGCAATGGCCGTTGCCGCATTGCTGGGAGTCTCCGCCCAGCAAGGTGTCGAACTCCTGGGCCACCAGTTCGCGGTGTTCGTCCAGCTGGTGCAGAAAGCCGCAGGCATCGGCATAGCCCAGGGTGCGGGCGATCCACAGCAGATCGTCGTCGCGCGTGGGCAGCACATGGGTCTGCTGGTCGTCCAGATACTGGATGCGGTGCTCCACCTGGCGCAGGAAGATGTAGGCGCGGCTCAGGGCGTCGGCAATCTCGGCGCTCATCAGATTGGCCTGTACCAGCCGGTGCAGGGCTTCCAGCGTGGGCCGGCGGCGCAGCTCGGGGAACTGGCCCCCACGAACCACCTGCAGCAGCTGCACGATGAATTCGATCTCGCGGATGCCGCCGCGCGAAAGCTTGACGTCGTTGGCGCGCTCGGGGTGGCCCGCGCTGCGCTTGGATGCATGGTCGCGGATCTGGCGATGCAGGCTGCGCAGCGAGTCGAACACCGCGTAGTCCAGATAGCGGCGAAACACAAAGGGCAGAACCACGCCGCGCAGGGCCTGGACGTTGGCCGTCTGGATATCGGCCAGCGGTGCCACGATGCGGCTCTTGAGCCAGGCAAAGCGTTCCCACTCCCGGCCATGAATCTGCAGGTACTCTTCCAGCGAGGAAAGCGAGACGGCGGGGGCACCGGAGTTGCCGTTGGGCCGCAGGGCCAGGTCGACGCGGAAGACGAAGCCGTGCTCGGTGGTGTCGCCGATCAGGCTGAAGATGCCTTTGACGGCACGGCCGAAGTACTCGTGGTTGGAGATGACGCCGCGGCCGTCGGGTTTGCCCTGGGTGTCGCCGTCATGCTCGTAGACGTAGATCAGGTCGATGTCGCTGGACACATTGAGTTCGCGGGCACCGAGCTTGCCCATGCCAATGACCCAGAACTGCACGGGCTGACCGCCAGGGCCCTGAGGCGCGCCATGTCGGATGTCGAGTTCGGCTCTGACCTGGGTGCAGGCACGGTCCAGGGCCAGCTCGGCCAGCTCGGTGACGGCCTTGGTCACCACGCCAAGCGGAGCACCTTGCTCGCAGTCCAGCACGATGATGCGTTCCATCACCAGCTGACGCAGCACGCGCAGCGCGGCAGAGAGGTCCAGGCCGCGCGACTGCAGCGTGCCCAGGGCCTGCTCCATCAGGGCCCGGTCGGGGGCTCCCGGCGGCAAGGCGTCAAACCAGTTCTCGTAACGGCGGTGAAGGCGCTGCACGAAGCGCGAGTACTGGGCCGGGGAAGGAACATTGAGGGCGTTTTCTGCCATTGCTTGCTCTGGGGACTGCATGCGGACCGTAAAAAATGGTGTCAGGCAGGCAGGTAATCAGCTCGGCAACGTGTGGTTACCGAAACGCGCACGGGGGCGCCGGTCATAATTCCTGCCATTGCTAGGCCACCGATGATCGAACCGAAACCACTCCCAACTCGCCAAATTCATAGGCTGGCCAGCTTGGCACGGTGGTCTCTGGGACTGGTCCTGAGCCTTTGGCTGCTGCTGGCCACCGTGTGGGGGGTGCTCCATTTCTGGATTGTGCCGCGAATCGAACAGTGGCGTCCCGAGCTGGAATCCCTGGCCTCACGCACCCTGGGTGTACCGGTTTCCATAGGACGGCTGCACGCCTACCGCTCGGGTCTGGTGCCGACTTTCGAGCTGGGCGACGTGGTCCTGCACGACGCCGCAAACAAGAGTGAGGCCTTGCTGCTGCCCAAGGTGGTGGTGGCGGTCTCCGCCCATTCTTTGATGACGCTGGGCGTGGAACAGATATACCTTGAAGGGCCGGACCTGACGGTTCGCCGCGACGCAGACGGCCAGGTCTTTGTGGCCGGCATGGCCGTGTCATCCGATCCGGGGCAGGGCAGCGACTCCGACTGGATCTTCTCCCAGCCCGAAATCGCCATCCGCGGCGGCAGGTTGCAGTGGGTGGACGAGCTGCGCAATGCCGAGCCCCTGCAACTGCGGGATGTGGATCTGGTGCTGCGTAACAAGCGCTGGCAGCATTCCCTGCGCCTGGATGCCACGCCGCCAGAGGGCTGGGGTCAGCGCTTCACGGTCATGGGCAGCTTCAAGGAGCCTTTGCTGTCGGTGCATGAAGGGCGTCTGGACCGCTGGAGCGGACAGGCGTATCTGGACTTCACGCACATCGACCTGTCCCACCTGGGCCAGTATCTGGGTCCGCAGGACTGGAAGCTGCAGCAGGGCAAGGGCTCGGTGCGGGCCTGGCTGGATGTGGATCACGGCCAGCCCGTGGGCGGGGTGGCCGATGTCGCCGTGCAGGCGCTGCAGCTGCAGTGGCGGGACCGGCCCGACCCCCTGGCGCTGCAGGCCTTGCGGGGGCGTTTGCGGGCCAAGAATCAGAACGGTTACCAGTTTTCCGTCCAGGGACTGCAGTTCACGGCCGACGACGGGCTGAACTGGCCGCGAGGCGACTTCAGCCTGCGCTATGTGCCGACAGGGGCTGCCGCTCAGGGCAGCCAGGGCGAACATGGCGAGGTCCAGGCCGACGGGATCGATCTGGCCATTGCGTCGCAGATGCTGCAGCGCCTGCCCCTGCCGGAAGCCCTGCAGAGCCAGCTCAGGGCGCTTGCACCGGCGGGACAGCTGAGCGATCTCAAGCTGTCCTGGCGCGGACCTCTGCAGGCACTGGCACAGTACAAGGCGTCGGGGCGGTTCGAGCAGCTTGCGTTGCGTTCCCAGGCCTCTCAGGAGGGGCCGCACAGCATAGGCATTCCTGGTGTTCGGGGCCTGAGCGGCAAGTTCAGCCTGGACCAGGACAGCGGCGAGGCCATGCTGACCAAGACGCCTGGTGCAACGCCGGCCATGCTGAGCTTCCCCGGGGTGTTCGAGGACCCCGACATCCCATTCGATCAGTTCGACAGCCTGGTACGCTGGCAATTGCTGGACAAGGGGCGGACCATCAAGGTGCAGGTTCCTAGGCTGCGTTTCGCCAATGAGGACACGGCCGGCCAGGCCCAGGCCAGCTGGCAGTCCGGCCAGGGCAGCAAGGAACAGCCGCGCTTTCCGGGGCTGCTGGATCTGCAAGGGCAGCTCAGCCGCGCCAAGGGTGAACGCATTTATCGCTATCTGCCCCTGGATCTGGGCAGCGATGCGCTGCGCTATGTGCGCGAGGCCATCACCACGGGTCAGGCCAGTGCCGTGAACTTCCGCGTCAAGGGCGAACTCGAGCATGTGCCATTTGAAAAACCGGGCAAGGGCGAGTTCCACATCAGCGCCCAGGTGCACGACGTGAACTACCAGTTCGTGCCCGGATATCTGCTCGGCCCCGGCGAGAAGCCCTGGCCGCCACTGACCAGGCTGTCGGGCGAGCTGGTGTTCGAGCGCAACGCCATGCAGGTGCGCAAGGCCAAGGGCTTTCTGGGCCATACCGCCATCGTGGTCGATGAAGCGCAGGCGGGTGTGGCCGACTGGAACCAGACCGAGGTGGAGGTGCACGCCAAGGCCCATGGCGCCCTGGGCGACATGCTGAACCTGGTTCAGGGCTCCGCCCTGTCTGCGCTGACTGCCCATGTTCTGGATAGCAGCCGCGCCACCGGCAATGCCAAGCTCAGCCTCAAGCTGCATCTGCCCACCCTGCACATGGAGCGCAGCAAGGTGCAGGGCGAAGTGGCGCTGGCCGGCAATACACTGCAACTGATGCCCGAGGTGCCCGCGCTCAGCCAGTTGCGCGGCAATGTGCAGTTCTCGGAGGCCGGGTTTCAGCTGTCGGGCGTGCAGGCCAAGGCACTGGGTGGCGACGTGCGCATCGAGGGCGGCATGAAGCCCGGTGCCGATGCCGCCGCCCCGGTTCTGCTGCGTGTGGACGGCGTTGCCACAGCCCAGGGCCTGCGTGACGCCAGGGAGATGACCGAGCTGGCGGCCCTGGGCAGGCATCTGCAGGGCCAGGCACGCTATGGCCTGCAGATCAAGGTATTGCACAGCGTGCCGGAAATCAGTCTGCAGTCCGAGCTGCAGGGCATGGCGGTCATGCTGCCAGCCCCTTTGGGCAAGGCGGCCGACAGCTCCCTGGCCTTGCGCGTCAACCGCACCGTGCCCGCCGTGGTCAGGCCGCTGACCGATCAGCTCAGCGTGCAATGGGGCAGCCAGGCCGCAGCCCTGGTGGAGCGCGATATCGGCGGGGCGCAGGCCCGCATCACGCGAGGCAGCCTGGAGCTGGTGGAGTCGGGCAAGGCGGAGGCCGCGTTGCCACCTGCGGGCCTGCAGGCCAGGGTGCAGCTGCCGGTGCTGGATCTGGATGCCTGGAGCCGACTGTGGCCCGAGGGTCCGGGGGGCGCGGCCGATGGCCCCGGTACCGAGGAAGAGAGCTGGCGCCAGTTCGTGCCACAGCAGCTGGCGCTCAAGGCGCGCGAAGTCAAGCTCCATGGCCGATCGCTGCATGACGTCTCCCTGCAGCTTGGCCATGCCAACAAGGTCTGGACCAGCCAGATCCAGGCGCGCGAGCTGGCCGGTCGCGTCGAGTATCGCGAGGCCAGTGCGCAGGAGCCGGGCGGTCTGGTCATCGCCAGGCTCTCGCGTCTGAGCATTCCCGACGGCCCGGACGAGGGCGTAGAGGCGGCGGCCGCCCAGAGCAGCGATTTGCGCGAGCTGCCGGCCCTGCAGGTCAGCGTGGACGACTTCCAGCTGGGCAAGCGTTCGCTGGGCAAGCTGGATGTGGTGGCGCGCAATCACGGGCTGTCTCTCGGCGTGGGCAAGCGCGAATGGCAGCTGTCGCGCTTCAATATCAGCACCCCCGAGGCGACCTTGACGGCGCAGGGCTCCTGGGCGCTGCGCTCCGGCGACCCGAAGCACCCGGGCCAGACACAGATGCAGTTCCAGCTCCACCTGCGCGATGTGGGCAAGCTGCTCAATCGCTTTGACATGCCCGGTGTGGTCGCCAATGGACAGGGCGAGCTGCAAGGGGAGATCGGCTGGACCGGATCGCCCGTGACGCCGGGGTTCAAGACCATGTCCGGCACCGTGCACCTGGAAGTGCAGAAAGGCCAGTTTCTCAAGGCCGAGCCGGGCCTGGCCAAGCTGCTGGGCGTGCTCAGCCTGCAGTCCCTGCCCAGGCGCTTGACACTGGACTTCCGCGACGTATTCCGCAACGGCTTCTCGTTCGACTTCATGCGCGGCGATGTCACCATAGAGCGCGGCATTGCCAAGACGAATAATATGCAGATGAAGGGCGTGAATGCGGCCGTGCTGATGGAGGGCTCTGCCGACATCGACAAGGAAACCCAGGACCTGCATGTGGTGGTGGTGCCGGAGATCAACGCCCTGTCCGCCTCCCTGGTCGCCACGGCCATCAACCCCGTGGTGGGGCTGAGCAGCTTTCTGGCCCAGATGATCTTGCGTGGTCCGCTGATCGCAGCCACGACCAAGGAGTTCCATATCCACGGCAGCTGGGAAGACCCGCAGGTGACCGAGCTGCCCAGACGCAGCGTGCCCAAGGCCGGCGGCGACGAGGCCGGCAAGCCGCCCGCTGTCGTCCCAGGCTCACAGGAGAAGCCATGAAGATTGCCGCTCTGCAAATGGTCTCGGGTCAGGATGTCGCCGCCAACCTGGCGCAGGCGCGCAGCCTGATGCAGCAGGCTGCCGCCCTGGGCGCGGAACTGGTCGTGCTGCCCGAGTATTTCTGCGCCATGGGCGCCAGGGACACCGACAAGCTGGCCTACCGGGAGGCCTTTGGCCAGGGGCCGATCCAGGATTTCATGGCTGCCGCCGCCAGGCAGCTCCAGCTGTGGGTGGTGGCTGGCACGCTGCCGCTTCAGGCGGCTGATGACAGCCATGTGCTCAACACCAGCCTGGTCTATTCCCCCGACGGCGAATGCGTGGCCCGCTACGACAAGATCCATCTCTTTCAGTTCGACAACGGGCGCGAGAGCTACACCGAGGCCGCCGTGGTGCAGGCGGGCCGCCAGCCCGTGGTCTGCGACATACAGGCCAGGGACGGCGGCAGCTGGCGTCTGGGTCTGAGCGTCTGCTACGACCTTCGCTTTCCGGAGCTGTACCGCGCGCTCAGCGCGCAGGGGGCCGATCTGCTGCTGGTGCCCAGCGCCTTCACCTACACCACGGGCCAGGCGCACTGGGAGGTATTGCTGCGGGCGCGGGCCATCGAGAACCTGGCCTATGTGCTGGCACCCGGCCAGGGCGGCGTGCATGAAAACGGTCGCCGCACCTGGGGGCACAGCCTGCTGATCGATCCCTGGGGGGAGGTGCAGGGCCTGCAGGCCAGCGGCGCCGGTGTGGTCGCCGGAGAGCTCAACCGTGACCGCCTGCTGCAGGTGCGCCAGCAATTGCCGGCCTTGACCCATCGTGTGCTGTGACTGAACCGCTGAATACGGCTCTGGACGAACTGCCCGAGGACCACCCCGCCCATTGGCCCTGGCGGCGCTGGCGCATGGCCTGGAAGCGCTGGTCGCTATGGACCTTGCTGGTGGCACTCGTGGTCAGCATGCTGGTCACCATGGTCTGGCTGGCAGGACGCTATGAAGCCTCCCAGGTCCAGGAGAAGCTGGAGCGCGATACGGCCAATGCCGTCGGCGATATCCGGGCGGCGCTGGGCCGCAATCTCCAGGACCTGCTGGCGTTGAGCGCCTACAGCGGAAAGCACGCCGTATGGCGCGAGCATGCGGCCACGTTGCTGCAGCAGCGCCGTGACCTGATGCGCATCGAATGGCGGGGCGAAAACATGCGCCTCATCGAGCATGCCGAGACCCCTTACCGCACCCTGCTGGTCGAAGACGAAAGCCATTTGCCCGAGCTGCATTCGGGCGAGGCTCTGACCTGTACCCAGGCCAGGCGCGTCAACGGTCCGTCGTATTCACCCAGTCGCTTCCAGCTGCTCGGTGAGGGCCTGGGCACCGAGACCATGCAGGTCTGCATGCCGCTGACGGAGAACGGCCATGTGGTGGGCTATGTGCTGGGCACTTACAGCCTGCAGGGCATTCTGATGGCCCAGGTGGGCAAGTCCCTGCCGCGCACCCAGGAGGTGTCGTTCACCGAGCCTGACGGCACGCGTCTGGCCATGGTGGGGGCGGCCTGGCGCGGCTCGCGCATGTTCACGGCCCAGCAGCTGCTGGACCTGCCCGGCAACACCCTGGTGCTGCGCATGGACAGCTGGCATCACGCGCCCAGCGTCTTTCCCAATGTGATGACGGCGCTGGTGACCGGCATGTCGATCGCGCTGGTGACCGTGGTGGTGGTGCTGGTGCGCGACAACCGCCGACGCCTGCGCGCGGAGCGCGACCTGGGCGATGCGCTGGCCTTTCGCAAGGCCATGGAAGATTCCCTGGTCACGGGCATGCGTGCCCGCGATCTCCAGGGGCGCATCACCTATGTGAACCCGGCCTTCTGCAATATGGTGGGCTTCAGCGCGCAGGAGCTGCTGGGCCTCAATGTGGCACCTTACTGGCCGCCCGAACTGGCCCAGGAATATGTGAGTCGGCGCGATCAGCGTCTGGCCGGCCTGCTGCCCACGCCGCGCCAGGGCCACGAGAGCGTGTTCATGCGCAAGGACGGCTCGCGCTTTCCGGTGCTGATCTTCGAGGCGCCGCTGATCACCGCACAGGGCCAGCACACGGGCTGGATGAGTGCCTTCATCGACATCAGCGAGCAGCGCCGCATGGAGGAGATGTCGCGTGCGTCGCTGGAGCGCCTGCAGGCCACCGCACGCCTGGCGACGGTAGGCGAGATGGCCTCCATGCTCAGCCATGAGCTGACGCAGCCGCTGGCAGCCATCTCCAGCTATGCCACGGGCTCGCTCAATCTGCTGGCGCATGAACCTGACCCCGATGGATCGCATCTGCAGGATTTGCGCATGGCGCTGGAGCGCATCAGCTTTCAGGCCGATCGCGCGGGCAAGGTCATCAAGAGCGTGCGCGATTTCGTGCGCCGGCGCGACAAGTCCAGACAGGTGGTGCAGCCTGCGGAGCTGATCGATGCCGTCATGCCCCTGGTCTATCTGCAGGCCCACAAGCTCAATGCGACGGTGCAGCTGGATCTGCCCGCGGATCTGCCGACGGTGCTCTGCGATGCCACCATGGTCGAGCAGGTGCTGCTCAATCTGGCGCGCAACGGCATGCAGGCCATGGATCAGCCCGAACTCAAGGAAAGGGTGCTGACCCTGGCGGTCAGGCGCCGTTCTGACGGTCTTGGCGCGCGTTGGGTAGAATTTTCCGTCATGGACTGCGGCGCCGGCATTTCTGCGGAAGTCGCCGAGCAGCTGTTCACCCCCTTCTTCACCACCCGTACCGAAGGCATGGGCCTGGGCCTGAGCCTGTGCCGCACGGTGGTGGAGCAACATGGTGGTCATCTTGATCACCGCCCGCACCTCCCGCAGGGCACGGAGTTTGTCTTCACGCTGCCGGCCCATGGGGAACCCTGAGAGAACTAGGCTTCATGGAACCTGTAACCGACGCTACCGTCTACGTGGTGGACGACGATGCCGATGTCCGAGAGGCATTGGCATGGCTGCTGCGTTCGCGCAGATTGCTGAGCGAGTGCTATCGCAACGCCGAGGAATTCGAGCAGGCCGTTCTGCAGACCAGCCCCGTGACGCGTCGCCCCAGCTGCCTGCTGCTCGATATGCGCATGACCGGCATGAGCGGCCTGTCGCTGTTCAACCGCATGCTGGAGCGCGGCCAGATCGAGGCCATGCCCGTGATCTTTCTGACCGGCCATGCCGACGTGCCCACGGCCGTGGACACGGTCAAGCGCGGGGCCTTCGATTTCTGCGAGAAGCCGTTTTCCGACAACGCGCTGGTGGACCGGGTGGAACAGGCGCTGGCGCTGTCCGCCGAGCATCTGGCCGCGCTGCAGGCGCGCGAGGAGGTGCGCAGCCGTCTCGACGAGCTGACCGATCGTGAAAAAGACGTGATGAAGCTGGTTGTCGAGGGCGTGCCGAACAAGCTGATTGCCGATCAGCTGGACATCAGCGTGCGCACCGTGGAAGTGCACCGGGCGCGGGTTTTCGACAAGATGCAGGTCAAGTCGGCCGTGGAACTGGCCAATCTGCTGCGCAACGCCTGAGCCGCAGTCTGCGAATCGCCACGGAAAAAGCCCCGCATGCGGGGCTTTTCTGCGCGCCGGTATCCGGCTTATTGAGGAGCGCGCTCACCCACGAAGATTTCCACACGGCGGTTGCGCGCACGGCCTTCGTTGGTGGCATTGGACGCCACGGGCTGGTGCGAGCCCATGCCCTGTACCTGGATGCGGGCACCGTTGACGCCACGTGCCGTCAGATAGTTGCGGGTGCTCTCGGCGCGCTGCAGCGACAGGGGGTTGTTGATGGCATCGGAGCCGGTGCTGTCGGTGTGGCCGATGATGCGCACTTCTGCATTGGGGTTGTTGCGCAGACCTTCCGCAAAGCGATCGAGGATGGGGGCGAAGTTGCCCTTGATGTCGGCGCGGCCGGTGTCGAACGAAATATCGCTGGGGATGTCCAGCTTGAGCTGGTTGTCTGCGGTCTGTGTCACGCCCACGCCTGTGCCCTGGGTCGCGGCTTCCATTTCACGCTTTTGCTTCTCGAGGTTCTGCGACCAGATATAGGTGCCCAGGGCACCTACGCCAGCGCCGATCAGGGCACCCGTGCCGGCGTTGTGACCGGTCAGTGCACCGATGGCAGCGCCGCCCAGCGCGCCCACGCCTGCGCCGGTGGCGGTGCGACGCGTGGTGTCCGACATGCCGCCGGTATTGGCACAGCCGGTGATCAACAGAGCAGAGGCCAGAGCGGCCGTGACAGCCATTTGCTTGCGCATAGAAAACTCCTTATTTCGAGGAACGACCCACAGGGGGTGGCAAACCAGCTTCGCCGGAAGCTGCAGGGCTACGAGCGTAGCGCCAAGAGAAGGTAAAAAAAGTAGGACGCGGGCCAGCGCGCGGTTTCTGATGCAAAAGATTGTCACAATCGGGCCGCGCTGCAAGGCTTGCAGTGCCATGGGCTAAGCTTGATCGGGGCCACCCTGCCCGGGGCCTGCAGGTGCTTTTTCGCTCCTGGCCGGCTCGGCCGGGGCCGGCAACTCACCCTTTTTCCGACCCGAGAACATGGTCCACCACACAATAGCGACCAAAATGGCCAATGCCAGCAGTGCTTCAAGCAAAATCAGACCCATGAATTTCCATCTCCTGCGCCGCTTCTCACTGGCGCTGATTGTAGGAACCCTGGTGGCCTGCACCACCACCAAGCAGCAAAACGACCCGGCTCCGGTGCCCGAGATGGCTCCGCATGGCGGGCCGGCCTCCGCAGCCAAGCCGCCGTTCACTGCCAATGTACCGACAAAAAGCCGCTGGGTGGCCGTGGACTGGGGCGAGCTGCCCGGCGTGCCACAGGATTCCCTGAACGAGGCCTGGAACGCCTGGATCAAGAACTGCGAGCGCCCCAGCACCGTGTTTGCCAATCTGTGTGGCGAGGTGCGCAGGTTGAGCATCGCCTCGGAAGACGAACAGCGCAGCTGGATGATGAATACGTTGCAGCCCTATCGCATCGAAGCGACCACGGGCAGCCCGGACGGCATGCTGACCGCCTATTACGAGCCCTTGTACGAGGCGCGCCGGGTACAGGGCAACGGCTTCAACGTTCCCATCTATCAGATCCCGCTGGGCTTCGGCAAGCGCAAGCCCTGGTTCACGCGCCAGCAGATCGACACCAATCCCGAGGCGCAGGCTGCCCTGGCCGGACGCGCCATCGCCTGGCTGCGCGACCCGGTGGACATGCTGGTGCTGCATATCCAGGGCTCGGGCCGGCTGATGCTGACCGAGCCCGACGGGCGCCAGCGCATGATCCGCGTGGCCTATGCCGGTACGAACGATCAGCCCTACAAGAGCGTGGGCCGCTGGCTGCTCGACCAGAACCTGGTGCGCGACGCCACCTGGCCCGGCATCAGTGCCTGGATTGCCGCCAATCCGTCGCGTGTCAACGAAATGCTGTGGAGCAATCCTCGCTATGTGTTCTTCCGCGAGGAGGCACTCAATGACTTCGATGCCCAGTTCGGCCCCAAGGGGGCACAGGGCGTGGCGCTGACGCCTGGTCGCTCGATTGCCGTGGATCGCAACAGCATTCCCTATGGCACGCCGGTCTGGCTGTCCACGCCCGGACCTACGGTGGCGCTCAACCGTCTGGTGTTTGCGCAGGATACGGGCAGTGCCATTCTGGGGGCTGTGCGCGCCGACTATTTCATGGGCTGGGGGGCCGAGGCCGGCGATGTGGCGGGGCGCATCAAGCAGCCGCTCAAGCTCTGGGCCTTCTGGCCCAAGGCACTGGCGGGGTCGGCACCGCATCTGCGCTGATTGCCGCATCAGGAGCGATCCGCCCTTTTCTACAGTGCATCGGTGAAGTAGCGCTGCACCACGGGAGGCTCCTTGCCCCTGTGAAAGCTCAGCTTGCGGTCGCGCAAGGCCACGTCGGCGGCCGTCACGCGCTCGAAGCGGCGCAGATGCTCGGTCCAGGACTCGTCGGTGATCTGCTCCACAAAGCGCTCGGGCTGGCTCATGCTGTGCAGCAGGCTCCAGGACAGCGCACCCTGGCGCAGGCGGCTGCGCCGGCTCAGCTGCATCAGATCGCGGAAGGCAGCGGCCCTGGCCGGGTCGATCAGGTATTCGATGGTCACCACCACGCGGCCGGCTTCTGGCGGCTGTGCGGCCGTCGGCGGCGTGAAGGCGCGTGAGGGGCTGAGGTCCTCCTCGATGTCGCGGTCCGGGTTCAGGCGCTGCACGATGAGCAGGGCCGTCAGCCCGCTGACGGCGGCCACCGCCATGCTGATCTGCACCGACCCCAGGCTGGCGATCTTGCCCCAGATGGCGGCACCGATGGCCGTGCTGCCCATGATGGACATCTGGTAGACGGACATGCCGCGTGCCCGCACCCAGTTGGGCAGGGCCATCTGCGCGGCCACGCCCAGCGTGTTGGCCGTGGCCAGCAGGGCCAGGCCCGAGAGCATCATGCCCGGCACGGCCACCGCGATATGGGGGGCGAAGGCCACGGTCAGCGTGGCAAGGCTTTGCGTGGCCACGCCGGCCAGCACCGTGCGCTCGCCCGACAGCATTTGTCGTATGCGCGGCAGCAGCATGGCGCCCAGGATGGCCCCTGCGCCCATCGACGCGAGCAGCAGCGTGAAGGTACCGGCGCTGCCGCTGCTGGCCGTGCCGTGGTCCAGGCGCTGGGCCGTCAACGGCAGCAGCGCCATGATGGCGGCGGCCTGCAGAAAGTAGCAGACAGTGCGCAGCAGCACGGCATGCATGCGCGGCGATTCCTGGATGAACTGCAGGCCCACGCGCATGGCCGAGCCCAGGCGTTCGCGGCCCAGCGGGTTGGCGGGCTGCTGGCGCTTCCAGCGCAGCAGCACAAAGCCGGAGACGACGGACAGCACGGCATTGAGCACAAACACCCAGGCGCTGCCCAGGCTCGCAATCAGGGCCCCGGCCACCAGCGGGCCGATGATGCGCGAGGCATTCATGGCCACGCCGTTGAGCGCCATGGCAAAAGGCAGGTGGTGCTTGGGCACCAGTTCGGGGATCAGCGCGGAGAACACCGGCCAGCGCATGGCCAGGCCGATGCCGTTGGCAAACACCAGAGCCAGCAGCAGATAGGGTGTCAGCTGCCCGGAGAGCACGGCCAGACACAGCAGCAGCGCCACGGCAGCCACCCAGAACTGGGTGACGATGAAATAGCGGCGCCGGTCCAGGATATCGGCCAGCGCGCCGCTGGGCAGGGCCAGAAAGAACACCGGCAAGGTGGAGGCCGACTGCACCAGCGCCACCAGCACGGGCGATGTGGTCAGCGATGTCATCAGCCAGGCCGCCGCCACATCGTTCATCCACATGCAGATATTGGCCGTCATCCAGATCATCCACAGCATGCGGAAGGTGGGCGTGGCCAGCGGAGTCCAGACGCCCGGAGGCGCGGTCGGCGGCGCGTTGGCGGCATGCATGGCCGAGGGATCTTCCAGCAGCTTGCCCGCAGGGACCTGGCCAGACTCTGAATATGGGGGATGGGGTGAAGCGCGTTCTGCGGAATCGTCGTGGGCCATGGGGCACGATTCTGGAGCAGGAAAGTTGCGCTGACAAATACGTAGTTTCTCAAACCTGCCCGGCCTGGCGCGGACAGCCAGATCTGCGATGGGTGCTACATAGAAGATAGCGTCATGCGCAAGATACGAAGACATTTCAATCTTCTTCAGCCGCCTGTTGCCGGTCCATCAATCGGTGCATGCTTCACTTTTGATAGAAGCCGCTGCGTCGCGCGCCGCACTCAGGCCTGAGTCAGCGTACTGGGCAGCGGCAGGGCGCTGCTGGACTTGACCTCGCCCAGCGAAAAAATCGTGTGCACGTCTTTGACATTGGGCAGGCGCAGCAGCACATTGCGCACAAAGCCGGAAAAGCTCTCCAGATCCCTGGCAACGACCTGCAGCTCGAAGGTCCCCGCGCCGCTGATGTAGTGGCAGGTGGTGACCTCGGGCAGCAGGCGGATGGCTTCCTCCATGCGCAGCGTGATGTCGGCCGTGTTCTGTGCAGCGTCCACGCGCACAAAGGCCAGCACGCCCAGGCCCAGCTTGTGGCGGTCCAGCGTGGCGTGATAGCCGGTGATGTAGCCCGACTCCTCCAGCGCGCGCACGCGCCGCCAGCAGGGGGCGGCGGACAGGCCGACGCGCTGGGCCAGTTCGGCGTTGGTGAGGCGGCCGTCCATTTGCAGCTCGTTCAGGATGGCCCAGTCAAAGCGATCAAGTTGGTTCATGAGCTGCAATTTACAGCAAGATTCTTTCAAAAACTAGGTTAATCCCGGCAATAAAAAGAAAGCTCTATGCGGGGTGTTTTGCTTAAACTTTGCTCAAACAACTTGCGTTCCGTGCCTCTGGCGCAGGAATGCCCAAAGCCATATGCTGCTCTGGTAGCCAACAGCTGCCACGGGTGGTCACCCACATGGAGACAAGCCATGAATGCCCCTTTGCCCGATGAAGTCCGTCGTGCCCTGGAGTCTGTGACTCTGGACGACAAATATTCGCTGGCCCGCGGCCGCGCCTTTATGAGCGGCGTACAGGCGCTGGTCCGCCTGCCCATGCTGCAGCGGCTGCGCGATGCGCAGGCCGGGCTCAATACCGCGGGCTTCATCAGCGGCTATCGCGGCTCGCCTCTGGGCACCTACGACCAGTCGCTTTGGGCCGCCAAAAAGCATATGGAGGCGAATCACATCGTCTTTCAGCCCGGCGTGAACGAAGAGCTGGGCGCCACGGCCGTCTGGGGTACGCAGCAGCTCGATCTCTATCCCGAAACCAAGAAGTTCGACGGTGTCTTCGGCATCTGGTATGGCAAGGGGCCGGGCGTGGACCGCTGCTCCGACGTGTTCAAGCACGCCAACATGGCGGGCACCGCCAGGCATGGCGGCGTGATCGCGATCGCGGGTGACGACCACATCAGCAAGTCCTCCACGGCCGCGCACCAGAGCGACCACATCTTCAAGGCCTGCGGCACGCCGGTGTTCTTCCCCAGCAATGTGCAGGACATCCTGGACATGGGCCTGCATGCCTTTGCGATGAGCCGTTTCTCGGGCCTGTGGTCGGGCATGAAGACGATCCAGGAGGTGGTGGAGTCCTCCTCATCGGTCCTGGTGGATCCGGATCGCGTCAACATCATCCTGCCCGAAGACTTTCAGATGCCGGACGGCGGTCTGCATATCCGCTGGCCCGATCCGCCGCTGGAGCAGGAAGCGCGGCTGATGAACTACAAGTGGTATGCGGCCCTGGCCTATGTGCGCGCCAACAAGCTCAACCACAACGTGATCGAGGGCCCCAACGACCGCTTCGGCATCATCGCCAGCGGCAAGGCCTATAACGACACGCGCCAGGCCATGGCCGACCTGGGGCTGGACGAGGACACCTGCCACCAGCTGGGCATCCGGCTGCACAAGGTGAATGTGGTCTGGCCGCTGGAGGCCACCATCACGCGCGATTTCGCCCGCGGCCTGCAGGAGATTCTGGTGGTCGAGGAAAAGCGCCAGGTTATCGAATACCAGATCAAGGAAGAGCTCTACAACTGGCGCGACGATGTGCGCCCCAACGTGGTGGGCAAGTTCAGCGACGAGCATGGCGGCGAATGGTCGCTGCCCAATCCCAGCACCGACTGGCTGCTGCGTCCCACGGCCGATCTGACCCCCGCCATCATTGCGCGCGCCATTGCCCAGCGCCTGAAGAAGCTGGGAGTGCCCGAACATGTGCAGACGCGCATGCAGCAGCGTCTGGCCGTGCTCGACGCCCGCGAAGCGGCGATCAAGGCGGCCAAGGAAGTCTCGACCGGCGACCGCACGCCCTGGTTCTGCAGCGGCTGCCCGCACAACACCTCGACACGCGTGCCTGAAGGCTCGCGCGCCGTGGCCGGCATCGGCTGCCATTACATGACCACCTGGATGCCCGACCGCCGCACCAGCACCTTCACACAGATGGGCGGAGAAGGCGTGACCTGGGTCGGCCAGGCACCTTTCACCCAGGAGGCCCATGTTTTCGCCAATCTGGGCGACGGCACCTACTTCCACAGCGGGCTGCTGGCGATCCGCCAGAGCATTGCGGCCGGCACCAACATCACCTACAAGGTCCTCTACAACGACGCCGTGGCCATGACGGGCGGCCAGCGCGTGGGCGAGCGGCCCGAAGGCCATTCGGTGCTGCAGATCATGAACAGCCTGCTCTCCGAAGGCGTGCAGAAACTGGTCATCGTCACCGACGAACCCGAGAAATACGATGGCGTGAAGCTGGGCGAAGGCGTGACCGTCCACCATCGCGACGAACTGGATGCGATCCAGCGCCAGTTCCGCGAGCTCAAGGGCTGCACGGCCATCATCTACGACCAGACCTGCGCCACCGAAAAGCGCCGCCGCCGCAAACGTGGCACGCTGAGCACGCCCGACAAGACCGTGGTCATCAACGAGCTGGTCTGCGAGGGCTGTGGCGATTGTTCGGTGCAGTCCAACTGCCTGTCGGTGGAGCCCGTGGAGACGGAGTTCGGCCGCAAGCGCCGCATCAACCAGAACAGCTGCAACAAGGACTACTCCTGCGTCAAGGGCTTCTGCCCCAGCTTCGTCACCGTCGAGGGCGGTCAGCTCAAGAAGCCCAGGCAGGAGAAGAAGGGCAGCCTGGAGGCCTTGCCCCATATTCCCGAGCCCGTCCTGCCCGTGGCCGAGCAGGCCTGGGGCATCGTGGTGGCCGGTGTCGGAGGCACGGGCGTGATCACCATCGGCTCGCTGCTGGGCATGGCCGCGCACCTGGAAGGCAAGGGCGTGGTTACCCAGGACGCGGCGGGTCTGGCGCAGAAGGGCGGCTCCACCTGGAGCCATATCCAGATTGCCAACCGCGCCGATGCCATCTACACCACCAAGGTGGACATGGCCAAGGCCGACCTGGTCATCGGCTGCGATCCCATCGTGGCGGCCACCCCCACCACCTTGTCGGTGATGCAGCCGGGGCGCACCTATGTGGCGCTCAACAGCCATGCCGCGCCCACGGCCACCTTCGTGGGCAACCCCGACTGGCAGTCGCCTGCCGCGCGCTGTGCCACGGTGCTGGCCGAGGCCGTGGGCCAGGGCGCCCTGGGCAGCTTCGATGCCGAGAAGGCCTCCACGGCCCTGCTGGGCGACAGCATCTACGCCAACCCCATGATGCTGGGCTACGCTTGGCAAAAGGGCCGGGTGCCGTTGAGCCATGCCTCGCTGATGCGCGCCATGGAGCTCAACGGCGTGCAGGTGGCGCGCAACCAGGAGGCCTTCGAGTGGGGCCGCCGCTGTGCCCATGATCTGGAGGCCGTGCGCGCTCTGTATCAGGCCTCGCAGGTGATCCAGTTCGTCAAGAAGCCTTCGCTCGAGGAAATGCTGGACAAGCGTGTGGAGTTCCTCACGGCCTACCAGAACGCGGCCTATGCCGGGCAGTACCGCGACTTTGTGGCCAAGGTGCGCGCGGTGGAAGAGCCGCTGCAGCAAGGCACGCGGCTGTCCCAGGCCGTGGCGCGCTATCTGTTCAAGCTGATGGCGTACAAGGACGAGTACGAGGTGGCGCGTCTGCACACCGATGCGGCGTTCACCCAGAAGATCAGCGGCATGTTCGAGGGCGACTACAAGGTCGTCCACCACCTGGCGCCTCCTGGCTTCGCGAAGAAGGACGCGCAGGGTCATCTGCTGAAGAAGTCCTATGGTCCCTGGATGCGCAAGGCCATGGGCTGGCTCGCCGGCCTGAAGGGACTGCGCGGTACGGCGCTCGATCCCTTTGGTCGCACCGAGGAGCGCCGTACCGAGCGTGCCCTGATCGTCGAATACCGGCAGTGCATCGACACCCTGCTGACGGGCCTGACGGCCGACAAGCTGGCGCTGGCCGTGGAGATCGCCTCCATCCCCGAGGACATTCGCGGCTACGGTCACGTGAAGGAACGCCATCTGGCGGCCGCGCGCATCAAGTGGCAGGCACTGATGACGCGCTGGAGCAGTGCTGCGGCACCTGCGGCCGCAGCGGCCCGTCGGACGGCAGTGAACTAATTGCGCCGAAGCGCATCAGAACAAGGCCGGGGTGACCCGGCCTTTGTATTCATGGCCGCAGGCGCGATATGTGCGCCGGGTCATCTGAGTTGCCGGCTGCCAGCGCCTGAATTGGCTGATATTCAAATATAAAACAGTCAGAAAGCAATACAGGAAAAGCGCTGTCCGCTATGCTTTTTGCGGGCTTTGTTGATGTGGGAAGGGAGGTCCCCATCGCATCAGGGAATGCCTGTGCTGTGCGGCTGCCCATGCCAACGCCGGGCGCAAGCCAGCCGAATACAATGTCCCGCTGACCTGGTCGGACGCGCAACGGTGCGCCTGCCGGGACCTGTTCCTGACAAATCCACTCTTTCGGAGTCTTTTTCGTGTTCATTTCTTCTGCTTTCGCCCAGACCGCTCCCGCCGCCGCTGCTGAAGGCGGCTTCATGGGTTCGCTCACCGGCATGCTGCCTCTGGTGCTGATGTTCGTGGTGCTGTACTTCGTGATGATTCGTCCCCAGATGAAGCGCCAGAAGGAACACCGCGCCATGATCGACGCGCTGGCCAAGGGTGACGAAGTGGCTACCGCCGGCGGCATCATCGGCACCGTGACCCGCATGGCCGAGCAATTCATCTACATCGAAGTGGCTTCCGGCGTGGAAGTCCAGATCCAGCGCTCGGCTGTGGTGCAAGTGCTGCCCAAGGGCACGGCCAAGTAAGCCTGTCCGCTGTGGATTTTGAGGGGTACGGCGCTCGAACAGAGTGTGCGTACCCGTTGTGCGTTGCTGTAAAAAAAAGAGCGCGATCATGAACCGATACCCGGTCTGGAAGTACGCGATCATCGTGATCGCGCTGCTGGTGGGGGTGCTCTACACCCTGCCCAATTTCTTTGGTGAAGCGCCTGCGGTGCAGGTGTCCTCGGCCAAGTCCACTGTGAAGGTGGACAACGCGGTGCTGCAAAAGGTGGAATCCGCCTTGAGCGCGGCCAGCGTCAAAGCCACTTCGCTGTCGCTGGAGGGCACTTCGGTGCGCGCCCGCTTCGATACGCCCGACGAGCAGCTCAAGGCCAAGGACGTCATCCAGAAGGCCCTGGTGGCCGACCCCTCCGATCCCGCCTACATCGTGGCGCTGAACCTGGTGTCGCGCTCGCCCGACTGGCTCACGGCCATTGGTGCCAAGCCCATGTATCTGGGTCTGGACCTGCGCGGCGGCGTGCATTTCATGCTGCAGGTGGACATGGCGGCGGCCCTGACCAAGAAGGCCGAGAGCTATGCGGGCGATCTGCGCTCCACCTTGCGTGACAAGAACATCCGCCACGGCGGTGTCAGCCGCGACGGCAACAACGTCACCATCCGCGTGCGGGACGAAGCCACGCTGACGTCGGCGCGCAACCTGATTGCGGACCAGTTTCCCGATCTGACGGCGACCTCTTCTCCGGATGGCTCCGGCTTCAGGCTGGTGGCCTCGATCAAGCCCGAGGCGCTGCGCAAGGTGCAGGAACAGGCGCTCAAGCAGAACATCGTCACGCTGCACAACCGCATCAACGAGCTGGGCGTGGCCGAGCCCGTGATCCAGCAGCAGGGCCTGGACCGCATCGTGGTGCAGTTGCCCGGCGTGCAGGACACGGCCAAGGCCAAGGACATTCTGGGCCGTACCGCCACGCTGGAAGTGCGCATGGTGGACGAGTCCACCGAAGCGCGTGCTGCCGAGATGGGCTCCGGCCCCGTGCCCTTCGGCTCCGAGAAGTATCTGGACCGCAACGGGCAGAGCATCATCGTGCAAAAGCAGGTGACGCTGACCGGCGAGAATCTGACGGACGCCCAGCCCGGCTTCGACAGCCAGACGCAGGAGCCCACCGTCAACCTGACGCTGGACGCCAAGGGCGCGCGCATCTTCAAGGACGTGACGCGCGAGAACGTGGGCAAGCGCATGGCCATCATCCTGTTCGAAAAGGGCAAGGGCGAGGTGGTGACGGCTCCCGTGATCCGTGGCGAGATCGGTGGCGGCCGCGTGCAGATCTCCGGACGCATGACCACGGCGGAAGCCAACGACACCTCGCTGCTGCTGCGCGCCGGTTCGCTGGCCGCACCCATGGAGATCATCGAGGAATACACCATCGGCCCGAGCCTGGGTGCTGACAACATCAACCGCGGTATCCACTCCGTGGTCTGGGGCATGGTGGCGATTGCAGCCTTCATGTGCATGTACTACATGCTGTTCGGCGTGTTCTCCACGATTGCCCTGTCGGTGAACGTGCTGCTGCTGTTGGCCATCTTGTCCATGCTGCAAGCCACGCTGACCCTGCCCGGCATTGCTGCCATGGCGCTGGCGCTGGGCGTTGCCATCGACTCCAACGTGCTGATCAACGAACGCATCCGCGAAGAGCTGCGTGCCGGTGCCTCGCCCCAGGCGGCCATCCATGCCGGCTACGAGAATGCCTGGCACACGATTCTGGACTCCAACGTGACCACGCTGATCGCCGGCCTGGCCCTGCTGGCCTTCGGTTCGGGCGTGGTGCGCGGTTTTGCCGTGGTGCACTGCATCGGCATTCTGACCAGCATGTTCTCGGCCGTGTTCTTCTCTCGCGGCCTGGTCAACCTCTGGTATGGCGGCAAGAAGAAGCTCAAGAGCGTCTCCATCGGTCAGGTCTGGAAGCCTGAGGGTGAGGGTCTTCGTTCCGTGGCCGGTCGCGGCAGCAACAACTAAGGAGGAAGATCATGGAGTTCTTCCGCATCAAAAAAGACATTCCGTTCATGAGGTACGCGTTGGTCTTCAACGCGATCTCCTTCATCACCTTTGCGCTGGCCGTCTTTTTCCTGTTCTCGCGCGGCCTGCATCTGTCGGTGGAGTTCACGGGCGGCACGGTCATGGAAGTGGCCTACACCCAGCCAGCCGACATCGGCAAGGTGCGTGAAACCGTTTCCAAGCTCGGCTATGCCGACGTGATCGTGCAGAATTTCGGCACATCCAGGGATGTGATGATCCGTCTGCCCGTGCAAAAGGGCGTGACGACGGCCCAGCAAAGCGAGCAGGTGATCACTGCGCTGAAGTCCGAGGATGCCGAGGTCACGCTG
This sequence comes from Comamonas sp., assembly GCF_009360615.1. Lineage (GTDB taxonomy): Bacteria > Pseudomonadota > Gammaproteobacteria > Burkholderiales > Burkholderiaceae_C > Comamonas. The sequence goes on from NZ_SPEY01000050.1 coordinate 84,302, forward strand.
CGCCGGACCGAGTTTGTCGGCCCGCAGGTGGGCGATGAGCTGATGCACAACGGCCTGATGGCACTGGGCATGGTGGTGCTGGGCATCATCATCTATCTGGCCTTCCGTTTCGAGTGGAAGTTCGGGGTGGCCGCCATCATTGCCAACTTGCACGACGTGATCATCATCCTGGGCTTCTTCGCCTTCTTCCAGTGGGAGTTCTCGCTCTCCGTGCTGGCGGGCGTGCTGGCCGTGCTGGGCTACTCGGTCAATGAGTCCGTGGTGATCTTCGACCGTATCCGCGAAGCCTTCCGCAAGTTCCGCAAGCTCAGCACGCACGAGGTGATCGACCACGCCATCACGTCGACCATGAGCCGCACCATCATCACCCACGCCTCGACCGAAGCCATGGTGCTGTCCATGTTCTTCTTCGGCGGCCCCAGCCTGCACTACTTTGCGCTGGCGCTGACGATCGGCATCTTGTTCGGTATCTATTCCTCGGTGTTCGTGGCGGCTGCCATTGCCATGTGGCTGGGCGTCAAGCGCGAGGATCTGGTCAAGGCTCCGACCAAGCCAGGGTCGCAAGACCCCAACGATCCCAACGCCGGAGCCGTGGTCTGAAGCCTTGATCAGGGCTGCGGCGCAAACCGCTTCGGCCGATTTACACTTACGGAATGGCTCCCTCGCAGTCTTCCTCCACCGCGCCTGCGGCCCCGCAACAGCTGGGCTGGCAGGCGCGCTTGCGTTGGGTCCATGGCATTTGCCAGGGCTTGCCCAGGGTCGCCCAGCAGCTCGATGAATTTCTCGCCAACCAGACCGGCGTCGTTTCCACGGCCAAGGAGATGCAGGAGTGGCGCGAAGCCTGGATCGGCTTCCAGCAACGCAAGGACGCCTGGGTGCAGGCGTGCGTGCCGGCCCTGCAACAGGCAGCGCGCAAGCCACCCTCCGGGACAGGGGAGGGCAGTGCCTCGGGCTCGGCCCCGCTGACGTTCGAGCTGCTCAGCGACGATGTCGTCGAAAACAAGATTCTGGCGTCCCGCATGGCCCTGGCCATGGGGGAGACACTGCAGCCTGGCTTCGATGCCATGCGCCTGCGCATGCAGGTGCTGGAGGGGCAGGAAATGGCTTCACGGGACCTGTTCCGGGTCGAGACCATCTGCCTGCATCTGGTGGAGCAATGGCTGAGCTGCGGCCTGGAGCGCAAGCAATTGCTGCGGGTCATGGAGCCGATGCAGAATGCGCTGGCACCGCTGATGGAGTCCGAATACGGCATCTTGCACAAGCTGCTGGATGCCAAGGGCGTCAGCAAGGCCCAGGATGCCCCGTTGCGGGTGAGGCGTACCGAGGGAGGCCCGTCCACAGGTGCCATGCATCTGGGCGGCAGTAGCGGCTTTGGCCAAGCCGCCGAGACGGGCTGGAACAGCTCGGCCATGCAGCAGTTCATGCCCGCCGGTATGGGGGCAGGCCTTGGGTCGGAGTCGGGAATGTCCTTGCCGCCAGGCACCAGCGCCGGTCTGGGCATGCTGGCGCGGGCACGCCACCGAGCGCTGGATGCGATGAACCAGCTGCGCCAGGTGCTGAGCCAGCCGGCGGTCGGCATTCCCGGACTGATGCCTGGGGCACCGCTTGTTCCCATGCCTCCGGCATCGGCTGCCCTGGCGCAGGCGCTGCAGGAGCAGCAACAGCTCATGGCGGCCGAGCTCCAGTCCCGGTATCCGGACGCGGCCGGTGCGGCCTTGGCCATGCCTGCCATGGACTACAGTCCGGCAGCGATCGGCCAGTTGGTCAATCTCGTGCGCGAACGCTCTGCCGACTGGAAGCAAAAGGCCCAGACCACGGGGGAGAAGGCGACCATCGAGGTGGTGGCGCTGATGTTCCAGAGCATTCTTTCGGAAGACCGCTTGCCGCCGTCCATTCGTGTCTGGTTTGCGCGCCTGCAGGTGCCTGTGTTGCGCGTGGCCCTGGCCGAGCCGCAGTTCTTCAGCGACCTTCATCACCCCGCGCGCAAGCTGATCGACCGCATGGGCTCCTGCGTGATGGGGTTCGATGCCAGCAGCATCAACGGCAATGCGCTGGAGACGGAGATTCGCCGCGTGGTTCAGGTGATAGAGCAATATCCCGAAACCGGGCAGAAGGTGTTTGCCCTGGTGCTCAGCGAGTTCGAGAGCTTCCTCACCAAGCATTTTGCCCAGAACCGGTCCACGGCCAAGATCACCAGCGTGGCCCAGCAGGTGGAGCAGAAGGAGACGCTGGCCATCCAGTACACCATCGAGCTGCGCAATATGCTCAGCGATATGCCGGTGCGCGAAGAGGTGCGGGACTTCCTCTTCAAGTCCTGGGCCGACGTGCTGGCCATGGCCACCGTGCGCTATGGGGCGAAGGATGCGCGGGCCATGCGCTTCAAGCAGGCGGCCAGCGAGCTGGTCTGGTCGGCCAGTGCCAAGCCGTCGCGCCAGGAGCGCGCGCGTGTCATCCAGGGGCTGCCGACCTTGCTGCAGACCCTGCGCGAAGGGCTGGAGCTGGTGAGCGTGACGGGCGATGCGCAGTCGGCCATGATCAAGATACTGACCGATACGCTGGCCCAGGCCTTCATGTCCAAGACGGCGGCCATTCCGGCCGAGCGAATCGAGGTCATGGCCAAGCGTCTGTCGGAGCTGGAAAAATACATCAGCGAGGACGGCAAGCTCGACGATTTGCCGCTGTCCAGCGAGAGCATAGAGCTGATGCTGGGCGTCGATGCGGGCGACCTGAACGTCATTGCCAACACGGACAGCCCGGTGGAGCCGGCCATGCTGGAGTGGGCCCAGTCGCTGGAAAGCGGGCGCTGGTTCACGCTGGACCACAACGGCAGCCGTGTTCAGGTGCAGTATGTCTGGCACAGCCGTCGCCGGCACCTGCATCTGTTCGCCTCGCTCGATGGCCATTGCTATCTGCTGCAGGCGCAGCGCATGGCCACCTATCTGCAATCTGGCCTGCTGGCCGTGCATGACGCCGAGGCGCTGACGGTGCGCGCCACGCGCGATGCGCTTCAGAAGATTCAGGCGAATCCGGAAAGGCTGGCCTGCTGACCAGCGCAGGCGCGCGGCGCTTTCCGGGTGCTTGTTTGTGCAGGGCGTCCGTTTCGGGGTATTTCAGCCCCGCGTGAGTCGCTGGTACAGGCCGCCCGGCAGGCGCGCGATCTGGCCATCGAGCTCCAGCTCCATCAGCTGCGCCTGCAAACGTGCGGCATCCCAGCCCGTGCGGTCGCTCAAGGATTCCAGCGACATCGGATCGTGGCCCAGTGCCTGCAGCAGCGGATGTTCGGAGACGGATGCATGGTTTTTGAGAGCATCTTGCGATTTTTCAGCTTGCGTCAAGACGGGCTTCAGCCCCTGAAGCTCTTCGAGCACGTTGTCGGCGGTCTCCACCAGCGTGGCGCCCTGGCGTATCAGTGCATGGCAGCCCTTGGACTGCGGTGCGTGGATGGAGCCGGGCATGGCGAAGACTTCACGTCCCTGTTCGTTGGCCAGGCGGGCCGTGATCAGCGAGCCCGACTGCAGGGCGGCCTCTACCACCAGCGTGCCTTGCGACAGGCCCGAGATGATGCGGTTGCGCTGCGGAAAATGCTGGGGCAGGGGTCCCCTGCCCAGCGGGTATTCGCCGATGACCAGCCCGTGGAGCGCAATTTGCTGTGCGAGCCTGGCGTGGGCGCGCGGGTAGACCTGATCCAGTCCGGTGCCGACCACGGCAATCGTGCAGGGGGACGCGCCTGTGCGGGCTTGAAGCGCTCCCTCGTGGGCTGCTGCATCGATGCCGCGTGCCAGACCCGAGACAATGCACAGCCCGTGTTCGGCCAGTGCCTGCGCCATGCTGCGTGCATGGATGAGGCCCTGGGCCGATGGATTGCGGCTGCCCACCATGGCCAGGGTGGCGGGGTAGGGGATCCAGGGCTGTGCGGATGCCAGCAACGCCGCCGGGCCCTGGACAAACAGCAGCAGGGGCGGATCTTCGGTCTGCAGCAGACAGTCCGGATATTGGGGGTGGCCCAGGTGGATCACCGCGTGCAGGACCCCCGGCACGGGAGAGTCGAGCCAGCGACCCAGAGCGCTGCAATGTTTTTCCCAGTCGGGGGGGAACCTGGATCCGGCCTGGATCTGGGCCTGGGTGGCGCATTCGGCCCAGACGGGCCGCGGCAGTCTCCAGACCGCATCGGCGCTGCCGGCTCTTGCCAGCAGGCGGCGTGCCGTGGTGCGCCCCAGGCCGGGTGTCAGCAACAGGCGCAGCCAGGACAGGACCTCGGGGCCGGCATGGTGTGCGTCTTGGGTTGCGGCGGACACCATGCTCTGGCTCTCTGTCAGGGGCGGGGCGACTGCAGGCCGTCGCCCACATTCACGCCGCGCTGGGCCGTGGTGATGAGCGCGTAGGAAACCCGGTCAAACACCTTGAAGACCATGGCATAGCCGTTGGCCTCGTCGGGCAGCTTCACGCGGTCACGGTCGGGGCTGGTCTTGTCCACGATGACATTGCCCTTGCTGACGAGCTCCAGCACAGTGCCGATGTCCATGCCGTCCCGGGTGCCCTTGTTGATGGCAATGACCTGATTCTGGGCCGCGTTGTAGCCCACCGAATCGCCGTAGATGGAGACCACGGCGGCATCCACCGCATGGCGCGGGGCATGCGGCACATAGCTCAGGTATTGCTGCGGCGGGGAGGGCAGCAGACGGTCGCCGGCCCGAATTTCGTGCTTGGAGCGGATGATGTCCACCGTGCCGGGTGCCGTCTGTACGGGCTTGCCCGGCTCGGATTCCAGCAGGGTCTCGCCGCGTGCCACGGTGGCACTGCCCAGATACTTGGCTTCGTAGCCCAGGATTTCCCCGGTGACGGGGTCCTTGAGGGGTCTGGCATCGCGGAAGATGCGGTAGCTCGCGGGCTGGTCCCTGCCGATGGTGATCAACGCACCGCCGGAGTTGCGCACATAGGCGCGATCGCCGTTGGCCATGAGCACGCGCTTGTCCTGCGTGGCGATGATGCGCGGCGCCTGTGCCAGGGCCTGATCGTCCACGACCAGAGGCTCTGCCAGGAAAGGCTCGATCAGGTGCGGCGGCAGCGTGGGCAAGGCCAGGTCGCTCAGGGAGGATTCACGGGTTTGCGGCGATACGCGCACCATGTCGGGATCGCCGTTGGGCGCCGTGGTCGACAGACGGGCATAGCCATTGCTGCGCACCAGATACAGCATCTGGCCGGGGTAGATCAGATGCGGGTTGGCGATGCTGGAGAGGTTCATGCCCCAGAGTTCGGGCCAGCGCCAGGGCTGGCGCAGATACAGGCCAGAAATGCCCCAGAGCGTGTCGCCGCGCCTGACGGTATATTGCGCGGGAGCATTGGGGGCCAGTTCGTTCTCGGGGATGCCCTGCTGAGCGACTTGCTGTGCGGTGGAGCGCTGGGTGGCGGTCACAGGGTAGCTCTGGGCGTGGACCGAAGTCAGGGCTGCAAGCAATGTGGCACCGATGCTCAAGGCGCGTGCAGTGGCAAATGCGGTCATGAAATTCCTTCTGGCGGGATTCGTTTGCTGCAGCGTCCCTCGCGTCGCCGCACTGTGGCCGATCTTGGCATAGCCAGCCAACAAGTCTTGCAAATGTGTCGAAATTCTCGATGCAAGGCCTCGATAGATCAATGTTTATTGAGGGCGTGACAAGCGTTTGGCGTCAAATGTTGGGACAATAACGACAGATTTACCGACACACCATGGCCATTCTTCCCATCCTCTGCTATCCCGATCCCCGTCTTCACAAGGTCGCCAAGCCCGTGGCGCAGGTGGATGAGCGCATCCAGACTCTGGTGAAAGACATGCTCGAGACCATGTACGACGCCCAGGGCATCGGCCTGGCGGCGACACAGATCGATGTGCATGAGCGGGTCATCGTGATTGACGTGTCCGAGGAGCGCAACGAGCCCATGGCGCTGATCAATCCGGAGATCCTCTGGGCCAGTGAGGAAACGCAGCTGGGCGAAGAAGGCTGCCTGTCCGTGCCCGGCATCTACGACGGCGTGGAACGCTCCATTGCCGTCAAGGTCAAGGCCCTCGATGAACACGGCAACAGCCGCGAGATCGACGCCGAAGGCATGCTGGCCATCTGCATCCAGCACGAGATGGATCACCTGCTGGGCAAGGTGTTTGTCGAGTACCTCTCGCCGCTGAAGCGCAACCGCATCAAGACCAAGCTGGTCAAGGCCCAGAAGCAGGCCCAGCGGGCCTGATCGGAGTTTCCATGCCCCTGTCCCGCCTGCAAACACTGTTGACCGCAACGCTGCTGGCAGCGGGTCTGGCGGGTTGCATGGTGCCCCAGTGGCAAAAGCCGGGCATGCCTCAGGCCGACGTGGAGAAAGGCATGGGCAAGCCCACGCTGGTCGTGGACTTGCCCGACGGCGGACAGCGTCTCGTCTACAGCCAGCAGCCGGCTGGCCGGCAGGTCTATCACATGGATTTCGATGCCCAGCGCAAGCTGGTGCGTGTGGAGCAGGTGCTGGATACGGCACACTTTTTTGCGCTGCGCAATGGCGTGGATACCCGCGACGACGTCTACCGCGTCTTCGGCCCGCCAGCCATCGTGGAGAAGGTCTACAGCTTCAAGGGTGACATCTGGACCTATCGTTTTCTGGACAATACCTTTGCCCGTCGTGCCCATGTGCACATAGATCCGCAAGGTGTGGTGCAGAAGGTCATGTTCACCGATGAGAGCATGTACCTGCGAGAGCCGCACCGTTGAGCGCCTGGCAGCCGACGGCTGCCTTTTTAATTGGTGAGTCCCATGAAAGTCATTTTTGCCGGCACGCCCGAATTTGCGCGCGTGGCCCTGGAGAGTCTGCTGGCCGCAGGTTTTGAAGTTCCGCTGGTGCTGACCCAGCCGGACCGCCCCGCCGGGCGCGGCATGAAGCTGCAAGCCTCTCCCGTCAAACAGTGTGCGCTCGAACATGGCATTGCCGTGGCCCAGCCGCTGAGCCTGCGTCTGGACGGCAAATATCCCGAAGACGCTGCAGCAGCCAAGGCTGCGATTGATGCAGCTCAAGCCGATGTGATGGTGGTGGCGGCCTACGGCCTGATCCTGCCGCAATGGGTACTCGATACGCCGCGCCTGGGTTGCCTGAACATCCATGCCAGCCTGCTGCCACGCTGGCGCGGTGCAGCGCCCATCCATCGCGCCATCGAGGCCGGTGACGCCGAGACCGGCGTCACCATCATGCAGATGGATGCCGGTCTGGACACTGGCGATATGTGCGTGATCGAACGCCTGCCGATTGCCGCTGAGGACACCACGGCCAGCCTGCACGACAAGCTGGCCGCGCTGGGAGGCCGCCTGATCGTGGAAGCGCTGGAAATGGCGGCCTGCGGAAGCCTGCCGCGCACGCCCCAGCCCGCCGCCGGCGTGACCTATGCCCACAAGATCGAGAAGGCGGAGAGCCTGATCGACTGGCGCGAAAGCGCCGATGTCATTGCGCGGCGCCTGCGTGCCTTCAACCCCTTCCCGGGCGGCGCCACCAGCCTGGGCGGCGAAGCCATCAAGGTCTGGGAGGCCTGGTCCGAGGCAGGCTCCGGTGCGCCCGGCATGGTGTTGTCGGCCGATGCTCAGGGGGTGCGCGTGGCCTGCGGCAGCGGCGTGCTCAACATGACGCTGTTGCAGCGCGCGGGCGGCAAGCGCCTGGCCGCCGGCGATTTTCTGCGCGGCTTCGAGCTGCCGGCAGGGGCGCAGCTGGGAGAGGGCGCAGGCGAGGTATGACGCAGATGGCGGTCACGCTGGGTCAGCGTGCGAAATCGATAGTCAGGGATCCGTTTTTCTGGGCCGGCTCCAAAGAGATGGGGGGCACGGCCCTGGGCATTGCCGCCTGGGGGCTGGTGACCGGCGTGGCCATGGTCAAGAGCGGCCTTTCCGTGCCTCTGGCGCTGTTCATGGGTTTGAGCGTCTATGCGGGCAGCGCCCAGCTGGCCGTGCTGCCGCTGATGGCCGTGGGGGCGCCGCTGTGGGTGGTCTGGTTCACCGCCATCTGCGTGAACCTGCGTTTCGTGATCCTGTCCAGCATGTGGCGCAGCTACTTCGCCCATCTGAGCCTGCGTCATCGCCTGGCCGTCGCCTATTTCAGCGGCGATGTGATTTTCGTGAACTTCATGCGCCGCTACCCGGAGGCCAGACCGCAGCCCGAGCAGGTCCCCTATTTCTGGGGCGCGGCCCTGACCAACTGGCTGGCCTGGCAGATTCCGTCCACGCTGGGTATTTTTCTGGCCGACCAGATTCCTCTGTCCTGGGGTCTGGGCTTTGCGGGTGTGCTGGCGCTTGCGGGCGTGCTGCTGTCCATGCTCAAGGACCGGGCAACCTGGGTGGCCTCCATCGTGGCCTGCACGGCTGCGGTGGCGGCCTTTGCGCTGCCGCTCAAGCTCAATATCCTGGTGGCGATCGCCGCGGCCGTGGCCGCGGGCCTGATGACCGAGCAACTGCAAAAGCAGGCCGGACAGCGGCCGGGTGCCGCGCAGGAGGAGGAACGGTCATGACGGGCAGCTTCTGGGTCATCGTCGCCTGCATCGGCCTGGCACTCATCACGCTGGTCACGCGTGCCTTCTTCATGATTCCGGAGCGTGAGCTGCCGCTGCCCAACTGGCTCAAGCGCGGGCTCAAATACGCGCCGCTGGCGGCCTTGGCCGCCGTGATCGCTCCCGAGATCGTGATGAGCAACGGCCAGCTGATCGGCAGCCTGGCCGATGCGCGACTGCCCGCCCTGGCCGCTTCTGTGGTGTATTTTTTTTACCAGCGCAGCATTCTCGGAACCATCGCACTGGGCATGGCGATTTACCTGCCGCTGCATATCGGCCTGGGCTGGTAGCCTCAAGACCAGAAAAAACAGGAGCTGAGTGCTCCTGTTTTCATATGGGTTGCTGGAAAAAGGGCTTGAAACCAAGTTACAGAGCGCGCAAGATGCTCCTGTTTTTGAGTCGAGTAAGCATGTAAAAGCGATGCCTGAAAGAGTTGATCGCCCTAGAATGCTGGCAGATTTTTTGTTTTCCAACCTTTGTATGGGCGACTTTCGGAGTCGCTTTTTTGCTGCATGAACATCATCCGCTTCTCCGATCTGTGCGCCCAGGGCAAGGCCCGGGGTCAACGTGTTTTCATCCGTGCCGACCTGAACGTGCCCCTGAACGACTCCGGTGAGATCACCGAAGACACGCGTGTGCGTGCGTCCGTGCCGGCCATCGAGATGGCGCTGAAAGCCGGTGCGGCCGTGATGGTCACCAGCCACCTGGGACGTCCCACCGAAGGTGAATTCCAGCCCCAGGACTCGCTGGCCCCCGTAGCCAGGCGTCTGTCCGAATTGCTGGGCCGCGATGTGCCCCTGGTGGCCAACTGGGTGGACGGTGTGCAGATCGCTCACGGCCAGGTCGTGCTGCTGGAGAACTGCCGTGTCAACGTGGGCGAAAAGAAGAACAAGCCCGAGCTGGCCCAGAAGCTGGCCAAGCTCTGCGACATCTTTGTGAACGACGCCTTTGGCACCGCCCACCGCGCCGAAGGCACGACCTACGGCATCGCCGAATACGCCCCCATCGCCTGTGCCGGACCTCTGCTGTCGGCCGAGATCGACGCGCTGAACAAGGCCCTGGCCGCGCCTGCACGCCCTCTGGCCGCCATTGTGGCCGGCTCCAAGGTCTCCACCAAGCTGACCATCCTCAAGAGCCTGGCCGACAAGGTGGACCAGCTCATCGTGGGCGGCGGCATTGCCAACACTTTCATGCTGGCTGCCGGCCTGAAGATCGGCAAGTCCCTGGCCGAGCCCGATCTGGTGGCCGATGCCAAGGCCGTGATCGACGCCATGGCTGCCCGTGGTGCGAATGTACCCGTGCCTTCCGACGTGGTGACCGCCAAGACCTTTGCAGCCGACGCCGTGGCCACCGTCAAGAAAGCCTCCGAGGTCGCGGATGACGACATGATTCTGGACATCGGCCCGGAAACCGCAGCCCTGCTGGCCGAGCAGCTCAAGAAGGCCGGCACCATCGTCTGGAACGGCCCCGTGGGCGTCTTCGAGTTCGACCAGTTCGCCCATGGCACCCAGGTCATCGCCCAGGCGATTGCCGAGTCTCCCGCGTTCAGCATTGCCGGCGGTGGCGACACCCTGGCCGCCATTGCCAAGTACGGCATTGAAAAGGACGTGGGCTACATCTCCACCGGCGGCGGAGCCTTCCTGGAAGTGCTGGAAGGCAAGAAGCTGCCCGCCTTCGAAATCCTGGAAAAGCGCGCCCGCGGCTGATGGGATTGAAGTACGGCTCTCACCTACATAGGAAGGGCAGTATCAGCTACCAAAAAAGGATCGACCAGTCGATCCTTTTTTGTTGGGGCAGATCCGGATACGGATCTCTGGAGTGTGCAAAAGTAACTCAGCTGCGCAAGTGATTGGCGGGACTGTAGTAGTCGCTTAGCATTCAGCCTGCGTTGATGATGAACCATGGCGCACTATGCATTTCTTTTGCCCTGAGCGGCCGGGATGCGAATCCGGAGTGGATCACCCGGATGGCATGCGGCGTTCCCGTACTACTCACTGCTTATGTTCGCTTCCACCCCTCAGGACTTGTCGGCGCTGATTCTGGCGATGACAACCTCGGTCGCCACCGATACTGCCCAAAACGTGCTCAGTGCCGCGCAATGGGAATTGCTGGTGCCGTATCTGCAGCCGATCAACCTGGCGGCCAGCGAGGTGCTGTTTGCGGAAGGGGCGCTGGACCGCAATCTGTACATGGTGGAATACGGTTCGCTGAGCGTGCATTACCAGGATTCGAAGGAGAGGATCCGCCTGGCGCTGGTCGGCCCTGGCGCAATCGTGGGAGAAGGTGCCTTCTTCGCCCATCGGCCCCGCAAGGCCACGGTTCAGGCCGCAGCGCCCAGCCGTCTGTGGTGTCTGACAGCGCTGCGTTATTCCGAGATGGCCAATCGCCAGCCTGCGCTGGCGCTGGCGCTGCTGACCATGGCGGGCCAGGTGCTGGCCCGCCGCGCGGGGGACAGTCGCCGCCGGGTGGCCAGCACCTGAGTGAAGATTTTTTGTGCTCCGGACGGGTTGGGCGCTTGATCCACGTCGGACAAAGGCTAATATTTCAGCCCGTGTCACGAGCTGCTTCAGACCTGGGGGCAGAATGTGTCCTATTGTAAATATTGCCTGATCGAGTCTGCTCATGTCCCTGTTTCGATGGTTTTCTCGCGCGCCTCGCCACGACCATGGCACGCAAGCATCGCGCCACGAGGATGATCCGGGGGCGCGTCAGTCGCAGCGCCGGGAGCGCTCTGCCAGACGCGAGCAGCTGTACGTCATCGTGCGCGAAGCCATGGTCCGGGTCGGGATTCTCTCTGCCGGCTACAAATTCAAGGTGCTGTCGCTGGACAACGTCGGCCAGCGCTTTGTCGTGATGGTGGATCTGGCGCCTGCCTATGCGGCAGATGCTTCGCAGCAAAGACGTATCGAGGCCTTGATTGCAGAATTGGCCAGAACCCGCATGGATGCCGGGGTTCACGCCGTTTACTGGCGTGTGAACGGGCAGCTGCAAACCGCCGCGACACCTGATTTTGCGCAGACCCAGTTTGACGGCCTTGTCCCTCCGATGAATGCGCAGCGCCAGGCGCCGCTGGCCGCTGCTGCGCCTGCAGGTCGCGCTTTCGAGCCCATTGACGCGCAGGAGATGGACGCTTTCAAGCAGGCCGTGGCCATGGCCTCCGCATCCCCTGCTGGGAGCGCTCGACCCTCCCGCCAGGCGCCCTTGCTGGGACCCGGCTCCGGCCATGAGGAAGGTGGCGAATTTGCCGTGTCCGGCCTGGGCTCCCTGGGTGCGACGCAGTACGGGGAGCTGCGCTGAGCGGCGCTGCGAAGCGCGGCTTCAGTGTCCGGCAAAGTCCACCAGAGTAAACAGCGGCAGGCCGCTGTCCCTGAGATGCCTGGAGCCACCCAGTTCCGGCAGGTCGACGATCGCTGCTCCCTCCACCACGGTCGCTCCCAGCTTTTCCAGTAGTTTCTTGCCGGCCATCATGGTGCCGCCGGTGGCAATCAGATCGTCAATCAGCAGCACCCGGTCCCCCGGTTTGACGGCGTCGGTATGCAGCTCCACGGTGGCGCTGCCGTATTCGAGCTCATAGGTTTCTTCGACCGTGGTGAAGGGCAGCTTGCCCTTTTTGCGGATGGGCACAAAGCCGACATTGAGCTCGTGTGCGATCACGGCACCCAGAATGAATCCGCGGGCATCCAGGCCAGCGACCACGTCGGGACGAAGCTTGGGATCCATGTAACGGTGCACAAAGGCATCGGTCATGACGCGAAAGACCTTGGGATCCTGCAGCAGGGGCGTGATGTCGCGGAACTGCACGCCCGGTGCCGGCCAGTCGGGCACGGTGCGGATGTGGTCGCGCAGATAGTCGTTGACGCTGGTGGACGATTGCATGGGCAGCCTGAGTTCTTTGAATGTCCGCCAGTTTAGGGGCTCGGACCCTCAATGCGGGTAAAAGGGATGTTGCGCGTCGCTCTGCAGGCAGGGGCTGGCTAAAATCCGGGCATGAATTCTGATGCTGCCAATTTGCCTCTGATCGATGCACCGCGAGCTTTGAACCTGGCCCGCGAAGCCCTGGATATCGAGGCTGCCGCCCTGCATGCCATGTCCGAGCGCCTCGATGGCGCATTCACGGCCGTGGTGCAGCGCATCTTGCAGCTGCCCGGCCGGGTGGTGGTCATGGGCATGGGCAAAAGCGGGCATGTGGGCCGCAAGGTGGCCGCAACCCTGGCGTCCACCGGGACTCCTGCCTTTTTCGTGCACCCGGCCGAGGCCAGCCACGGCGACCTGGGCATGCTGACACAGGACGATCTGGTACTGGCCTTGTCCAATAGCGGCGAGACCGATGAACTGACCGGGGTGCTGCCCGCCATCAAGCGCATGGGCGTGCCGCTGGTGGCCGTGACCGGCGGGCTGAACTCGACGCTGGCCAAGCATGCAGACTGGGTGCTGGACACACGTGTCGACAAGGAAGCCTGCCCTTTGAATCTGGCACCCACTGCGAGCACGACAGCCCAGCTGGCCATGGGGGATGCGCTGGCCGTGGCCTTGCTCGACGCGCGGGGCTTTGGTGCCGAGGACTTTGCGCGCTCGCACCCCGGAGGAGCGCTGGGTCGGCGCCTGCTGACCCATGTGCGCGATGTCATGCGCCGCGGTGCCGATGTGCCCCAGGTGGCCGAGGATGTGGGCAGCGTCGAGCTGATGCGCGAGATGAGTGCCAAGGGACTGGGCTGCTCCGCCGTGGTCAACGCCTGCGGTGAACTGGTAGGCATTTTCACCGACGGCGATCTGCGCCGCTGCGTGGAAGCCGGCGTGGATCTGCGCAGCCGCCGGGCCCGGGATGTGATGCACGCGAGGCCCCTGACGATCAAGCCTGATCTGCTGGCGGTTGCTGCGGCCCGCATGATGGAAGAGCATGGCATCACTGCGGTGCTGGTGACCGACGACGGTCGGCGCCTGCAGGGGGTGGTGCATATCCGCGATCTGATGCGCGCCAAGGTGATCTGATGAACCGAGCTGCCCTGACACCGTGTCAGCAATGGGACCCACAGCTGTTGCTCAAGGCCCAGGGAATCCGCGTGGTTTTCTTCGACGTGGATGGGGTTCTGACCGATGGCGGTCTTTACTTCTCGGGCGAGGGCGAAGTCCTCAAGCGTTTCCACACACTGGATGGCCATGGCCTGAAAATGCTGCAAAAGGCCGGCATCACGCCGGCCGTGGTCACAGGGCGCGACTCCGCACCGCTGCGTTTGCGCCTGAAGCAGCTGGGCATTGAGCATGCGCGCTTTGGCACCGAGGACAAGGTGCCTGCCGCCGACTCCATCCTGGCCGAGCTGGGCCTGCACTGGGAGCAGGCGGCCGCCATGGGGGATGACTGGCCCGATCTGCCCGTCATGCGTCGCAGCCGCTTTGCCTGCGCCCCGGCCAACGCCCATGACGAGGTATTGCAGGTGGCGGACTGGGTCACTGCCCGGCATGGCGGGGAGGGGGCGGTGCGGCAACTCTGCGATCTGCTGCTGGCCGCCCATGGTGCTTATGCCGCACTGCTGGCGGGGTACGGCTCATGAGCGGGCAATGGCGCCGTGTCGGCGATAAGGCGTCGATGTACCTGCCCGTGCTCATCATGGGCCTGCTGGCATTGGGGACCTGGTGGCTGGTGCGCAATGCGCCCAAGCCGCTCTCCAGTGACACGGAGAAGACCGTGCGGCACGATCCTGACTATTTCCTCAAGGACTTTGTCATCAAGAATTTCGAGTCATCGGGTCGCCTCAAAAGCCGCTTGAACGGCACGACAGGAGAGCATTTCCCCGATACCGACACGCTGGAAGTCCACGACGCACGCATGTTGAGCTTCACACCGGACGGACGCAAGACCGTTGGCCGTTCCAACCGGGCCCTGAGCAATGGCGATGGCTCGGAAATCCAGATGTTTGGCCAAGCCGTCATCACGCGTGAGCCGGTGCCCGCCACGGCGACCCGGAAGGCGATGCCGGCCATGCAGCTGGAGAGCGAGTTTCTGCAGCTCTGGCCCAATGAGGAGCGCGCCAGTACCGACAAGCCGGTCGTCATGACCCGTGGCAACGACAAGTTCACGGGCGACAGCATGCAGTACGGCCATCTTGATCAGATTCTGCAGATGCAGGGACGGGTCAAGGGGGTCATCCAGCCCAGCCAGAAGCCATAAGCCATGGCAGGACATGGAGCCGGACTGGTCTACATCACCGGTGCCTCCAGCGGCATAGGCCAGGCCCTGGCCTGGCACTACTATCAGCTCGGCTGGTCGGTTGCCTTGGTGGCCAGACGTGCGGGGCTCATGGAGCAATGGGCGCAGTCCATGCGCATGGATACATCCCGCTACGCCGTCTATGGTGCAGATGTCACGGACATCGAAAGCATCTGCAGCGCCGCAAATGCCTGCCTCGAGCGTCAGGGCCTGCCCGATGTCGTGATCGCCAACGCAGGCGTCAGCTGGGGGGTGGATACATCCTTGCGCGAGGACCTCGACGTCATGCAGCAGGTGCTGGCGAGCAACACCATGGGTCTGGCCGCGAGCTTTCAGCCCTTTGTGGCGCCCATGGTGCAGCGCGGCAGCGGTCGTCTGGTGGGTATCTGCAGTGTGGCCGGTATTCGTGGATTGCCAGGCCATGCCGCATATTCGGCGAGCAAGGCGGCGGCCATTGCCTATTGCGAAAGCCTGCGCGTCGAATTGCAGAAAACCGGGGTCTCGGTGACCAGCTTATTGCCGGGCTATGTCGACACGCCGTTGACCCGGCATAACCCGTATTCCATGCCTTTTCTGCTGAGGCCCGAAGAGTTCGCGAGGCGTGCGGTCCGAGTCATCGACCGCAAAGCCCGATATGTGATTATTCCCTGGCAGATGCGGATTGTCGGCGGCGTAATGCGGGTATTGCCCGCATATCTATGGGATAGATTGACCCGGGGGAAAACCAGAAAGCCCAGGCATCTCCAAAAGGATTGAAGCAGAAAGGGCTAAGACATTGATAAATGACTATGCATTTTAATGTCTTGGTAAATAAATAAAGGCACGATGACGTGCCTTTATATGCAAAGGTGAAACAGGCTTATTCGCCGTGGTTATTACCACCGCCGTAGCCGCCGCGGCCACCGTGACGCGGTCCGGAGCCATAGGGGCTGCGGAAGCCGCCCTCGCCGCGGCCGCCACCGCCGTAGCCGCCACCGTCTCCGCGACCATAGCCGCCTTCATTGCGACCGCCGCCATAACCGCCATCGCGATTGCCGCCACCAAAGCCGCCTTCGCTGCGGAAGCCGCCGCCATAACCGCCGGAGCGAGGAGGACGGGGCTCCATGGGGCGCGCTTCATTCACGACAAGGCTTCGACCACCGAGGGGTTGGCCATTCATGCCTTGAATGGCAGCCTGCGCTTCCACTTCACTGGCCATTTCCACAAAACCAAAGCCTTTGGAGCGGCCGGTGTCTCGTTCCATCATGACGCGCGCACTTGCGACGGCTCCAAACTGGCTGAACGCCTGCTCCAGATCGTTGTCGCGCACACCATAGGGAAGGTTGCCGACATACAGCTTATTGCCCATTAATAACTCCTAGCTCCTCAATGCTTCAATGGCGCGATCGAATTCAGGATGGCCGTCACATATTCCTGGGAAAACATGCAAAAAGTCCTGAACACCTATTCGCTTGTGAACGGGAAATGCCCCGGGAAATGAATTATGACGGAGAACAAGGAAAAAAATAAATGCTCGAAAACCGAGTTGCTAACGTTTAGCAACAAAAAAAGGATCCGAAGATCCTTTTTTTGTTATAGGCAATAACTGCTTAGTAGCTATTGCGACGGCCGTAGCCGCCATCGCCACGGCCACCGCCGAAGCCACCGTCACCACGGCCGCCGCCGAAGCCGCCGCCTTCACGGCCACCGCCGAAACCACCGCCAAAGCCGCCGGAGCGGGGAGGACGGGGCTCCATGGGACGTGCCTCGTTCACGACCAGGTCGCGGCCGCCACGGTTTTGACCGTGCAGGCCCTGGATCGCGGCTTGTGCTTCGGCATCGCTGCCCATTTCCACAAAGCCGAAGCCCTTGGAGCGGCCGGTGTCGCGCTCCATCATCACCTTGGCGCTGTTCACCGTACCGAATTCGCTGAAGCTGTCTTGCAGATCTTGGTCACGGAAAGAGTAAGGCAGATTGCCTACGTAAAGCTTGTTGCCCATGCTGGACTCCTGAAAAAACTTGAAAACGCGATGGAGCCCTAGGGAGTCAGCCTTGGATGACAACATTAGAGACGCTAACGCACTTGCCCCCATCCAGAAATTGCTTTCCAGACAAAGACTCTTGCATTATGAGTCACAAGAGAAGCCGTCGTATTACGAAAAGATCAAATTTCGTGTTTGTAACAACATTGTCCTGATGGGAGTTACCCTGAAATACAAAATTTTGAATATTCAAATAAGCAGTTGTCTTACAGGGTTAAACAGATAGAATGACGGCTTACTTTCTTTGGGGAGTAGGCCGTTCGGCAGCCCGCTGCCGGATGCATGCGTCAACAGACTTGGGTCCTCGTGACCTATGGCGCATGCGGCACCGCGTGCAAGACATGGTGCGACCGGCCGAGACCATTGACTGCGTACCGAGACAACCTATGAAGAGATAGGCCGGAGTCGGTGCGTGGTCAATGCGTTCTGGCAACTCCGGCCGTCTCCCCCATCATGGAAGCTTTTCTCATATCCACCTCCATCGTCGCCCTGGCCGAGATGGGGGACAAAACCCAACTCCTGTCATTGGTACTGGCGGCCAAGTTCCGCAAACCCTTGCCGATCGTTGCGGGCATTTTTGTGGCGACCCTGGTCAACCATGCCCTGGCCGGTGCCGTGGGCAACTGGATCACCACGGTGCTCGGCCCCGATGTGCTGCGCTGGATCCTGGGGATTTCATTCATCCTCATGGCAGGCTGGATGCTGATTCCCGACAAGCTCGACGATGACGACACCGGCAATGGCGCCGGGCGATGGGGTGTTTTCGGCACCACGCTGCTGCTGTTCTTCCTGGCCGAGATGGGCGACAAGACCCAGCTGGCCACGGTGGGCCTGGCTGCCAAATACCCGCTGTCGTACTACTGGGTGGTGGCTGGCACCACGCTGGGCATGATGCTGGCCAATGCGCCTGTGGTGTGGTTTGGCGAGAGGATCACCAAGAAGCTGCCCATCAAGACGATTCACCGTGTCTGCGCCGTGATCTTCCTGGTGCTGGGTATTGCAGCACTGCTGACCAAGGTATGAAGCGATAGCAGGCATAGCTGCCTGCGCCTGTCCGGTATGGTCTGCGGTGTCATGGCTCCCGGGCTCTCGGACCGGCGCGGCGAATGCAGTACACTGATCCTTCAACGCGCCGATTTGCTTCTGCTTGCGGGCGCTCTATAAATCCTGCTAAAGACGAAACCCGAGAACCCGGCCTCGTTTTTAGCGATGCCGGGTTTTTTTCATGTCCTTCATCGCCACACCGCAATCCATGCATTTCGATGAAGCGCTGCCCTTGCAGGGCGGTGGCTCCATCGCCGATTACGATCTCGCCTTCGAGACCTATGGCCAGCTCAATGCCGACAAGAGCAATGCCATCGTGGTCTGTCATGCGCTCAACGCCTCCCACCACGTCGCGGGCAGCTACGAGGGCCAGCCCAGGAGCGAGGGCTGGTGGGACAACATGATCGGCCCGGGAAAGCCCGTCGATACCGACAAGTTCTTTGTCATCGGCATCAACAATCTGGGCTCCTGCTTCGGCTCCACAGGACCCATGCACACCAACCCGGCCACAGGCAAGCCTTATGGTGCCGATTTCCCCGTGGTGACGGTGGAAGACTGGGTGGATGCGCAGGCGCGCCTGCTGGACCGCCTGGGCATACGGCAGCTGGCCGCCGTGCTGGGCGGCAGCCTGGGCGGCATGCAGGCCCTGTCCTGGTCGTTGCGCTATCCCGAGCGCATGCGTCATGCCGTGGTGGTGGCCAGCGCACCGAATCTCAATGCCGAGAACATCGCCTTCAACGAGGTGGCGCGACGCGCCATCGTCACCGACCCGGATTTCAACGGCGGCCACTTCTACGAGCATGGCGTGGTTCCCGCGCGCGGCCTGCGCATCGCGCGCATGATCGGCCACATCACGTATCTGAGCGATGACGTGATGAATCAGAAATTCGGCCGCACCCTCAGGGCCTCCTCGCTCCCCGCTGCGCGTGGTTCGCTGGCCCCCGAGGGAGCCGATCCGGCGCCGGGCGGCCCTGCGTCGGATCGGCGCGATTACCTGTACAGCACCCAGGACGTGGAGTTCCAGATCGAGAGCTATCTGCGCTACCAGGGCGAGAAGTTCAGCGGCTACTTCGATGCCAACACCTATCTGCTCATCACCCGCGCGCTGGACTATTTCGATCCGGCACGTGCCCATGGTGGCGATCTGACCCGGGCGCTGGCCGTGGCCAAGGCCCGGTTCCTGCTGGTGAGCTTCACGACGGACTGGCGCTTTGCCCCGGCGCGCAGCCGGGAGATCGTCAAGTCGCTGCTGGAGAACAACCGCGACGTCAGCTATGCCGAGATCGACGCCCCCCATGGTCATGATGCATTCCTGCTCGACGACCCGCGCTATATGAGCGTGATGCGCTCTTATTTCGAGGGCATTGCCAAAGAACTGAAGACCGCCGAACGCGCAGGAGACGCCGCATGACCGAGTTGACCACCATGAAAGCCATTGCCCAGCTGGTGCCAAAGGGCGCACGTGTGCTGGATCTGGGGTGTGGCGATGGCGCGCTGCTGGAGCACCTGGTGCGTGAGCGCGGATGTACCGGCTATGGCGTGGAACTGGACGACGCCAATGTGCTGGCCTGCACGCGTCGCGGTGTGAACGTGCTGCAGCTCAATCTGGAAGACGGCCTGGCCATCTTCGGCGACAACAGCTTTGATGTGGTGTTGCAGATCGACACGCTGCAGCATTTGCGCAATGCCGAGGTGATGCTGCAGGAGACGGCCCGCATCGGCAAGCAGGGCGTGGTCGCCTTCCCCAATTTCGCGCACTGGCAGAACCGTCTGTCCGTGCTGCGCGGGCGCATGCCGGTCACGCGCCGTCTGCCCTATCAGTGGTATGACACGCCGAATATCCGTGTGGGCACCTACAAGGACTTTGAGGTGCTGGCCACCAAGAACCGCCTGCGCATTCGCGATTCCTTCGGTCTGCAGAACGGTCAGGTGGTGCGCAGTCTGCCCAATCTGCTGGCAACAACGGCGGTGTTTCACTTCGAACATGCCTGATAAGCTATTAAATATATAGCTTCAAGCCTTTTATTTGTAATGAATTCAATATGGATTGATATTGAATTCATTTCCTGTAATGCGCAATCAGCTATGGCACATGAGGTGACAGCCTGGCCGTGATGCATCGGCGGGTTGGCCCTGGGGGAGACTGGCTCCGGGACGGCCATGCCGATGCCTGCGGTGCGGCCACCGGCATTGGCGCACAATCACGGACATGGCGCGGGCCTGTCATGGCTCGTCGCCCCGTCACAGAAGGAGCCGACCATGAACGCACGCACTCCCGCCAATCTGCTGCAGCCCCAGGCTGCGCTGCAGCAAATCACCCAGCAGTGGGACCAGAGCATCGTCCCCGAGCTGACGAACTACATCACCATTCCCGCCAAGTCGCCCATGTTCGCCCCCGACTGGGAGCAGCAAGGCCATATCGCCACCGTGCTGCGCAACGCCGCCGCCTGGGTGGAGGCGCAGAAGGTGGCCGGGCTGAAGCTGGAAGTGATTCAGCAGCCGGGGCGCACCCCGGTCATCTTCTTCGAGGTGGAGGGTACGGCCGAGAAGGCCTCGAGCCACCCCACGGTGCTGATGTATGGTCACCTCGACAAGCAACCCGAGTTCGAAGGCTGGCGTAGCGATCTGGGCCCCTGGACGCCCAAGTACGAGGACGGCAGGCTGTACGGTCGCGGCGGTGCTGACGATGGCTATGCGGTCTATGCCAGCGTGGCGGCGATCCAGGAGCTCAAGCGCCAGAAAGTGCCTCACCCGCGCATCGTGGCCCTCATCGAGACTTGCGAGGAAAGCGGCTCGGCCGACCTGTTGCCCTATGTGGATGCATTGCGCCCGCGCCTGGGTGATGTGGGCCTGGTGATCTGTCTCGACAGCGGTGCCGGCAACTACGATCAGCTGTGGCTGACCACCAGCCTGCGTGGCATGGCCAGCGGCACGCTCAAGGTGCAGATCCTCACGGAGGGCGTCCATTCGGGCGACGCCTCGGGCGTGGTGCCTTCGTCCTTTCGCATCATGCGCCAGGTGCTGGATCGTCTGGAGGACAGCAAGAACGGCCGCGTGCTGCCGAAGAGTTTTCACTGCGAGGTGCCGGCCGAGCGCATGGCGCAGATACGCGCCACTGCGCAGATCCTTGGCGAGGACGCGTATGCGCGCTTTCCCTGGGCGCACTACGACTGCGGTGGCTCGGCCCGGGTGTCCCTGCCCACGACCACCGATCCCGTCCAGGCGCTGGTGCGCCGCACCTGGGAACCCACGCTGAGCGTGACCGGTGTGGAGGGCATGCCCAATCTGCAAAATGCCGGCAATGTGTTGCGCCCCTATACGGCCTTCAAGCTCAGCCTGCGTCTGCCGCCCCTGGTCGATGCCGCGGCCTGCGTGCAGGAGATGAAGTCCCTGCTGGAGGACAACGCGCCCTACGAGGCCAGGGTGACCTGGGAAGGCCTGTCCAGCTCCAGCGGCTGGAATGCGCCGGGCATGGACGGCTGGTTCGAGAATGCGCTCAATGCCGCCAGCCAGGCCCACTTCGGTGCCGGTTGCGGCTATATCGGCCAGGGCGGCACGATTCCGCTGATGAATATGCTGAGCAAGGGCTTTCCCAAGGCGCAGATGATGGTCTGCGGCGTGCTCGGCCCCAAGAGCAATGCCCACGGTCCCAACGAGTTCCTCCACGTGCCCTATGCCAAGAAGCTCACGGCATCGGTGGCCGAGGTGATTGCCGCCATGGCACGTCATCAGACGCAGGCTGCGCAGGACTGAGGGCCGCATCGGCCAGGCGGTTGCCTGCGTCGCTCCCCAGAGCGCCGGCGCTGTCTTCTGGGATGGCGCCCCGGCCGGTCACCGTGAGCGGATCGGGGACTGCCACGGTTGACGCAGGGGGGGAGCGGCTGCATCCTGCAAGTCCTTGCCTGCCTGAAGAGAACGTGCATGACGCTCACCGAATCCACGACCCATCCTCCCCGGCTGCTGCACATGGCCGCATCGGACGCCACCCCGCTTGCGCTGCGCGACTGGCCGCTGGCGCCGGACGTCGAGCCCCGCGCCCAGGTGCTGCTGGTGCATGGCCTGGGCGAGCACAGCGGACGCTATGCTGCGCTGGCGCAGCGGCTCAACGGGCTCGGTTTTGCGGTGCGGGCCTATGACCAGTACGGGCACGGTCTGTCGGGCGGGCCGCAAGGCGGCCTGACCAGCGATATGCGCCTGCTCGATGATCTGGCGGTGGTGCTGGATGCCACGCGTGCCGCCATGCCCAAGCATCGGCCGCTGGTGCTGCTCGGGCATAGCCTGGGGGGACTGGTGGCCGCCGATTTTGTCGCGTCCGGCCTGCGCCATGTGGACGGGCTGGTGCTCTCCTCTCCGGCGCTGGCCCTGTATCTGTCGGGAGTGCAAAAGGCGCTGCTGGCGAGCCTGCCCAGGCTGCTGCCCAATTTGCGTGTGGTCAACGGCCTGCAGTCCGCGCATCTATCGCATGATCGCGAGGTGGTGCTGGCCTATGACGCCGATGCGCTGCAGCACAGGCGCATCAGCGCCCGGCTGGCGCGCTATATGGCCGAAGGCGGCCGCCATGTGCTGTCCAGGGCGACGGCCTGGTGCGTGCCCACACTGCTGCTGTGGGCCGGAGAGGACAAGCTGGTCGACCCTGCGGGCAGCGCCGCCTTTGCCGCTCAGGCGCCGCGGGACCTGGTGCAGGCCCAGTGCTTTGAGGCAGCCTACCACGAGATCTTCAACGAAAGTCCTGAACTGGCCGCGCCGGTATTTGCGCGGCTCGAGCAGTGGCTGGATCGGCACTTTGCCGCGACCTGAAGGTCACAGCAAGGGCGGCGGCTGCTTGCGGCCTTTTTCCACGGGGTTGGCACGCAGCCGTTCCGCCGGATAGGGGCGCAGGAACTCCTTGGCCTTGTTGACCTTGGCATTGAGCCAGGCGTCGTATGCGCCTTCGTTCAGGATGGCCGGCATGGCCTTGTCGTTGCCGGGCTGGCCGTAGCGGTTCATCAGCGCATGGGCATTGGCGTTGATGGTGATGAGGGCATAGCTGACGATGATCTCGCCGTCCTCTCCCACCCAGCGCGCCCAGACGCCGGCGGCACCCATGGGCTGGTTGTCCACGCGGGTAATGCGCGTGGGCAGGGCCTTTCCAGGGCGCAGGTCGTCGACCTGAAAGGCCTGCATGGGCACGATGCAGCGCTGGCCCGCCAGCCAGGCATCGCGAAAGGCCGTTCCCGTGGTCAGATTGTCGATCTTTGCATTCACCAGCTTGAGCGCGCGCAGGCGGCCGTCCGAGGCCGATTTGACCCAGTGCGGCACCAGACCGAAGCTGGCGGGCACCAGCACGCGTTCCACGGGCGGCGCAGGTACGCCTTCTTCCGGCGCGGCAAACGCCCGGCCCAGCAGCGCTGCAGAGGACTCTGCGGCGGCATTGACGACGATCAGGCCCATGCGCCTGGGGGTCAGCACGACCTCGGGCAGGGGCTCGGGGGGCTCCACGCGAAAGTTCTGCAGATAAAACTCGGGCCTGGCCAGAGAGAGGTGACAGCTACTCATCGATTTACTCCAGGGCCAGCAGGGACAGGGCGGCAACGGATGCCGTTTCGGCCCGCAGTACGCGGGAGCCGAGGCTGGCAGGCCTCCAGCCCTGCTCCAGGGCCCAGTCTTCCTCCTGGGTGGTCAGCCCCCCTTCGGGGCCATGCAACACCCAGACAGTCCGGGCATCGCCGGCGGCGGTGCCCAGCGGCTGACTGCCTTCGCGCAGCGACAGCACCAGACGTGTCGCATCGGACGCCGGCGCCTGCGGGCTGCGCAACCAGTCGGCCAGGGACTGGGGGGCATGAATCACGGGGACCTGGTTGCGGCCGCATTGCTCGCAGGCCGAGACGGCAATCGACTGCCAGCGTTCGATCTTCTTGTCGGCGCGGTCGCCCTTGAGCTTGAGCACGCTGCGCGCCGCCATCACGGGCTGGATGGTGGCAACGCCCAGCTCGGTGGCCTTCTCCACCAGCCAGTCCATGCGCTCGTTGGCTGGCATGCCCACCACCAGGTGCACGGCACGCGCCGCTTCGCGCTCGGCGGGGCTGTGGCTGTCCACGCGCACGCCCACATCGCTGCGGCCCATGCGGGTGATGGTGGCCTGGAACTCGCCACCGGCAAAGCCGTTGCCGGTCTGGCCTTCAAACAGGGTGATGACATCGCCGGGCTGGTGGCGCAGCACTTGCACATGGCGGGCTGCGCCTGCGGGCAGGTCCAGCTCGTCGCCAGGGTGCAAAGGGATGGGGCAGTGATAGCGCGGCATAGGGAAAAGTTCGGGGCTCGTGATTCATGGTGCTACGCGGAGGCCGTAGCTCGCGAAACTGGCGATGAATCACCTCGGGGACGTCAGGCCAGGGCCGCCCTGCAGCGAGGGCGTCGTCGCCCTCCCGCCAGGCGAAGCAGGCGGGAGAAGGGACAGCGGCACGCCGCTCAGGGGGTATTACATTCTTCCATAGGCATAGCCAACCTGCGTCTGGATGCCTTCGATCTCGTCGATCAGTTTCAGGAACGGGCCCAGCGCGCGATAGCGGTTGCAGGTGGAGCGGATGTAGTGGATGAAGCGTGGTGCATCGGCCAGATATTTGGGCTTGCCGTCGCGCAGGGTCAGGCGTGCAAAGATACCAGCCACCTTGAGGTGGCGCTGCAGACCCATCCATTCAACCCCACGGTAGAACTCGCCAAAGTCATCTCCCCAGCCGCTGGCGCTGTGGGCACCCACCAGTCCGGCCTTGCGGGCCTTTTCCCAGTAGCGGATGGTGATGTCGATGATGAAGTCCTCTTCCCAGCTGATGAAGGCATCGCGCAGCAGGCTGGCGATGTCATAGGTGATGGGGCCGTAGACGGCATCCTGAAAATCCAGCACCCCCAGGGGCGCGCCGCTGGTCACAGGCTGCATCAGGTTGCGCATCATGAAGTCTCGGTGCACGTAGACGCGGGGCGCCTGCAGATTATGGGCGACGATCTGATCGAAGGTCTTGCCCAGCAGTGCCTGCTGCCTGTCGTCCAGCGTGAACTGGCGGTGCCTGGCGATGTACCAGTCGGGAAACAGCTGCAGCTCGCGGCGCAGCAAGGCTTCGTCGTAGGGCGGCAGGTTGCCGGTATTGCCGGCTTTGGAGGCCAGTTGCCAGTCCAGCAGCACCTCGACGGCGGAGCGGTACCAGGCTTCGGCATCCTGGGGTTTTTCGGGGTCCAGAGCGTCGATGACGGTCTGGCCGCCCAGATCGCTCAGCAGCATGAAGCCGTGTCCGGCGTCCCAGTCCAGAATCTGCGGAACGCACAGGCCGGCCTGGTCCATCAGGCGCTGAATCTTGGCAAAGGGCGCGCAATCTTCCTTGTCGGGCGGCGCGTCCATGACGATCAGGCTGCTGCCATCGGCGCGATCCAGACGCAGGTAGCGGCGAAAGCTGGCATCGGCGGAAGCGGGGCGCAGGGTTGCAGGAAGCAGCAGGTGCTTTTCAGCCAGCGGTGCCAGCCATGCGTCGAATGCGGCGTGGCGGGCAGAATCTGCCCAGGCAACGCCAACTGTGGGGGTGATAGGAGCGGTCATGGATAATCGGATTTTACAAACCGATGCCGCCGTATCCGTGGACAGTGGTGCTAGGCTCTCGGTTTTCTGTTGACGTGTGCCCGGGCACGCGCGCTTTTGACGTTCAAGATCATCGTGCAATCCCCATCCCATCCGCGAGATTTCCTACCTGTCCGCTCTGTCCGTTCGACACGGGCAGGAACCGTCCGGCCGGTGATTCGTCCTCTGGCATGGGCTGTGGCGCTGGCATGGGCGGGTGCGGGCATGCAGGCCTACGCACAGTCTGCCGAAACGACCGGATCTTCCTCCTCCCGCGTCGCGGGCGAGCTACCCGCGCTGCAGCTCAAGTCCAGCAGCCTGTTGCAGGAGAGCTATCCGCAGGAGGTGCGCGACCAGCAGCCCATCTATATCAAGGGCGACAGTCTGTCCGGTCAGCCCGATCTCAAGGCTTCGGTCCATGGCGAGGCCGAGCTGCGCCGCGGCGACACCATGATCCGTGCGGACAAGCTCGACTATGCGGTGCCGGACGACAGGATCAACGCGGTGGGCTCTGTCCACATCAACCAGGCTGGCAATGTCTACGAAGGTACGGCGCTGGAACTGCAGATGGATGCCTTCAAGGGCCAGTTCGACAATGCCAACTATCGCTTTCTGGCCACGGGCGGCCATGGCGAGTCCTCCCGCGTGGATTTCATCGACAGGGACCGCTCTGTCGTTCACGACGCGACCTACACCACCTGCCAGCGCGATGACGAGGCCAGCTGGGAGCCGGCCTGGGTGCTGGAGGCCAGGACCATCCATCTGGACATGGCCGAAGAAGTGGGCGTGGCCGAGGGGGCATCCCTGAAGTTCAAGGGCGTGACCGTCCTGCCTGTGCCGCGCATGAGCTTTCCGCTTTCGGACAAGCGCAAATCGGGCCTGCTGCCGCCCATGATAGGCATGGACAAGCTCGGAGGCATCGAGTATTCACAGCCCTACTACTGGAATATCGCCCCCAACCGCGATATGACCATCACGCCCACGCTGATGACCAAGCGCGGCGTGAACCTGACGGGGCAGTTCCGCTATCTGGAGCCCAGCTACTCGGGCGAGACCTATGCCAGCTACATGCCGGGCGACAACCTGCGCAACCGGGATCGCTGGGGCTATTCCTGGCAGCATCGCGCGAGCTTCGACTCGCCGATCGGCGGTCTGGGTTTGAGCCTCAACCTGAACCGTGTCAGCGACGGTGATTACTGGCGCGATTTCCGTCTGGCTCCCGTGGCGCTGCGCCAGCGTCTGCTGCCCAGCACGGCCAATCTGAGCTGGGCCAAGGGCGACGGCGTTCTGAGCCTCAACGTGCTGCGCTATCAGGTGCAGCAGGATGTGACCTCGCCAATTGCGCCGCCGTACAGCATGGTGCCCCAGCTTCAGTACCGCTACACGCCGCTGGATCTGCCGCATGGGCTGGATTTCACCGTGGTGGCGGACACCACGCGTTTCGAGCTGATCCGCCCCATCACAGGCCAGGTGGGCAACAACGGCCAGCGCAGCTATGTGCAGGCGCAACTGAGCCGGCCATTTCTGTCGCCCGGCGCCTTCATCACGCCCAAGCTGATGCTGCATACCTCCATGTATCAGACCGATCAGCTGATGAGCAATGGCAGCAAGAGCGCCAACCGTACGTTGCCTACTTTCAGCCTGGACAGTGGCCTGATCTTCGAGCGTGACACCTCCTGGTTTGGCAAGAATCTGCTGCAGACCTTCGAGCCCAGAGCCTTCTACACCTATACGCCCTATCGCGACCAGAGCATGCTGCCGCTCTATGACACGGGCCGCAGCGACTTCAACTTCGCGAGTATTTTTTCCGAGAACGACTATGTCGGCCAGGACCGAATTGCCGACAACCATCTGGTGACACTGGGCGCGACCTCGCGCTTCATCGATCCCGAAAGCGGCGCCGAGAAGCTCAAGTTCGCCGTGGCCCAGCGTGTGCGTCTGTCCGATCAGCGCGTGCTGCTGCCCGGGGAGGTGGCCGCCACCAGCAAGCTTTCCGACATCCTGCTGGGCGCCGCGTTCAACTGGACCGACAAGTGGTCGCTGGAAGGCACGACCCAGTACAACAAGGACCTGAACCGGACGGTGCGTACCACGGCCACGGCGCGATACAGTCCGGGCAACTATCGCACCTTCAACATCGGCTACCGCACCCAGCTGGATACGGTCACCAAGAAACCGTCCAGCGAGCTGGTGGATGTGGGCTGGCAATGGCCCATCAACGACCTCTGGGGTGACAAGGGCAAGGACCTGGGTGCCGGTCGCGGTCAGGGCGGGGGGCGCTGGTATGCCGTGGGTCGTCTCAACTACTCCATCAAGGACCGCAAGCTGGTCGACACCGTGGTCGGATTCGAATACGACGGTTGCTGCTGGATTGGCCGCGTCGTGCTGGAGCGCCTGCAAAGCTCCGTGATCCAGTCCAATCTGCGTCTGCTGTTCCAGATGGAGTTCGTGGGCTTCTCGCGCCTGAGCTTTGGCGCTGATCCCACCACCAGTCTCAAGCAGAATGTGCCGCGCTATCAATACCTGCGTGAGGCGGTGACTCCGCCCAGCCGCTTTACCAATTACGATTAATCAAGGCTTTTTCATGCGTTTTTTCTCCAAGACATCCAATGCATGTGCTGTTGCCGTGGCACTGGCTGTGATGGCCGCCGGTGTGCAGGCCCAGGGCCTGAAGAGTCCGGGCAAGGCCAAGGCCGGCAATGACTCCTCCGTCTCGCGCGCCCTGGAGGCGACGGCCCAGCCCACGGGGCGCCAGACTCCGGTAGCCGCTCAGGGGATCCGTTCGGCCGACTACATCGTGGCGGTGGTCAATTCCGAACCCATCACCAATAACGAAGTGCGTGCGCGCATGGCGCGCGTGGCGCAGAACGTGACCGAGCAGGGCGGCCAGCTACCGCCCCAGGGCGAGCTGGCCCGCCAGGTGCTGGAGCGCCTGATCGTCGAGCGCGTGCAGTTGCAGGAAGCCAAGGATACCGGCATCAATGTCGACAACCTGTCCGTGGACCAGGCGGTGGCCAACGTGGCGCGCCAGAACAATACCGACAAGGCCGGCTTGCTGTCGCGCCTGAAGGCCGAAGGCATCTCCGAAGCGCAGTTCCGCTCGGAAATCCGCAACCAGATGCTGATGCAGCGCGTGCGAGAGCGCGATGTGGACGGGCGGATCAAGGTCACGGAAGCCGATATCGACCGCTATCTCAAGGAGCAAAAGCGACCCGGCGATGCGGTAGGGGGGGGCGCAGCCAATCTCGGTCACATCCTGATCACCGTGCCTGAAAACGCCAGCCCTGCGGTGGTGGCGGAGCGTGAGGCCAAGGCCCGGCAGGCGGCAGAAGCCGCGCGCAGGAATCCTGACTTCATCGCCGCCGTGCGCGAGTTCTCGGATGTCCCCAATGGGCAAGGCGGAGGTGCCATGGGCATGCGTGCCATGAGCGACTACCCCGAGCTGTTCGTCCAGCAGGTCGGCAACGCGGCCGTCGGTGCCATTGTCGGCCCCTTCCGTTCGGGTGCCGGTTTTCACGTGCTCAAGGTGCTGGAAAAATCCCAGTCCGGTGCGCCCGTCTACATCACGCAGAACCATGCCCGCCATATCCTGCTGACCGTCGGTGACGGCATGAGCGAAGCCCAGGCAGCCAAGCGACTGGAGGACTACAAGCGCCGTGTCGAAGCCGGTCAGGCCACCTTCCAGCAGCTGGCGCAGGAGTTCTCCAAGGACGGCAGCGCGCGCGACGGCGGTGATCTGGGCTGGTCTTCGCCGGGCCAGTTCGTGCCCGAGTTCGAGCGCGTGCTCGATAACCTGCAGCCGGGCCAGATCAGCAATCCCGTGGTGTCCCGCTTTGGTGTGCACCTGATCCAGCTGATCGAGCGGCGCCAGGAAAAGCTGACCGAGCGCGAGCAGCGCGAGATGGTGCGCAATGTGGTGCGCGAGCGCAAGGCCGAGCAGGACTACGAAACCTGGCTCAAGGAGCTGCGCGGCAAGGCCTTTGTGGAATACCGCGAGCCGCCGCAATAAGCCCATGCAATCCGCTTGAAGTGCCCGGTAATGTCATCATTGCGCACCGGGCATCGGAGCTCTCCCCCATTCCAAGCGGTGCCCAGGCACCGCTTTCGCATTCATGAAACATATTCCCCGCAAGCGCTTTGGCCAGAATTTCCTGACCGACGGCGCCATCATCGACAACATCGTCCAGGCCATCGATCCCAAGGCGGGCGAACCCATGGTCGAGATCGGCCCCGGCCTGATGGCACTGTCCCAGCCCCTGGTCGAACGCCTGGGCAAGCTCACCGTGATCGAGCTGGACCGTGACCTGGCGACCCGTCTGCGTCTGCGCGATGATCTCGACGTGGTCGAGTCCGATGTGCTCAAGGTGGACTTCCGCGCGCTGGCCGCACGTCTGGGCGTGGCCAGACTGCGCGTGGTCGGCAATCTGCCCTACAACATCTCCAGCCCCATCCTCTTTCATCTGCTGGAGCAGGTGGATGTGGTGCAGGATCAGCACTTCATGCTGCAAAAGGAGGTCATCGACCGCATGGTGGCTGACGCCGGCACCTCGGCCTACGGCCGTCTGTCGGTGATGCTGCAGTGGCGCTACGCCATGGAGGATGTGCTGTTCGTGCCGCCGGGCAGCTTCAATCCGCCTCCCAAGGTGGACAGTGCCGTGG
>NZ_SPEY01000042.1 GCF_009360615.1 Comamonas sp.
CGGCGATGGGGCAGGAGGGCGTGGAGGCCATGACCTTGAAGCCGGGAGGCAGTTCGGTGACCTTGTCGCCGTGGCTCATCCAGACCTTGAGCATGCCATGGCCTTCGGCCGTGGCGAAGTCTTCGATGCCTTGCAGCAGCTTGGTGTGGCCATGGGCGCGCACTTCGGCGTAACCGAATTCACGGGTGCTGGAGCCTTCGACCTTGCCGCCCAGCTGGGTCGCCATGGTCTGCATGCCGTAGCAAATACCCAGCACGGGCAGGTTCAGCTCGAACACGGCGTCGGGAGCGCGGTCATCCACCTCGTAGACGGAGGCATGGCTGCCCGACAGGATGATGCCCTTGAGCTTGCCGTCAGCGGCAAATTCACGAACCCAGTCGCTGCTCACATCGCAGGGGTGGACTTCGCAGTAGACATTGGCTTCGCGCACGCGGCGGGCAATCAACTGCGTGACCTGGGAGCCGAAGTCCAGAATAAGAATCTTGTCGTGTTGCATGGTGATCAAGGGCAAGAGGGTGGCAAAAAGGATCAGAAATCTTCGGGAGCCCAGACGGTGACGCCGCTTTTGCGGGCGGCCGCCATCTGGGCTGCATCGAATGTGGCCAGCGGCAGGCGCAGCGATTGCGCCAGCCACAGGTAGGCGGCATCGTAGGTAGGCAGCCCCGTGTCCAGCGCCACATCCAGCACGGCCTTGTGCTGGGCAGGCGCCAGATCGTGCAGCTCCACACGATGGCGGATGGCTTCCAGCACGCCCCACAAGCCTTCGACCGAAGTCTGTGGGATTCGGCCGCTATTCACGCCTGATGCAATCAGGTTGCCGCATTCCCATTGCCAGAGGTTGGGAGCCTGCGGGTCGACCTCGTCGCGTCGGATGCGCGTGTACAGGCGCCGGGTGTGTTCGCTGGCATTGTCAGGCAGCAGCCAGGCGGAGGTGACGGAGGCGTCGAGCACAAAGGCGGTGGCGCTCATGCCTGGCTCCTTCCTGCGTGGCGCAGGGCAATGACGCTGTCTGCTGCGCCAGTGCCGGGGGTCTGTGCTTTCACGGTCTGCTGCAGCGCCAAAATCTGCTCCAGCTCGCGGGCAATCTGCTCGTCGGTGATCACGGGCTTGCGGCGCATGGGCAGCATGCGTACAACCTCTTTGCCGTGGCGTGTGATGCGCACCTCTTCTCCTTGCTCGACCATTTCGACCAGGGCAGAAAAGCGGCTTTTGGCTTCGTAGATACCGATAGATTGCATGGCGGAAAACAAAAATCTGGCGAGAACCAGTAGTTCAGGCCAGATTCTAACATTCTGACCATATTTTTCAATCTGGCCAGACTTCAGGGGCTTGCTCAGTCGGCGCGGTAGTTGGGCGCTTCCTTGGTGATCTGCACGTCGTGCACATGAGATTCACGGATGCCGGCTGCGGTGATTTCCACAAATTCGGCCTTCTCGTTCATCTCGGTGATGGTGGCGCAACCGCAGTAGCCCATGGAGGCGCGCACGCCGCCAGCCATCTGATAGACGATGGAGACCATGGAGCCCTTGTAGGGCACGCGGCCTTCGATGCCTTCGGGAACCAGCTTGTCGGCATTGGGGTTGCCGGTGGACGATTCCTGGAAGTAGCGGTCGGCCGAGCCTTGCTGCATGGCACCGATGGAGCCCATGCCGCGGTAGCTCTTGTACGAGCGGCCCTGGTACAGAATCACTTCGCCGGGCGCTTCTTCGGTGCCGGCAAACATGCCGCCCATCATGATGGTGGAGGCACCTGCGGCCAGGGCCTTGGAGATGTCGCCGGAGAAGCGGATGCCGCCGTCGCCGATCAGAGGCACGCCTGTGCCCTTCAGGGCGTCGGCCACATTGGAGATGGCCATGATCTGGGGAACGCCCACACCGGCCACGATGCGGGTGGTGCAGATGGAGCCGGGGCCGATGCCGACCTTGACCGCGTCCGCGCCGGCTTCCACCAGTGCGAGAGCGGCAGCGCCGGTGGCAATGTTGCCGCCGATCACGTCCACCTGGGGGTAGTTCTGCTTGACCCAGCGAACGCGATCAATCACGCCCTTGGAGTGACCGTGGGCCGTGTCCACCACGATGGCATCCACGCCGGCCTTGACCAGCAGTTCCACACGCTCTTCGGTGCCGGCACCCACGCCGACGGCAGCCGCCACGCGCAGGCGGCCCGATGCGTCACGTGCGGCATTGGGGAAGGTGGTTTGCTTGGTGATGTCCTTGACGGTGATCAGGCCCTTCAGTTCGAAGGCGTCGTTCACCACCAGAATACGTTCGAGCTTGTGCTTGTTCAGCAAAGCCTTGGCTTCGGCGGGGCTGGTGCCGTCTTTTTCGTTCACGGTGATCAGCTTCTCGCGGGGCGTCATGATCTGGCTGACCTTGACGTCGTAGCGGGTCTCGAAGCGCAGATCGCGGCTGGTCACGATGCCGACGACCTTGCCGCCGTCGCACACGGGGAAGCCCGAAATGCCGCGCTCTTCCGACAGCTGCAGCACTTGCAGCACGGTGTGTTCGGGGGTGATGACCACGGGGTCGTGTACCACACCGGATTCGTGGCGCTTGACCTTGGACACTTCAGCAGCCTGCTGCTCGGCTGTCATGTTCTTGTGGATCACGCCGATACCGCCTTCTTGTGCAATGGCGATGGCCAGACGCGCTTCGGTCACCGTGTCCATGGCGGCAGACACCAGGGGCAGGTTCAAGCGGATATTGCGGGTGAATTGGGTGGCGAGAGAAACGTCCTTGGGCAGGACTTCGGAGTAGGCGGGAACGAGCAGGACGTCGTCAAAGGTCAGTGCTTTTCCGAGAAGGCGCATGTGGTGGCTCCAAAAGAAAGATTGTACCTGCGAGTTGCCGCACAATGTGGGCTCGTGAGCCAGAATCCCCAACGCTTGTCCAAGACTTATTGACTCCATGCACGCCATCAAGTTCGCTTTGTTTGCAGCCATTGCCTGTTGCTCGGTACCCGCAATCGCCCAGTGGCAATGGACGGATGCTCAGGGGCGCAAGGTGTTCAGCGACCGGGCGCCGCCTGCGGATATCCCTGCCAAGGACATCTTGCGTCGCCCCGGTGGTGCGAAGTCGGCGGCACCCGCAGTGGCGCCGGAAGCCGGCGCGGCCGTTGCCAAGCCTTCCGCAGAAAAAGGGGTGGACAAGGGGCTGGAAGAGCAGAAGCGCAAGCAGCAGGAGCAGGAGAGCGCCAGGGCCCAGGCCGACAAGCTGCAAAAGGAAAAGCAGCGCCAGGACAACTGCAATCGCGCCAAGCAGGCCAAGGCAACCCTTGCCTCGGGCCGCATGCTGTCCCATGTGAATGCCAGCGGCGAGCGCGGCTTCATGGACGAGGCCACACGCGATGCCGAGATCAAGCGGGCCGATGCCGTGATCGCTTCCGATTGCGGACCCATGGCAGAGCCGGCGCAATAGTCGCCCCGCTGTTTGCCGGAGTCTCCATGGAAAAGCGCCTTCAGAAGGCGCTTTTTGGGGGGGCCGTCGGCTAGTATCCCGCCTTGGCTCCGTCTCTTCTGCGTTGGAAAAGTCCGGCGCTGCGCGCGCCCTGGCGGGCAAAGCGTTCGCGTCGGGCGACCTTGGGGTCCACGGTCAGCGGGCGGTAGAGCTCCAGGCGATCTCCATGCAGGAGCACCTGATCCGGTGTCGCTGCCTTGCCCCAGACGCCGTACATGCCGGGCGTGAGTTCGACCAGTTTCAGGTCTGCGAGGGCGGGTGACAGGGCGGCAGCGTTCAGGGCCTGCCGAACCGTGCTTCCGGCTGGCAGTCGCAGCGATGCTTCCTGCACGACGGCGCATCGGGGCGAGATGCAGATCGTGATGTCGATCTGCGCGGCGGCTGCATCAGCCATAGATCTGCTCGGCACGTTTGATGAAGGCATCGACCATGGAGCCAGCGATGCGGTCAAAGACGGGACCGATGATGGCGGCAACGGCACCGTTTTCGAAGCCGTAATCGAGCTGCAGCTCGACCTTGCAGGCGCGTTGCGTGCCGTCACCCACGGGGTGAAAGCGCCAGTGCCCCTCCAGGCGCGAAAAAGGTCCCTTGACCAGACGCATGCTGACCTGCTGGCCACCGTTGTCCATGGTAGTGTTCGTGTTGCGTGTCACGAAAGACTTGCGCAGTCCGCTGAACGCAATGCCCACCTCGGCGGTCATTCCGGTGTCGTCCTGCTCCAGTATCTTGGCATGATCGCACCAGGGCAGGAAGTCGGCATAGTGGGCCACGTCCGTCACGAGGGCAAACATTTCTTCGGGGCTGTACCAGATCAGGACGGACTTGTTGACGTTTTTCATGAACAAAGAGCAATCAGCAGGGCGCAAGAGCAGGGAATTGGTCAAGGCCAATCAACCCAGGGGCGCGATGCGAAACTAAAATCATCGCTCAGAGGCGAGACGGCAATCCAGTATTGTAGGGAGAGCTTTCATCTCCGGTCCGCCTGCAACTAATATTCCATGGCCAAGAAACCAGAAACATCGTCGCGCATTGCCGACAATAAAAAAGCAGCTTTCAACTATTTCTTCGAGGAGCGCCACGAAGCCGGCATGGTGCTGCACGGCTGGGAGGTCAAGGCCTTGCGCAGCGGCAAGGTGCAGCTTACCGACGGCTATGTGCTGATCAAGGACGGCGAGCTGTTCCTGCTGGGCTGCCAGATCAACCCGCTCAAGACGGCTTCCACGCACGTCAGCCCCGACTCGGCACGAATCAAGAAGCTGCTCTTGAAAAAGGACGAAATCAAGCGCCTGGTCGGCAAGGTCGAGCAAAAGGGCTATACCCTGGTGCCCATCAATCTGCACTGGAAAAACGGTTACGTGAAATGCGAGATCGCTCTGGCCAAGGGCAAGGCCGAGCATGACAAGCGTGACGTGATCAAGGACCGCGAAGGCAAGCGCGAGGTGGAGCGTGCCATGAAAAACCGCAATCGTTGACCTGGCGTGCCTGGCGCCTGCATCGATGGTCCGAACTGACACGGTATTGACATCAGGGCCCGCTATGTTGGGCCTTGCTTTACTGGCTTATCGCTGCAAGGAGTTGGGTCATGGGAACTTGGTCGCACGGCAATTTCGACAACGACACCGCATTGGACTGGCTGGCCGACATCACGGGACAGCTGCTCGATGAAATTGCCGAGGCGCTGGACTCGCCGGAGGCGTTGCTGGCGGGCGAGCCGGAGTCCGATCTGGTTCCCTGTCGCATCGAGCTGCTGTGCGCCATGGCCGAGGGCGGCATGCATCCGCTGTGGCCCGATGTGCAGACGCTGGAGCACTGGAAAGCCACTTATCTGCAGGCTTGGGAAGAGAGCATTGATGAGCTGGAGCCGGACGAAGGCTACAAGCAGGAGCGTCGCATCGTGATCGTCGAGACCTTCGATCGCATGATCGCGCTGGCCGCTGCAGACGAGGAAGAGGGCGCCGACGAAGACTGGGGCGAAGAGTAGGCCCTGCTGCTCGGCCGGCGTGCCTGGGGCCGGTGCGTCAGGGGTTTTCGCCGTAGCGGGTCTTGAAGTCGAATTCGAGGCGCTCGCAGTCTTCGGGGGACCTGAACTCCTGGGTCTTGCGCTCGGCCTCGGGCTTGGCCGTCTGCTTCCAGCAGATCTTGATGGTTTCAGCCTCCGTCCAGCGTTGCTTGCTGAGCGGATCGTCCATGAACTGGCCGACGAGCATGAGCGTGCCAAAGATGAGCACGGGCAGTGCGATGAGCCAGACCACCAGGCGGTTTTTGGCAGGGGCATCGGGTTTGAAAGTCTCGGTTTTTGGGGTATCGCTCATAGTGGCTGCCGATTATCCGCAAGCCGGTGATGAAGACATTAATGCAACGCATGAAAATTCGTGATCGCTGTTATCGGCACAAGGCCGCGCGGGTATGTAGTCGCAAACCTATAATGTTCGGCTGATTTGCCTGTCTGCGCAGCTCCTGAAAAAGCAGCGCCGGGCCGTACTGATCGCAGGCGTCATGCAGGCGTCTTCATACCAAACACCATGAGTACACCCACTTTTTCCGTTGCGGACATCCGCAAGACGTTCCTGGATTTCTACGCTTCCAAGGGCCATACCGTTGTTGCGTCCAGCTCGCTGGTTCCCGGCAACGACCCCACGCTGATGTTCACCAACTCCGGCATGGTGCAGTTCAAGGATGTGTTCCTGGGCACGGACAAGCGCCCCTACAACCGTGCAACATCGGTGCAGGCCTGCCTGCGCGCCGGAGGCAAGCACAACGATCTGGAAAACGTGGGCTATACCGCCCGCCACCACACTTTCTTCGAAATGCTGGGCAACTGGTCCTTCGGCGACTACTTCAAGAAGGAGTCCATCGAGTGGGGCTGGGAGCTGCTGACCCAGGTCTTCGGTCTGCCCGCCGAGAAGCTGCTGGCCACGGTCTATCACGAAGACGACGAGGCCTATGACATCTGGAAGAACGTCATCGGCCTGCCTGCAGAACGCATCATCCGCATCGGCGACAACAAGGGCGGCAAGTACAAGAGCGACAACTTCTGGATGATGGCCGACACCGGCCCTTGCGGCCCCTGCTCGGAAATCTTCTACGACCACGGCGAGCACATTGCCGGTGGCCCTCCCGGAAGCCCGGGCGAAGACGGCGACCGCTTCATCGAGATCTGGAACCATGTGTTCATGCAGTTCGACATGAAGGAAGACGGCTCCGTGGTGAAGCTGCCCGCGCCCTGCGTGGACACCGGCATGGGCCTGGAGCGCCTGGCGGCCATCCTGCAGCATGTGCACAGCAACTACGAGATCGACCTGTTCCAGGCGCTGATCAAGGCGGCCGGTCGCGAAACTCGCACGGAAGATCTGGGTAATCCTTCGCTGAAGGTGATTGCCGACCATATCCGCGCCACTTCCTTCCTGGTGTCCGACGGCGTGATTCCTTCCAACGAAGGCCGCGGCTATGTGCAGCGCCGCATCATTCGCCGCGCCATCCGCCACGGCTACAAGCTGGGCCAGAAGACTCCCTTCTTTCACAAGCTGGTGGCCGACCTGGTGGTGCAGATGGGCGATGCCTATCCCAAGCTCAAGGAGCAGGAAGCCCATATCACCAGCGTGCTCAAGGCCGAGGAAGAGCGCTTCTTCGAGACCCTGGCCCACGGCATGGAGATTCTGGACAGCGCGCTGGCCGGCGACGTCAAGGTCCTGCCCGGCGATGTGGCCTTCAAGCTGCACGACACTTATGGCTTCCCGCTGGACCTGTCCAACGACGTGGCGCGCGAGCGTGGCGTGACGGTGGACGAGGTCGGCTTCAATGCCGCAATGCGGCACCAGAAGGAAACGGCCCGCGCAGCCGGCAAGTTCAAGATGGATCGCGCGCTGGAATACACCGGCCAGGGCAACACCTTCGTGGGCTATGACAAGCTGGCGGAAGCTGCAAAGATCGTAGCGCTTTACGCTGACGGCGTATCTGTTTCCGAGCTGCAAGCTGGTCAAAACGGCGTGGTTGTGCTGGACACCACTCCTTTTT
The DNA here is from genome assembly GCF_009360615.1 of Comamonas sp. Classification (GTDB taxonomy): domain Bacteria; phylum Pseudomonadota; class Gammaproteobacteria; order Burkholderiales; family Burkholderiaceae_C; genus Comamonas. Next base: position 7,470 of record NZ_SPEY01000042.1, read on the forward strand.
ATGCTGAATCCGGCGGCCAGGTCGGCGACCAGGGCGTGATTGCCGCGGGCGGCAACCGCTTCGCCGTGGAAGACACGCTCAAGATCAAGGCTGATGTCTTCGGTCACCATGGCGTGCTGGAAGCGGGCAGCCTCAAGGTGGGCGATGCCGTGCAGGCGCAGGTGGATTCCGCCGTGCGCGCCGCGACCATGCGCAACCACTCGGTCACCCACATCATGCACAAGGCCCTGCGCGAGGTGCTGGGCACACATGTGCAGCAAAAGGGTTCGCTGGTCAACGCGGAACGCACCCGCTTCGACTTTGCGCATAACGCCCCGGTCACGGCCGAGCAGATCCGCGAGATCGAAGCCCGCGTCAATGCCGAGGTGCTGGCCAACACGGCCACCGATGCACGCGTGATGGACATCGAAAGCGCCCAGAAGACCGGTGCCATGATGCTGTTCGGCGAGAAGTACGGCGAAACCGTGCGCGTGCTGGACATCGGCTCCAGCCGTGAGCTTTGCGGCGGCACCCACGTCGGCCGCACCGGCGACATCGGCCTGTTCAAGGTGGTGGGTGAATCCGGCGTGGCCGCCGGCGTGCGCCGTATCGAAGGCATTACCGGCGAGAACGCGCTGGCCTATCTGCAGTCGCTGGAATCCACCGTCGAGCAGGCTGCAGCCGCCTTCAAGGCACCCACGGCCGAGCTGGGTCACCGCATCGGTGGTGCGCTGGAGCAGATCAAGGCGCTGGAAAAGGAAATTGCCGCCCTGAAGGGCAAGCTGGCTTCCAGCCAGGGCGACGAGCTGGCCACGCAGGCCGCCGACCTCAATGGCGTCAAGGTGCTGGCAGCCAGGCTCGAGGGGGCCGATGCCAAGACCTTGCGCGACACCATGGACAAGCTCAAGGACAAGCTGGGCGCAGCCGTGATCGTGCTGGCTGCCGTGGATGGCGACAAGGTGCAACTGGCCGCAGGCGTGACCAAGGCCGAAACCGCCAAGGTCAAGGCCGGCGAGCTGGTGAACTTTGTGGCCCAGCAGGTGGGCGGCAAGGGCGGCGGCAAGCCCGACATGGCCATGGCCGGGGGCACCGATGCCACGGCCGTGCCCGCAGCGCTGGCCAGCGTGCAGGCCTGGGTGGCCGAGCGCCTCTGAGCCGAGCGCCTTTAAGGCGAGCGTCAAAAAGGCAGCCAAGGCTGCCTTGACCCAAAACAAAACGCTCCTCAATGAGGAGCGTTTTTTTATTGGTGGAGCGAACCCTTGGAAACGGGCTAACCCAAGTCGGGGACACCGAGGAAGGGCCGCCCCGCACCGAGGGTGTCGTCCCCCTTTCCTTGGCGCGAAGCGCGTAGAGGAAAGGGGGCGCCCGGCTAGGGGGAAGGCGCAAAGCGCCTCAGGGGGGTTACTTCTTCTTGAACACCAGGTCCCAGACGCCGTGACCGAGGCGGATGCCGCGGTTTTCGAACTTGGTCAGCGGACGGTACTCAGGCTTTTCGGCGTAGTTCTCGGCCGTGTTCTGCAGCATGGGCTCTGCGTTCAGCACTTCCAGAATCTGCACCGCATACGGCTCCCAGTCGGTGGCACAGTGAATATAGCCACCAGGCCTGATGCGAGCGGCCAGCTTGGCGATCAGTGGACTCTGGATCAGTCGGCGCTTGTTGTGCTTTTTCTTGTGCCAGGGGTCGGGGAAGAAGATGTGCACGCCGTCGATCGAGGCTTCGGGCAGCATGTTGTCGATGACTTCCACGGCATCGTGTTGCAGGATGCGGATGTTTTCGATCTCCTGCTCGCCAATGCGCTTGAGCAGCGCTCCCACGCCGGGCTCGTGCACTTCGCAGCACAGGAAATTGTCGTCGGGGCGCACGCGGGCGATATGCGCCGTGGCTTCACCCATGCCGAAGCCGATCTCCAGAATCAGCTTGCCGTCGCGACCGTAGGCGGCTGCGGCGTCCAGCGGGGCCTTCTGGTAGGGCAGCAGGAAGCGCGGACCCAGCTCCTCGAAAGCCTTGGCCTGGCCCGTGGTGGTGCGGCCGGCGCGGCGCACATAGCTTTTGATGGTCTTGGGATAGGCCACGCCTTCGGGCGCCTGGCCTTGGGATGCTGCGGATACGTCAGCGGCTGGCACGTTGTCGGCCATATCGGTGGTAGGTGTTGGATTTGAAGAAGTCACGGGGCGATATTGTAGGTTTGGCGCCAGCACCGGACCCAGAAGTCCAGCGCCAAAGGCAAGGCGCATGCGGGGCTTTCGTTGCCGCCTGATGGGGATGCGGGCGCTTGTGGCAGGCCCAGCTGCAGCGCTGCCGCAGACAGCACGGCCAGCGGCTGGCTGACATCCACAGCGGGCGCACCATGCTGTTTGGAGAGCTTCTCTCCACTTTCCATGCGAACCAGCGGCGTGTGCAGATAGCGCGGCTGGGGCAGGCCCAGTGCGCGTTGCAGCAAGAGCTGTCGTGGTGTGTTGTCGCTCAGGTCTTCACCGCGCACCACATCGGTAATGCCTTGCTCGGCGTCGTCGACGACCACCGCCAGCTGATAGGCCCAGAGCCCGTCCGCGCGCCGCAGCACAAAGTCGCCCACGCCGGTGATCACGTTCTGCTGCTGCGCACCCAGACGCCGATCCTGCCAGTGAAGCACGGGGTGTCGGCTCTCCAGGCAATGTTCCCTGAATGCGATGCCCTGCGTGGCGGTTTGCGCAGGGGGGAGAGGGGTTGCTGGTGCTCTGTCCTGCAACTCGTGCACCTGCTGCTCCAGCGCGAAGCGCCAGGCCCTGGCGGGTTTTCCTTGCAGGCCATGGCGGCAGGTGCCGGGATAGGGGCGCTCTACATGCCGCTCGTGACCGCGCCCCTGAGCCTGCCAGACAGCGTCGATGTCCTTGCGCGTGCAGCCGCAGGCATAGGCCATTTTTTGGGTCTGCAGCTGTTGAAGCGCTTGCTCATAGAGTGTGTGGCGCTGGGACTGCCAGACCACGGGCCGGTCGGAATGCAGGCCGCAGGCGGCCAGCTGACGCAGGATCTCCCGGTCGGCGCCGCTCTGGCAGCGTGGCGGATCGATATCCTCGATGCGTACCAGCCAAAGCCCCCCATGGGCGCGTGCATCCAGCCAGCTGGCCAGCGCTGCCACCAGCGATCCGGCGTGCAGCGGTCCAGTGGGAGAGGGCGCAAAGCGCCCGATATAGGACTTCGCACAGGGGGAAGTGCGGGAGGGACGTGAGAGGGCCGAAGTCATGAGGGACGCCATCTTACGCCCTTGCCCGGCGCGAAGCAGACTCAGGCCAGAGCCAGGCCCATTTCAAGTCCCGAGACAAAAGCATCCTCCACGCGCAGGCCCAGGCACCAGTCGCCGCACAGGCCCAGACCGACGGAAGGATCATGGCTGAAGGGCCTGCCCAGAGGTGCCAGCGTCTGCGCATGCTGCCAGAGATACACGCTGGCATGGCGCGGTGCGACACGGATGCCAGTGATTTCGCCAAAGGCCTTTTGCAGTTTGGAGAGCACGCGCGTGGCATCGTCATGGCGGTGTTCGTTGGACCACAGCGGATTGGCGTGGATCGTCCAGCGCTCGGTCTGTGCGCGGCCGGGCTTGGAGGACTCGCGGGCCACCCATGCAACGCGCTCATGCGTGCTGCGCGCCGCGTTCCACTGCGGGCCCAGCGTGGTCAGGCCGGCCTGCGCCGCCATGGGATAGGACAGTGTCATGGCCCAGCAGGGAGCCATCTCCACGGGGGCCAGGGTCCTGGCCAGGGCTGCTCCCTGCGGTGCGGTCTGCAGCAGCTGCGCGGCCACGGGGGCCGGCACTGCCAGCACCACGGCGTCGAAGTCGGCTGCAATCTGCGGACCATGGTCCTCGGTGTCCAGCATCAAGGACCACTGATGGCGGCTGTGGCGGCTACCGCTGGCAATGTGGTGGCTCATGGCGCGCAGGGACTGTCCCAGGTGCAGGCGCCCGGCCTCCCACAACGGGGCTGCCCACGCCAGAGGCAGAGACTGCATGTCCGGCATGCCGACCCAGTGCGTCTCGCGCACTGGTGTGTGCTTGTCGACTCTGCGGCCCTGGGCGTTGCGGGTCTGCACGCTGTTCAGACTCCAGGCGCGCAGGCTGCCGGGTGTGGTGTCCAGTGCCTGCTTGAAACGGGGGTCGCGCACGGTGAAGAACTGGGCTCCGATGTCAAAGCTGCCATAGGGGCCGCTGACCGAGCGCATGCGCCCGCCGGCCTGGGTCAGCCGCTCATAGACATGGACGTCGTGCCCGGCCTGCATCAGTGTACGGGCGCAGGCCAGACCTGCCATCCCTGCGCCGATGACGGCGATGCGCCTGGCTGCGGGGGGCTGGGAGGGAGAAGAAGCGGAGGCAGTTGCGGACGCGCGAGTGCGGGAAGCATTCATGAAAAAGCCTTTTCAACACCGTTTGACTTCTAGCGTAGCAGCTATCCAAAAGATAGCAAGTGCTGCTTTTGCTGAATTGTTGCAGCGCAACTCACTCTACACCTGCCGGATGTCCGCTGTGATCGGCCGCAGCTTATTGGCGGTGATGGTTTTCCATGAGCGCCTTGCGCGTGGCGGGTCTCTCAAGCTGCGTCAGCCACCATTGCAGTGCCCGCCCGGGCGTCCTGTGTGCCGGGCCGGGCCAGGCATAGTGCAGGCGCAGGTTGCGGCTGGCGCGCCGTACCTGGCGTGTGACCAGCAGGCCGGCGTCCAGATAGGCCTGCACCATGCCTCGCGGCAGGAAGCCGGCACCAATGCCGCGTATCTGCGCTTCCAGCTTGGCCTGCATGCTGTCCACGGTCAGCACGTCCTGCCCGTTGACCAGACCGAAGCTGGTGTTGCTGCGCACGCCCGAATCGGCGACTGCCACCATGCGGTGCTGCAGCAGCTGCTCGTCGGACAGCGGCTCCTCGAACCTGGCCAGCGGATGGTGTGGCGCGACGGCGAAGACGAATTCCATCTCCCCGATCTCGCGGGTCTGCAGCTCCGAGACATTGCTGGTATTGACCGCCACGCCGATGGCCAGGTCAGCCTGGCCGCTGGTCAGCACTTCCAGCGTGCCGTTGAGAATGCCGTCGCGCAGCTTGAGCGTGGTCGGCGGCTTCAGTGCGTAGAAGGCTTCGACCAGCTCGAACACCGGCGTGCGGGCCACGGCGCCGTCGATCACGAGGGTCAGCTGCGGTTCCCAGCCGGTGGCCACACGCTTGACGCGGTGCGCCACGGCATCGATCTCCTGCAGCAGCCGGGCGCCCTCGTGCAGCAAGGCCTGGCCGGCTTCCGTGGCCTGGGCGTGGCGCGAGCTGCGGTCAAACAGCAGCACGTCGAGCGCATCTTCTATCTGGCGAACGCGGTAGGTCAGCGCACTGGGCACCAGACCGAGGGAGCGTGCCGCAGCGGCAAAGCTGCCGGTTTCGGCTATGGCCTGCAGCATGGCCAGGCTGTCGGGGGTGAGCACATCGCGGGAGCTGGGCATGGTGGGATCGAATATTCAAACAGTTTGAATGATGCCATCAACGCCGTTCAGCCACAGCCTGCCAGCCGACTTCTACAGTAGAGCCCATAGAGACAGTGACTTGAACGAAAGGAAGCACACCATGATGACTCTGCGCAAATCCCAGGAACGCGGCTACGCCGACCACGGCTGGCTCAAGTCCTATCACAGCTTTTCGTTTGCCGATTACTACGACCCGCGCCACATGGGGTTTGGCAATCTGCGCGTGATCAACGAAGACCGCATCGCGCCGGGCACAGGCTTTGGCGCCCACGGCCACCGCGATATGGAAATCATCAGCTATGTGCTCGAAGGCGCGCTCTCGCACAAGGACAGCATGGGCAATGAAACCCCCATCCTGCCCGGCGAAGTGCAGCGCATGAGCGCAGGCTCGGGTGTGGTGCACAGCGAGCAGAACTACGCCCAGGACCAGACCACGCATTTTCTGCAGATCTGGCTGCTGCCGGCGCGCACCGGCATCGAGCCCGGCTATGCACAAAAGACCTTCAGCGAAGCGCAAAAGCGCGGTCGCCTGTGCCTGGTGGCCTCGCCTGATGGAGCCGAGGGTTCGGTGAGCATGAACGCCGATGCGCGCTTGTTCGCCGGCCTCTTCGACGCAGGGGAGGTTGCGGAGGTGGCCCTGCCAGCCGGTCGCAAGACCTATGTGCACCTGGTGCGCGGCGAGCTGGACGTGAATGGACAAAAGCTGACAGGCGGCGACGCTGCACTTATTGAAAATGAGGAGCGCCTGTGCCTTGCAAATGGCCGGGCTGCGGAAGTTCTGGTGTTTGATCTGGAGCCTTGAGTCTGGCGATTTCAAGGGTTGTGATGACGGATATGAGCCAACGCGACCCTGGGTCGCAACGACTGGAGTTTTAAATGTTGAATCAATTCAGAAATCCTCTGGACCTGCTGGGGCGGGTGCTTATCGCCCTGCTGTTCCTGCCGGCGGGCCTCCAGAAAATCAGCGGCTTTGCCGGCACGGTGGGTTATGCCGCATCGGTGGGCATGCCCATGCCCCAGGTCGCCGTGGCGGTGGGCCTGGTGATCGAGCTCGTTGCAGGCCTGGCGATCTTGCTGGGCTGGCAGACGCGCTGGGCGGCCCTGATCCTGGGCTTTTTCACCCTTGTCGCCAGCTTTTTCTTCCACAACTTCTGGGGCGTTCCTGCGCAAGCGGCCATGATGCAGCAACTGCTGTTCTGGAAGAACATCGCCGTGGTCGGCGGACTTTTGGGCTATGCCGCCCATGGGGCGGGTGCCTGGAGCCTGGATGCCCGCAAGAGCTGATTCAGGCCGACGCCTCGCCTGAAGCAGCGCAGGCAATGCGGCTTTGATAAGCTCGCGTGCTCCCGCAAGACAAGGCCCGCAGGGAGACGATCTCCGGCGGGCCCTGATTTGGCAAAGATTCAGAATGGCGGCGCGGATGGTCGCGCCAACGCAAGCAAGAAAGAAGAAATCATGAGCAATATCGTTGTGGTCTACCACTCCGGCTACGGCCACACCCAGCGCATGGCGCAGTCCGTGGCCCAGGGCGCTGGCGCAAAGCTGCTGGCCATCGACGCAGACGGCAATCTTCCGGACGGTGGCTGGGAGCAACTGGCGGCGGCGGATGCCATCGTCTTTGGCGCGCCGACCTATATGGCCGCCCCTAGCTGGCAGTTCAAGAAATTCGCCGATGCGTCGTCCAAAGCCTGGTTTGCACAGGCCTGGAAGGACAAGCTGTTCGCGGGCTTCAGCAACAGCGCCAGCGTGCAGGGCGACAAGCAGGTCACGCTCGACTATTTCTACCATCTGGCCATGCAGCATGGCGGCGTGTGGGTGGGTCTGGGTCTGCTGCCTTCGAACACCAAGGCCGCGCAGCGCAACGATGTGAACTGGATGGGCAGTTTCAGCGGTGCCATGGCGCAGTCGCCCTCGGACGCATCGGCTGGTGAAATGTCCGCAGGTGATCTGGAGACCGCGCGCCAGTTCGGCGAGCGCGTGGCCAGCGCTGCAGCACGCTGGGCAAGATAAGCAGCATCGACCTGCTATTGAATAAGAAGCGGACAGCGCTTTTCCATCTTAGATTTCAGATTGATTTGTATCTGAAATCCTTTGATGACAAGCGCTAGCCGCTCTTTTTTTTGAGAGTCGCCCAGACAGGCCGGCTTATTCCATCAAGTGCTTTTTGATGGGGCGGGGGTGAACCAGCTCGGTACGCGACAGATCGGTGCCCAGCGAGTCGCGGCCGTCAAAGACAAAGCAGCCGCCATCAAAGAACCTGCCGTCGGTTTCCTCGAAGTACTTGAGGATGCCGCCTTCCAGCTGGTAGACGTTTTCGATGCCTTCGTCCTGCATCAGGATGGCGGCTTTTTCGCATCGGATGCCGCCCGTGCAGTAGCTGACCACGGTCTTGCCGACGAATGCATCCTTGTGCCGGCGCAGGGCAGGCGGGAACTCGGTGAACTTGCTCAGGCGCCATTCGATTGTGCCTGCGAACGCGCCTTCGTCCACTTCGTAGTCGTTGCGCGTGTCCAACGTCACCACCTCGCGGCCTTCGTCGTCATGGCCTTGCTCCAGCCAGCGGCGCAGCGTGGCCGGGCTGACCGAGGGCGCACGGCCCTGGGCGGGGCGAATGGCGGGATGGTCCATGCGGATGATCTCGTTTTTGACCTTGACCAGCATTTTTCGGAAGGGAACGCTCTCGGACCAGCTCTCCTTGGGAGAGAGATCGGCAAAACGCGGATCCTGCCTGAGCTGGTCCACAAAGCCGCGCACGGCCGCAGCAGTGCCCGCCAGGAAAAAGTTGATGCCTTCCTCGGCCAGTAGCACCGTACCCTTGAGGTTCAGGTCAAGCGCGCGCTCCAGCAGCGTCTGGCGCAACTGGTCGGCATCGGGCAGGGGCGTGAATTTGTAGCAGGAGATGTTGAGTATGTCGGCCACGTCGATATCCGGGGGGGCGGCCGCGCGGCTGCTGCATCGACGGTGATGCAGCTCAGACCGGGGCCGTCAGCTCTGCCTTGATTTTATTGGACAGCTGTGCCACTGCGAGGGATGCGGGTGCTCCGGGCATGGCCTGCAGCAGCAGCTGCCGGCGCATCACGGCCTCTCGGACGGCGGAGTCGACCGGAATATCGCCCCAGTGAGTCAGCTGCAGAGGCTGACCGGAATCCGTGGTCACGAAGCGGTTGAGCACCTGTTGCAGCTGTCCCGTGATGGCGCGGCCGTCACCAGGGCGCTGCGCCTGGTTGATGACCAGCCGGATCTGCTGGCGCTTTTGTTGCAGGGCCAGCACCTTGATGGCGGCATAGGCATCGGTCAGCGAGGTGGGTTCGGGTGTGGCCACGACCAGGACCTCGGTTGCCAGGGAAACGGAAAACAGCACCACGTCCGAAATGCCGGCGCCGGTATCGAGCAGGATGATGTCGTAGCGCGGGCGAAGCAGCTCCACCGTGCGCATGAACTGCGAGCGGATCTCGGGCGTCAGGCGTGAATACTCGATCATGCCCGAGCCGGCCAGCAGAACCGAGTAGCCCCCCGGCGTGGTCAGAATGGCATCTTCCAGTGTGGAGCGGCCCGTGAACACATCGTGCAGGGTGACCTTGGGGTAGAGGTTGAGCACCACATCCAGATTGGCCAGCCCCAGGTCGGCATCCAGTACCAGCACGTTGAAGCCATGGCGCGTCAGCGCCGCAGCCAGATTGGCCGAGACAAAAGTCTTGCCGACACCGCCCTTGCCGCTGGTGACGGCAATGATGTGGGCCTGCTTGGTGCGGCCAGGCGCCCGCAGGGCATCTTCCATGGATATGTGAGCGGGCAAAGTAGGGTGAGGGGCCAAGGTGTCCATCGTCTCAAGGCGTTATGACCTGGCTTGCGGCGTCGGTGTTTACGTCTGGTGCTGTGTTGTCGGAAACATTTTCCTCTAACGAGGAGGGGGTCAAAGGGCTGAAAAGCAGGCTTTTTTCCTCTGCACTCACCGTACTGTCGGGTGGTTCCTCGACACACACGCAATTGCGGCCTGCCGATTTGGCCAGATAGAGCTGGCGATCGGCACGCTCTGTCCATAGCTGCGCCGTGCTGCGAATCCATTGCTGGGCGTAGACTCCGCCGATACTGACGGTGACCTTCAGCGCCTGACCCGAAGACACGGCGATGGAGTTGTTTTCGATGGCCTGGCGCAGGCGCTCGGCAACCGCACGGCCCTGATGGGCAGGACAGACCGGCAGCACTATGGCGAATTCCTCGCCACCAAAGCGCGCCAGCGTGTCCATGGGACGAATGATTTCCGACAGGGTCTGTGCCACCGATTGCAGCACCATGTCGCCGGCGATATGGCCGTGCTCGTCGTTGATCTGCTTGAAGTGGTCGATGTCCAGCATCAGCAGCAGCGCGGTCTCCCCCGAGCGGGCCACGCGGTCGATCTCACGCTCGATCACGGAGCGGAAATGGCGACGGTTGGCCAGACCCGTGAGCGGGTCGCGCAACGACAGGGCGCACAAGCCATCAATCAGCGCTTGCAGGTAGTGGGTAGGGGTGTCGGTGGGCAGACGGATATCGCCACCACCCGCGCGAGTCACCAGATTGTGTGCGGTGGCAAGGCGCAGATCGCGCAGAAACACGGATTGATGGGGGGCGGATGAGGTCACGACGAGCTATCAATGGTGGCCGTCAGTGTAGCAGCGACCCTTATCTTTTTGTGGATGTAGGCTTTTCGTCAGCGTTGATGCGGGGCGGTTGTGTGGGTAAATTGCCAAGCGTCCGCAGAAAGTCGGCATCTGTGCGATAGAGCCTGATGGGGCTGCCCTGCCGGTGCAGCAGGCCGGCGCGCTCCAGCCGTTGCTCCGCAGGCAATTTCAGCCCCACCACATGCAGCAGGCCGCCACGCAATGCGACCAGGCGCTCCAGCCGGGCGAAGGTTTCGACGCCGGTGATGTCGATGCTGTTGATGGACTGCATCAGCAGCGCCAGGTCTTTGGCCTGGGGCGCCCGCTGCAGGGCATCGGCCGCGTAGCGCTCAAGAGCCGTGGCCGTGGCAAAGTCCAGGTCTGCGTCCATGCGCACGGCCACCACATTGGGTGCGAGCGCCGGCAGCTGCCAGAGCTGGCGGCTGCGCAGGCTGCCATCGGGATGCTCGCCGACCTCGATGATTCGGGGGTGCAGGTGGTGATAGAGGTAGTAGGCCTGGCTGAGCATGATGCCCGCGAACACTCCCCAGTACATGCGCGGGGCCGTAACGATGGTCAGCACCAGGGTGGCGACGCTGATGCAGGCTTCCACCTTGGAAACTCTGAACAGCTTGAGAATTGCGCTGGGCTTGACCAGATTGAGCACTGCCGTGATCACGATGGCTGCCAGCGCTGCCTGGGGCACATGGTAGAGCCAGGGAATGAACCAGAGCACGACGACCACCACCAGCAGGATGGAAAACACATTCGCATAGCCGGTTCTGGCCCCTGCGAGCAGATTGACCGCCGAGCGCGAGAAAGAGGCGCTGGTGGCAAAGCTGCCGAACAGGCCGGCGCTGATCTTGGACAGGCCCTGGGCAATCAGATCCTGGTTCTCGTTCCAGCGTGTGCCGGCCTGCTGATGCTCGACCTGGGCGCTGGAGGCCGTCTCCAGAAAGCTGACCAGGGAGATGACCAGCACCGGCATGATCAGGGCACCGAACTGATCCCAGTCCAGCATGCCTGGCCAATGGAAGCTGGGCAGCCCTGCCGGCAGATGGCCGATCACGGCACCGCCCCCATCGGCAAAGCCGGTGAACCAGCTGATGAAACCACTCAGGCCGATGATGAAGATGGCCGAGGGGAAGGCCGGCCGCCACTTCTTGGCCAGCATCAGCAAGGCCATGCTGGCCACGCCGTAGGCGATGGACGGGATGCTGAACAGGTAGATGGACGGCGAGTGCCAGACGGTGGACCAGTCAGCGCGCATTCCCAGCAGGGTGGGCAGTTGCGAGGCCAGAATCAGCAGGGCGGCCGCCTGGGTGAAGCCTGCCAGCACGGGTGAGGTGACCAGGTTGAGCAGCCAGCCCGCGCGCACCATGCCCAGGCTCCATTGCACCAGGCCGGAAAGAATGGCCATCCATGCCGCCAGCGCAACCCATTGGGCCGAGCCGGGCTCGGCCATGCCGGTCAGCGAGGCACCGATCAGCAAGGCGCTCAGCGCGGTCGGCCCCACTCCCAGCCGGGGGGAGGGACTGAAGAGAATGGCCACTGCCGCAGGAATGATGGAGGCATAGATGCCGGTGATCAGTGGCATGCCGGCCAGTGCGGCATAAGCCACCCCCTGGGGCAGCAGCATCAGGCCCACGGTCAGGCCGGCCCAGAATTCACCGCGCAGCAGGCCGAGTGTCGGTTGGGGCCAATCGAGAAAGGGCAGCCATCTGGCCAGGGATTGCTTGGTGGTCATGATTGCGGCGAACTAAATCTCGTCTGCAAGCTTAGTCGTGCTTGGTTGTGCAGGGATTAAAAGAGCATGAGGCGGTGCGACCTTGGCCGAAGAGGCGCTTTGTTTCAAGGGGGCACGGGTCGCGCTGTCCGGGCCGGGCCGGGCCACAGGGTATCGATGACGGCAAGGGGGGCGTCCGATGGCCGGTGAATCCGGGAGGGGCTCCCGCCGGAGCCGTGCCTTGCCATGCGACCGGCGGGGTCGTTGGCTGCTGGTGAATGATGCGCACGTGGAAATCGACTCGAAGACAGGCAAAACGGCACCAGTTCTTATGGTTTTCAATGCTGGCACGGTAGTTCATCCTAGCACGCTGCCCGGGCAGGAGTGGGGGGCGCTTCCCAGGTGCGTGGGACCGACCATAAAAAAGAGAGGCGCATGGCCTCTCTTTTCACCTGACGGTGCGCACGGCGGCGGAATCTCCCGGTGCCGATCAGTTGCCCAGGTTGCGGATCGCTTCGGGCGTGTACTGGCTGGCGCGCAGGTTGTCCCTGCCCAGAATCGGCGCCTTGGGGCGCTCCTGGACCAGATTCATGCTCACATAGGAGCCGGCATTCAGGTCGTAGTAGAACGATGTGCCCGCGTGCCATTTCCTGATGTCGTAGGCGTAGTAGTAATTGATTTCACCGTGCTGCCACAGCTGGCCGCGGGCGTCGTAGAAGTCGCCCGATACGGCATGTCCGGTGTCTTCGTCGATGAACATCACGCGCTTGGAGTACAGGTGCCGGAAGCCGGGCTTGAGCTTGCCCTCCAGCACCCAGACACGGCGCAGTTCATAGCGGGTGTACGCCGGGTTGGGGTGGCCGGGCTTGAGCAGATCGGCGTACTTCAGCGGCTGGTTGATGCGAAAGGTGTTGGCTGGAATGAACATTTCACGCTTGCCGTGCATGGTCCATTCATAGCGCTCCGATCCACCGTTGAACAGCCGCTCCGAGTCGATGGTCGCCTTGCCGCTGGTTCCCGGCGCGGGCTGGTCATAGCCGAACTCCGGCAGCTGGCGTACGCGGCGCGTGCCGGGGTCGTAGTTCCATGCCAGCCGCTTGTCCGTGCCGAAGTTCATGGGCTCGATCGACAGGATGACGCTGCCTTTTTCACGCTCGGGCAGGATGGAGAAGTTGGTCACATAGGCGTACTTGCCTTCGTTGGGCTTGCCCAGATTTTCTTTGGAGTCATAGCGGCTGAGCTGGATGTAGCTGGTGCGGCCCCAGGCGATATCGCCTCCTGCGCCCACCAGTGCCATGTCGCGCTCCACCTCTTCGGTGCTGGCGCGGCTGGGCATGAGGTTGTTCCAGAGCAGCTCAATGCCGCTCTTGGGAATGGGGAAGGGCAGTGCCCCCATATAGCCCTTGACGCCATTGCCGTCGTTGATGACTTCGGCCTCCAGTGCGTTGCGCTTTGCAACGGCACAGATCTCGTCGTCATACCGGAAGTCGCGGTGGCCCGGATAGACGGGAATGCGCATGGTGGCCGGAAATTTGCCAAGCAGCGCCTTTTGTCCGTCACTGAGCTTGTCGCTGTACTGTGCCATGTTGGCGGCCGTGATTTCGAACAGCGGCTTCTCGTGGGCATAGATGTCCGGCTGGAACTGTCCCACGGACTTGGTGAACTTCACGCCGGGTGGCACGCCCAGTATCTTTCCCGTGAAGGGCGGAATGCTGCCATCGGCATTGCCGGCCTTGATGGCGCCGGTGCAGGTCAGCTCCTTGCCCAGCCTGTCGGCCTCGGCGGCGGGTACCTTGGCGCAGGCGGCTCCAGCGCCCAGCAAACCCATGCACAGCAGCAGCGCCTTGTTCATCATCTTGTTTTGCATTGCTCTCCTCCCTTGTGAAAACCTTGCAGGTTCTGGCCTGTTGGCAGGCATTCTTCAGATATTTGTCATGACATGAATCGTCTGTTGAGACTAATCGATACCGACTGGTGGCCATGAAGCAAGAAGGGCAGCACCGTTGCCGGTGCCGCCCTTGGGAGAGTTCCAATGACTGGGTATTAACGCGAGCCGCTCAAATCCATTTCCGAATACTTGACGATCTTCGTGCCCTTGACCCATTTGTAGCCAAACCAGATGGCCAGGAAAAGAGGCAGGCCGATATAGGTTGCGATGGCGCCGACCCAGTCGATCTGATCCTTGATCAGGTTTTCGTAGTTCTGGCCCAGAGTGATGATCAGGCACAGCACAAAGGCGAAGATGGGGCCGAATGGGAAGGCAGCGGCCTTGTAGGGCAGCTGGCTCATATCGTAGTTCTGCACTTCGCAGCCCTTGCGGAAGCGGTAGTGGCTGATGGCAATGCCCAGCCAGGCCACGAAGCCGCACATGCCGGACAGATTCAGCAGCCAGATGTAGACCACTTCGGGGCTGAAAATATTGGTCAGAAAGCACAGGGCGGCGATCACGGTGGTGGCGATCAATGCCAGAACCGGCACGCCACGCGTGTTGACCTGGGCGAACACCTTGGGGGCCATGCCTTGCTTGGCCAGCGCATACAGCATGCGGGTGGAGGCGTACATGCCCGAGTTGCCGGCCGACAGCACCGAGGTCAGCACCACGGCATTCATGACGGCCGCAGCGCCCAGCAGGCCGGCCCGTTCGAACACCAGCGTGAAGGGGCTAACGGCGATATCGCCCAGATCGTTGCGCAGCAGCTTGGGGTCGGTGTAGGGAATCAGCAGGCCGATGATGAGGATGGCGAAGACGTAGAACAGCAAGATGCGCCAGAACACCTTGCGCACGGCCTTGGGCACGTTCCTGGCCGGATCCTCCGACTCGCCGGCGGCGATGCCGATCAGTTCCGTGCCCTGGAAGGAGAACCCCACCACCATGGCCACTCCGATCAAGGCTGCAAAGCCTCCCGCAAACGGCGCGTCGCCTGTGCTCAGGTTGGCAATATTGCCCCAGATTCCCTCCGGTGCGCCGCCTTGCAAGATGCCGAAGATCATCAGCACGCCGACGGCAATGAAGACCAGCACGGTGGTCACCTTGATGGCGGCGAACCAGAATTCGGATTCGCCGAAGCCCTTGGCCGACAGTGCGTTGAGGCCGAACATCAGGGCCAGAAACAGCGCACTCCAAAGCACTCCGTTGGTGCCCGGGAACCAATAGGCCATCACCAGCTGGGCGGCCACCAGGTCCACGGCAATCGTCACAGCCCAGTTGTACCAGTAGTTCCAGCCCAGCGCGAAGCCGAAACCTTCGTCCACGTACTTGGCGCCATAGGTGGCGAAAGAGCCGGAGACGGGCATGTGGGCCGCCATCTCGCCCAGACTGGTCATCAGAAAGTAGACCATCAGGCCTACGATCATGTAGGCCAGCAATGCGCCGCCGGGGCCTGCCTGGGAGATGGTGGCGCCGGAGGCGACGAAAAGGCCGGTGCCGATGGAGCCGCCGATGGCGATCATCGACATATGGCGGGCCTTGAGGGAACGGTGCAACTGGCCGGTTGCTGCGGTGGATTCGCTGTCGCTCATGAATACGAGATTTTCTGGCAGGACATGACAGGGGAGGCAGGCTGGCTAAGGCCTTTGTCATGGCTTGCATTATTGTGGTTCTGCACGGCCGGCCCTTGGGTAACAACGCGGCGTGCGCGATCGGCGATGACACGCATTGCCGTTCAGTGGGTGCAGATTGTGAGCGATTTATGGAGGGTGCGCGCGCTTCGGGTTGTCATGAAGTAAGGCGAATCCGGCAGTTTTTTTGCCAAGTATTTGTTTTGTATGGATTTATGGGCCGCTGTGGATGCTGCCATCTGCGGGCTGCATGGGTTCTGCCCCGACCTGCGATTCGCGGATGGTGGCGAGGATGCAACGGATTGATGGAAAGCGAGGAGCAGGAATGCTTTCATTATTGAATTCACTTCAACAGAATTCGTGAATAACTGGCATGCATCGCAAAGATGAAGTGGGCGGACTGCGGGCCATTGATACCCCGAAGTGCTGCTGCGGTCATGGGCGCCATGGCGCCGGGGGGCAGTGTCGTGGTTGCGTTCTGTACCCGTGCGGTTCCCGAGCTGGACGATGTCACCCAAGCCCGTTGAGGCTTTGTAGCCGCTGTTCATGAGCAGGCACCAGGGGGCCTTCGAAACCCTGCCGCCGGTGCAGAGGCGGATCATGCAGGCGCCGGGTCAGGCTTCACCGGTCAACATGGGGCATTCAGCCTGGGCAATGCGGTGGGTGCTGCGCAGTCTGCCAGCGCAGGGTGCGGCCCGAAGCCTACCAGCGTGCCTGTTCCAGCAGCATCTGGGCCAGCGCCTTCACTTTGGGCGAGGCGTGGCGGGTGCGAGGGTAGACCAGAGACAGCTCGCGGCTGCGGCCTTCGAGCTGCGTCAGCACGGGTATGAGCCGTGCACTGGCAATGTGCTCGCGCACGGCAAACTCCATGACCTGGGCCACGCCCAGACCAGCCAGCGACCCCTCGATCAAAGGATCGCCGCTGTCGAAGCTGATGGACTGCGGCGGCATCCAGTCCAGCGGCTCTTCGCCTTCGGCCTTGAACTGCCAGGGCACCTGAAATCCCAGATAGTGGTTGTAGACCGACAGGCAGCGGTGCCTTGCCAGCTCCTGCAGTGTGCGCGGTGCGCCATGGGCTTGCAGATAGCCGGGAGAGACCACGGTCACCCAGCGCAGCGGCGGCAGGCTGCGCGCAATCATGCGGCTGTCGGCCAGAGGGCCTATTCGCACGGCTGCGTCAAAACCTTCTTCCACCATGTCCACCACCCGGTCGGTAAAGCTGGCGTCGATCTGCAGGCTCGGATAGCGATCCATCAGCGGCCCCAGCAACGGCGTGAGCACCACCCGTCCCAGCACCGAGGGCGCGGTCATGCGCAGCACGCCACTGGGTTCGCAGCGCCGGTCCAGCATCAGCTGGCGCGCTTCATCAAGCCCGGCTATCAGCGCGGCGCTGCGGTCCACCAGGGTGCAGCCATCGGGCGTGAGCGAGACATTGCGCGTATTGCGATGCAGCAGCCGGGTGCCCAGATCGGCTTCCAGCTGGGCAATCGCCCGCGAGATGCGCGACTGCGTGGTTCCCAGGCTGTGCGCGGCCTGCGTGAAGCTTTTGCACTCGGCCACCTTGACCAGCATGTGTACGGCGTTCAGATCCATGGCACTCGAGCTTGATTGATGCGTATACGCATAAGTTAAACATGATTTTCATGTTTATCTGCGTCCTTGAATTAAATACGATGCCTGCCTGACCGGTCATCCACGCTGCACCTGCAATGCAGCACGCTTTGGAGCACTCATGCCCGCCGCAGCGACGAGGCGAGCAGCCGCTCCTTTTCGAGAACGAGGACCGATGTGATGGATCAAGAGAAAAACAAGTTGCCAGCCCTGCCCAGCCTGCGCTATCCGCGTGCAGCGCTGGCCCTGTTGTCCCTGGCGCAGCTGATGATTGCGCTGGATGCGACGATCGTGTTCGTGGCACTGGACGCCATGGGCATGCATCTGCAGTTGCCTGCGCACCATCTGCAATGGGTGATCAGCGGCTACAGTGTGGCATTCGGCGGCTGTCTGCTGCTGGGCGGGCGCTGCGCCGATCTGCTGGGCCAGCGCCGCATGTATGTAGCCGCCATGGGCTTGTTTGGCCTGGCGTCGCTGGCCGGAGGCTTTGCCGTCGAGGCCTGGCTGCTGATCGCCGCGCGTGCGGCCCAGGGCGTGGGGGCGGCGCTGCTGTTCCCGGCCACGCTGGCCATGATCAACACCCTGTACCGCCCCGGTGCCGAGCGCAATCGGGCGCTGGCCGTGTGGAGCATGGCCAGCGCCGCAGGGCTGGCGGCAGGGGCCTTGCTGGGTGGCGTGCTGACCCAGTGGCTGGGCTGGCACTGGGTGTTGTGGGTGCTGGTGCCGATGGCCTGGCCTTGTGCGGTGGCGGCACTGCGCTATCTGCCCCCGATGCCCAGCGTGCCGCGCCATCAGCGCCGCTTCGATGTGGCCGGTTGCATCAGTGTGACGCTGGGCAGCAGCCTGTTGGTCACGGCTCTGGTGCAGGGTCCGCAATGGGGCTGGCTGGACGGGCGTACGCTGGCCGTGGCGCTGGCAGGCGTGCTGGCGCTGGCGGTATTCTTGGCCATTGAAAAGCAGGTGGCCGCGCCCCTGATGCCGCTGCCCCTGCTGAGGGTGCGCGGCCTGCAGCATGCCATGCTGCTGACGCTGCTGTTCATGAGTTGCTACGGCGTTCAGTACTACTTTCTGGGCCTTTACTTCCAGCAGGTGCTGGGGTGGAGCCCGCTGCAGGCCGGGCTGGCCTTTGTGCTGCCTACCATCGTCTGTACGGTAGGCATTCGATGGGCCGAACGCGGTCTGGCGCGCCACAGCGCCCGTATTGTGCTGATGGCTGGCTGGGCTGCAGGCCTGGCAGGCCTGGTCTGGACCGCTGCCGTGCTGCCGATGGCCGGCAATTACTGGTGGCTGGTGCCGGGCTTCGTCGTGATGAGCATCGGCCAGGGGGCCAGCTGGACCGGCATGTGGGTATTGGTGGGCGAGGGCATTGCGCCACAGCAACAGGGAGTGGCTTCCGGCGTGGCCGCCACGGCCCAGCAGGTGGGGGCGGCACTGGGGCTGGCCGTGCTGGTGATGGTGGCGGCCTTGCCGGTGGCGCAAGTGCAGGCCACGGGTTCGGTAAATGCCCAGGCACTGCAGCAGGCCAATGCCCTGGGCCTGCAGAATGCGGAATGGGGCACCGCGCTGATTGCCCTGGTGGCCTTGCTGGTCTGTGCGGTCATGGGGCACAGGCCGATGGCTCAGGAGCTGGAGCCTCAGCTTGGCTGAGTTGATCTGAGTTGATATAAAAATAGCTGCCAACGCTTATGGATAAAGCGTTGGCAGCTATTGTCTTGATGGCGTTCGGGCCTAGCTCAGCAGCAAGGCATCGTCGGCCAGCTTTTCGCCGCGCACCTTCTCGAACATTTGCAGCAGGTCGGGCACATCCATCCTGGAGCGCTCTTCGCCGCTGACGTCGAGCACCACATTGCCCTGGTGCAGCATGACGGTACGTGTGCCCACATCCAGCGCCTGGCGCATGCTGTGCGTGACCATCATGGTGGTCAGATTGGCTTCCTGCACGATGCGCGCTGTCAGCTGCAGCACGAAGTCGGCGGTGCGCGGGTCCAGAGCGGCAGTGTGCTCGTCCAGCAGCAGAATGCGCGACGGCTGCAGCGCAGCCATCAGCAGACTCACGGCCTGGCGCTGTCCGCCAGAAAGCAGGCCGATGCGGTCGGTCAGGCGGTTTTCCAGGCCCAGACCCAGGGTCGCCAGGCGATCGCGGTAGAGCTCGCGATTGCTGGCCTTCACGGCCTTGGACAAACCCCGGAGGTTGCCGCGCTCATGTGCCAGTGCCATGTTCTCTTCGATGGACAGGTCCTCGCAGGTGCCGGCCATCGGGTCCTGGAACACGCGGGCCACCTGCTTGGAGCGGGACCAGACCGGCATGCGGGTCATGTCGATGCCGGCAATTTCGATCTTGCCCTTGTCCACGCTCTGGTCGCCGGAGACGCAGTTCAGAAACGTGGACTTGCCTGCGCCGTTGGAGCCGATGACGGTCACAAACTGACCGTCGGGAATCGACAGCGACAGGCCGCGCAGCGCGCGGGTTTCGATCGGCGTGCCGGGGTTGAAGGTGAGTTCGAGGTTTTGTGCGTTCAGCATGATGTTCTCCGCCGTCCTTCTTCTTAGGTGCGCTTGCTCAGCTTCTTCTTGATCTGCGGAATCACCAGTGCGATCGTCACCAGCACTGCTGTCACCAGGTTCAAGTCCTGGGCCTTCAGGCCGATGGCATCGATGTTGAGGGCCGCTGCGATGAAGAAGCGGTAGACCACGGCACCCAGTACCACGGCCAGCGTGGCCCAGATGATCTTGCGCGAAGGCAGGATGGTCTCGCCCACGATCACGGCCGCCAGACCGATGACGATGGTGCCGATGCCCATGGAGATGTCGGAGCCGCCCTGCGTCTGCACGAAAAGTGCGCCCGCCAGACCGACCAGGCCATTGGAAATCGCCATGCCCAGCAGGATCATGGCGCCGGTGTTCACGCCCTGGGCGCGTGCCATGCGGGCGTTGGAGCCCGTGGAGCGGATGGCCAGGCCGCGCTCGGTGGCAAAGAACCAGTCCAGCGCCAGCTTGGCCACGATGACGAAGCCGAGCATGATGAGCGGTCGCATCACATAGTCGTCGATGTTCGCCGGCTGCAGCATGGTGAACAGCGTGGGCTCGTTGATCAGCGGCACGTTGGGGCCGCCCATGATGCGCAGATTCACCGAGTACAGGCCGATCATCATCAGGATGGAGGCCAGCAGATCCATGATCTTGAGCTTGACGTTGAGCCAGCCCGTGATGAAGCCGGCCACGGCACCTGCAGCCGTGCCGGCCAGCGTGGCCAGCCAGGGGTTGGTACCGGTGGAAATCAGGATGGCGCAGACCGCACCACCGAGGGGAAAGCTGCCGTCGACCGTCAGGTCGGGGAAACGCAGCAAGCGAAAGGAGATGAAGACGCCCAGCGCCACCAGGCTGAAGATCAGGCCAATTTCAATGGCACCGAGGATGGAAAATAGAGACATAGAGAGAGCGACAGGCGCGGCAAACGTCTAAAAAAATCGGCAGGGCCATGTCGCCACGGCACCTGCCGCTGCGCTGGCACGACCGGATGGCGGTGCCGGCGACAGGGGGTGGATTACTTCACCACGTTAGCGGCGGACTTGATCAGCGCATCGGACAGCTTCACGCCTTGCTTCTCTGCGGCGCCGGGATTCACGAACAGCTCCATCTTGGTGGAGACCTCGGGCTTGATGTCGCCGGGCTTTTCGCCCTTGAGGATGCGCGCCACCATGCGGCCGGTCTGCTCGCCCAGATCGCGGTAGTTGATGCCGTAGGCGGCCACGGCGCCGCGCTTGACGGAGTCGGTGTCAGAGGCGACCAGAGGAATCTTGGCGTCCTGGCCCACCTTGACCAGCGATTCGTAGGCGGACACCACGTTGTTGTCGGTGTTGGTGTAGATCACATCGACCTTGCCCACCAGCGAGCGTGCGGCGCTGGACACATCCACAGAACGGGGGGCCGCAGCGGTCACCAGGGTCCAGCCCATCTTGGGCAGCAGCGCCTGCAATTCCTTGACGACCACGGCGGAGTTCGCTTCACCGGGGTTGTAGACCATGCCGATGCGCTTGGCATTGGGCACGACCTGCTTGACCAGATCCATCTGCTTGTCCAGTGCCAGCAGATCGGACACGCCGGTCACATTGTTCTTGGATGGTTCCCAGCTGGAGACCAGCTTGGCGGCCACAGGGTCGGTGACGGCAGAGAACACCACGGGCACGGTCTTGGTCGATGCGATCACGGCCTGGGCGGAAGGCGTGGCAATGGCAACGATGGCATCGGGCTTGTCACCCACAAACTTGCGGGCGATCTGCGCGGCTGTGCCGGTGTTGCCCTGAGCGCTCTGGTACTGCCACTTCAGGGTCTTGCCCTCTTCGTAGCCGGCAGCCTTCAGAGCGTCCTTGACGCCGTCGCGCACCGCATCCAGTGCGGGGTGTTCAACAATGGCGGTCACGGCCACGGACTTGGTGTCGGCGGCATAGGCACCCGACATGGCGGAAATCGCCAGGGCCAGTGCGCCCATGCGGGCCAAGGACAGCTGCTTCATGTGTATCTCCAGCGTTTGTTGTGTGTTGCAGGTGAATTAAGACGGCAGTGCTCGATGCGCTTCGCCTCGCGGCAAAGTCTACTGCACCGATCTGGCTGTCTTCGCAAATGAGATAACCTTGTTTATCCCTATACGATGATTGCGAAAAAATGGCATGAAAGCTGCGCAAAGCACCATCAAGCGGGCGTTAGGATGTGCAGATGCTGCTGTATGGCGCGCAATATTGCGTTGAGCAGGCCGGGATTTTTGCTTTTCCCCGCATTTTTCCTGCGTTTGATTTGCCCGGGTCAAGGATATTGAGGCGCCTGCCTGTTTTTTGATCGCTGCGCTTTCCTGGACGCAGAACAATCTCCAGCGGGCGATTCGCGGCCATGGCCCGGGTCCGAGAATTGTCAGGATGCTGCAAATTTGTGGGCATTTGGCGCGCAGCGTTGCTAAAAACATTCAGCCCATGAAAAAAGCCTGCGCAGCCGGGGCTGGCGCAGGCCTTGAGGTGCCGCGTCCGGCGGCGGCAGCCGCCACCGTATCGCGCAGGCTTACATGCCTGAATAGTTGGGGCCGCCTCCGCCTTCCGGCGTGACCCAGACGATGTTCTGCGTCGGGTCCTTGATGTCGCAGGTCTTGCAGTGCACGCAGTTCTGCGCATTGATCTGCAGACGCTGTTTGCCGGCATCGGCCTCGTCCTCCACGAATTCGTAGACGCCTGCAGGACAGTAGCGCTGTTCAGGACCGGCGAACTTGGTCAGGTTCACGGCGACAGGAACGCTGGCGTCCTTGAGCGTCAGGTGAGCTGGCTGGTTCTCCGCGTGATTGGTGTTGCTGATGAAGACACTGGACAGCCGGTCGAAGGTCAGCTTGCCGTCGGGCTTGGGGTACTCGATGGGGGTGCACTCGGCAGCGGGCTTCAGATAGGCGTGGTCGGGCTTGTTGCGATGCAGCGTCCAGGGAATGTTGCCACGCAGCACAAACTGCTCAAGCCCGTTCATCACGGTGGCGGTGGTCAAACCCTTCTTGAACCAGGCCTTGAAGTTGCGCGCCTTCCACAGCTCTTCGTAGAGCCAGCTGTTTTCGAATGCATAGGTGTAGGCCGTCAGCTCGTCGCCCTGGCGACCCGCCACGATGGCGGCATAGGCGGCCTCCGCAGCCAGCATGCCGGTCTTGATCGCGGCATGGCTGCCCTTGATGCGGCTGACATTGAGGAAGCCGGCCTCGCATCCCACCAGCGCGCCGCCGGGAAAGACAAAGCGGGGCAGGCTGGAGATGCCGCCGGCCGTGATGGCCCGGGCACCATAGCTGATGCGCTTGCCGGGCTTGATGCCCTTGGCTTCGTCGCCTTCCAGGTAGTAGCGGATGTTGGGATGGGTCTTCCAGCGCTGCATCTCCTCGAAAGGCGACAGATACGGATTGGAGTAGTCCAGGCCGGTGATGAAACCCAGGGTGACCAGATTGTCCTCGAGGTGATAGAGGAAGGCACCCCCGTAGGTGTCGCTCTTCATGGGCCAGCCGGCGGTGTGCAGCACCATGCCGGGTTTGTGACGCTGGGGGTCGATCTCCCAGAGTTCCTTGACGCCGATGCCGTAGGTCTGAGGATCGCGGTTGGCATCCAGCGAGTACCTGGCGATGACCTGCTTGCCCAGGTGGCCGCGAGCGCCTTCTGCAAAGATGGTGTACTTGCCGTGCAGTTCCATGCCCAGCTGGAAGTCGCCCGTAGGCTCGCCTTCCTTGCTGATGCCCATGTTGCCGGTGGCCACGCCCTTGACGGAGCCGTCTTCGTTGTAGAGCACTTCGGCGGCCGTGAAGCCGGGGAAGATTTCCACGCCCAGGGATTCGGCCTGCTCCGCCAGCCACTTGGTGACAAAGCCCAGGCGAACGATGTAGTTGCCTTCGTTGTGGAAGCACTTGGGCAGCAGCCAGTTGGGCGTGCGCAGCGAGCTTTTCTCGCCGAGAAAGACCATGGCGTCTTCGGTCACCGGCTGGTTCAGCGGTGCGCCTTTTTCCTTCCAGTCGGGGATCAGCTCGGTCAGCGCGCGGGGATCCATGATGGCACCGGAGAGGGTGTGCGCGCCGGGCTCAGAGCCTTTCTCCAGAACGACGACGGAAACATCCTGACCTTTTTCGGCCGCCAGCTGCTTGAGGCGAATGGCAGTGGCCAGACCACCGGGGCCTCCACCCACCACGACCACGTCATATTCCATGGCCTCTCGCGGGCCGTACTGGGCCAGGATCTCTTCGTTTGTCATCGGGAAAGTCTCGCTTGATATTGGATTGGAAAAACCGGCATGCGCGGCCTTGGCAGGTGCGTCTGCAAAAAACCACGATGCGGGCGATTCTATGCTGACAGTCCGGCACGACCGTGCAGATTTGGCGACAGCGTAGCAGACGGTGTTGCGGCAAAGTCCATAGGCTAGTGCTCGCCCCAGGGCACGCCATCCCTCAAAGAAACTAGAACAAGGGGATGAGGAGGCCATTGCCCACCGCTTTCAATCAGGAGACACCACGGCATGAGAATCGAGTTGCCAGAGCAAAAGAAGCAGGTCCACGAAATGCGTTTTTCCGTGCGCTGGGGTGATATGGACGCCATGGGCCATGTCAACAATGCACAGTATTTCCGATACCTGGAAACTGCCCGCATCGACTGGATGCGCGGCATGGGGCTGAATCCGGATCCCGCCGGACAGGGTCCGGTCATCGTCAACGCGTTCTGCAATTTCTATCAGCAGCTTGCCTATCCTGATGAAGTACTGCTCAGGATGTTTGTCAGCGACCCTGCTCGAACCACCTTCGAGACCTGGGCCACCATGGAGCGTGTGGCGCAGCCAGGAGTGATTTGCGCCGCCGGTGGAGGCACGGTGATCTGGGTGGATTTCCCGCGGCAGAAAGCTGCAGCGCTGCCGGACTGGGTTCGTGCCGCAGTGACGGCCTGAGTTTTGTTCGGAATTCCGTATACCTTCTCCAGAGATGTTCGGAAATCCGATGCAGGTTATGCAGAAAAGTATCCGGAATATCCAAAAATCAAAGACTTGGCATGGATGGACTGGCTGGCACGGTATGTGCTTAAAGGACGACACGCTGCTTCACCGCAGCTGACCAAGTGAGACTGGGGCTGGACCTGGCCGACGAAACCTCGTTTTCGTCGACAGGCCGTCTCGGTTTGTTGTCACTGCCAGAACCTGTGGCCAGCACGGCCCGGATTCCGGCAGCGGCTCAAACAACGCATACCAAGATTCCAAAAAATGAAATCCAATCGCCTGACCATCATGGTTCTGCTGGCCATGGTTCTGGGTGTGGTCGTGGGCTACCTCGTCCACGCCAACGCCGCGACACCGGAGACTGCCAAAGACATTGCCGGCTATTTCGGCATCCTCACCGACATATTCCTGCGCATGATCAAGATGATCATTGCGCCCCTGGTGTTTGCCACGCTGGTGGCAGGCCTGGCCAACATGGGCGATGCAGGCTCCGTGGGGCGCGTGGGGGGCCGTGCGCTGGGCTGGTTTGTCGCGGCGTCGTTCTGCTCGCTGTTTCTGGGCCTGGTTTTTGCCAATGTGCTGCAGCCGGGTCACGGCCTGACCGTGGAGTTGCCCACGAATGCCGAGAGCCTGGGTCTGAAGACCGGCGCGTTGAATTTCAAGGATTTCATCACCCATGTCTTCCCCAAGAACATCTTCGAGGCCATGGCCACCAATGAGGTGCTGCAGATCCTGGTGTTTGCGCTGTTCTTCGGCATTGCACTGGGCTACCTGAACCATCAGAAAAAGCACATGCTGGTCGATCTGATGGAAGAGACCTCGCATGTCATGCTGCGCGTGACCGAATACGTGATGCGCTTCGCGCCCGTGGGCGTGTTCGGCTCCGTGGCCGGCACCATCGCCACCCACGGACTGGGCATGCTGATGGTGTTCGGCAAATTCCTGCTGGGCTTCTATATTGCGCTTGCCGCGCTGTGGGTGCTGCTCATCGGCGCCGGCTATCTGGTGCTGGGCAAGGACATCTTCCGTCTGCTGTCGCTGATTCGCGGTCCGGTGCTGGTGGGATTTTTCACGGCCAGCAGCGAATCGACGCTGCCCAAGCTCATGGAGCAGCTTGAAAAATTCGGCATCAAGCCGCGCATCACCGGTTTCGTGCTGCCTCTGGGTTACTCGTTCAACCTCGATGGCTCCATGATCTACACCACCTTCCTGGCGATCTTCATCTCTCAGGCCTATGGCATCGAGATGTCGCTGACGGCTCAGCTGACCATGCTGATGGTGCTGATGATCTCCAGCAAGGGCATTGCCGGCGTGCCTCGCGCCTCGCTGGTGGTGGTGGCCGCCGTGCTGCCCATGTTCGGTTTGCCGGAAGCCGGCATCCTGCTGATCCTGGGCATCGACCACTTCCTCGACATGGGGCGCACTCTGACCAATGTACTGGGCAACGCCATTGCCACGGCCGTGGTGGCCAAATGGGAAGGCGATGAGGCGCCGGAGTCCTCTGCATGCCCGGCAGCCCAGCCCTTGATGATGGCCGAGGCTGCTCGCGCCTGAACCTGATCGCTCCCTTGCCCGGCCTCCTGCCTCCAGCGGTGCTGGGCGCTGCTAACATGGTCCGCACCATGCTAGCTGTCCTGCCCCCTCGCCTGCGCGCCGCTTTGCTGATCCTGCTGTGGCTGGCCGCAAGCAGCCTGGGCGGCTGGCTGGGCTATCAGGGTTTTGTCCGGATAGGTCTCGAAACCGTGGCGGCTGCCGGCAACAACCGCCTCGATCTCTATGCCGCCAGCCTTCGGCGCGAGATCGACAAATTCGCCTTTCTGCCCGATGTGGTGGCGCTGCAGCCCGAGATATTGTCCCTGCTGAAATCGCCCGGCGACGAAGCGCTGCAGGTTCGCGCCAATCGCTATCTCGAGGAGCTGAGCCGGCGCGCAGGCACGCTCAGCGTCTACATGCTGGATCACGAAGGCCATGTGCTGGCCGCCAGCAACTGGCGCCGCCCCGACAGTTTTGTGGGTGAGAATCTCGGCTTCAGGCCCTACGTCCAGCAGGCGCTCAAAGAAGGGCGTGGGCGATACTTCGGTGTAGGTACTACGCGCGGCGAGCCTGGCTATTACCTGACCACGACCTTGGGGCAGGGCGAGCTGCATGGCGTGGTGGTGGTCAAGGTCGGGCTGGCGCAGCTCGAGCAGTCCTGGGCCAGCGCAGAGTCGCCGGTCGTGGTCAGCGACGAGAACACCGTGGTCATCCTCAGCAACGTCCCCGCCTGGCGCTTTGCCACCTTGCAGCCGCTGGATGAGGCAAGACGCGCCGAGCTGGAAGCTTCACAGAAGTACAACCGGCTGACCCTGAGGTCGCTGAGCTGGAGGGGTGCGAGCGGGGTCACAGGGATCCGGCAGGTCAGCATTCCAGATCCCAAGGACGCTGCGGCAGGCCCGAGTGCCGGCCGCTTTCTGGCGCAGTCGAGGCCGATGGCAGGCACGCCCTGGCAGATCACCGTGCTTTCTCCGCTTACTGTGGCCTTGCAGCTGGCGGCAAGCCGCGCCTGGGTTACGGGGGTGTTGATCGCGCTGATGCTCTTGTTCGCGGCGTTGCTCTATCAGCGACGCAGACATGTGCGCGAGCAATTGGCGGCCCAGCAGGCTCTGAAGCAGGCCAACGAAGCGCTGGAGCACAAGGTGCAGCAACGCACGGCCGATCTTCAGAATGCCAATCGTGCGCTTCAGCAGGAGGTGGTGGAACGCATGCAGGCCGAGACCACACTGCGCGCGGCGCAGGATGAGCTGGTGCAGGCAGGCAAGCTGGCCGTCATCGGTCAGCTCTCCACGGAGGTGGCCCACGAGCTGAATCAGCCCCTGGCGGCCCTGCGGGCGCTGGCCGGCAACAGCCTGCGCTTTCTGGAGCGCGGTCAGGGGGAGATGGTGCAAAGCAATCTGCAGCGCATGGTCGAGCTGACCGAGCGCATGGGCGGAATTACCGGACAGTTGCGCAACTTTGCACGCAAGTCTGCGGGCCAGCCGGCATCGGTCGAACTGGCCAGGGTGATCGATGGCGCACTGACCCTGCTGGAGCCGCGCATTGCCCAGAGTGGCGTCATGATCGTGCGACAACCCTCGGATCTCGCACTCAGCGCCTGGTGCGATGCCAATCGTGTGCAACAGATCCTGGTCAATCTGCTGAGCAATGCGCTGGACGCCGTGCAGGGCGGCAGCACGCGGTGCGTGGAAATCGCCTGCAACCGGTCCGGTGCCTGGGCGCAGATCACGGTACGCGATCATGGCCCAGGCCTCAGCGAGCAGGTTCAGGCGCGGCTGTTCGAGCCCTTTTTCACCACCAAGCCCGAGGGGCAGGGACTGGGTCTGGGCCTGCCGCTGTCGGCGGAGATTGCCCATGCCGCAGGTGGCAGCCTGAGTGGTGGCAACCATCCGGAAGGCGGGGCCATCTTCACGCTGAGCCTGCCCTTGGTGGATACTCGGCCGCTGTCCTGATTGCACGCCGCCCATGAACCCTTTCCTCCAAGTCCTGATCGTTGAAGACGATGCCGATGTCGCCATGGCCTGCGAGCAGACCATGCGCCTCGAAGGCCTGGACTGTGTCTGTGTGAGCAGTGCCGAGCAGGCACAGAAGCGCCTTTCGACGGATTTCGCCGGCGTGGTGGTCAGCGATATCCGCTTGCCGCAGATGAGCGGGCTGGAGCTGCTGGCGGCCATTCGCGCTCTGGACCCTGAACTGCCTGTGATTCTCATCACCGGTCATGGCGATATCTCCATGGCCGTGCAGGCCATGAAGGATGGCGCGGACGATTTTCTGGAGAAGCCGTTTGCCCCCGAACGTCTGGTGGAGAGCGTGGGACGTGCGCTGGAGCGTCGGCGCCTAGTGCTGGAGGTGCGCAGCCTGCGCCAGCAACTGCAGAGCCGGGATGTGTTGCAGCACCAGCTGCTGGGGCGCTCGCTGCCCATGCAGCTGCTGCGCAGCACCTTGCAGAGCCTTGCGGCCAGTGAGGCCGATGTGCTGATCTGGGGGGAAACCGGCACCGGCAAGGAAAGAGTCGCGCGCAGCCTGCACGAGTCCAGCCGGCGCAAAAGCGGCAATTTCGTCGCCATCAACTGCGGCGGCTTGCCGGAGACCCTGTTTGACAGCGAAATGTTCGGCAGCGAGGCCGGAGCCTTCACCGGTGCAGGCAAGAAGCGCATCGGCAAGATCGAGCATGCCAGCGGCGGCACGCTGTTTCTCGACGAGATCGAAAGCATGCCACTGGCCATGCAGGCCAAACTGCTGCGCGTGTTGCAGGAGCGGGTGCTGGAGCGCCTGGGATCGAACACGCTCATTCCCGTGGACTGCCGTGTGATTGCTGCCACCAAGGTGGATTTGCTGGAACTCAGTCGCCAGGGCCTGTTTCGTTCCGATCTCTACTACCGTCTCAATGTGGCGACCGTGAACCTGCCCCCGCTGCGCGAGCGCCGTGAGGACGTTGCACTGCTGTTCGAGCATTTTGCGCTGCAGGCGGCGGCCCGCCACCAGCGCCCCGTGGCCGAGCTGACACCGCAGCGTCTTCAGACCTTGCTGGCCCACGACTGGCCCGGCAATGTGCGCGAGCTGCGCAACGCGGCCGAGCGGATCACGCTGGGGCTGGATGCCGGCATATCCCCACCCGGCGCCGCGCCCGGGGCTGCTGCTTCGCTGGCATCGACCATGGAGTCCATAGAGCGCTCCCTGATTTCCGAAGCCCTGCGCAACAACGAAGGCAATCTGACGCGTACGGCGCAGGCGCTGCATACGCCGAAGACCACACTGCACGACAAGATTCGCAAGTACGGGCTTTGACTGCGCTGTGACCGAGCCATGAACGCGGCTGAGCAGGCTCGCCACTGCAGGGCTTGCGCTCCAGAGCGAAACCCGCGTCCCGCTACACTGAGGTATGCGTGAATTCAAGGTCATGGTCGTCGGTGCTTACGGCTTCTTCGGCAGCCGGCTGGTTGCCAGGCTGGCCAGGCAAAGCGGTTTGCACATCGTGGTGGCAGGGCGCTCGGCCTCTGCGGCGCAGGCGCTGGTTGAAAGTCTGGCTCCGGGCGCTTGCTCAAGCCTGAGCCACGCGGTGCTGGACGTGATGGTGCCCGGTCTGGAGGACAGGCTCAAGACGCTGGAGGTGGATGCGCTCATTCACACCTCGGGCCCGTTTCAGGGGCAGGACTACCGCGTGGCCCGAGCCTGTGCCCACGCCGGCGTCCACTATGTGGATCTGGCCGATGGGCGTGACTTTGTCGGCGGCATCGATGTGCTCGATCCGCAGGCCAAAGCTGCGGGCGTGCTGTTGCTCAGCGGTGCCAGCTCGGTGCCTGCGCTGTCCTCGGCGGTCGTGGACGCGCTGGCTTCGGCCATGGCCCGCGTCGACCATATTGACATCGGCATCAGCCCGGGCAATCGAACGGACAGAGGCCTGTCCACCGTCGCTGCCATCCTCAGCTATTGCGGCCAGCCACTGCCCGGTGCGGGTCAGCAGGCCGTGATCGGCTGGCTGCGCAGCTATGCATATGACTACCCGGCGCCCGTGGGGCGGCGATTGCTGTCGGCCTGCGATGTGCCCGATCTTGCATTGCTGCCGCTTCTTTATCAGAACTGTTCTGTCAGATTTGGCGCAGGACTTGAGTTGCCGCTTCTGCACCGAGGCATGAACGCCATGGCCTGGCTGGCGCACAAAGGGCTGGTACAGGATTGGTCCACCCATGCGCGCATGCTCAAGCGCATGGCAGACTGGTTCAAGAACCGGGGTAGCGATGTGGGCGCCATGCATGTCACCGTCAGCGGCCTGGATGCCCAGGGGCAAGCCAGCCAGCGCAGCTGGGTGCTGACGGCGGGCTCCGGCGACGGGCCTTATGTTCCCACGCTGGCCGCCAGTGCACTGGTGCGCAAGCTGGCCGCAGGTGCAGCGCTGGCGCCTGGTGCCCGGCCCTGCATGGGGCTGCTGACGCTGCAGGACTTCATGGCCGAGGCTCGGGGGCTGGACATCCGGATGCAGAAGCTGGCCCCATGACGCAGAGCGCTTCCTTGTTTCAGCAGGCCATGGGTGAAGAGTTTGGCAGGCTCGATGCCGCGCTACAGCGCTTTCACCGTCTGCAGGGCGAGCATGAGTTGGAGGGCAGGGTACAGACCGGCGCGCCCCGGACGCTGCTGGCCAGGTTGCTGGCCCTGGCCCTGGGTACGCCGCGCACGGCCGCTGAGGGGGCGATTCATTTCGAGCTGCAGGCCAGTCCCGAGGCCGAGACCTGGACTCGCATCTTCCCCGAGCAGCTCATGCGCTCCAGCATGCATTTGCGCGAGGGCGGCCTGGTCGAGCGTCTCGGGCCGGCGCGACTGTGCTTTGCCTTGCAGGCGGTGGATGGACGGCTTCTCATGCGACTGCGGCGTCTGTATTTTCTGGGCTTCCCATGCCCGGGCTGGCTGGCACCGCGCATCGTGGCCGAAGAAACCGGAGCCGGCGAGCATATGCAATTTCATGTCGAAGCGGCCGTACCCCTCATTGGTGTAGTGGCCAGTTATCGTGGCTATCTGTTGCTGCCCGAGGAAAAAGCATGATTGTGGTCTTTGATGCGCAATGTCTGTTGTGCAATGGCTGGGTGCAGTTCTTGCTCAAGCACGACCAGCAGGGCATTTTTCAGTTCGCCGCCATACAGGGCGAGGTCGGCGGCAAGCTGTTGGCCGATGCAGGCTTGCGCATAGAAGGTCTGCAGACCCTGCTGCTGGTGGACGGCTCACGCTCCTGGCAGCACACGGATGCCATCCTGCGCGTGCTGCACGCACTGGGCTGGCCCTGGCGCCTGACGGCGCTGTTCCGACTGGTACCCGCTGCATTGCGCGACGCGCTCTATCGCCAGATTGCCAGAAACCGTTACCGCTGGTTTGGCAAAAGCGAGCAATGCCTGATGCCGGACCCCGCCGTGGCAGCGCGCTTTCTGGATTGAAGTCCTGATGATAGGTTCCTTGGCCTATCAAGTGCACCGCAGCCTGTCGGCAACACCGGTGCTTGGCGGCCGGGCCGCTAAGCATTAGAATCTGCTGCTTACCCATCCTTCCTGATGCTGCTGCTCGAAGGTGCGTTGCATCTCCCAGATTCGGAGATGCGCTGTTGCGTACCTGTTTTTCTCAGCATCATGCCCCATCTTTCCGGGAAGTTTTCCCGACTGCAAAAAGCCCTGTCACGTCAGGGCATCCAGGTCTCCTATCGGGACCATGTCTATCAAATCCATAACGAGCAGGCGGCCGCCACGGTTTTGCTGCCTGACAGTCTGCCGCTGGAGCACAAGGCCGTCAGCCAGCTGCTGGACTTTGCCTCGGTCGCCGACCCGCAAGGCCATGGCGCAGTCTGCAAAGCCTGTGCCACTCCGGACTTTCACCCCGGCAGCATTGCGCCAGTGGGGGCCGTGGTGGCGACATCGCCGGATTTCGTGATTCCTGCGGCCATCGGCACGGATATCAACTGCGGCATACGCCTGCTGAGCACGGGCCTGACCCAGGCGCAGGCCGAGCTGCACAAAAGCACCATCGTGCAGCGGCTGACCCGCGTCATCTTGCAGAACGGGCGCGATGTCCCCGTACGCAGCGCAGGCTTCAAGGCCTTGTTCGACGAGGGCCCCCAGGCCTTTATTGAGCAGTTGCCTGACGTGGGTCTATGGCAAGGCGTGAATCGCGACCGCCTGCAAGCCGAACTGGCCGAGTGCGTGGGCCTGCAAGGCTTTGCGGGCCGCAGTCGTTACGCGCCCGAAGCCCTGATGCAGCCGCGTGAGTTGTTGCGCCCGCCGTCTGCCGCCGACCTGGGCAGCGGCAATCATTTTCTGGAGTTCTGCGTGGTCGACGAGATTTTCGATCGCCACGCCGCCTATGCGGCAGGGCTCAAGAAGGGTGATGTCACGGTAATGATCCATACCGGCTCGCGCGATGTCGGCTTTTATGTCGGCCTCCGCTGGATGGATCTGGCCAGGCAGCAATGGCCGCAGGGCATCAAACACCCGCGGCACGGCCTGTATGGTCTGAGCGGTGCGCTGGCGCAGGATTACCTGCAGGCCATGGGCGTGGCCGCGCGCTATGCATGGTTCAACCGCATGGCGCTGGCCGAACTGGTGCGCAAAGAACTGGAGGACATTGCCGCGCCCGATGCATCGCGCCTGATTGTGGATGTGCCGCACAACGTCGTGATGACCGAAGGCGAGTTCAATGTGCACCGCAAGGGCTCGACCCCAGCGCACGACGGCCAGTGGGCGCTTATTCCGGGCTCCATGGGTGACTACTCCTTCCTTGTCAAGGGCCTGGGCCATGAAGACTGGCTGCAATCGTGCAGCCATGGCGCAGGTCGGCAGGTGCGGAGACAGGACACACGCCGCATGAAGCAGCCGCTGATCGAGTCCATGTGGCAGTGCATCACCCTGCGCGAGGAGCGCTTGATCGAGGAAGCCCCCAGTGCCTACAAACCTGTGGGGCCGGTTCTGCAGGCGCAGGAGGAGGCGGGATTGATCACGGCGAGCCTGCGGTTGAAGCCCTGGCTGACTTTCAAGGCCTGAAAACCCCAGGGCGGCCGGCGCTTGATGAACGAGTGCCGGCAGTCGTGGCTTGCCGGCGATCCGGCAAATCGCTCTGTGCAGGCTTGGATATGCCCTGGATCGCTTTGTCGGATCGTCACGGAAAATCCGGCAGTACTGCCTGCAATGAGTGGCTTTGCGCTAATTGTTGGATGGTGGGTTGCCGCTTCCGAGGCTCAGTGCCTCGCGACGCAGGATTTCATCCACCAGTGCCTTGAACTGGCGTGTGAGCAACTGGCGCACCACCGGCTTCCCGAGCATCGCAGGGATGGTGAATGCAGGAACCAGCCGGCCGCTGTAGCTCAGGCGCACGCGGCCATCATCCAGGGTTTCAAGGGTATAGCTGCCATCCATCTGCTGGAGGTTGCCGCCAACCGCTCGGGCGACGATGCGCTGCTGCGGCCATTCGATCACGGCCAGCCGGATCTCGATCGCCTGTTGAAAGAACAGAAATCCAAGGCTGCCTTTCTGCTCCACCAGCACCTGATTGCCATTGCGCCGCAGGACGCGGGAGCTGTGCATTCCCGGCACGAATTCGGCCAGGTGGTCGTAATCGGAAATCACGTTCCAGGCGGTGGCCGGCCTGACCTGCATTGTGGCCGTGGCATTCACCAGCACGGCTTCATCGTGTTCGGTGGTCTCGATCTGCAGCTGTTGCGCCGACATCGGCGCACTGCTGCAGACCAGGCTCAGTGCTGCACCGAGGGCACGCCAGCGGACTGCTCTCATGGCCCGGCTTCCTGCCTCAGCGGGCCGGCGAGCACGTCGAATCCCATATCGAGCCGGTCCCGGACCTGGATGGCACCGCCCAGGATGGAAAACGGCGTGATGCCGAAGCTTGACTGGTCGAGGCTCAGCGCGCCGCGGATGTGGACTGTTCCTGGTTTCTTGTCGATCCGCGCCGGCACGCTGAGGCTGCGCGTGACGCCGTGAATGGTGAGTTCCACGGCCAGCGATACCTCACCCTCCGCATCCGGGTCGCTGCGCACCTGAACGCGGGCAAACGGATGGAGCGAGGTCTGCAGCACCCTGGTCCGCATATTGCTGCGGGTTCCCTCGATATCGCTGGCGCTGGGCTGGGTGTCCAGGCCTGCCATGGCGCGCAGAGCGGGCTCGTCGACCGAGAGACTGTCCAGCGCCACATACAGATCGGCCCGGCCCAGCCGCGGCGACACATAGCCTTGCAGTTGCCGGCTGGCCACCACATGATCGTGCCCCAGGCTGGCCAGGGTGCCGGCACGACGCACGGTGATGAAGACCAGCGAGCGCGTGGGCTCGACCTGCAGTACTTCCTGACCGCTGGCAGCGGCCTGTTTGTAGAAGGCCGCAGGAAAGTCCGCAGGCCTGGCCTGCCCGCGCGTGGCCTGCGCCGTTTCCAGTGCTGGTTGCGAGCATCCGGCGATCAGGGTCACGAGGGCCGTCAGGGCCGTCATGAGCGCAAGCAGCAGTTTGAAGGCCTTCATGGCAGCTCGCGCAGCCGGGCGCGAAATTTCACTTTCACCTCGTCGCCGACGGCATCGTTGCCCTGCCACTGTCCCGTGCCTATTCCGAAGAGGGCGCGGCGGGTCAGGAATTCCCCTTCGAGCAGGCGTTCCTCGGGCTTCCAGCTGAACGGCAGCGTCAGCGGCTGTCGAACGCCCTTCAGCAGCAGCGTGCCGCGTGCCAGATGACGGTCGGTGCCTGCAGTGCCGATAATTTCGCGGGTATCGAAGACCGCCTCGGGGAAGCGGGCAAAGTCAAACCAGTCCTGGCCGGCGATGGCCTGGTTGATATCCTTGCTGTTCATATCAGCGCTGCTGACGCGAATGCGGACATTCAGGTGGCTGTCGGAAGCTTGTCGCGGATCGACATCGAAGCGGATGCCGAAATCCTTGAACACGCCCGTCACAGGCACTTTCTCGAAAGTGACCGTGAATTCCAGCCGGTTGTCGGGCCCCGGCTCGAGTTGCCATGTGGCAGCATGCGCCGCTGTGGCGCAGAACGTCGCGAGTGCGGCGAGGCAGCAAACGGGTTTTCGCATCTCGATAGCCCTCCGGCACAGCAGCGCTGTGCCGGATCGGCCGCTGCTCTGCAAGGGATGATGCGCCATCGGGGAGCCTGTTGCACCGCTTGCAGCCAACGAGTTACAGCCTGTTGCCTCTGGCTTCAGGCCTTTTTCTCGCGCGGCACGCGACCCATGAGGTAGAACTCGGGATTGGGCACCATGCCCGCAAAGCTGGCCATGCGGTTGGACAGGCCGAAGAAGGCGGTGATGGCCGCGATGTCCCAGATATCCTCGTCGTCAAAGCCGTGGGGATAGAGCGCCTCGTGATCGGCATCGTCGATGTCCTGACTGCGCAGGCAGACCTTCATGGCAAAGTCCAGCATCGCGCGCTCGCGCGGGCTGATGTCGGCCTTGCGGTAGTTGACGGCTATCTGATCGGCAATCAGCGGCTTTTTCTCGTGAATGCGCAAGATGGCGCCGTGGGCCACCACGCAGAACAGACACTGGTTGGCGGCACTGGTGGCCGTGACGATCATCTCGCGCTCGCCCTTGCTCAGGCTGCCTTCCTCCTTGAGCATCAGCGCGTCGTGGTAGGCAAAGAAGGCCCTCCACTCGGCGGGGCGGCGCGCAAAGGCCAGAAACACATTGGGGATGAAGCCGGTTTTCTCCTGAACTTCGGCAATGCGCTGCTGGATGTCTTTCGGCAGGCTGTTCAGATCGGGAAAGGGGTAGCGATTCTTCATGGTGCTGGTCTCCTCTGGCTTTTTCACGGATGCCGACCAAGCATGGCATGGGTGAGCGCTCCAAAGCTGTCGTTTACGTTGCAGATACTGCTATTGAACACCTTGTTAGCCTGAGACCCTTTCATATCAATTGCAAGTAGCTATCAAAATTGAATTTGCCGTGCGGTGCTGGCACCGATCAGCAACCCACCCAGGCCCATGAGCACAATGCCCAGACTGCGGTCTACCCAGGGGCGCACAGCCTGCATCCTGAGTTGCAGTATCGGGGTCGAAAAAAAGCAGGCGACCAGCGCAAACCACAGCACATGGGCCAAGGCGATGAAGAGTCCGTAGGCCAGCTGGCTGGTCATGGGCACGGCAAGGCCGGCGACCTGCATGAACAGACTGATGATGAAGAGCGCGGTCTTGGGATTGAGCACGTTGGTCAGAAAACCCAGTGCAAAAAGCGAGAGGCCGGCAGCATGCCCGGTTGCAGCGCCGCAGGCAGGCTTTGACGAACCTTCGCTGGCACGGCTGGCGCCGCGCCATAGAGAAATTCCCAGCCAGACCAGATAGGCTGCACCCGAATATCTGAGCAGGTCGAACAGCCAGGGCAGGCGCTGCAGAACCAGGCCCAGCCCCAGCAGGGTGTAGCCGACATGGACCAGCACGCCGCAGCCTATGCCCAGCGCGACCCACAGACCTGCACGGCGCGATTCCATCAGGCTGGTGCGGGTGACCAGGGCGAAGTCGGCGCCGGGGCTGATGACGGCAAGAGAGGTGACGAGAATCACGGTTGACCAGGCGTTCATGCGATGTGTATGGTTGAGTTCAAATTGCTGTTTGTTCGATAGCTGCTCTGCAGGAGAATGGCAGGTAGCAACCGATGGGCCTGAAATTTAGGGCGGTTGCAGCTTTTTGAATAACGATGATTTCTCAAGAAAATAGTGAATCCAGCTCACAGAAGGTCATGGTCGGTCCTCAGCGCATGCCGTCGCTGGTGGCCTTGCGGTGCTTTGAAGCCGCAGCGCGGCTGGAAAGCTTCAGTCGCGCCGCCGATGAGCTGCATCTGACCCATGGCGCCATCAGCCGTGCGGTGCGCGCAGTGGAGCAGGAACTGGGGGGGCCGCTGTTCGAGCGCCGCAATCGCCGTGTGTTTCTCAACGACGCAGGCCGTCTGTTGTTCGATGGCGTCCATGCCGGGCTGGCACAGATGGCGCGTGCTGCACAGGCGGTGCGCCAGCAGGTCGCCGGCAGGCCGCTGCTGCTGTCCTGCGAGCCCACCTTGCTCATGCGCTGGCTGATTCCGCGCTGGGGCGACTTTCAGGCGCGCTACCCGCAGCACACCGTACACCTGGTCGCCGGCGGCGGCGCTGTCGAATGGGGGCGCGGTATCGACCTGGCCATACGCCGCAACGATTTCGACTGGGGTCGCAATGTCCGTGTACAGCCCTTGTGCGCTGAGCGCATGGGGCCGGTCTGCCAGCCGGATCGGTTGGCGCAGTTCTTTGTCTCGGGGGCCCATGGCAGTCTGGAGTTGCGTGGCGGTGCCCCGCTGTTGCACAGCAGGACGCGCCCCGGCGCCTGGGCGGACTGGAGGCGAACTGCACCCGACCAGCCCCCGGTGCCGGTGCAGCAAGTGCCAGGGACCGGGGATCTGGTGCTCGAGCATTTCTACCTGAGCCTGCAGGCCGCTGCAGCGGGCCTGGGCGTGGCCATGGGACCGAAGCTGCTGGTGCAGGACGATATTGCAGCCGGAAGGCTGGTGGCGCCGCTGGGTTTTGTGCCGGACGGCTCGCAGTACTGCCTGCTGTCCCTGCAGGATGAGGTCGCCGGGTCGTTGAAGCAGCTTCTCGCCGAGTGGATCAGGCAGCAGATGGAGCGCTGAGTGCAAGCCGCAGGGCATAGGGGGGCGGTCCCCGTGCCAGTCCACTTCTTGGCAGACAATGCGCTCTGTTGAAAAGCAATGGATACGCGATGAGCAACGACGCACAAACCCCCGATTGGGCCGCCTGGAGCCGTGAGGCCGTTGAAATGATGCAGGCTCGCAACGCCGAATGGCCCCGGCAGTTCGGCCTTCAGGATCGTCCGAAATACCGCTGGGATCTGGACCGCGCGCTGCTGGCCTTGGAAGCGCCGTTGCACGAGGTGGTCGCCACGGTTTGCCTGGTGGGCACCAGCAGCGAGCAGGATGGCAGCTTTGTCTGGAGCTGGGCCAACGAAGCCATTCCCAGGCAGCATGGCGAAGCGCTGGAGGTCGTGCATGAATTCGGTCGCCAGAACCAGCTGGCACTGCTGACCACGGCCCGCATTCCCGGTGGCCGCCCCGAGGCCATGGAGTGCCTGTGCATTGCAGCCCGCCTGCAGCACGCCGTGGGCACCTTCATCGACCAACAGGGCGATGTGACCCTCTATTTCACGTTGCTGCACCTGCAGGTGGCCGTCGAGCCGCAGCCGCATGCCAATTGAAAGCCGCGCAGGCAGGCCGCTGAAAAGATTGTTCACAGAATGCAGTCCGGATCGCTTATAGACTGGCCTTCCGGAAGATCAGAAAAGGCTCACCCATGAAAACGATGCTGGCTGTGGCTGCGACCCTGTGGGTGCTCAGCGGCTGCGCGGTTTATGACGACCGCGGCGGATACTACGATGATGGCTACAAGAAGCCCCATCCGCATGGCTGTCCTCCGGGCCAGGCCAAAAAGGGCAATTGCTGAAATGGCTGCCGAAGAACCCGCCCTGGCGGGTTTTTTGCATCCTGTAGCTCTACAGTTCTACAGCTCGTCGGTCTTGAGCCAGCCAATGCGGCCCTGGCCGCTTTCATTGAGGGCGCTGACAAACCGGGCAGCATCAGCCTCGGGCAACTGCAGCGTGAAGCGCACCAGACTGCCGTGATCGACTTCCAGCAATGCTGCGCCCGAAGCGTCTGCCATGCGCCTCACCAGACCTTCCAGCGGGTAGGGGGCCGTGCACTGCAAGGTCTGCATGCGCTGAATGGCGACTTTTTCGGCCTGCAGCAAGGCCTGTGCCACGGCATCGGTATAAGCGCGCACCAGTCCGCCGGCGCCGAGCTTGACGCCGCCAAAATAGCGCACCACGGTGGCCAGCACCCCTTCCAGATCCTGATGGCGAAGCACATCCAGCATGGGACGGCCAGCCGTGCCGCTGGGTTCGCCGTCATCCACGGCGGCCGATTGCCCGCCCGCCAGCAGGGCCCAGCAGACGTGGGCCGCGCCAGGATGCTCCTGCCAGAGGGCATCCACCACGGCCTGCGCGCTGGCCCGGTCCGTCATGGGCTGTACGCAGCCGATAAAGCGGCTTTTCTTGATGATGAGTTCGCTGGTGACGGGGGCACGAAGGGTCTGAGGCATAGCGGCGGCAGCATAACCGCAAAGTCCGTGCCGAGCAGCGTTGCAGCAAGTGGGGGCCGGTGATGGCCTTTGTGACGGAGCCATGACATGACGACGCGGTCTGTGGGGATGGTTCGACAGTGTCCTTAAGCCAATTCCTACAGGAGGCGACTCGCTTCGGGCCTTAAGCTGTGGCCAAAGGAGGCCCCCATGAACCATCCGCATCCAGAGTCCCTGAAAGAACATACTTTTGGCCGCGAGCACTTCACGCCGCCTCCGCTGGCCCAGGAACTGGCAGAGCCGCTATCCCTGCAGGCCGCAGTACCCGATGACGAATGGGAGCTGCTGCAACGCATACGCAACGTGGGTGAGTGGTAGGCCCGGCCGCATTTTCTGTCGCAAGCATGGCCGGCCGCTCCTGAAAGGGGGAGCCGGTTCTTCCTTTTCGCAGCCACGAAACAGCGGCGAGAATCGCAGCCCATGACTGCTAGCCCTGCGCCGTTTCCCGATTCCTCGCACTGGATGCTGCTGCCGGCTGCCGCGCAGGCGGCGCAGCTGCCTGTGGCCCTGGCCGATGTGACGGCCATGATGGAGAGAGTGGGGCGCAGCAGCAGCGATGCCGTGGCCGAGCAGATCCTGCAGCTGCTGGGGCGCCACGTGCCGCTGGCCCAATGCACGATCTTCTCCTTCCAGGGCATGGCCAGGCCGCGTGTGGTTGGCATGGGTGACAGGGCGCGCACGGGGGCGCTGCCCATGATCTCCCAGGATTACAGCGAGCGTTTCTATCCGCTCGATGGTTCGCAGCGCGTGATGCAGGCCGAGCTGGCGCGCCTTGCCAGGGACCCGCATGCCAGGCCGCGCGTCTGGCTTCATCGCCAGGGCCCGCACGACGTGCAGCACCCCGAGTACCGCCAAGTCTGCTATGAGCTGCCGCGCATTGCCGAGCGGCTGTCGCTGCTGATGCTGCAGGAAAACGCACGCTGGCTTTCCGTGAACCTGTATCGAGGCGAGGAGCACGGCTGCTTCGACGCGGCAGCCATTCGCTGCATCGAGGCTTTCGCTCCCTTGGTCATGCAGGCCATGCGTCTGCATTATGCGGGTCAGGCGTTGCAGGACGACCTGGTCGGTCTGGTGCTGGCGCGTCTGGCGCGGCGCTTCGAGCAACTGACGCCGCGCGACCTCGACGTGGTGAGGGCACTGGCCCAGGGCCTGGATGCCGACGCGCTGGCGCAGCGTCTGGGCATTACCGTCAGCAGTGCGCGCACCTATGTCAAACGTGTCTGCACCAAGCTGGGCGTGCAGGGGCAGCGCGAGCTGTTTGCGCTGCTGATGGAGCCTGCTGAAGCTGTCGATGGTCAACTTTGATAGCTTCCATCGATTGATGGGAAAGGGGTAGGGGCTGATTTCATTGAAATTTGACTTGGGATAGATGTTGTCTCCATCTGGTGACATCGGCGGTGGGCTGCTTTTCTACACTGCATTGCAAGCCAGACCGCAAGGGGATGAAAGCGCACCGGTTTGACCACGAAAGCGCCCCCAGGAGACAAGAACATGCACCAGCCATTTGCCGAGCCACGCCGCTCCATCTACTACCAGTACCAGGTTCATCAGCCCTGGCTTGCCTCCCGGCATCCGGGCGAGCAAGTTCACCCCATCGTCATCGTCGGCACCGGCCCCGTGGGTCTGACCACGGCGCTGGAGATTGCTCGCCACGGCCAGCGCTGTGTCGTGCTGGAGTCCGAGCTTCAGGTGTCCGAAGGCAGCCGTGCCATTGTGTTCACGCGCCGCTCCATGGAAATCCTGCAGCAGGTGGGCGTGGCCCGGCGTGTGACGGAGACCGGACTGCCCTGGTGCTACGGCAACAGCATCTACCGCGGCCAGCGCGTGTTCCGCATGGAGAACGCGCGGGCCGACGACGACCGCTTCTTTCCCATGATCAATCTGCAGCAGCAGTACCTGGAGGAATACCTGGTTGATGCAGTGCAGGCCGACCCGCTGATCGAGCTGCGCTGGGGCAACCGCGTGAACAAGGTCGCGCAAAAAGGCGAGCAGGTTTGGGTGGAGGTGGATACCCCAGAAGGCAGCTACGAGCTGCGGGCCGACTGGCTGGTGGCCTGCGATGGCGCGCGCTCCGGGATTCGCACGGCCATGAATCTGCTGATGGAAGGCGCTTCCTACGAAGGCCGCTTCGTGATCGCCGACATCCGCATCGACCTGCCTCTGCCCACCGAGCGTCTCGCGTTCTTCGATCCGGCATGGAATCCGGGCAACACCATCCTCATGCACCGCGAGCCACATGGCATCTGGCGTGTGGACTACCAGTTGCCTGCCGGCGAGGACCCCGAGGATGCGCTCAGGCCCGAGTCGCTGAAGGCGCGCATCGATGCACAGCTGGAGATGATCGGCTTTGGCGGCACGCCCTGGGAGATGGACTGGAGCTCCGTCTACTCGGCCCGTGCGCTGACCCTGCCCGATTATGTACATGGCCGCGTGATCTTTGCGGGCGACGCCGCCCATATGCTGCCCATCTTCGGCGTGCGCGGTGCCAACACGGGTTTTCAGGATGCCCAGGGTCTGGGCTGGCGTCTGGCCCTGGTTGCCAAGGGGGCGGCCAGCGCCACGCTGCTGCAAAGCTACAGCAGCGAGCGCGTGGGAGCGGCCCGCGAGATTGTCGAGGAGGCCGGCAAGAGCACGCGTTTCATGGCACCGCCCAGCCGAGGCTTCAGGTTGCTGCGCGATGCCGTGCTGTCCCTGTCGCTGAGTCAGCCCTTTGTCGGCCCGCTCTACCACTGGCGCACCTCGCGTCCGCATGAGTACGGCAGCTCGCCGCTCAACAGCATGGGCGACGACAATCTGCTGTTCAAGGCCGGCCCCGCCCACGGTGCGCCGCCTCTGAACGTACGCTTTGCGCCGGACAGCTATCTGCTCGACCACCTGGGGGGCGGCTTCGATCTGCTGTATTTCACGAACGGCAAGGCGATTCCCGCCGAGCTGCAAGCGGTCGCGGCCGGGGTCAGGGCTCGCGGCATCGGCGTGCGCCTGATTGCCGTCAGCAGCCAGGCCGCGAGCGCGATCCAGGGGGCCGATCTGGTGCTCGACGACAGCGAAGGCCGCTGTCGCGCCCGCTATGGCGTGATGGCCGATGGCGCGGCCTATCTGTTGCGCCCCGATCAACATGTCTGTGCGCGCTGGATGGCGCTGGACGCCCATCGCCTGCAGGCCGCATTCAAGGCGGCCTTGCCAGCCTGAGGAAAGATGCAAATGAACCCAAACACTCTTGATATCGCCGGTCTGGAGACCGTCTACGACGAACTGGCCGCCGCCATCGATGCCGTGGGCGCGGACAAGTCCGAGCTGCTGCTGGTCAAGTTGGCGCTGCTGGCCGCCAATCGGCTGGGCGACGCCGGCCAGTTTGGCGAGCTGATTGCCGCAGCCCGGCGCGATCTGTAAGTCAGCGGCCTGTTTCAGATCCGATTGCAGCCCGCAAGGCCCGGCCCTGGCGGGCTGCTTGCACGATCCTCTTGAACTTCATGGAGGGCAGCCTTTTCTGGCAAAGGCTTTGCATGGATTTTCTCAAAGTCGATACGGCTTGATATCTGACAGGCTCGAACCCCGGATTCGGGGCAGACTGCAGAGGTTGCCCTTGTCGGAGGATGGGTTCATGAGATTGCGTTCCGGAACCTTGCTGCTAGCTGCCACCCTGAGCCTGTACGGAGGGAGTGCGGCTCCGTCCCTGGCCAGATCAGCTGCCGAATGGCTGTCCCTGGCCGGCGCCGTGCAGATCGGCCTCTCCCAGGCCGTCGAAAAAGCCCAGGCGGTCGTTTCGGGAGAGGCGATAGACGCCGAGCTGGAAGAGGGAAGGAAAGGCGCTGCCCCCTATTATGCGGTCACCCTGGTGTCGCCAGCGAATGAGGAGGTCAGGCTGCGCGTGAATGCACGCACAGGCGATGCCGCCGTGGAAAAGAACAAGGGCCCGGCCGAGGCCAGGCATGTCAAGCGCCTGGCCGATACCCGCATCACCCTGGCGCAGGCCGTGGATGCCGCCGTTGCCGCCATGCCCGGCAAGCCGCTGGAGGCCCAGCTGGATTCGGACTGGGGCAGGACCCGCTACAAAGTCAAGCTGCTGCGTGCCGACCTGTCGATCATGAAGCTCAGGCTGGACCCGGCGACCGGTGCCGTCACGAGCCAGGAAATGGACTGACGCGGCGACTTCACCCGATCTTTTTGCTATCAACAAAAGAGCGGTTGGCGTTTTTCTGTCAAGGATTCAAGATGCATTGAGTGTTGGATCTCAATGACCGCAAGCGACAGTTGCTATGAAGTTCAGAGTTCAAGCCCTGCTTCTGCAAGACCTTGCTCGTGCAAGGCCGAGGGCGGAAAAGTACACTGACAGGTTGTTTTTCCGAATAGGCCATGAGGCCGTACAAAGCCCATCCCCATGAACGCCCCGGTTGACGTTTCCTTTTTCCACCGCGATGCCAAGCCGCTGACCAGCTACAAGCCGTACTGGGCCAAGCGCTTCGGCCCGGCGCCGTTCCTGCCCATGAGTCGTGCGGAGATGGATCAGCTCGGCTGGGACAGCTGCGACATCATCCTGGTCACCGGCGACGCCTATGTGGACCACCCCAGCTTCGGCATGTCCGTCATCGGACGCGTGCTGGAGGCGCAGGGCTTTCGCGTGGGCATCATTGCCCAGCCCGACTGGACCAGCGCCGAGGCCTTCAAGGCGCTGGGCAGGCCCAATCTTTTC
This sequence comes from Comamonas sp., assembly GCF_009360615.1. Lineage (GTDB taxonomy): Bacteria > Pseudomonadota > Gammaproteobacteria > Burkholderiales > Burkholderiaceae_C > Comamonas. Next base: position 51,310 of record NZ_SPEY01000042.1, read on the forward strand.
TGGGGCGTGACCGCCGGCAACATGGACTCGATGATCAACCGTTACACGGCTGATCGCAAGATTCGCAGTGACGATGCCTATACCCCCGGCGATGTGGCAGGCAAGCGCCCCGATCGTGCGGCCATCGTCTATTGCCAGCGCTGCCGAGAAGCCTACAGGGATGTGCCGATCGTGCTGGGGGGCATCGAGGGTTCGCTGCGGCGCATTGCCCACTACGACTACTGGAGCGACAAGGTGCGTCGCTCCATCGTGGTGGACAGCAAGTGCGACATTCTGCTCTACGGCAATGCCGAACGTGCCCTGGTCGAGGTGGCGCACCGCATCGCGGCGCGCGAGCCGGTGGAGCAGATCACCGATGTGCGCGGTACGGCCTTCTTCCGCCGAGCTTCGGAGGAGGGCTGGTTCGAGGTCGACTCCACCACGGTGGACGAGCCCGGCGAAGTCGAGCCCCATATCAATCCCTACATGACGACCAGCGAGCAGGCCGAGGCCCAGGGCCAGAGCTGTTCCAAGGAGGACGCAGCGAAATCGAAGGTGGAGGGCCTCAATGACGGCGCGTCGGTAGCCCAGGTCCAGCCCATCCAGTTCGTGCCCAATCTTTCGCTGCGCAGCAAGTCCAAGCTGCCCCCGCGCGAGCGCACCGTACTGCGCCTGCCCAGCTACGAAGAGGTCAAGAGCGATCCCATTCTCTACGCCCACGCCAACCGCGTTCTGCATCTGGAGACCAACCCCGGCAATGCCCGTGCGCTGGTCCAGGCCCATGGCGAGGGCACCACGGCGCGCGATGTGTGGATGAATCCGCCGCCCATTCCTCTGACCACGGCCGAAATGGACTGGGTTTTCGGTCTTCCCTACGCGCGTAGCCCGCATCCCGTCTATGCCGACGAAAACGGCAGCCACGAGGGCGCCACCAAGATTCCGGCCTGGGAGATGATTCGGACCTCGGTGAACATCATGCGCGGCTGTTTCGGCGGCTGCACCTTCTGCTCCATCACCGAGCACGAGGGCCGCATCATCCAGAGTCGCTCCGAAGACTCCATCATCCAGGAGCTCGAGGAGATCCGCGACAAGGTCAAGGGCTTTACCGGCACCATCTCCGACCTGGGCGGGCCTACGGCCAATATGTACCGACTGGGCTGCAAGAGCCCGCAGATCGAGGCCGCCTGCCGCAAGCCCAGCTGCGTCTTCCCCGGCATCTGCCAGAACCTGCATACCGACCACGGGCCGCTGATCAAGATCTACCGCCGCGCGCGCAAGCTGCCCGGCATCAAGAAGATCCTGATCGGCTCGGGTCTGCGCTACGACCTGGCCGTGAAGTCGCCCGAGTACGTCAAGGAACTGGTCCAGCACCATGTGGGCGGCTATCTGAAGATCGCCCCCGAGCACACCGAGCAAGGCCCGCTGACCAAGATGATGAAGCCGGGCATCGGCAGCTATGACAAGTTCAAGCAGCTGTTCGAGAAGTTCAGCGAAGAGGCCGGCAAGAAGCAGTTCCTGATTCCCTATTTCATCGCCGCCCACCCGGGCACCAGCGATGAAGACATGATGAATCTGGCCATCTGGCTCAAGAAGAACGGCTTCCGCGCCGACCAGGTGCAGACCTTCTATCCCAGCCCCATGGCCACGGCTACGGCCATGTACCACAGCGGTCGCAATACGCTGACCAAGGTGCGCCGGCAGATGCGCGACGAGGACGAGGAGCGCGTGGACATCGTGCGCGGTGAAAAGCGCCGCCGTCTGCACAAGGCTTTTCTGCGCTATCACGACCCCAACAACTGGCCGCTGCTGCGCGAGGCGCTCAAGACCATGGGTCGTGCTGATCTGATCGGCAACGGCAAGCAGCATCTGATTCCGACCTTCCAGCCTCTGGTCGACGGCAGCTATCAGAGTGCTCGCAAGAAGAACAGCACCTCGTCCAAGAGCGGTGGCGGCATCGGCTACACCACCAACAAGGATGGCAAGGCCGTGGCCGTGCGTCGTCGCCAGGATGATGCAGGCCTTGAGCCCAAGGGGGATGTGCGCTTTCGCAGCAGCCAGCCCCAACCCGGCAAGATGCTGACCCAGCACACAGGCCTGCCTCCGCGTGCCGGTGTGACGGGCAAGGCCCGGCCTGGAGCCAGGCCGGCGAAGTCTGCGGGTCAGGCTTCGCGCAAGCCTCGCTGATGGCAGCAGCCTGAGTGCCGCCTAAAAAGGAAAACGACGCCTCAGGCGTCGTTTTTTTATTGCTGGCGTGCGCTGCTTTCAGCTCATGGCCAGTGCCCCGCACCACTGGGGCAGCTGGTTTTCCTGCGTGGGAGCAAAGTATTCGCTGGTCATGGGCTTGGGGCGGGCGATGGCGTAGCCCTGGACATAGTCCACGCCCATGCTCATGAGTTCCATGGCGATTTCGCGGCTTTCGACGAACTCGGCAACCGTTTTTTTGCCCAGGGTCTGGCCGATGCGATTGATCATCTCCACCATGGCGTGATCGCCCTTGTCCTTGAGCATGTCACGCACGAAGCCGCCGTCGATCTTCAGATAGTCGACCGGCAATTGCTTCAGATAGGTCAGTGACGACATGCCAACGCCGAAATCATCCAGGGCAAAGCGGCAGCCCAGGGCGCGAAGCGCCTGGATCAGCCGGGTGGCGTTGCTGAGGTTGCCGATGGCGCTGGTTTCGGTGATTTCAAAGCACAATTTCTGTGCCGCAATTCCGTGCAGCTGCAGCTGTTCCTTCACAAATTCCAGCAGTCCTTCGTCATCCAGACTGGGACCGGAGAGGTTGATGGCACAGGTTTCCACCAGCTTGGCATGTCCGGGCTGCTGGGCCAGCGTCTGCAGCGCTTTGGAGATCACCCAGCGGTCTATCGAGGGCATCAGGCCGTAGCGCTCTGCGGCGGGTATGAAATGGCCCGGAGCCAGAATCTGTCCGTTCTCGTCGCGCAGGCGCAACAGGACCTCGAAGTGCATGCCGCCATGCTTGCCGCTCTTGATGTGCTGCAGCGGAGCAATGCTCTGGGCATACAGGCAAAAGCGCTCTTCGTCCAATGCGGTGCGAATGCGAGTGGCCCATTCCATTTCGCTGACGTAGCGGCTGTAGATGCCGTCCTCGGCCTTGTAGAAAAAGACCTTGTTGCGTCCACGCTCCTTGGCCTGATAGCAGGCCATATCGACCATTCGCAGCAGATCGGAGGCATTGACCGCATCGCCGGGAACATGCACGGCACCGATGGAAAAGCCGGTGCGCAATATCTTCTCTCCCCAGGTCGTCTGCAGTTGCTGGGCCGCCAGGCGCAGCTTCTCGGCAATGCTGGCCACATTGGACGGCGGGCAGTTCTCCAGCAGCACGGCAAACTCGTCGCCGCCCATGCGTGCCAGGCAATCGGTTTCGCGCAGATTGGCCTGCAGCATGCGCGAGACTTCGCACAGGACCTCATCGCCCGCGGCATGGCCGCTGGTTTCGTTGATCAGTTTGAACTGGTCCAGGTCGATATACAGCAGGGCATAGGGCTTGACCTGATGCAGGCCCTGGGTCAGCATCTTTTGCAGCCGCCGCTCGAATTCGCCGCGGTTTTCCAGACCTGTCAACATGTCGTGGCGCGCGTTCCAGGAGATCTGATCCATGTATTGCTGCTCGCGCGATACATCGCGCAGCACAAAGACTGCACCTGTTGTCAGCCCGTCGCGCTGCATGGCGGAGCCCAGCACCTTGACCGGTACGATGCTGTGGTCGGTACGTCGCACCCAGTGGGTTTGCTCGTCACGCACGACGGTGCTTTCCTTGGTCTCGCTGACCAGCTGAGCGAGCAGGCCCTCGCTGGTGATGGATGCGTCCATGGTGTAGAACTGCAGCACCTGCTTGATGGGCTTGTCCAGATAGTTTTGGCTTTGCAGGCCCAGCAGGCCGATGGCCGCCGGATTGACGTAGTTGACCATGCCCTTGGCATTGGTGGTGATGACCGCATCGCTGAGCGCCGCGAGCGTGGTTTCCGCACGCTCCTTTTCGCTGTTCAGTCCCTCCTGAACCTGCTCCCGCAGCTGAATCAGCCTCCAGGTGTTCCAGACCCACAGGCCCACCAGTCCGATGGCCAGGGTACCGTTGAGCGCGAGCAGCAGCCAGACGATGTTGCGCGAGCTTTCTCCCAGAGAGTCGCTGAAGGCTCGGGTCAGGGCAGTCACGCCCTGGTTGATCAGGTCGATCTCGCGTTTCCAGGTGGCAATGTTTTCGCGGCTGATATTGCCAACTTCGTAGCCGCGGCGGATTTCCTGGGCCAGGGTGTCCAGCTGGTTCAGATACTCGTCTCCGAGCTTCCAGTAAGCCACGGGCTCCTGCACCCAGCCGAAGTAGCGGAAGGTGCGCAGCAGCCAGATGAGGGAGCTGACGTCGTCGGGGTGGTTTTGTCCTTGTTCTATGCCTTTGCGCGCCAGGTCCAGGCGCAAAGGCTTGTCGTAGAGGGCGACGCGTGCATCGGCATCGCCCCGGGGTACCTGCAAGGCCCGCTGGTAATGGGCAAAGTCCACCGGGTTGCCTTCGTCGGCGTAGCGGGACAGCGAGTAGATCGCATCCTTCTGGGCCTTGGACCAGAGGCTTTCTCCGTTGACGAAGGCGCGTACGGCGGAGAGCAGGTAAAGGCTGCAACTGGCACTGAGCATCAATATCAGTGCCAGGAGTGCAAAAGCCCAGACGCGCTGCAGCAATTGTTGAGACTTCAGTGCGGGGCCCGCAGATGCCTTCATGACGCCTCATCCAGTAAATAAACTGTGAAAGCCTGAGTTCGGGCATCCCCAGGACGCACGGGTATGAAACATCCAGCAACGCCCGGCCTGCCGGCAATCAGAACGTCGTCGCGATGCCCACTCTCACGGCTCGACCTTTCACCGCATTGCGTAGGAGGTATGTCAGGTCACACGCAATTTGTATTCATTGGTAATTTTTCGCCTGCAGGCGTGAAGCAGGCGTCAGACAACTTCCTCTGTCCCTTGAAGACAGAGCGGTGTTTCGTGTGAGAAAGCGGGAGCGAGCCGCCGCTTCAGGCCAGGTCCACGCAGTGCACCTGCGGCCGCAGCAGCTCGCCGGCCCTTCGGTCGGCAAAGAAGCGCTCCAGGGTGACGCGGACCGTGCGGAACGCGATTTCTTCCCACGGGATGTCGGACTCCGCAAAAAGCTGGGCTTCCATGGTCTCGGGGCCGGGGTAGAACTGGGTGCTTCTGAGGCGTGCCAAGTAGAAGAGATGGACCTGTCCGACCTGGGGCACATTGATGAGGCTGAACAGCCTGCCCATCTCGATATCGGCTCCGGCTTCCTCGTCGGTTTCGCGCTGGGCTCCGCGGCTGGTGGTCTCTTCCAGCTCCATGAAGCCTGCAGGCAGTGTCCACTTGCCGCGGCGTGGCTCGATATTGCGCCTGCACAGCAGCACTCTCCCGTCATCCGTCACGGGAAGGGTGCCCACCACATTGAGCGGGTTTTCATAGTGAACGGTGTGGCAGGCCGGGCAGACGGCACGCTCGCGCGTATCCCCATCGTCAGGAACGCGGTAGGTGACGGCGGTGCCGCATTCGCGGCAGAACTTGATGGGGCTGCGGAAAATCATTCCCCGACTATAAGCAAATCACGTCGCAAGCGCAGGCGCGATACGCGCAAACAGCTATGAAAAGGGGAGCCTTACCGTGATGTCGGGGCTCCCCTTGCTGATAGTTGACGCCCAATGCCTGTGCGTCAGCGATTTCAGGCAATCTGGATCTTGAGGGGTTCAAGTCCGGTGACGGTGCCCTCCAGTACATCGCCCTTGACCACGGCGGCCACGCCCTCGGGAGTGCCGGTCATGATCAGGTCGCCGGGCTGCAGTTCCCAGGCGCTGGACAGATGTTCAATGGTCTCGGCAATATTCCAGATCAACTTGTGGATGTGGCTGCGCTGACGATACTCGCCATTGACCCGCAGGGAAATCTCGGCGTTGCCGATGTCGCCCGCTTCGTCGGCAGGCGTGATCGGGCCGATGGGGGCCGATTGTTCGAATGCCTTGCCGATGCACCAGGGACGCCCCTGCTTCTTCATGTCGTTCTGCAGGTCGCGGCGCGTCATGTCCAGACCCACGGCATAGCCGTAGATGTGCTGCAGTGCATCGGCCGCCTTGATGTTCTTGCCTGCCTTGCCGATGGCGACGACCAGCTCTATCTCGTGGTGCAGGTTCTGGGTCAGCGTGGGATAGGCGACGGTGCCGATGCAGCCCGCATCCACCGCCACGGTGGCGTCCGCAGGCTTCATGAAGAAAAACGGCGGCTCCCGGCCGGTAAAGCCCATTTCCTTGGCGTGATCCTCGTAGTTGCGGCCCACGCAATAGATGCGGTGAATGGGATAGCGCTCGCCACGGCCCACGACAGGCAGGCTGGCAATAGCGGGGGGATTGAACACGTAGCTCATGAAGTCCTCGACAGGAACAAGCGCTGAAATCAGCAATGGTTGATGTGGCAAGCAGTGTGCCACGACGCGGGCGCGTCGGCGGCACGGCGCACGACGGCTTTTACGTATTCGGGACCTAGGGAAAATGCCAGTCTGCGCGGCTCGCGCTATGCTGGCGGCATCATGAAGCTGCATACCTATTTCCGTTCCTCCGCCTCTTATCGCGTGCGCATTGCGCTGCAACTCAAGGGCCTGTCCTATGACTCCATGCCCGTGCACCTGCTGCGCGGCGAGCAAAAGGCGGCGGCCTACGCCTCCCATGTGGGCGATGCCCTGGTGCCGTCACTCGTGACGGACGACGGCCACTGGCTCACCCAGTCCATGGCCATCATCGAATATCTCGATGAGACGCATGCGCAAACCCCCTTGCTGCCTGCAGATGCGCTGGGCCGTGCGCATGTGCGGGCGTTGGCGCAGATGGTTGCCTGCGAGATTCATCCCCTCAACAACCTGCGCGTGCTCAAGTACCTGGTACACCAGCTGGGAGTCGGCGACGAAGCCAAGAATGCCTGGTATGCGCACTGGGTGCGTTCCGGTCTCGAAGCCTTCGAGCGTCAGCTGGCATTGCTGGATGCCGAGCGCAAGGCCGCCGGACTGTCAGCCTCGGTGTTTTGCTGGGGGGACGCGCCCACCCTGGCCGAGTGCTGCCTGATCCCGCAGATCTTCAACGCCCAGCGGTTCAATGTGAATCTCGATGCGCTGCCGCGCCTGATGGGCGTGGTCGAGCGCTGCAACGCCTTGCCTGCTTTCCAGCAGGCCCACCCATCGGCCTGCCCGGATGCAGAGTGAAGAGCGCGCCATGCGGGAGACCTCTCGGCTGGGCCTGCCCGACTCCTGGCTGATTCCTGAATGGCCTGCCGTCCCCGGTGTGCATGCGCTCTGTACCTCGCGCGAGGGCGGCGTCAGTCAGGAGCCCTGGGGGAGCATGAATCTGGGCGACCATGTGAGCGACGACCCCGCTCATGTGCGTCGCAACCGTGAACTGTTCAGGGCCGCGTTGCAGGCCCGCACGCCGGGTGCCTGCACAGCATTCCTTCGGCAGGTGCACGGCGTGGATGTGCTGGCGCTGGATGAAGGCAATGTGACTGAATCCAACGGTGCGGCCTTCGATGCCTGCGTGACCGATGTGGCAGGCGTGGTCTGCACCATCATGGTGGCAGATTGCCTGCCCGTGTTGCTGGCCCATGATTCGGGGCTGGTCGTCGGCGCAGCCCATGCGGGCTGGCGTGGTTTGGCAGGAATGCCGCCCGCCAGAAAGCGGTCCGAGGGGCCCTTGCCCGGCGGTGTGCTGGAGACCCTTTTCGCGTCTTTCTGCCGCAAGGTCCAGGCGCAGCCATCGATTGCTGCGACCGAATCGGAGCGGTCCCGGATTGCCGCTCACACGCAGGCCTGGCTGGGCCCCTGCATAGGTCCCGAGTCCTTCGAAGTCGGGGCCGAGGTGCGCGACATCTTCGTGGCCCATGAGCCGGGTGCGGCACAGCATTTCGTGCCTGTGGCGGGCAGCGATGGCAAATATCTGGCCGACCTGGCGCAGCTGGCGCGCCAGCGTCTTTCTGCATTGGGTATTGTTGCCATCTTTGGCAACGATGGCAGCCGTCCCTGGTGCACGGTCAGCAACGCATCACGATTCTTCTCGCACCGGCGAGACGCTGTCCGTCTGGGCAGCAGCGGGCGGCTGGCTGCGAGCATCTGGCGCGACGCCTGAGCTGGTGCCCGAAGGCGGATGTCCTTCGGCGGGCGCTTCCTGCGCTTGCCGGGCTTTGATGCGGCGCTTCCTGGCCGGCGTGCCCAGTATGTAGAGCAGGATGGAAAGCGGCAGCAGACCATAGAGCACCAAGGTGAAAAATGCACCCAGCAGGGTGCCGCCGGGGCTGGCAGCCTCGGCGATCGTCATCATCACGACAACGTACATCCAGGCGATGGCTATGAGATACATGGTGCCTATGTTAAGGGGCGCAAGGCAGGCATGCATCGCGGTGACGTGTGTCAAAACAGCTTCATAACGGCGAAATGACGCCGCTTCTTGTCGGAACCGACTGGCACATAGGTGACAATGCCTGTGTGTGAGCCGTATTGCAGATTCCGCAAGCGTCCCCAGACCCCGAGATCGCCGGTCGCTTGCCTTGACTAGGATGTAAGCATGAATTTTGACCCGAGCTGGGGCCAGGCTGGCCAATCTGTCCAACAATTCTGGCAGGAGCATTGGAGCAAGAGCCTCCATGCGCTCCAGCAGATGCAGGCCGGAGCCCCCATGGGGCTCGGCGCCATGCCGGGTCTGGGCGCTGCACCGAATCCCTGGGCCTCGATCATGGAGATCATTCCCCAGGTGACGCCGGGCTCATCCCATGCGGTCCAGTTCGACGCTCCCCGGCTGCAGGCGCTGCAGCAGGAGTATCTCCAGTCCGTGCAATCGCTGGCGGATGTCAAGCAGGTCCAGGCCCTGCTGGCCAGGGACAAGCGCTTCGCCAAGCCCGAGTGGAGCGCCAATCCCGTTGCGGCGATGGCCGCTGCGAACTATCTGCTGGGCAGTCGCATGCTGACCGGAATGGCCGAGGCTGTGCAGGGCGACGAGAAAACGCGCAACCGTGTGCGCTTTGCCGTCGAACAGTGGGTGGCGGCCATGGCACCCAGCAATTTTCTGGCACTGAATGCCGATGCGCTCAACAAGGTTGTGGAAACCAAGGGCGAGAGTCTGGCCCAGGGCATTGCCAATCTGCTGGCCGACATGCGCCAGGGTCATGTGTCCATGACCGACGAGAGCCTGTTCACCGTGGGCCAGAACGTGGCGACGACCGAAGGTGCGGTGGTCTTCGAGAACGAACTGTTCCAGCTCATCGAGTACAAGCCGCTGACGGCCAAGGTGTTCGAGAAGCCTTTTCTGATGGTGCCGCCCTGCATCAACAAGTTCTACATCCTGGACCTGCAGCCGGACAACTCGCTGATTCGGTATGCCGTCAGTCAGGGCCATCGCACCTTCGTGGTCAGTTGGCGTAATCCCGACGAAAGTCTGGGTCACAAGACCTGGGACGACTACATCGAAGACGGCGTGCTCAAGGCCGTGAGCACGGTGCAGGACCTCTGTGAGGCACCGCAAATCAATGTGCTGGGCTTTTGCGTGGGCGGCACCATGGTCTCCACGGCCATGGCGGTGCTGGCAGCGCGCCATGCCCGCGAAAACGGACCGTCGCCCGCCGCCAGGGGCGGGCGCAGCCCCGCTGCGGCAGCCAAGACCCGCAGCGGGAAGGCGGCCTCCGCCAAGGCGTCGACCCAGCCGTTTCCCGTGGCCAGCATGACGCTGCTGACCACGCTGATCGACTTTCGCGACACAGGCATCCTGGACATCTTCATCGACGAAAACATGGTCCGTCTGCGTGAAATGCAGATGGGCAAGGGCGGCTTGATGAAGGGGCAGGACATGGCGTCCACCTTCAGCTTCCTGCGCCCGAATGATCTGGTCTGGAACTACGTGGTGGGCAACTACCTCAAGGGAGAGACACCGCCGCCCTTCGACCTGCTCTACTGGAACAGTGATTCGACCAATCTGCCCGGCCCGTTCTATGCGTGGTATCTGCGCAATCTCTATCTCGAAAACAATTTGATCAAGCCCGGCGTGCTGACTGTGTGCGGCGAGCGGATCGATATGGGTCAGCTCAAGATGCCGGTCTATGTCTACGGCTCGCGCGAGGACCATATCGTCCCGGTCGGCGCAGCCTATGCCTCGACCCAGGTGCTGGGCGGCGATCTGCGTTTCGTGATGGGGGCATCCGGCCATATCGCAGGCGTCATCAATCCGCCGGCCAAGAACAAGCGCAGTCACTGGCTGCGCGAGGATGGCGAATTTCCCGAGGCGATCAGCGAATGGACCGCCGGTGCGACCGAGTACCCGGGCAGTTGGTGGACGGACTGGAGCGCTTGGCTGGGCAGTCATGCCGGCAAGCAGCTTGCGGCTCCCAAAAGCTATGGCCGGGCACGTGCCTATGCAGTCATCGAAGCGGCTCCGGGTCGCTACGTTTTGTCAAAAGCCTGAGCGAGGCATAAGGCACAATCAGTTCCATATTGCGGTGCAGCAAACAAGGGTTGCACCGTGATAGGAAGCGGCGGGCGGCACGATGAACAGAATGCAGCCTGTACGCACGCATCACTTGTAAGAAACCTAGAAAGGTTCGTCAGCAATGGAAGACATCGTTATCGTTTCCGCCGTGCGCACGGCGGTCGGCAAGTTCGGCGGCTCTTTGGCCAAGATCCCTGCAACCCAACTGGGTGCGACCGTGATTTCCGAGGCCCTGGCCCGTGCCAAGGTGGGCAAGGACCAGGTCGGTGAAGTCATCATGGGCCAGGTACTGACCGCTGCCGCCGGTCAGAATCCTGCGCGCCAGGCCATGATGGCGGCCGGCATTGCCAAGGAGACGCCGGCACTGACGATCAATGCCGTCTGCGGCTCCGGCCTCAAGGCCGTGATGCTGGCGGCCCAGGCCGTGGCAACCGGCGATAGCGAAATCGTGGTTGCCGGCGGTCAGGAGAACATGAGCCTGTCCCCCCATGCCGTTCCCAACTCTCGCGACGGCCAGCGCATGGGCGACTGGAAGATGGTGGACACCATGATCGTGGACGGTCTCTGGGACGTCTACAACCAATACCACATGGGCATCACTGCCGAAAACGTGGCCAAGGAAAAAAACGTCAGCCGGGCACAGCAGGATGCGCTGGCGCTGGCCAGTCAGCAAAAGGCAGCAGCTGCGCAGGATGCCGGCAAGTTCAAGGACGAAATCGTTCCGGTGAGCATTCCCCAGCGCAAGGGGGATCCCATCGTCTTCGACAGCGACGAATTCATCAACCGCAAGTCCAATGCCGAGGTGCTGGCGACCCTCAAGCCCGCATTCGACAAGGCGGGTTCGGTGACTGCGGGCAATGCATCCGGACTGAACGACGGCGCTGCGGCCGTGGTGGTCATGACGGCGGCCAAGGCCAAGGCGCTGGGCCTCAAGCCTCTGGCCAAGATCGTGTCTTATGCCACCAGCGGCCTGGCTCCGGAGGTCATGGGTCTGGGCCCTGTCTACGCCACGCGCAAGGCGCTGGATCGCGCCGGCTGGAAGGCTTCCGATGTGGACCTGTTCGAGCTCAATGAAGCCTTCGCCGCGCAGGCTTGCGCGGTGAACCAGGATCTCGGTATCGACACTGCCAAGGTCAACGTCAACGGTGGAGCGATCGCCATCGGTCACCCCATCGGTGCATCGGGCTGCCGCATTCTGGTGACACTGCTGCATGAAATGAAGCGCAGCGGTGCCAGGAAGGGTCTGGCAGGCCTGTGCATCGGCGGTGGCATGGGTGTTGCCATGGCTGTGGAAGCCTGCTGAGGCGTGAAGATTGCAGACCGCTCCGGTGCTCCTGAAGACCGGAGTGGTCTGGGAAGCCTGCTGAAGCCTGCCCTCCATCGACCCTAGGGAAGATCACGAGGTAAACCACGGTGAAAGCGGGCTCATTCGGACCTGCTCGATTGCATACTGGCAGGGCCAGCGTGCAGGGTGTGTGGCGTTCAAAGCGATAAGCCCTGACCAAGAGTGCTTATCGTTGATAGTGTGATCGTGAAATAACCATTGATTGACAGGAGAGATGAATGGGTCAGAAAGTAGCGTACGTCACGGGGGGCATGGGCGGTATCGGTACCGCGATCTGCCAGCGTTTGCACAAGGATGGCTTCAAGGTGATCGCGGGCTGCGGACCATCGCGCGACTACCGCAAGTGGCTGGACGAGCAGGCGCAATTGGGTTACACGTTTTATGCCTCGGTCGGCAATGTGGGGGATTGGGAATCCACCGTCGAAGCCTTCAATCAGACCAAGGCAGAGCACGGCAACATCGACGTGCTGGTGAACAACGCGGGCATCACTCGCGACCGCATGTTCGTCAAGATGACGCCGGATGACTGGAAGTCGGTGATCGAAACCAATCTCAACTCGATGTTCAACGTCACCAAGCAGGTGGTGGGAGACATGGTGGAAAAAGGCTGGGGCCGAATCATCAACATCAGCTCGGTCAACGGTGCAAAGGGCCAGGCCGGTCAGACCAATTACTCGGCTGCCAAGGCCGGCATGCATGGCTTCACCATGGCGCTGGCGCAAGAACTGGCCGCCAAGGGTGTGACCGTGAATACGGTCAGCCCTGGCTATATTGGCACCGATATGGTCAAGGCCATTCGTCCCGATGTGCTTGAGAAGATCGTTGCGGGCGTGCCCGTCAAGCGTCTGGGCGAGCCCTCGGAGATTGCCTCCATCATTGCCTGGCTGGCTTCGGAAGAGGGCAGCTATTCCACCGGCGCTGACTTTGCCGTCAACGGCGGCCTGCACATGCACTAGGCCTGTTCGGGCATTCAGCAAAAAGGAGCTCAGGCTCCTTTTTTCATGCCCATTGTCTTTTCGCGCACCGGTGGCGCTTGGGCTTGCCTGGAAATGACAAAACCCGCAGAAATCGTTCATGCGGGTTTTGAGGATGGTGGGCCACTTCAGGGGTGGCTGATTGAGCGCGGGCAGAAGGCTTGCGGTTTCTTTGGCCCAACTCTGCCGACTGCCTGGGCACCTGGCTGCAACACACTGCGCTTTGGTCTGCACAGTGCTGCGCGGCGAGCGCTTAGCGCTTGCGATCGCGTTCGTCTTCGGGCCAGATGGACATGATGTTCGTGGTTTGCATGGGAATCTCTCCTGTATGTCTGTTTAACGCCTGATGGATTCAGCCCGTTGACAGCTTTTGGGAAAATTTTTAACTGTTCTTTTATCCAGTGGTCATCAGGCAGCGAATGCGGGGGCACGCTTGCGATCGCGATCGTCCCAAGGCCAGGCCATCAGAGACATAGCGGCTGCCGCCTTTACGGGCTGGGCTTTGGCGGTGTCGGTAACAGTGGTGGTCATTGCAGTTCACTCCTTTGCCTGTACAACGCCTGGCCTGAACTGCAGGTTGACAAGAAGCTGAATCAACAGCGCAAGAAAATGCAACGCACGTTTGCTGATGTTGTCAGTTGCGGGGAGCGATTCGCTGTGAAGGGCGCCCTGCCAGGGCGGGTCAATGACAGGGCTCGCTTATCGCGCTCAGCAGGTTTCGATGCTCAGGGCTTCGATGTGCTCCGAAAGCTCCAGCCAGCGCTCCTCCAGCTGATCGATTTCAGCGTTGACGGCACTGAGTTGCTTGCCCGCTTCCACGATATCCCCACCGGACAGGCCGGGCGTGGCCAGCTTTTCTTCCAGCGCGCTGCGCTGGGCATTGAGCTGGGGCAGTGTCCTGTCGATCTGTTCCAGCTCTTTCCTGTAAGGCTTGGTCTTTTCGGCCAGTTGCTGGCGGGCTGCTGCAGCCAGGCGTCGGGCTTCCCGCGGGTCGGCTGCCTCAGTGAGGGTTTCTGTTTTCAGAGCATCAGGCGCTTTCTTGGCGGCGGGTTCCGGCGTATTTGGCTTGAAACCTTCCGGAGCCTGCACCGCTGGCGTGCTCGCGGCCTGCTGTTCGGCATTGCGCGCTTCTTCACGCAGCCGCTTGGACTCTTCCAGCAGATAGCGCTGGTAATCGTCCAGGTCGCCATCGAAGGGGCCGACAACGCCGCGGCCCACCATCCAGAAGTCCTCGCACACGGCGCGCAGCAGGTGGCGGTCGTGCGAGACCAGCATCACGGTGCCGTCAAAGTCATTGAGCGCCATGGCCAGTGCTTCGCGTGTCGCCAGGTCCAGGTGGTTGGTAGGCTCGTCCAGCAGCAGCAGATTGGGGCGTTGCCAGACGATCATGGCCAGCACCAGGCGGGCTTTTTCGCCGCCGCTCATGCTGCCCACGGATTGCTTGACCATGTCGCCGCTGAAATTGAAGGTGCCCAGCCAGTTGCGCAAGTCCTGTTCGCGGCTGGCGGCGGGTGCGGCCGCACCCAGTTCCTTGGCCAGACGGATCATATGTTCCAGCGGGTTTTCGCCGGGGCGCAGCACATCCAGTTCCTGCTGGGCAAAGTAGCCGATATTCAGGCCCTTGCCTTCGGTGACGGTTCCGGCCAATGTCTTCATCTCGCGGGCGATGGTCTTGACCAGGGTCGATTTACCCTGGCCGTTGGCGCCCAGAATGCCGATGCGTTGACCTGCCAGCACGGAGCGGTTCACGCCCCGCAGGATGGTGGTCTGGTGGCCGGCTTCGTCCTCATAGCCAAAGCTGGCATCGGTGATCGCCAGCATGGGATTGGGCAGGTTGGCCGGTTCCTTGAATTCGAAGGTGAACTCGGCCTCTGCCAGCACCGGACCGATCTTTTCCATGCGCTCAAGTTGCTTGACACGGCTTTGTGCCTGCTTGGCCTTGCTCGCCTTGGCCTTGAAGCGGTCAATGAACTTCTGCAGATGCGCCATTTTTTCCTGCTGCTTGGCGAAGCTGGCTGCTTGAAGCTCCAGCTGCTGGGCGCGCAGCTCTTCAAAGCGCGAGTAATTGCCGCCGTAGCGATGGATCTGTCCGCCCTGAATCTGCAGGGTCACGTTGGTGATGGCGTCCAGAAACTCGCGGTCGTGGCTGATGACGATCATCGTGCCGCTGTAGCGCTTGAGCCAGGCTTCCAGCCAGACCAGGGCGTCCAGGTCCAGGTGGTTGGTGGGTTCGTCCAGGAGCAGGAGATCGCTGGGAGCCATCAATGCACGGGCCAGCTGCAGGCGCATGCGCCAGCCGCCCGAGAAGCTGTTGACGGGCTGATCCAGCTCGGAGACCTTGAATCCCAGACCGAGAATCAGGGCTTGTGCGCGCGATTCAGCATCGTGCGCACCGGCATCTGCCAGATCCACGTGGGCCTGGGCGATTTCCATGCCATCGCCGGAAGCTTCGGCGGCCGCCAACCGGGCGTTCAGCTCGGCCAGGCGTGTGTCGCCATCCAGTACGAACCGGGTGGCAGATTCGTCGGTTTCCGGCATGTGCTGTGCCACCTGTGCCATGCGCCACTGGGGAGGGATGAAGAAATCACCGCCGTCTTCGCTGATGCTTCCATTGAGCAGGGCAAACAGGCTGGATTTGCCGGCACCGTTGCGGCCGACAAGGCCGACGGACTCTCCCGGGTTGATGGTGGTGCTGACTTGGTCGAGCAGGACTTTGGTGCCGCGGCGCAGCGTGATGTTCTTGAGACTGATCATGACTGGAGCCGATTATCCGCGAATGCCCGCAGCCTCAGGAGCATGCGGGAATGAGCAGGCGGCAGCGGCGCCCCGGGTACGGCGGCTCAGTCGGAGTCGTCATACCGCTTGAAGGCCTATGCGCTTCATCATGGTTTCGGTGAATTTCAGCTCGTGCTCGAATGCCTGCGTATAGGCTGCAGAGTCCAGAATCTGTACCTTGCCGCCATCCATCTCCAGCATCTGACGCACCTTGGGCTGGCTCAGCACCGCCTCCATGGCGTGGCGCAGCCTGGCGGTGACGGCTTGTGGCGTGTCCCTGGGCACGGACAGGCCGCCCCAGGAGCTCAGATGTACGTTCTTCACGCCGGTTTCCTCCAGCGTAGGGACCTGGGGCAGCTTGTCATTGCGCTGCTCGCCTGCGACTGCCAGGGGGGTCAGCCGGCCTGCCTGTACATGGGGGTAGGCGACGGAAAAGATGGGAGCCGCAAACACCACCTGCTGGCCCAGCACTGCGTTGACCAGATCGGATGCCCCCTTGTAGGGCACGTGGGTGGCCTTGCTCTGCAGCGCCGACAGAAGCAGTTCCACCCCCAGGTGCGAGGGCGTACCCACGCCGCCAGAGGCGTAGTCGATATCGCGGGATTTGCTGGCGGCGACCAGGTCGGCCAGGCTGCGCAGTCCGGATGCGGGGTGGACGACCAGCAGAATGTCCGATCGGGATACACCCATGACGTGCCTGAAATCCCGGAATACCTCGAACCCCGGGTTCTTGTACATGCGCATGGCGGCAGCCATGGGTGAGCCAGAATACAGCAGCGTGTAGCCGTCTGCGCGCGCGCGCGCGACCTGGCGCGCACCGATGTTGCCGCCTGCGCCGGGCCGGTTCTCGACCACCACAGGCTGGCCCAGTTGCTGGCTCAGCGCTTCGGAGACGATGCGTGCAGCATTGTCCGGACCGGTCCCTGCCATATAGGGAACCACCCATTTGATGGGGCGGATGGGCCAGCTCTGGGCCTGGGCGTGCAGACCGACAGCGCCCAGGCCTGCGGCGCCCAGACGGGCGCCAGCCATGCGCAGCCAAGCGCGGCGCTCGCTGTTGCTGGCAGAGGGGTTCAAGGATTGCGTGCTCATTGTGTCTCCTGGTTTTTTTGGCTGCCTGGTGATGTCCCGTCAGGGCATGAGCAGTTCCTTGGCAATGGTGTTGCGCTGGATCTCGCTGGTGCCGGTGAGCACACGGTACATACGCAGCATGCGGAACAGAAACTCGACCCGGCGGCCCTGGACAATGCCTTCACCGCCGTGGATCTGCACAGCATGATCGGCGATGGCAAAGGCTTTTTCCGAGCAGAACAGCTTGCTCATCGAGGCCTGGGCGCGTGCATCAATGCCTGCATCCAGCGCGCGGGCGGTCTGGATCATCAGCGCGCGGGCGGCCGTCCAGTCGGTAGCCATATCGGCAAGCATGTGCTGTATGGACTGGAACTGGGCAATGCTGCGGCCAAACTGCTGACGGCTCAGCGCATAGTCGCGCGCATCGCGCAGCGCGCATTCGGCCAGGCCCAGCATGGCAGGGCAGTGCAGCAGCCGATTGACGCTAATGCGTCCCAGCGCCAGGCCGAGGCCGCGGCCTGGCTCGCCAATCAGCTGCGCCACGGGGACGCGCACGGCGTTCAGATGAATATCCCCGGTGTGGGACTGCCCGGCCATGGTCTTGTAGCCGCTGACCACTTCCACGCCGGGGGCAGTCAGGTCCACGAAGAAGGCGCTGATCTCCCGCTCGGTACTGCCCTCGGAGGCAGTGGACGCCATCAGCACTGCAAAGTCGGCAAACGGCGATCCGGAGATAAAGCGCTTGCGTCCGGTCAGCACATAGTGCGGGCCCTCGCGCACGGCCCTGGTTTGCAGAGCGCCAGCGTCTGATCCGGCCTGGGCTTCGGTCAGGGCGAAGCAGATGGCTTTCTCGGCGCGTGCCACGGGCAGGATGATCTGTTCCATCTGAGACGGCGTTGCCTTGCGCACCAGTGAGCCGATGCGCGGCGGGCCGCTGAGCTCGCCCAGCACATGGGGCGCAAACGGCGATCCGCTGGCATAGATGGCTTCCTTGATCAGCACCTGGTCGAGCACCGAGAGTTCCTCGCCGCCCAGGGCTCTGGGCAGCGTCATGCCGTAGAAGCCCAGCGCGCGCGAGCGCTTCCACACGTGTCGCAGCAGGTCCTTGTCGGCGCTGTTCTCATGGCTGATGTGGTGCTCGCGGGCCAGATCTGCCAGCTCGCCCTGCAGGAAATCCTGCAGGGCTGCGATCAGCTCGGCGGCACGTGGCGAGCCCTCGAACGGCATCGCCAGCAGGGCAGGGGTCTGGGATGCGGCGTGCATGGGGTCTTTGGCATTCATCTCAGTTCACCTTTCGGCTGTGATTGATCCAGTAGGGTGCCTGTACGGTCTTGCGCATGACCTTGCCATTCGGGTTCTTGGGCAGTTGCTGCACAAACTCGAGATGGCGCGGTCGCTTGAAGCCGCCCAGGCGTTCTGCACAAAAGCGGCGGATGGCCTCTTGGAGGCCCTTGTCACCAGGCGTCTGCCCCTGCTTGAGCACGATGTGGGCCGCCACGGCTTCGCCCCATTTGTCGTCGGGGATGGCAAACACGCAGGCGTCCTGCACTGCTGCATGTTCGTTCAGCACGGCCTCCACTTCGGACGGGTAGACGTTGAAGCCGCCTGAGATGACCATGTCTTTCTTGCGGTCCACGATGTACACAAAGCCCTGCTCGTCCACATGGGCCAGGTCGCCGGTGTGGTAGCGGCCGTGCTTCAGAACCTCTGCCGTCAGCTCTGGGGCGCGCCAGTAGCCTGCAAACACGTCGGCGCCGCTGACCACGATCTCGCCGACCTCGCCCGGGGGCATCGGCCGGCCTGCGTCATCGACCACTTCCACACACGATTCGAGAAAGGGCCGTCCGCAGGAGGACAGCAATTCGGGCCGGGCGGCGCGGGCGTAAAGATGGTCCTGCACGGTGAGCGCGCAGACGCCCGAGGTGGTCTCGCCCGCGCCATAGCCCTGGCTGAGCACGGGACCGAACACATCCATGGCCTGCAGGATGCGGGCCGGTGCCATGGGCGCGGCGCCATAGCCCAGGCGCATCAGGTCGGGCAGGGGGCGGTAGCGGCCTGCGGTTTCTGCCAGCAGCATACTGATCATGGTCGGCACCATGAAGGTATGTGTCACGCGCAGGCTGCGCATGTCCTGCAGAAAGCGAGCGGGCTCGAAACTGCTGAACAGATGCACGGTGGCGCCTGTGCACAGGGCCGGCATCAGCTGCATGCCCGACGCATGAGTGACTGGGCCGACCAGGCCCAGGGTATGACCAGGCTGCATGCCCTCGCCGCGCATCAGGAACTTTCGCAGTTGGGCCAGGCGGTTGCCGAAGGTCTGCATGGCGGCCTTGAGCGTGCCCGAGGAGCCCGAGGTGTAATGCAGAACGGCCACCTCGTGCTCGTGAACGGAGACCGCTGAAAACTGGTCTGAAGCCTTTTCCAGTGACTGCTCATAGCTATTAATTTCATTGTTGCCGAGTAGCATCAGCCGGACCTGCGGGTTGCGTAGCTGGGTGCGAAAGCTATCGGCACGTTCCGCTGTGGTGATGATGACGGCTGCATCGCTGTTGTCGGCGATCTCGATCACTTCACGCGGCGAAAGACGGGCGTTGAACGGCGCCTTGACCAGAGCGGCCTTGTAGCAGGCCAGCTCGATTTCTACGATTTCGGTGCAGTTGGGCAGGTAGATGCCGACGCGGTCGCCACGCTGCAGACCCTGAGCCAGCAAGGCATTGGCCAGGCGGTTGCTGCGCTGCTCCAGCGCGGCATAGCTGAGGTTCCTGCTGGCGCTGGTCACCGCAAGGTGGCCGGCATACAGTCGGCAGCAGCGCGCAACGAGCGCGCCGACATTGGAGACAGGGGTGCCAAGCGTTGGAGCACCCTCAATGATGTGAAGCGGGAGGCCGGGCAGGGAGGCTGCGGTCGAGGCAGTGATCATGGACAGGTCCTGGTTGAAGCAGTGCCGCACCGTTGTGCGACATCTGCCTGGACTGTCCCAAAACAATGGGGGTCAAGGAAATACCGTTTGCTGATCCATGGCCATCAATATATTTGATGGCTACGGAAATCAAGGACTTGTGTCTGTCATCCCCGTCGGATGGAGTCCGTGTTGCGGGTTTGTCCCGGGCACCGTGCCACTGACCTTTGCATTCATCGCGCCGCGGGGAGCCGGATTGCGCTCTACGTGGCCGTGTAGTCCCAGCGGGCTTGCCAGCGGCCTTCTCCGATCAGGGTCTGGACCTGCCGCAGCAGTGCGTCCTGCACCACCTGCACTGCTGCATCCTGGGTGCGGCCGGGCTGGCGCGCCAGATAGTATCGACGCTGCAGATCGGGGTTGCAGACTCTGGCCACGATCCAGGCGCTGGACGCGTTTGGGGGCTGCGGGCTCTCGGCCACCGAGCAGGCGGGGCTGAACGTGAAGCCTCCCCCGCATTGATAGAGCGATCGAATGACCCGTGCCGAGTCGTGCTCGTGAACGATGTTCAGGCCGATTTGCAGGTCGCTGGCAGCCTGCTCCACCGTCTGGCGTATGGAAAAACGCCTGGACTGCAGCACCAGGGGCTGTGCCGCGGCATGGGCAAAGTCGAGGCAGGGGGTATTTTCCTCTGCGCTGCCTCGATAGAGCAGGGGGCTGACCGCTGCCTGCGGGTCATGGCCACAGAAATAGATGGCCTCGGTGGCCATGGGGCGCACCTGCAGGCCCTGCAGACTGGCGGTGTCGACCAGCACGCCCAGATCGGCGCGACGCTCCAGCATGGCTTTTTGCACCATCAGGCTGGAGTCGTCGAGCACAAACACGCGGATGCGCGGGTAACTCAGGCGCAAGCTGGCGATCACCGGACCCATGAGCAGGCCGGTCAGCAAAAACGGCATGGCAATGCTGACCGAGCCTTCCGGCCCCATGGGCAGGCGCTGAAGGCGTTCGCACATGGCATCGGCATCGGAGATCAGGCGGCGCGCATCTTCATAAAGTCGGCCTCCTGCGGGCGTGGCCGTGACTCCCGCATGGGTTCGCTCCAGCAACTGGACACCGAGTTCGGACTCGAGCTTCTTGATCTGAGCCGTCAGTGCCGGCTGGGCCACATACAGAGAATGGGCCGCCCGTGAGATCGAGCCGGCCTCCAGCACGGTGATGAAATAGCGAAGCCCGCGAAGATCCATGGTGGTGCTACTCGAAAAATCAGCTTGAAGGCTGGAGTGAAAGCCTGTAGAAGGCTATTTGAAGAAATGTTAGCCTCCTGTAATGTCGGCGTAATCTGACATGGCACAAGGGCCAAATGTCGACAAGATGGCATATCTCTAAGTCTGAAGTCCGACAGATTCAGGATGTCGGTCCTACAACTGATGCAGCACAACGTGTCCCTCTCTTCACCTTCCACCATTCCGAGCAGAAATGGCTCTGCCCACTGGCGCATTGAAGACATTGACTTCTCTGCCATCGATCGCAGCGCCATAGCGCACAACAAGGACCTGTTTTTTCTGCTGATGAGCGCTTCGTTCATCGAAACCGGCTCGGATACCTACGCGTCCAACCTCGCAGAGCATTACGCGGCCTGGCCCGAGATTGCGGCCTGGCTCAAGGAGCAATGGGAGTTCGAGGAACTCCAGCACGGACGCGCGCTGCGGGCCTATGTGGAGGCCGTATGGCCGGAGTTCCCCTGGCAGCAAGCCTACGACAGCTTCTTTGCCGAATACTCGCAGCTTTGCACCATGGAGGAGCTCTACCCCGATCCGCGCCTGGAGATGGTGGCCCGCTGCGTGGTGGAGACCGGCACCACGGCTTACTACCACACCCTGCGAGAGCTCTGTGACGAGCCGGTGCTGTGCGAATTGCTGGGCAATGTGCGCAACGACGAGGTCAATCACTTCAAGCATTTCCTCAAATACTTCAAGGAGCTGCAGCAGCAGTCACCGGTGGGGCGCGCGCGCATTGCCAAAGCACTGTATGGCCGTCTCAAGGAGTTGCGCGAGAGCGATTCGGATATCGCGTTGCGCCATGTCTGGGCGCACAAGGGGCACTATTTCGCAGATGGCAGCACGCGTTTCGAGGATATGGCACGACGTATCTATGAGCTGGTCAGCCGTCGTCTGCCTGCCGACCTGGCGGTGCGCATGCTGCTCAAGCCCATGCTTCTGCCGACCCGGGTCGAAGGGCTGATACGCACGCCGATCTCAAAACTGGCCACGCGCATCATGGCGTACTGACAGCGCTTGCCGGGCGAACGGCAAATAGAAAAATGGCCCGGTTCGACCGGGCCTTCGACTCTGACAGCGCCTGCCTTTACGAGGCCGGGTCGTTGTCTGACCAGTGGCGCAGCGCCTCTTCGGTTATCAGCAGCACCTGTTCGTCCCCCGAACTGGTGTCGAGCCAGAATACGGGCAGGTCGGGGAAGGCGGCCTCGAAATACGGTTTTTCATTGCCGATTTCCAGCACCACCACGGCATCCTTGTTCAGGCGGGCCGGCAGGTCCTGGAGCAGCTGGCGAATGAAGTCCATGCCGTCGGTGCCGCCGGCCAGGGCCAGTCGGGGTTCGGCCTGGTACTCGGCAGGCAGCTTGTCCATGCTGTCGGAGTTCACATACGGCGGGTTGCACAGCACCAGATCCCAGGGGCCGGGCACCTGGCTCATGCCGTTGCTCTCCCGCAGAGTCACGCGATCCTGCAGTCCATGCTTTTCCACATTGATGCGGGCGACGGCCAGTGCATCGGTCGAGATGTCGGCTCCTGTGACACGGACGTCGGGATAGGCCATGGCGGCCAGGCATGCCAGAGAGCCATTGCCGGTACAGAGATCCAGCACCTGTACGGTCTTGTCGGACAGCCAGTCGTCGATGCTGCCGTCGGCCAGCAACTCGGCGATGAAGCTGCGCGGCACGATGGAGCGTTCGTCGATGTAGAAGGGCACCCCTACCAGCCAGGCCTCGTTCGTCAGATAGGCGGCGGGCTTGCGGCTGCGGATGCGCTCCTCGAAAAGCGTCGCCGTCTGCGCTTGCATTTCAGGGGATACCGGCTGATCGGAGACTGACCCAGGAGCCCCTGGAGTGAGTTCGCTGTCGAGTGGCAGTCCCAGCTTCCAGAGCACCAGCCAGGCCGCTTCGTCTTCGGCGGTGGCCGTACCGTGGCCAAAAGCCACGCCGGCAGTGGCGAGGGCCTGGGTGCCGCTGGCAATCAGTGCGGCAACGGTCTTGCCGGAAATCGGGGGGGTACTCGTGGTGCTCATGCGGTCAGGGCGGTCTGCTGGCGCTGGAGTTGCTCCAGCGTCCTGCGGTAAATGTTCTTCAGCGGCTCGATATCGGCCACGGCGATGTGCTCGTCGATCTTGTGGATGCTGGCATTGGGTGGACCCATTTCGATGACCTGGGGACAGATCTGGGCGATGAAGCGGCCATCGCTGGTGCCGCCGGTGGTGGACAGCTCGGTCTCCAGTCCGGTTTCGTCCCGGATGGCGGCCTGAACGGCCTGAACCAGGGTGCCTGGTGTGGTCAGAAAGGGCTGTCCGCCCACGGTCCAGACCAGCGAGTATTCGACACCGTGACGGTCGAGGATCTCATGCACGCGCTTTTGCAGGGATTCGGAACTGGACTCGGTGCAGAAGCGGAAGTTGAAGTCGATCACCACATGGCCGGGAATCACGTTGCTGGCACCCGTGCCGCCATGGATGTTGCTGATCTGCCAACTGGTCGGAGGGAAGAACGCATTGCCCTGGTCCCAGACCGTGGCGGCGAGCTCCGCGAGTGCGGGCAGGGCTTCGTGAATGGGATTGCGAGCCAGTTGCGGATAAGCGATGTGGCCTTGCACGCCGTTGACCGTGAGCTTGCCGCTCATGGTGCCGCGACGGCCGTTCTTGATCATGTCTCCGGTCTGCTTGACCGAGGTGGGCTCGCCCACGATGCACCAGTCCAGACGTTCGCCGCGCTGGCGCAGCTGCTCGACCACGACCTTGGTTCCGTCAACCGAAGGGCCTTCCTCGTCGCTGGTCAGCAAAAGCGCGATGTCAAAGGCGGGCTCGGGCGTGGTCTGCAGAAACTCTTCCAGCGCCACGACGAAGGCCGCTATCGAGGTTTTCATATCGCTGGCTCCGCGGCCGTAAAGCTTGCCGTCGCGGTGCATGGGTACAAAGGGTGGGCTGGACCATTCCTTGAGCGGGCCGGGGGGCACCACGTCGGTATGGCCGGCAAAAACGAGCACGGCTCTCTCTGAACGGATAGCGCCTTGTGCAGCCAGTTGGCGCTCGGGAGAGCGTTTTGCCCACAGGTTTTGTACCCGAAAGTCTGCGGGGCCGCTGTCCAGCCGCTCGCAGGCAAAGCCCATGGGCGTCAGGGCGTCGGCGAGCAGCTCGAGGCAGCCAGCATCTTCGGGGGTGACGGAGGGCAGGCTGATGAGCTGCTCGGTCAGTTGCAGGGTCCGGGACATGGAGGGGCTTCAAACTAAAACAATGCCAAGGCCGCCGTGGCGGGCAGCCTCAGGCGGTTCTGACATCCAGGGTGATTTCCGTGAAAGACGGCATATCGTCATCGCCGGGCAGGATCACATCGGCGGTGGTCGGGGTGTTGACAGCAGTGGCCGCATGACTGGCGTCATTATCCATGCGCCACATCAGATTCGTGGGCGAGTCGGCATAGGCCAGCGCTTCGCTGCGCTCAATTGTGCCACTGCGCACCAGTGCCGCCAGTGCTTCCTCAAAGGTCTGCGAGCCTTCGGCCATGGACTTCTCCATGGCATCCTTCACCCCGCCGAAATCGCCTTTGACGATCATGTCGCTGATGAGCTTTGTATTGAGCATCACCTCCACGGCCGGCACGCGCGTGCCATTGACGGTGCGTACGAGGCGCTGGGAGATCACGGCCTTGAGAGAGGCCGCCAGCTCGCCCAACATGCTGGGGCGCACTTCCTCCGGAAAAAAGGAGAGGATGCGGTTGAGCGTGTGATAGCTGTTGTTGGCGTGCAGAGTGGCCAGGCACAGATGACCGGACTGGGCATAGGCCAGTGCGGCGGACATGGTTTCGCGATCGCGGATTTCGCCGATCAAGATGACGTCGGGAGCCTGGCGCAGCGCATTCTTGAGGGCGGTTGCCAAGGTGCTGGTATCGGTGCCGACCTCTCGCTGGTTGACGATCGACTTCTTGTTGCGAAACTGATACTCGACGGGGTCTTCCACCGTGAGGATGTGACCGCTGAGCTTTTCGTTGCGTTCGTCGATCATGGTCGCCAGCGTTGTGCTCTTGCCCGAGCCCGTTGCGCCAACCACCAGGACCAGACCGCGCTTTTCCATGACCAGTTCGCTGACCACGGGCGGCAGGTTCAGGCTGTCGCGTGAAGGCACCTGCTGAGAGATGAAGCGCACGACGACTGCATAGGAGCCACGCTGGCGCATGGCGCTGATACGAAAGCGACCGATGCCTTTCATGGGGATGGCCATGTTCAGCTCTCCCGTCTGCTTGAGCTCTTCGATGGCTTGCGGGCTGACGACTTCCGATAGCAAGGCCAGCGGGGCCTCCACCGGCAGTTCCTGATTATTGATGGGGATGCAGATGCCGTTGATCTTGATCAGCGCGGGCGCGCGGGCGGAGAGATACACATCCGATGCCTTTTTTTCGGACATCAGACGCAGAATTTTTTCCATGGTGCTCATTTGCTCTTCATCCTCTCTTGCACAGGCTCTCTGTGTGCGCATGTTAGCGCGTGTCAACTCGGTGCAGGCGGTGTCTGACAAGCAAAGCTGGTCCCTCGCATTGAAAAAGCCTGCCCGCTTGTCAGCGGGCAGGCTTGCGTGAGGAGCAGGCCGGTGCAGTGTCCGCAGCACGGCGGAACGAGCATGGCCAGATGCCCATCAGTCGCGCAGCAGGTCGTTGATGCTGGTCTTGGAGCGGGTCTGGGCATCCACACGCTTGACGATGATGGCGGCATACATGGAGTAGTCCTTGCCATCCTTGGTCTGCTTGGGAATGTTGCCGCTGACCACCACCGAGCCACTGGGAACGCGGCCGTAGGTGATCTCGCCGGTTTCACGGTTGAACAGGGGAGTGGACTGGCCGATGTAGACGCCCATGCCCAGAACGGAGTTCTCCTCCACGATCACGCCTTCGACCACTTCGGAGCGGGCGCCGATGAAGCAGTTGTCTTCGATGATGGTGGGGTTGGCTTGCAGGGGCTC
The DNA here is from genome assembly GCF_009360615.1 of Comamonas sp. Classification (GTDB taxonomy): domain Bacteria; phylum Pseudomonadota; class Gammaproteobacteria; order Burkholderiales; family Burkholderiaceae_C; genus Comamonas. Next base: position 77,101 of record NZ_SPEY01000042.1, read on the forward strand.
GAGCACGCCGCCCAGGCCCACGCCGCCGGACAGGTGCACGTTCTTGCCCACCTGGGCGCAGGAACCCACGGTAGCCCAGGTGTCGACCATGGTGCCTTCGTCCACATAGGCGCCGATGTTCACGTAGGAAGGCATCAGGATGGCACCCCGGGCGATGAAGGAGCCGCGACGGGCAACGGCAGGAGGAACGACGCGCACACCGGTGGCGGCGATCTCGGCTTCGCTCATGCCTTCGAACTTGGTGGGCACCTTGTCGAAGAAGTTCAGCGCGCCGCCGTTGATCAGCGCATTATCCTTGAGGCGGAAGGACAGCAACACGGCCTTCTTGATCCACTGGTGCACCGTCCACTGGCCCACACCTTCGCGGGTGGCCACGCGCAGCTTGCCGTCATTGAGTTCGGCAATCACATGCTCCACGGCATCCACCACTTCCTTGGGGGCGGCGGAAGGCGAAATATTGGCACGGTTGTCCCAGGCGTTGTCGATGATGGATTGCAGTTGTTGCGTCATGATGTTTTCGGTCAAAGATCGAAAGTTGAGGTGAATCGTTGAGACATGAGGCCTGCGCAAGGCGGACCTCCGAGGGAAGTCAGCGTGCGCGGGACTCGATGAACCGGGCAATACGCTGAGCTGCTTCAAGGCATTCTGCCGTTTCGGCCACCAGAGCCATTCGAATACGCTGTGCTCCGGGGTTGAATCCATGGGCCTCGCGTGCGAGGTAGCTTCCTGGTAAGACTGTCACGCCTGTATGAATATACAGCTCCTTGGCAAATTGTGCATCATCCATGCCCAATTCAGGCGGAATACCCGCCCAGAGATAGAAGCTGGCATCGGGTAGCTTGACATCCAGGACTCTGGACAGCACCGGTGTGACCTGGGCAAACTTCTCGCGGTACAAGCGGCGATTTTCCTTGACGTGGTCTTCGTCGCCCCAGGCCGCAATCGATGCGGTCTGAACCACCGGGCTCATGGCGCCGCCGTGATAGGTGCGGTAGAGCAGGAAGGACTTGAGCAGGGCGGCATCGCCCGCCACGAAACCGCTGCGCAATCCCGGCACATTGCTTCTCTTGGACAGGCTGGTGAACATCACCAGATTCTTGAAGTCATGGCGTCCCAGCTTTTTGGCGGCCTCAAGGCCGCCCAGCGGTGCTTCTTCCTGGAAGTAGATCTCGCTGTAGCACTCGTCACTGGCAATCACAAAGCCGTGCTTGTCGGACAGCGCAAACAGCTTTTCCCATTCGCTCAGCGGCATCACCGCGCCGGTGGGATTGCCGGGCGAGCAGACAAAGATCATCTGCGTGTCCTGCCATACCTCCTCGGGCACGGCATCCCAGTTCACGGCGAAGTTGCGCGAGGCATCGCTGGCTGCGTAATAGGGGGTGGCACCGGCCAGCAGCGTCGCACCTTCGTAGATTTGATAGAAGGGGTTGGGACAGATCACGCGCGCTCCGGCGCGGGTGCTGTCCACCACCACCTGCGTGAAGGCAAACAAGGCTTCACGCGAGCCATTGACGGGCAGAACCTGGGTCGCCGCATCCAGCTCTATGCCGTATCGCCGGTTGGCCCATTGCGCAAAGGCCTGGCGCAGAGCGGGCAGGCCTGCGGTGGCAGGGTAGACGGACAGGCCCTCCAGTTCGCTGCTCAGCGCCTTTTCAATGAACGCTGGCGTGGCGTGACGCGGCTCTCCAATGCCGAGGCTGATGGGACGCAGGCCCTCCGGGGGCTGAGCAGAGGCAAACAGTTGGCGAAGGCGTTCAAACGGATAAGGCTGTAAGCGCGAGAGCAGGGGGTTCATAGTGACACATTATGGGCTGATGCCATTTTCGCATGAGAAAACAGTACTCATGGTTTTGATTTTGCGGGTTTGCAGGCTCCATGAATTGCAATTTGTTACGTAAGCTGGATGACAGAGCAAGTGGCTACCGTGAACAAGCTGCATGGACAGCGGACGAAGTCAACCACAAAAAAAGAATGGAGACAGGCAATGCAAAACCGCATCTTGCCCGACAAAAAAAACCGCGTACGTATGAGGAATTCCGGATGGCTGTGGTTGGGGCTGCCATGGCTGCTGTCCGGGCCTGTTTTGCCGGTGCTCGGACTCAATGGGACATGGCAGCTGAGCTGGCTGTCGTTGTGGGCCCTGGGCGTGCTGTTATGGATCGGCGCCCTGCACAAGAGCTGGCAGCAGCAGTGGCATGAAATGCAGTGGGCACTGGAAAAAGTCGCCCATGGCGATCTGAGCATCGACGCTGCCGAAGAGGCTCGCCATGAATCTGGCACATCGAACCTTACCCGATCGATGGTGCATGCGCTGTCGGCGATGGTGGCTGATGTCCGCAGCAATGCGGCCCTGGTGGCCCAGGCCGGTCAGGGCATGGTCAAGGATCACCAGGCCTTGTCCGAGCGTACCGAGACACAGGCGAGCAATCTGGCGCAGACGGTCGTCAGTGTCGAGCAGCTCACCGCTGCGGTCCATCACAATGCGGAAGTGAGCCGGGTTGCCCACAGCCGCGCCAACGGGGTGCGCTCCGCTGCCGACCAGGGCGCGCAGGCCATGCAGCATGCGGCGCAGTCGGTGGAGCTGATTGAGCGCAACGCCGGGCGCATGCGGGAAATCATCGGGGTGATCGACGGTATTGCGTTTCAGACCAATATTCTGGCGCTCAACGCGGCGGTGGAGGCCGCAAGAGCCGGCGAACAGGGGCGCGGTTTTGCCGTGGTGGCCAGCGAGGTGCGCACGTTGGCCCAACGTAGCGCCGAGGCCGCCAAGGAGATTCGGCAACTGATTGGCGAAACCGTGCAGCAGGTTGGCCAGAGCACGCAGCTGCTGCGCAATGCCGTGGGAGAAATCCAGGGGGTGACGCGGGCCATCCACGATGTGGTGAGCCATATGGGGGAGCTCTCGGACTCGGCCAGCAGCCAGAGCACCGGGCTTCAGGAAATCAGCAATGCCGTGCACCAGATCGATGAGATCACCCAGCACAACGCCCAGATGGTGGGCCTGGCGCTGCAGCAGGCGAAGGAGCTGCAACTGCGTGCCCAGCACCTTTCGGATGCGGTGTCGCGTTTCAGGTTGCAGCAGGGTACGGCCGAAGAGGCCGTGGCGCTGGTGAATGCGACCATGCGTCAAGCCAGGAGCTCGTCCAGCACCGCCAGCCTGCTGCAGACCGTCACCGATCCTTCGCAGCCGTTTCACGACCGCGATATGTATGTGTTTGCTCTGTCCTCGGAAGGGGAGTACCGGGCCTTCGGCGGCAATCCGGCCAAAGTGGGAGTGCGGGTGCAGGATGTTCCAGGCATTGACGGTGATCGCCTGATGGCGGACATCGTCGCGCAGGCCGAAATTGGCCCGGGCTGGGTGGAGTATGACTACATCAACCCCAGCAACCAGCAGGTTCAGACCAAGATGTCCTATGTCTGCAAGCACGCAGGGCTGTATTGGGGCTGCGGGGTCTACAAGAGTCTGGTCAATACCTAGCCAAGCGACGACAGGCCAGCAACTGCCGGGACGGCTATTGCATCGATGGCTTGCGCCATTTTGTGAGCAGGGCCTGGCGCCGTGGCCGTCAAACTCTGGCGCGCTGGGCTTTGGCCTTGGCGAGAATGGCTGCAATCGCCGCCTTTTTGTCGGTGGCCGACGCTGATGTCGTGACAGTCTGGGCGCCAGCTTCTTCGGGGGCTTGTGCCGTGGTGCGTACCGGCGCATCGGCCTTGCGGCCCGTGCGTTGCAGATGTGCGTCATAGCGGCCGCGGGCGTGCTCCGCCTGCGCAGCGCTCCAGGCAGACCAGCCGGTGGCATCGCCACTGGCGTTGGCCAGTTCTATGCAATCGACAGGGCAGACGGGAATGCACAGTTCGCAGCCCGTGCAATGCTCGGCAATCACGGTGTGCATGCGCTTGTTGGCGCCCAGAATCGCGTCCGTAGGGCAAGCCTTGATGCAGAGCGTGCAACCTATGCACCAGGCTTCATCGATCACCGCCAGGGCGCGAGGCGCTTCCAGGCCGTTTTCGGCATTGAGAGGCAGCTCGGGCCTGCCGGTGATGCTCGCCAGACGCCGCACGCCTTCCTGCCCGCCGGGGGGGCATTGGTTGATGGCGGCGTCTGCATAGGCAATGGCTTGGGCATAGGACGCGCAGTCGGGATAACCGCAGCGCGTGCACTGTGTCTGGGGCAGGGCTGCATCAATGTTCGCAGCCAGTGCCTTGAGCGAAGAGGCTGCGGACAGGGACGAGTTCATGTTGGTCTGGTGAGCCTTTAAGCCCTGGCGCGGTGGAAGCCGCGTCCTTTCTGGGCGGGGGCGCTATTTTCACCTGTTTTCGCGGTCTTGGCAGGCTTGACGGCATGGGCCTCATGGCTTTCCAGCTCGGCTCCGTCATCGCTGACGCTGCTCAGATGGCCGGCGGCGCTGGCGGCTGTCGCGCTCGCCGGCTGGTGGGAGAGGATGAAGTCGCGCACCTGGGGGTAGACGGTCTTGCGCCAGCGGCTGCCGCTGAAGATGCCGTAGTGGCCTGCACCTTGCACTTCGATATGCTGCCGCGCCTCGGCAGCGATGCCGGCACACAGATCATGGGCGGCACGGGTCTGGCCGGCACCCGAAATGTCGTCCAGCTCGCCTTCCACCGTCAGCAGGGCCGTGTTCTTGATGTCCTGCGGGCGCACGAGCTCGGGCTTGCCCTGTTCGTTGCGGACCTCCCAGGTGCCCTTGACCAGCTTGTATTCCTGAAACACGGTGGCGATGGTTTCCAGGTAGTAGTCGGCGTCCATGTCGAGCACCGCGTTGTACTCGTCATAGAACTTGCGGTGATGCTCGGCGCTGGCCTCGTCGCCCTTGATCAGATCCTTGAAATAGTCGTAATGGCTGTTGGCGTGGCGGTCGGGATTCATGGCCACGAAGCCCGAATACTGCAAAAAGCCCGGGTAGACGCGGCGGCCGGCACCGGGATAATTGTTTGGCACCTCGTAAATGACGTTGTTCTCGAACCATTCGTAGCTGCGGGTTTCGGCCAGGTTGTTCACCGCCGTCGGAGAACGGCGTGCATCGATGGGGCCGCCCATCATGGTCATCGACAGCGGTGTGGCCTCGCCACGACTGGCCATCAGCGAGACCGCCGCCAGCACCGGCACCGTGGGCTGGCAGACGCTGACGACATGGCACTGACCATAGCGCCCTTGCAGATAGCGAATGAACTCCTGCACATAGTTCACATAGTCGTCCAGATGGAATTCGCCCTCGGACAGCGGCACGGTACGGGCATTTTTCCAGTCGGTGATATAGACCTTGTGGCCTCCCAGCATGCTTTGCACGGTGTCGCGCAGCAAGGTGGCGTAGTGGCCGGAGAGCGGAGCCACGATCAGCACCACTGGCTGGCTGAGCATCAGGTCCAGCGTGTCGGGGTCGTCGGAGAAGCGCTTGAAGCGGCGCAGTTCGCAAAACGGCTTGTCGATCTCCACACGTTCGCGGATGGTGACATCCACGCCGTTGACTTCGACGTTATGCAGATCGAACTCGGGCTTCTCGTAGTCCTTGCCAAGCCGGTACATCAGGTTGAAACCCGCAGCCATGCGCTGGGCAAAGGGAGCCTGGCTGAACACCGAGTGGGGGTTGTTGTAGAACTTGGATGCGGCCTGGGCAAAGTCTGCAAAGGGCTCGACCATTGCGCGCTGCATTTCGTAGATCTGATAGAGCATCGGAGGCACTTCTGCGGTTATGTTGCGGTGCAATATAGCAGCAGAGTTTGACATGCGAAGTAGTGAATTCCCTTCAAACTCCGGATCTGCGGGGATTGCGCAACGAAGGTCGGACTTCGCGGCGTTTGAAAGTAAAAAAGCTGACCGAAGCCAGCTTTTTCATGCATGCTCAAAGTATCTGCTCTGCGGGTTCCGGCTGGATCTCGTTCGGTTTGGTGCGGGCCAGCTTCATGACCTCGTGTGCGGGCAGGGTCTTGAGGCGGTGGTCGCTCCAGACCTGGCGCCAGCGGCGTGCACCGGCGAGACCGTTGCGCAGACCCAGCATATGCCGGGCAATCGAATACCAGTGCGTCCCATGCTCGCGCGCTTCGCGTTCCATATACAGCACCATCTGCTCTTCGATCTGTTCGCGCGTAAGCTCTCTGGTCTTATCCTGATAGTAAAGTGCATCCCAGGAGGCCAGCCACCAGGGGTTGTGATAGGCCTCGCGGCCTACCATGACGCCATCGACCTGCTGCAATTGCTCCTGCACTGCAGCATCGGTCTTGATGCCGCCGTTGACGGCGATGACCAGGTCCGGAAAGTCACGCTTGAGCTGCGCCACGACCTCATAGCGCAGCGGCGGGATCTCCCGGTTTTCCTTGGGGGAGAGGCCTTTGAGCCAGGCATTGCGGGCATGAACCACAAATACCCGGCAGCCTGCATCGGCAACGGTGCCGACGAAGTCGCGCACAAAATCGTAGCTTTCGATCCTGTCGATGCCGATACGGTGCTTGACAGTGACAGGCACGGACACCACATCGGCCATGGCTTTGACGCAATCGGCCACCAGTGCGGCCTCGTTCATCAGACAGGCGCCGAAAGCCCCGCGCTGCACGCGCTCGCTCGGGCAGCCGCAATTGAGGTTGATCTCGTCATAGCCCCACTGCTCGCCCAGGCGTGCGCTGTGGGCGAGATCGGCCGGCTCGGAACCACCAAGCTGTAGCGCCACAGGGTGTTCCTCGGAATCGAACCGCAGATGGCGGGCCACATCGCCATGTACCAGAGCACCGGTTGTCACCATTTCGGTGTAGAGCAAGGTGTGCTGGCTGAGCAGGCGATGGAAGTAACGGCAATGTTTGTCCGTCCAGTCCATCATAGGCGCCACCGACATGCGCCACATGCTGTGAACTTGTTGATCTGTGTGGATATTTTCTTTATTCATCGATGAAATTCGGGCGCTTGCGGCGGAGATTCGGCACTCCGACAATCACCCGGTAACTCCCATGTTCGTCTCATGGTGCCAAGAGAGCTGTTGGTTGCGCCTTCAATGGGAGCGCTTTGGCCTCTAAAACTGCAGACGGCTCAGCCGTATGAACGGCCCAGATTCGCCAGGGCAATAAGGGCATTATTGTGCACACAGAGGAGCAGGCTTTCACGGACAAGGCTTTAGTCCTGACAGGGTGTTGGGGACCATGTGGCCAGAGTGTCGAAGGCAAAGGATATCCGCTGGCTGGCGGTTGCTGGAATTGCAGGCATGGTGCAGTGGAGTGCCCGCTTCACTCAAAGCTTGCCGGACGGCTAAACCACGGCAGTACTGAACGACTCGGGCCGCCGCGAAAGCAGATCAGACAGCCGCTGAAGGCCTGCCTGCAAGCGTGCGCGGTCCTTGATGCTGCCCAAAGAGAGGCGAATGGCGTTTACAGCGCCGCCGCCAGTGGCGAATGCCTCAGCCGGCGTGACTGCTACGCCTTCGCTGTCGGCGACGCGCGCAAGCATCGAGGAGCTCCAGTAGCTTGGCAACTCGAGCCATGCATGAAGGCCTTCTCCCTCGCCTCGGTTGCGCCCCGCCAGAACATCTCTGGCCATCCCCTGGCGCAGGCGGGCCTCCTTGCGGACGCCTTCCATCAGTCCGGTCGCGGAACCATCGAAAATCCACTGCGTTGCCAGCGCAGCATTCAAAGGCGCGACCATCAGCGCAAATGATCTGAGCGCGATGAGAAAGCGCTCGCGTAGCTGCAGATCGGGGATGAGAACGAACGCGACACGCAAGCCGGGCGTCAGACATTTCGACAGGGTCGAGATGTAGCACACATGCTCCGGAGCGAAGGTTGCGACAGGTGGAGGCGGTGCTTCGGCCAGCAGCCAGTACGGGTCGTCTTCGGCGATCCGGACATTGCAGCGCCTTGCGATGCGTGCAAGGTCCTTGCGGCGGTGCTCAGGAACGGTGAGGGTTGTCGGATTCTGCAATGTCGGATTGAGGTAGACCAGCCCAGGTTGGTACTGTTGGCATGCTTGCTCAAGTATCTCAGGCAACATTCCATGCTGGTCCGAGTCCACGGCAACGATGCGTCTCCCGAACTGTGTCGCTGCGGTGCGCAGGCCCGGGTAAGCCATCGGTTCTGCCAGGATCACATCGCCAGGCTTCGTCAGCGCAAGGATCAATGCAGCGATGGCCGCCTGCGCGCCTGGGCAGACGGCAATCATCTCTGGGTCCAGGCGTCCCATCATGGGCTCAAGCCATCGGGCTCCAGCCTTGCGGTCGGAAACGCTGCCCCCGCCCAGGTGGTACGTCATCAGCAACGCTGCATCCGCTCGCATCAGCACTTGGGACAGGCCTTGTTTCAGCATGTCTTCAAAGTCCACGCCGTCTGGCGGCGGCGGCGTATTCATGCTGAGGTCGAGGACAGGGGCCAGTTCGACTTTTGGTGCCGCGACATAGGTGCCTCGGGCGCCACGGCCCTCCAGCAAATGGCGTCGTCTGGCTTCGTCGTATGCGCGAGTGACCGTCGTCAGGTCAATGCCCAGTTGTGCTGCCAAGTGGCGCTGTGGAGGCAGACGGTCGCCCGGATTCAAAGATCCGTCTGCCATCGCGGCCTGCAATGCATCCGCAATCTGCAGAAAACGTGGTCCGCCACGCGCGGTCAATCGCGGCAACCAAACGGGCAAACGGTCATCTTGTATGGTTTTCATATGAAGACATATTCTCTCAATGTATGGAAATTGCTTTTGATTAATATGCCTTCCAACGGCTGCGACACCACCCGCACATGGCGTTCGCCGACGTTGTCGCCCCCCTGGGGGAAGCGGTGCTCCTCACAATTGATGGTGTCAAGCCATAGGCCGGAAATTCTCAAAATGATCGATTGGGTCCCTGTAGTCTTTGTCACGTTCAAGGCTCTCATCTTTGGCACGTGCATGTTCTTCGCCATCAAGTGGCACTATGACCAGGGGAAGAGGGGGGCGGATAGGCGGGCGCTGCTAAGAACGGGCGGCAAGGTGGCCGCACTCTTCATGCTCGCGCTGCTGGGCGTGCTGTTCTTTACCTTTGGTTTGGCGAGGATGCTGGGCATGGACTTGAGTCTTCCTTGAGCGCCCAGGCCTGTCGGCTCCCATCCGGCACTGTGATGAGTCCTGCACTCACCGGACTCCACATCAGCGATGGCCTCTCGAGGGATGGCCACCTGGCTTGCGGTGCAGTGGCACACGGCACGGACATACGGATTCCGGGACACCACATGCATTTGATGGCGACGGTCGTTCCGGGCTGATACGCCGGGCGTGTTGCAAGGATCGGTAAATCCAGCCGAAGATCGGGCTTGACGGTCTGCGGGCAGACGATTGGCATGAAGTCCATGCGAGACTGGCCAGCCGGGCCAGCGCGCCGCTTCTGGAGGTCAATCCGTCGCGTTGGGCCGATGCCGGCATGCCGGTTTTGCGGCTATGTCTTTCGGAAATATTTCATGAATAGCGCCGCCAGTGGCTTCGCTGCGCTGCTCAGCGGTACACCCCGCAAATGCAGCAAGCCAAGCGACATGGGTGGTGGCAGTGGCTCCACGCGCAGACGTTGTAGTCCAGTTCCATATATCTTGTCGTTCAACAGTATTTCGGGGCAGAAACCGAGAACGTCAGTGCGCTTCATGAGTTCGCTCATCAGGGTGGACGACGTGCAGTTGACCATCTTGCGCGGCTCCGTCAAACCCTGCCCTCGAAGCCAGGCCACCAATGTTTCACTCTGGCTGCCCGCAGAGTAGTTCAGAACCCATGTTGCATCACGCAGTTCATCCCAGGTTTTCGCCATGGCCAGCGGATGCCCCTGTCGTCCGGCAGGCAGGGCGATCACGTCCATCAGCGGCTTGAAGACCAATTCATAAGGCAGGTCACTGGGGTCGGCAATGGCCAGTGCGAAATCCAGTCGTCCCTCGAGCAGTGCAGGAATCGAGCTGCTCAGAAAACCCTCACTGAGCGCCAGTTGCACTCCCGGAGCCATCTGTTCGAACGTTCTCCAGACTTCTGGCAGAGCCTTGATCGACACCAGGGGCGACATCGCCACCGCTACTCGGGCCCCTGAACCGCCGCGGATCAGGCGGACTTCTTCTCGCGCCTTGTCCAGCATCGACAGTGCCAAGCGCGCATGGGAGAGCAGCACTTTTCCGGCCGGAGTGAACTCAATGCCTTTGTAGCTGCGTAGCAGCAGCTCTGCGCCCACATCTTCCTCGAGTTCGCGCAATGACTTGGTCAGGGCGCTCTGGCTCAGAAAGAGCGCACGCGCAGCAGCCCGGATGGATCCGCTCTCTGCAACCTGGGTAAATGCCCGAATCTGATGATTTTTCATAAAGGCAGGGTTTTCATCGGGTGAATCATTTTGGTTGTCTCCTCGGAAAATATACCGGCTTTTGATGCGATGACCGGGGAGCTACATTTTCTGCATGCACTCGACATTCGACCCTCACATAGATACCGATGCCATGCTGGAATGGCGGCACGCCATCCATCGCCAGCCCGAACTCGGTTTTGAAGAATTCCAGACCAGTGCGCTGGTGGAGCGCTGCCTGCGTCAGTGGGGCTATGAGGTCACCACCGGTCTGGCAGGAACAGGATTGGTGGGCTCGCTGAGGTTTGGCTCGGGCACCAGGCGCCTTGGCCTGCGTGCGGAAATGGACGCACTGCCCATTCAGGAGGCAACAGGCCTGCCCTGGGCCAGCGAAGTGCCCGGCAAAATGCACGGCTGCGGGCATGATGGTCACACCACCATGCTGCTTGGTGCGGCACAGGCGCTAGCCAGGCTGAATCACGAAGGCGGGCATGGCATGGACGGCGTGCTGCATTTGATCTTTCAGCCCGCGGAAGAGCTGGGTGGTGCCGGTGGTGCGCAGCGGATGATGAAAGAGGGGCTGTTCTCGCGCTTTCCCTGTGACGCGGTCTTCGCCATGCACAACATGCCAGGCATGGAGCAGGGCAAGATCCTGTTTCGTGAGGGGGCATGCATGGCCTCTTCCGATAGGGCGATTCTGGTGTTCGAAGGATGCGGTGGCCACGGGGCCATGCCTCATCTGACGACCGATCCTACGGTGGTTGCGGCCTCCACGGTAATGGCATTGCAAACTGTCGTCGCACGCAATATAGATCCGCTGGCATCGGCCGTCATCACCGTGGGGCGCCTTCAATCCGGTCAAACCTACAACGTCATCCCCGAGACCGCAGAGCTGGAGCTGAGCATTCGTGCCCTGAAGCCCGAGGTCCGCAACTTGCTGGAGGAACGCATTCGGTCAGTCGCCCAAGGGCAGGCCGCCAGCTTTGGCGCACGGTGTCACGTCACCTATGAGCGCGGATATCCGGTGCTGGTCAACTCGCCCGCTGAAACCCGGCTGGCGATGGGCGTTGCCCGTTCGCTGTTCGGCGATGCGCAGGTCATCGCCAATGCCGATCCGCTGTGCGCCAGTGAAGATTTCGCCTACATGCTGCAAGAGCGGCCCGGATGCTATCTGTTCATCGGCAATGGTGACAACGGCCACACGCAGGGCTGGGCATCGGGCCCTTGCAATGTCCACAACCCCAGTTTCGACTTCAACGATCACAACCTCGAAACCGGCGCCAGGTTCTGGACAGCTCTGGCCCATTCCTTTCTTTCCACCCCCGCATGAAGCTGATCATGAAAAAACCGGTCTCTCCCTTACGTCGACGTGTCATCGTCCTGTCGCTGGGTACCCTGTGTGCCATCACATCGGCGATGAATGCTGCACAGGCGGCCGATCAGCGTGTGGTGACCCTGCTCGTGCCGTATCCGGCCGGGGGGCTGTCAGACTCCATTGCGCGGGCGGTCAGTGTGGCACTGGGGCGGGCGCTGAACCAGCAGGTCATCGTGGACAATCTTGGCGGTGTCAGTGGCTCGCTGGCAGCGCAGAAGGTGCTGAACGCGCCGGCTGACGGGCACATGATCTTTCTCGGCTCACCCAACGAGGTGATTCTCTCACCGATGGTCAACGCGGCCGTGAAGCTCAGGGCCGAAGACTTCCGCATGCTGGGACAGGTGGCCGTGAATCCGCTGGTGCTGCTGACACGCGCTACATTGCCAGTGCGTAACATCGATGAGTTCATCGCCTATGCCAAGGCTCAGGACAAAGGTTTGTCCTATGGCAGCGTCGGCATGGGGTCCATGTATCACCTGTTGGCTGAGAGCATGGCGCAGCAGACCCAGATTCACGTCACGCATGTGCCCTACAAGGGCATGGCACCCATGGTTCAGGATATCGGGGGTAACAGCATCGACTTTGCCATCCTGCCCTATGCAACAAGCTTCAAGGGAATGTCCGAGCAAGGACGTCTCAGGCTCATCGGATGGCTGGCTTCCACACGCAGCGAGCTGGACCCCTCCGTGCCCGCACTTGGAGAAGGCAAGATTCTGAAGAGCTTCAGCCATTCCACCTGGGCCGGACTCATGGTGAGCCGAAAGACTTCCGAGGAGGTCGTGGTCCGTCTGAACAAGGCGCTGGCCGAAGTGCTGCGTGACCCCGAGGTGCGTCGCCAGATAGCGGCCACTGGATCGGAAGCGGCGCAACCGCAGACACTGGCTGAGGCAGAGCGGCAACTTCGGGAGGACAGTATCAAATTCCGCGCCATGGCCAGGAACATTCAACTTCAGGCCCCTTAAGCACCTTTGTTTGCGCTTGATTTGCGCCCTGCGGGACCAGCATTCGCTCAAGCGCGCTGTCTTCCGCTTGAGGCCGCGTTTGCACCAGAGGTAAGGCCCTGGCCGTTCATGATGGATGGACGCCAGCCGCGTAGTTCGGCTCTCCCTTCAGGTCGCAGGACGAGGGGCAGGGTGTTGAAACATCTGGCCCCCACGCGCCTTCAGTGCGGGTCTGCTGCAGGGCTATCCTGGTGGGGTCTGCTCGTGGCCGGGCTGATGAAGCTGGACAATTACGCCGGGCGATGTACCAGCACCGGAATGCTGCTGTTGACCAGTACACGTTGGGTTTCGCTGCCCAGCAAAATGCCGGCGATCCCCTTGCGTCCATGCGATGCCATGCAGATCAGGTCGCAATGGCTGTCCCCGGCCTGTTTGATGATGGCCTGGTTGATGGAGATATTGGTCACCCGCGCTGTTCTGCAGTCAACGCCCAGGGTTGCGGCGATGTCCGTCGCCATCCCGAGTACCTGATCGGCTTCCTTTTCGGCACTCTTTGCCATTTCTGCCGAGTTGTAGGCCATCATTGCTTCGGCACCATAAATCATGGCGGTGTAATCGGGCATCACATACAGGGCTGTCACCAGTGCACCTTGCTCTTGGGCCAGCTGCATTCCCGCGCGCAGCGCTGCCTCCGAGAGCTTAGAGCCGTCCGTGGGAATCAAAATGTGCTTGAACATATCCAGCCTCCTTGCGCGCCAGCGCACATATCGTTGCTAGGTGCATTCGATCAAATGCTGTATTCATCCTCACACTGCGGTGCTGTCAATGCAATACAGGGCCTCGGTATCGAGCTCTTTTCTTGATGAGGATCAAAATCCTGGCAATGGGCAAAGGCCCATTTCATCGCGCACCCAGAATGCGATGGGTGCTTTCCACATCTGAGTGAATTCCAACCCCTTGCGCAATGCCGAGCACGGTCGCAGATTGCTGGCACATCCGGTGCCGGATGAGGTGCTTTGCGGGGTGCCGGGTACATGGCTTGGGACGCTTGTCGCAAGACGGGGACCGTGGCGCTTGTCTGCTGCTGTTGAGAACGCGTCCAATGTCGGCAAAGCGCGACCATGATCGAGTCTGATGTCGGCGAAAGGACAAGAGTGAAGGGGCGCGCGGCCCTGGCGAGGGCAAACCAGCGTGCCGTACTGCGGCATGTGCAGGCAATGTCTTCTACGCGTGGGGCTGGCTCCGTGTTCCGCCGAGCGCCTCGTCGGCATATGTTGCCAGCGGGGCAGGCATCAGGGACGCGCACCACCGTCGTCTTGCTCTGGGTCGTGCGCAAGCGTCGGCTACGACAGCCCAACGCCCGGTGTTCGCCCCGACTGGATCGGAGCGGTTCTGTCATTGCGGGTCGTGGCGATGAGCTCTTTGAACGGTTTGGTGCCAGGCGATACGTCGCGTTCTCGTTGAACGGCAGTCAGGGGAGGGCTTGTGTGGATGCCGGCAGGTTTGCGGCGTAGAAAGACCGTCATTCCATCCTGCTTTGCGTCAGGAAACCTTGGACCCGGTCTGCCTGTTTGACCAGACGCTCAGGAGTCTATTCCGTCCGCTTGAAAGCGGTCTCATCAGCCCCGATCCTTTCGATGATGGCCGGGCATTCATCGGCATCGGCATTTGACGCGATTGCCTGTTTCGTGGCGAGAGCCAGCGCAGGGCAGAGCGGCCGCACTGACTACTATCGCTAGGACTGGCTTCCAGTTGAATCTCCATGTTCCAAAGTTTGCAGGGCTGGACTCCACGCTGGATGCGCTGTGCCGTCCTCGCCAGGGTTGGGAAGGTCGGGCGCTGGTCAATCGGCGTCGCTGAAGCGTCAGCAGATAATCTCTTGAAGTCATTAATGTAACTTACATGCAAAATGCACGGAGTTCCAAACCCCGTATCGGCCTAAGAATGATCTTTTGTTTTCCAGCTTTCCGCAGGCTTGGCATACATCTGCCCGATGGCATCTTCATAACGAGCCATCAGGTTCCTGCGCTTGAGCTTGAGGGTAGGGGTCATCAAGCCGTTGTCGATGTTCCAGCTGTCCCTGACCAGGTGAATCGCTCTGGGAACGGCGTAACGGGCAAAGCTGCGTGTCTGCTTCTCGATTCTGGCAAGTGCTTCTCTCTCAGCTGCGGCATGGTGCAGGCTGGAGGCGTCATCCGGATTCAGGCCGACATTCCTGGCAAGCACTTCCCATTCCACTTGGTTGACGACGGCGACACAGGCGATGAAGGGGCGATCCTCACCAAGCACGAACACCTGCTCAAACAGGGGATCAACGAGGATGGCCTGTTCCACATCATTGGGGGGCACTTTCTCACCCGTCGACGTCACGATGATTTCCTTGATGCGCCCCTTGATTCGAATGCGACCGTTCTCGATGGCAGCCTGGTCCCCCGTCCTGAGCCACCCGTCAGCAGTAAAGGCTTTGGCGGTGTCTTCGGGACGGTTCCAGTAACCACGCATCACCACGGGGCCGGAGACCTGCAATTCCTGATCGTCGCCAATGCGGACTTCAATCCCCGGCAGCACCCTGCCCACGGTATCGGGCCAGTTGTCGTCGAGGCCGTTGGCACTGACCACAGGGGCGGTTTCGGTCATTCCATAACCTTGCAGCATAGGAAGGCCCAGACCCAGAAAACAGCGCGCAATGGTCGGAGACAAAGGGGCACCGCCGCTCACGGCCACGCGCAGCCGGCCTCCAAACTGTGCGAGCAGGGGCTGTGCGACCAGCCTGCGCAGCAGCCAGGCTGGCAAGACAGAAGCCCAGCTTGGCTTGCCGTCGGGCGGCTCGCTCAAGGGGATGCCTTGATGAGTGCAGAAGTTCTTCCAGCCCTTGTAGACTGCCGCCTCGAACAGCTTGCGCTTGAAGCTGCTGGAGGCAAGCGATTCCTGGACCTTGGCATATACGCGTTCATAGATGCGAGGCACTGATATCAGCACAGTCGGCTTGACCTGCTTCATGTCCTGCGCAAGTTGTGCGACAGAACGCGCGTAGGCCACACAGGAGCCGGTGGCAATGGCCAGGTAGTAGCCTGCAGTGCGCTCGAAAGTATGCGAAAGCGGCAAAAACGAGAGAAAAACGTCCTCGGGAAAAGCCTTCACACGTTGCATCACCGCGTGCAGATCGCTGACCACGTTGTCGTGGGTGAGCATGACCCCCTTGGGCTTTCCGGTCGTACCCGAGGTATAGACAATGCCTGCCAGCTGTGTTTTGTCTGGTGGCTTGGGCAGGGCAGAGGTATACCGTTGACCAGCCTGAAGCCAGACAGACAGGGCAATGACCGGCTTTCGCTGCAGCGTCTTGACGGACTCCTGGACCGCCGGTTCGGCAGGTATGGGAGAGGCGCTCGGCGACGCGTTGGTACGACCTTGCCGAGCGTGGATCACGGCCTGAAGTTCGGGCAGGTCCTGACCTGTGGCACAAATTTTCTGCCAAGCCCTGGCATCGGCCACAAACAGCAACGACGCACCCGAGTCGGCAAGGATGTACGCAATGCTGCCGGCATTGTCGATGGCATGCAGGGGAACGGGTACGTAGCCGCAGCGCAAACAGGCCTGGTCGATGGTCATGGCATCGAAGCCGTTGGGCAGCAGGATCGCAACCCTTGCGCCGTCCGGAAGATTCGAGGCACACAAGGCACGGCTCCACAAGGCAACCGTCTCGGCTGTTTCGGCCCAGGTCAGGCTTTTCCAGCGATCGGTGCTTTCATCGAACTCTCGATAAGCCTGGGCCATTGGTGTGGCGCTGGCACGCATGGCCAGGAGTTCTGGCAGGGTTTGCACCTGCTCGATAGTCAGAGGTGGTGCCTCTGACAGGAGTGCCAGTACATCGATTTCACTGTGTTGATTCATGCGCTTACCTTCAGGAAGCAGGCAGTTTCCCGCTCCGTGAATGATAGCGTTGTAGAAATTCTGGACTCAGAATGTGGCCCCGAGCGGGATATCGATGCTTTGGTAGCAGACGGCGATGTAATGGTGCAGGCGCTGCTGCTCGTCACGCACAGCTGTCAAGGAGATCTGATGCCGATTCATGTCGTGTTGCATGACGCATGGGCCTTGCCAATGTCCCTTATTGCCGATTTCCGTCCAGATTTGCGTCCATTGGACATCCGATTCGTCATCGACATGGAAAAGGCTGGCGAACTCCTTGTTCTTGGCTGCCTGGCGCTTCAAGCCGCAGATGCGAGCAAAGGCCGGATTGATGTCCACAATTTTGCGGTTCGCATCCAGCACCACCATGCCTTCGTGGGAATGGTCGAATACCGTGGCAGCGATATGCAGCTGACGCTCGGTTCGCTTGCGGTCCGAGAGATTGGTGAGAAGGCCCACGTACATGCGCTGGCCCCTTGCCTCCGCCTGACTCAGTGCCAGACGCATGGGAACCAGGGTACCGTCCTTGTGCTGACCCAGCACCTCGGAGATTTTGTTCTGCAGAGGTGGCGCATTATTGCGCTGACCCGCTTCATGCTGCTCCAGATAAAAATCATGCTGGGTGAACAATGCAGCGGGCATGAGCATTTTCACGTTCTGGCCCACTACTTCCTCCGCGCTCCAGCCAAATATCACTTCTGCTGCAGGGTTGTAGTCGGTGACCCGGCCCTGATTGTCGATGCAGATGATACCGTCCGCCGCCATATTGATTAAAGCTTGCAGCCTGGCTTCATTCATGTCCACTTTTTGCCAACGGCTGCGGTAATGGATCAAGGCGTTGGCCTGCGCAATCAATCCGCCAAATAAAAGGGCGGTCAGCGCGATCGTCAGCGCCAGAATCAGACGGTCGTTCGAGGGTGTCGCATCATGGATCTCGTGATCGGACGTGACCCGCAGCGCCAGCATCGCAGCGTAATGCATGCCGGATATCGCAGCGCCCATGATGACAGCCGACAGCGACTTGCGCCATGGGTCCTGGTTGAGCTTGAAGCGTGCGAGTCCGAAGCGAACCCAAAGCGCAAGCGTTGCCAGCGCTACACCAACCACCAGTGAAATGACGAACCAGACGGGGGAATACTGGTGGATTGCGGATGTACGCATTGCAGCCATGCCGCAATAATGCATGGCTGCAATACCGGTGCCCACCACCAGCCCCCCCAATACCAACTGTCTGATATTGAGCTCATTGTGAGCCAGCAAGGCGAGGGCAACGCCAGACGCTGCGATCCCTGGAATGATGGAGAGGATCGTGACCGGCAAATCATACTGAACCGCCGCATGCAGCGAGTAGGCGAGCATTCCGATGAAATGCATGGCCCAGATGCCCGTACCCAAAGCCAGCGACCCGCTCACAATGGACCAGTTGCGCAATTGTCGCGAAGTGGCGGATCGGGCAAAAGCCGCATGGCGCAGTGCTTGTCCCGAAGCAATCCAGCAAACGGCCAACGACAGGGTTACAAGCAAAGGGTCATATTCGCCCTTGATCAAGTGAACATCGTCAGAAGAGGCCCAGAAAAATTGCGCCAGCATGAATCATGATCCTGTAACACCGAAAGCACATTCAGTTACTTCTCAAGCATCGCATGAATCAGGTAATCCAATATTTCAAATTTGTAGGATAAATACCGAAACGCATTTCCCCTGGGGGTCGACAAAGTCAGAGCTTCTAGATCGCCGCGTCTAATCCATTTGTGAAATGCTGCTGCACTGCACTCATGGCGGTTTTCGGATCGCGCCGAAGCAGCGCCTGCATGATGGCTTCGTGTTCTGCCAGAGAGTCTTCAATACGGCCCTGCTTGAACAGCGATTTGTGACGATTCAGTTTCATGACCTTGCGCAAATCCGCTACAAGCTGAATACGCCAGCGGTTATCGGCAATGTCGAGTATCTGCATATGAAAGCTCTCGTTGAGTGCGAAGAACCGCTCGGCGTCGGCCGTGTTCTGCTTGAGCTCCTCATGGGTCTGCCGCAAGCGCTGCAATTGCTCATCCGTGGCTTTGGCAGCCACCTCGGCCGCTGCGTCCGCCTCCAGAAGGCTGAGCAGTCGATAGACGTCGGAGATGTCCTTGCGAGAGACTTCGGTGACATAGGCTCCCCTGCGCAGCTTCATGGTCACCAGGCCTTCGGCAGCCAGGACCTTCAGTGCCTCGCGCAGGGGCGTGCGGCTGATGCCGTATTCCTCGGCAATCTTCAGCTCGTCAATCCAGGCACCGGGCTCAAGCTCACGGCGAAAGATGCGCTGGCGCAACTGCTCGGCGACCTGCTCATATAGCGCCAGGGGAGTAAGTGTTTTGCTTGTCATTACGTGCAATTATATGCTGCAAGTATTTTGAATTCATAATTATGAATCATGTACACTAGGTGCCTCTAGGTAGTTCACCGCAATTCCAAACTTCACTGCGCGCACCGCATACGAGAGACAACATGAGCCAAGAGAATCCGGCACAGGACCCCCAAGAATTTGCAACTGCTGATCTGCAAGCCTGGCTAAAAGCCGCCAACAAGGCGGCCCCCGGCGGCGATATCAACAATCTGAACTGGGTCACGCCGGACGGCATCACCGTCAAGCCGCTGTACACGGCCGAAGACACCAAGGATCTGCCATTCACCAATACGCTTCCGGGATTCGCCCCCTATATCCGGGGCCCCCAGGCCACCATGTATGCAGGCCGCCCCTGGACCATCCGCCAGTACGCCGGGTTCTCCACTGCGGAAGAATCCAATGCCTTCTATCGCAAGGCGCTGGCGGCCGGTGGTCAAGGCGTTTCCGTTGCATTTGACCTGGCCACCCATCGCGGCTATGACTCCGATCATCCTCGCGTCACTGGGGACGTGGGCAAGGCCGGCGTCGCGATCGACTCCGTCGAGGACATGAAGATTCTCTTCAACGAGATCCCCCTGGACAAGGTGTCGGTTTCCATGACCATGAACGGTGCCGTGCTGCCTGTGCTGGCCGGCTATGTCGTGGCGGCCGAAGAGCAGGGTGTTTCGCAGGACCAGCTTGCAGGAACGATTCAGAACGACATTCTGAAAGAGTTCATGGTGCGCAATACCTATATCTATCCGCCCAAGCCCTCGATGCGCATCATCGGCGACATCATCGAGTACACGAGCCAGAACATGCCCAAGTTCAACTCGATCTCGATTTCGGGCTATCACATGCAGGAAGCCGGTGCCAACCAGGCGCTGGAGATGGCGTTTACGCTGGCCGATGGCAAGGAGTACGTGAAGACCGCCATTGCCAAGGGCATGGACGTGGACGCATTTGCGGGCCGACTGTCCTTCTTCTGGGCCGTGGGCATGAATTTCTATCTGGAAGTGGCCAAGATGCGTGCCGCGCGCCTGCTGTGGTGCCGCATCATGAAGGGCTTCGATGCCAAGAACCCCAAGAGCCTGATGCTGCGTACCCACAGCCAGACTTCGGGTTGGTCGCTGACCGAGCAGGACCCCTACAACAATGTGGTCCGAACCACCATCGAAGCCATGGCGGCCGTGTTCGGCGGCACCCAGTCGCTGCACACCAATGCGCTGGACGAAGCCATTGCCCTGCCGACGGAGTTCTCGGCCCGCATTGCCCGCAACACACAACTGATCATTCAGGAAGAGACCCACATCACCAATGTGATCGACCCCTGGGCGGGTTCCTACATGATGGAAAAACTGACCCAGGAAATGGCTGACAAGGCCTGGGCGATCATCGAGGAAGTTGATGCCATGGGCGGCATGACAGCCGCTGTGGACAGCGGCTGGGCCAAGCTCAAGATCGAAGCGGCCGCCGCCGAGAAACAGGCCCGCATCGACTCGGGCAAGGAGGTCATCGTCGGCGTCAACAAGTACAAGCTGGCCAAGGAAGACCCGGTCGATATCCTGGAGGTGGACAACGTCAAGGTGCGCGACAGCCAGATTGCCCGGCTCAAGGAAATCAAGGCTTCGCGCGATGCAGCGAAGGTCGGAGCTGCACTGGCTGCCATCACGGCTGCGGCGGAGTCCGGGGAAGGCAATTTGCTGGATCTGTCCATCAAGGCCGTGCGTCTGCGCGCCACGGTCGGTGAAGTCTCCGACGCGATGGAAAAGGCGTTTGGCCGCCACCGCGCCGATACCCAGAAGGTGACCGGTGTGTATGCTGCCGCTTATGACTCTGCCGAAGGCTGGGACAGGCTCAAGGAAGAAATCAACACCGCTTCGCAGGCCATGGGGCGCCGCCCTCGCGTGATGATCGCCAAGCTAGGCCAGGACGGGCACGACCGGGGGGCCAAGGTGGTCGCGACCGCTTTTGCCGATCTGGGTTTCGACGTGGACATGGGGCCGCTTTTCCAGACCCCCGAAGAATGCGCGCGCCAGGCGATCGAGAACGACGTACACGCCGTGGGCGTATCGACGCTGGCCGCAGGGCACAAGACCTTGGTGCCGGCCATCATTGCCGAGCTCAAGAAGCAGGGCGCCGACGACATCATCGTCTTCGTCGGTGGCGTGATTCCCGCCCAGGACTATGATTTTCTCTACAGCGCGGGCGTGAAGGGCGTATATGGCCCCGGCACTCCCATTCCTGCCAGCGCCAAGGATGTGCTGGAGCAGATCAAGAAGGCCAACGGTCTCTGATCGGCCGGCAGACATCGATAGCAAAGGCGATCGCGACGTGACTCCTGAGCAAATGCAAGACGGCATTCTGCACGGCCCCTCCGCAGTGCAGCGCCGGGCCATGGCAAAGGCCATTACCTTGCTTGAATCTTCCCGGGCCGACCACCGTGAACAGGCCGACGGCCTGCTCACCGCTCTGCTGCCCCATACGGGCAAGGCGTTTCGCCTTGGCATCAGCGGCGTGCCTGGCGTCGGCAAATCCACCTTCATCGAAGCCCTGGGTCTGTACCTCATAGAAAAGGGTCTGCGTGTGGCGGTGCTGGCGATCGATCCGTCCAGCACCGTCTCAGGCGGCTCCATCCTTGGCGACAAGACCCGCATGGAGCAATTGTCCATGCGGCTGGAAGCTTATATCCGGCCCAGTCCCAGCAGCGGAACACTGGGGGGCGTGGCCGAAAAGACGCGCGAGGCCATGCTGGTCTGTGAAGCCGCCGGTTACGACGTGGTGATTGTCGAGACGGTGGGGGTAGGGCAGAGCGAGATTGCCGTTCACGGCATGACCGACATGTTCTGCGTGCTGCAACTGCCCAATGCCGGCGATGACCTGCAGGCCATCAAGAAGGGTGTGATGGAACTGGCCGACCTGGTGGTCATCAACAAGGCCGACATCGACCCCCATGCCGCCACGCGCGCCCAGGCGCAGATCACATCGAGCCTGCGCCTGCTGGGCATGCACGGCAATCCCGACCATGCCAGCACCGGCGCGTTGTGGCAGCCGCGGGTGTTGCAGATCAGCGCCTTGCTGGGGCAGGGGGTGGATGGTTTCTGGAGTGCCGTCAGCAGCTTCAGAGAGCTGCAAACCGCCAATGGTCGCCTGGCCCTGCGCCGCGAGAAACAGGCCCTGGCCTGGATGTGGGAGCGCATCGACTTTGGTCTCAAGCAGGCGTTCCGCCAGCATCCGCGCGTCAGAGCCATGCTTCCCGTCCTTCAGGACGATGTGGCAGCGGGTCGTATCGCTGCCAGCACTGCCGCGAGAAATCTGCTTCTAGCCCAAATGCAGTAGGCGCTAGTAGCTCTTATTACCATAGCATCGCAGCATCACTATTGCGAGACAAGCAACCCAAATCACGTTAGAGGACAAGCATGCAAGACGATATCCTGAAGCAGCTGGAAGCCAAGCGAGAGCTCGCTCGGTTGGGTGGGGGACAAAAGCGCATCGATGCGCAGCACAAGAAAGGCAAGCTGACGGCGCGCGAGCGCATCGAGCTGCTGCTGGACGACGGCACTTTTGAAGAGTGGGATATGTTCGTGGAGCACCGCTGCACGGACTTCGGCATGGAAAACACCAAGATCCCCGGCGATGGCGTGGTCACCGGCTACGGCATGATCAACGGCCGTCTGGTGTTTGTGTTCAGCCAGGACTTCACGGTGTTCGGCGGTGCACTGTCCGAAACCCATGCCGAGAAGATCTGCAAGGTGATGGACCAGGCCATGAAGGTCGGCGCTCCGGTCATCGGCCTCAACGATTCGGGCGGTGCCCGGATCCAGGAAGGCGTGGCCTCGCTGGGCGGCTATGCCGATGTGTTCCAGAAGAACGTGCTGGCCTCGGGCGTGGTGCCACAGATCTCCATGATCATGGGCCCCAGCGCCGGCGGCGCGGTGTACTCGCCGGCGATGACCGACTTCATCTTCATGGTCAAGGACAGCTCCTACATGTTCGTGACCGGTCCCGAGGTCGTGAAGACCGTGACACACGAGGAAGTCACGGCCGAGGAACTGGGTGGTGCCATCACGCACACCACCAAGAGTGGCGTGGCCGACATGGCTTTCGACAACGATGTCGAAGCCCTGATGATGCTGCGCCGCCTCTACAACTACTTGCCCTTGAACAACAAGGAGAAGGCCCCCGTGCGAGAGACCACCGACCCTGTCGGTCGCGCCGATCTGTCGCTGGATACGCTGGTGCCCGAAAACGCCAACAAGCCCTATGACATGAAGGAGCTGATCCTCAAGACCGTGGACGATGGCGACTTCTTCGAACTGCAACCCGAGTACGCCAAGAACATCATCATCGGATTTGCCCGCATGGCAGGGCAGACCGTGGGCGTCGTGGCCAATCAGCCCCTGGTGCTGGCCGGTTGCCTGGACATCAAGTCCTCGATCAAGGCTGCACGCTTTGTGCGTTTCTGCGATGCCTTCAACATTCCCGTCGTCACCTTTGTCGACGTTCCCGGCTTCATGCCCGGTACTTCCCAGGAGTACGGCGGCATCATCAAGCACGGCGCCAAGCTGCTGTACGCCTATGCCGAAGCCACCGTGCCCAAGATCACAGTCATCACCCGCAAGGCGTACGGCGGCGCCTATGACGTGATGGCGTCCAAGCATTTGCGCGGTGACGTGAACCTGGCCTGGCCCCATGCCGAGATTGCCGTCATGGGCGCCAAGGGTGCGGTGGAGATCATCTTCCGCGAGGACAAGAACGACCCGGTGAAGCTGGCGGCGCGCGAAGCGGAGTACAAGGAACGCTTTGCCAATCCGTTCGTGGCCGGAGCCCGTGGATTTATCGACGATGTGATCCAGCCCCATGAAACCCGCAAGCGCATCTGCCGCTCGCTGGAAATGCTCAAGAACAAGCAGTTGGACAATCCCTGGCGCAAGCACGGGAACATCCCGCTGTAAGAAAAAGAAGAACCAGGAGATATATCCATGTTTACCAAGATTCTGATTGCCAATCGCGGCGAAATCGCCTGCCGGGTCATCGCCACCGCCCGCAAGATGGGCATCCGGACCGTGGCCGTCTATTCCGACGCGGACAAGGACGCCCGCCATGTCAAGCTGGCCGACGAGGCCGTGCGACTGGGCCCTGCACCCAGCCGCGAGTCCTATCTGCTGGGAGACAAGATCATCGAGGCCTGCAAGGCCACCGGCGCACAGGCCGTGCATCCCGGCTATGGTTTCCTGTCGGAAAACGAAGGTTTTGCCAAGCGCTGCGAAGAAGAGGGCATTGCCTTCATCGGTCCGAAGTCGCACTCCATCGCGGCCATGGGCGACAAGATTGCGTCCAAGAAGCTGGCAGGCGAAGCCCAGGTCAACACCATCCCCGGCTACAACGACGCCATCGCCGGGCCAGAGCAGGCGGTTGAAATCGCCAGGGGCATTGGCTACCCCGTGATGATCAAGGCCTCGGCCGGCGGCGGCGGCAAGGGGCTGCGCGTGGCTTTCAACGACAAGGAAGCCTTTGACGGTTTTGCCTCCTGCCAGAACGAAGCGCGCAACAGCTTTGGAGACGATCGCATCTTCATTGAAAAGTTTGTGCAGGAGCCTCGCCACATCGAGATCCAGATTCTGGGCGACAGCCACGGCAACGTGGTCTATCTGAACGAGCGCGAATGCTCGATACAGCGTCGACACCAGAAAGTGATCGAAGAAGCGCCCAGTCCCTTCATCAGCGACGAAACCCGCAAGGCCATGGGCGAGCAGGCCGTGGCGCTGGCCAAGGCGGTGCAATATCAGTCCGCCGGCACGGTGGAATTCGTGGTCGGCAAGGACCAGGACTTCTACTTCCTCGAAATGAACACCCGTCTTCAGGTGGAGCACCCGGTCACCGAGTGCATCACCGGCCTGGATCTGGTCGAGCAGATGATCCGTGTGGCTGCCGGAGAAAAACTGTCCTTCACCCAAGCCGATGTGAAACGCGAAGGCTGGGCCATCGAGTGCCGCATCAACGCCGAAGACCCCTTCCGCAACTTCCTGCCTTCGACCGGCCGTCTGGTGCGTTTCTCCCCGCCCGAGCAGACCATGTGGCAATCCGACACCGAGCACCTGTACGGCGTTCGTGTGGACACCGGGGTCTATGACGGTGGCGAGATCCCCATGTACTACGACTCGATGATTGCCAAGCTCATCGTGCACGGCAAGGATCGCAACGAGGCCATCGCCAAGGCCCGCGAAGCACTCAACGGCTTTGCCATCCGCGGCATCAGCTCCAACATCCCCTTCCAGGCGGCCCTGCTGGCGCACCCTGACTTTGTCTCGGGCAAATTCAACACCGGCTTTATCGCCCAGCACTATGCCGACGGTTTCCATGCCGAGGACGTGCCCCACGACGATCCCGACTTCCTGGTGGCGCTGGCCCTGTTCCGCAATCGCCGCTACCGTGCGCGTGCGTCGACCATCAGCGGCCAGATGCAGGGCCACCAGGTGCAGGTGGGCGAAAAGTACACCGCTGTGGTCCTCGGTGCTGAAGGCCGCAACCGTTATGTGACCGGAGAGGTGACCGACTTCGATGCCCAGGCGCGTGTCTGCAAGGTGGTGATCGGGGACAAGAACTACGAATTCCGCAGCAATGCCGACATTCGTGACCTGGTGGTGCGCGGTGTCTGCAACGGCAAGCCCTTCACCTGCCAGATCGAGCGCGGCAACGGCAAGAACCCGCTGGCACTGCGCGTCATCCATAACGGCACGCAAGCCGATGTCCTGGTGCTCTCGCCCAAGGGCGCCGAGATGCACAAGCTCATGCCTTACAAGGCCCCGCCCGATCTGTCCAAATTCCTCCTCTCGCCCATGCCCGGCCTGCTGGTCGACGTAGTCGTGCAGCCCGGCCAGAAGGTGCAAGCCGGGGAGAAGCTGGCCGTCATCGAAGCCATGAAGATGGAGAACATCCTGTTTGCGTCCCAGGACGGCGTGGTCAGCAAGATCAGTGCCGCCAAAGGCGACTCGCTGGCAGTAGACGACATCATTCTGGAATTCGAGTGATACGCGCTTTTCGGGGCCTGGGTTCGGCATCGGCATGCGGCCGGGCTGCACATCAGGTCGCGAAGCAAAAGCCCGCGCGGCTTCGGCTCGGCGGGCTTTGCATTTCTCAATACGACAGGCCCGACCCGTTTCCAGCTTGAGCCACATGAGCCATCAGCGATGACATTGCAAGCAGCTATCCAGATCTCCCGCCCTGCCACATGCGCGCGCATGCTGCTGTCTTTGATGGGGGCACTGTTGTTCGTCGATGCACTGGTGCTGATGGGAATGGGGCACTTCAATGTGGGTGTGGTGCTACCTGCCTTGCTGGGGGCAGCCGCTTTGTGGCTGAGCTGGCGATGGCGAGCGGTACAGCAGTGGCGTGCGGCCAGGCCCTTGAATCAAAGGCTGTGGTCGCTGGGTTGCGTCGCACTGGCCGTGTGGCTTGCAAGTCTTCTCTGGTTCTGGAGCCATTTGGCAGGGATGGGCCTTGCACCGCAGCAAGTACCGAGCGTACAAGCCATCGTGGTGCTGGGCAGCGGCACGCTGGACGGCAAGCCCAGGCCGGTTCTGGCCGCGCGGCTGGACACGGCTGCGGAGCTTGCCATGCTGCAGCCCCAGGCATTGATCGCCGTTTGCGGCGGTGTGGACTGGGGTGAGACAGAGTCCGAAGCCGAGGTCATGGCCCGCTATCTCCAGCAGCGCCACAGCATTGCGGCAGAGCGGCTGGTGCTGGAAAAGCTCAGCACCAGTACCGAACTGAACCTCAGGCTCAGCCGACCCTTGCTGGCCGGGCGCGGCGTGGCGACCGATGCACCCATGGCCATGGTCAGCAGCGACTTTCACCTGATGCGTGCCATGGACATCGCAAAGCGCCAGGGTCTGCACGACGTCTATCCCGTGGCGGCACCCACGCCTCTGGCCACACGCTTCAACGCCTGGCTGCGCGAATACTTTGCCATGGCCAGCAGCTGGGTGCTGGGCGAGGTCTGAGGATTTACATTAAATCCGGCTGAAACGCTTATTTTTATTGCGTTGTCAGCTATCCATAAAGGAGTCAATCATGAGCAATCGTCCTTTCAAGGTTCTGGGCATTCAGCAGGTTGCGATAGGCGGCACTGACAAGAAGCGCATGAAAAAGCTGTGGGTGGACATGCTGGGCCTGGAGCAGACGGGGACCTTCCAGAGCGAGCGCGAAAATGTGGACGAAGACATCCTTGCCATGGGGCGCGGGGCGATGAAAGTCGAAGTGGACATCATGCAGCCCATGGACATCGAGAAAAAGCCGGCCGTGCACGCCACGCCGCTGAACCATATCGGCCTCTGGATCGACGACCTGCCCAAAGCCGTGGAATGGCTGACCGCCCAGGGCGTGCGCTTTGCCCCAGGCGGTATCCGCAAGGGGGCTGCGGGTTATGACATCACTTTTCTGCACCCCAAGAGCAACGAAGAGTTTCCGATTGCCGGCGAGGGTGTGCTGATCGAGCTGGTGCAGGCCCCGTCCGACGTGATTGCGGCACTGGGCTAAGGCCGCATACCGGCTGTCAGATTGCGCTCAGAACTGGTAGCCAAGCCTGATCCCGACCGCCGTGGCGGACTCGGCATCAAACGTCGCCAGCGTTGTGCCGCCGCTGGAGATATCTGTCGAGCCCAGACGCTGGTAGCTCAGCCAGGGCGTGAGCTTGAAACGACCTTGCTGATAGCTCACCCCCACCGTGTAGCCAATCCGGCCATTGGTGGGGCGTAACGGCGACAGCGCAGCCTTGTCGCTGCGCTCGTCGTAAGCGACGGCGACGAAGCCCGACCAGTTTTCCGCCAGCCTTTGCCCAAGACCCAGCGTGTAGGTCATGGTGTCCTGCATGTCTGCCAGGCTGCGGCCTGGCAGAACTGCCTCCAAGGTCTGCGGACGCAGCCTGAATTGCGACCAGTCGGTCCAGCGTATCTGTCCAAAGAGCACGGTGCCCGGCGTAATGCCGGTCTGTATATCCAGGTTGAGGCTTTGCGGGGCGGTCGATGCCGTCCTTGTCTCGCCCGGCCACAGGTTTTCGCGGGTCGCAATCCTGTGCTTGATCGCAGAGTAATAGGTCGCGGCAATGCGCAAAGTCATATCTGGCCGTTCATAGCTCATGCCCAGCAGGTAGCCGGGTTCGGTACTGGGTCTGAAATCAACCCGGTATCCATTCAGCGCCCCGAATACCAGCCCCCCTAGAGCGACATGTCCATCGGTGCGTTGCAGGCGCAGCCCGCCATGTACCGCCCAGTGCTCATCCCAGCGGTAGCGCAGGACCCCCAGGAGTTCATGGCTGTTCACGCGGGCCTGTGTGCCGCCAAATAGCGGTGATTGCTGCGGGCTGTAAGCGATGTCGAGGCCAAAAGGCTTGCTCACCATGATCAGCAATGAGCTGCGTGAATTCAGATCCCGCCTGTATGCAAAGCCCCACTGGCTGTAATCGTCGGCCACCTGCCCGGTGGACTTGCCCAGGGCATCCGTACCCCGGACTCGAGGCTGAACCGTATAGGTCTCCGTGGAAAGATGATGTCCCTTCTCAAACAACGGCCCCAGATCCTGACCCGTCCTGTCCAGTCCTCCTGCCTGGGCACCGAGCCCCCACACCATGGCTGCACAGCCTACCCCCGCTTTTGCTTTTCTCAACGTCTGCTCCACCGCTCTGATTTCAGTCGCATGAATGTAATTTAATGTGTCTGCAGACAGGCGCGCAGGTCTATTCGGAGGGTGCCGCGCTGGTGCCCAGCGCGGCTGCGGAACAGGCATGCAGGCAGGCTCCGGGGAGGCATATGCAGTCCGCTGCGATTGATCGCCGCCCGGAGTCCACCGTCGTGCAAGAAATGCCCTCTGTCTTGACCGACGACAATAAGTCGCGCGAGTATCTGGCCGCCTGGCGGGCACTCTGTCTGCTGCGGCAACGGGTGCAGGCGCTGGGAGTCAATCACTTCGATGTGCCGCTGCGGTTGGCGGACTTGCAATCGGCCGCTCACCAGACGGTGCTGCAGCTCATGGGACTGGCGCCCGGGACGGCCGACATCAGTCCTCGTCAAGCATGCGCGCTGCCTGATTCCTGAGTGCCGAGTCGGCTCGGAAGTATCCGAGTACGGTGTTCACGCTGTGGTGCCCCGTCAATGCCATGGTATCGGCCAAAGGCAGATTGCGTCGTCCGGCCTCGGTCACAAAGCCCGAGCGCAGCGAGTGTGCGGAAAAATCCCCTTGCACACCTGCCAGCGCACAACGTTCCTTGACAATATTGCGCACGGCAGCAGCAGTCAGTGGCTCTGCCACATGGCCACCTTTGCGAATGCGCCTGAAGAGGGGCCCTTCGGTAATCCTTGCTGCGTCCAACCATGCTTTCAAAGCGGCTGCGGCGCGACCGGTCACGGGCTTGTGATTCTCCGGGGTATCGGTGCCGCTCTGATTGGTCTTGCTATGGCTGAGGGTGTAGATGAACTCCCCATCGGCCACGGCGCGCAGGAAACGCATATCGGCGCTTGCCACTTCGGAGCGCCTGCGCCCGCCGCTGGCCCAGGCGAACAGCAGCAGCGCCCGGTCGCGCAGGCCGCGCAAACTGTCGTCGCAGCTGGCCAGCAACGCCTCCAGCACGTCGCGTGTCAGCGCCTCTTTTTTCTGGGGTAGCTCGCCTCGTCTTGCATACGCCTTGCGCGTACGTGACATCAACTCCCTCACTGCCCCGTCCTGGCAGGGGTTGGGCATCGCGTGCACCTGATGCGCCTTGGACATCACGGCCATGCGATGCACCAGGGTGTTGTGCGAGGGGGCTCCCTTTTTGCCCTTGTAGCCGGCAGCAACCAGGGCCTCGTCGATCTCGGGCGGCATCTCATGGATCAGGCCGGCACTGCCTTGTCTCTGGGCATGGTCGATGATGAATTGCAGCACCGTGGAAACTGGCAGTGGCAGCTGCATGGGCTGACCCTGGCGCAGCAGATGCCAGGCAGCCCAGTAACGCATGGCGCTTTGATAGCTGCTGCGCGTGTTGCTGGATTCGCCTTCGTGCATCAGCTCCCTGATGGCTTCATGCGCTTCGGGCGCCAGAGAGCATGACGGCATGTCCAGTGTCTGCAGACGGCTGCTATCAGGGACTGCCGGGGCAGGTAAGGGCAAAGGCTTGCGTGAATCCATGACGCTATTTTCGCCCTGACTGGGGGGGGCAGCTTCAATCGATGTTCAGGTCGGTGGGCCAGCAGCCGTCGCTGCAGCACCAGAAAGACCGCAGTGCTCATGCTCCTGCAACTTTGCATGCCCGTCTGCGCGCCGAAGGCGGATATCGAGAACATGAATGCCTGCCATCCCGCCCCGGTTTGATCAAAGGTGCAGGACGATCCGTCCACAAGTACCAGCCGGCGATATTGCCGCAATTCAAACCCAGAGGCGGATTCATCCTCGGCCCGAGCATGAAAACGAGTTAATGTATGTTGTCTTTCTGTATGAAAATTTCATATGTATTATTTGATACATTAGATGTATTGTGTATTACGTATATAATTCATAGGTCACGATAACAATCACTTATCGTTAGTTATTTGAGAAGAAGATATGAATACCAGCAAAACCACCTCCAGAGGTGTACAGGAGTCCGACGTCTGGGCCGCTGCAGATGCGTTGATTGCCCAGGGACTGCGTCCCACCATCGAGCGGGTGCGCCAGCAGATCGGACGCGGCTCTCCCAATACGGTCAGTCCCATGCTGGAGACCTGGTTCGCCACGCTGGGACGCCGCCTGGGAGTGGCGGGAGAGCAGGACCCTTCGGTGTTGCAGTCGGTACCGGATCCTGTGCAGCGCCTGGCCGAAGAGCTCTGGAATACGGCGCAGGAAGAGGCGAAGGTCGCCGCCAGCAAAGCCCTGGATCTTCGTGAACAGGCTTTGAGGGCGGAAGAGAAGGCGTTTGCGGCGCAGCAGGAGCAACTCGCGCAGCGCCAGGCCACCATGGAAGCGCAAAAAGATGCGCTGAATCAAGCCGTGCAGACCGCGCAGAACCACGCTCAGGATCTGGCGCGTCGTCTTGACGAGATGCAGCAGACGCTGCAAGAACGCGATCTGCGCCTGGAGGAGCTGCGTGACGAGCTGGGCCAAGCCGTGCGCCAGCGTGAGCTGCAGCAGCAAAAGCACAGCGAGGAAATTCAGTCGGCTGCCGCCGAGCGTCAGCGCATGGCAGAGCAGTACGCCGGCAACGAGCGCCATATGCTCAACGAAGTCGATCGTGCGCGGCAGGAGCTGGCAGCCGCGAGAAAAAGCCTGCAGGATCAGGAGCGCAAGGCAGAGACTCGCTACCAGGAGCTGCAGATCCGGTTTGAGCAATCCGAGCAGGAAATCCTGAACCTGCATGCCCAGTTGCAGACCGCCCAGAACACTGCGGCACTGGCACAGGAGCGGGCTGCGGATCTCAAGAACCTGCTGGAGGCACAGCAAAGACTGGTGGCCGCCAATGCATCGGACTCCACTGGCGCTCAACCCCTGGTGCGTCGAAGCACTCTGGCAGCCACCCGGCGCTCCATCAACCGACGCACCTTGCGCTGAGGGATCAGGCACCTGGGCGTCGGCAAAGCCCGCTCCGGATGCAAGCGGCGTGTGAAAGGACTGTCTCCGAAACCTCGGCCAGGCAGCCTCGCGTGCGCCATGTGTATCACAAAGTGAATCATCGGTAACGTCCTACATTTCGGTACGCTTTTGTCTTTAATAGTGGAAGCCCATAGAAGAAAACAAGAATCAAACCAGCCAATGGACGTGGCATCAATGTTGAGACCGGCGATCTCGATCCACGCATCCAGGTAGCGAACCGCTTTCTCCTGAGCCCAGGCAGCTCCATTCCCTCTCATCGGGGCTTGGTTGGACTTTCTGTTGCCTGGTCCTTTTATCTGGAAGTAGAGGTGGCCGTGGATTTACTCAAAAGCATCTTTCACCAATCACCGGAGGCGGCACTTTTCGCATCTCTGGCTCTGGGGTACTGGGTCGGCAAGTTCCGCTTTGGATCATTCCAGTTGGGGGGGGTCGCGGGTTCGCTGCTGGCAGCGGTGTTGATCAGCCAGATCGGTATTCAGATTGATTCCGGCATCAAGGCCGTGCTTTTCGCCTTGTTCATCTATGCCGTGGGCTTCGAAAGTGGTCCGCAGTTCTTCAACTCGCTGGGACGCCATTCGGTCAAGGAAATCATGATGGCCGTCGTGGTGGCCGTATCAGGCTTGATCACGGTCGTGGTGATCGCCCGGGTATTCGGCTTGGACAAAGGCCTGGCCGCAGGACTGGCTGCAGGCGGCTTGACGCAGTCGGCCATCATTGGAACGGCAGGCTCTGCCATCGAGAAGCTGGGGCTCTCCGCCGACGAGGTCCAGCGCATGCAGGCCAACGTCGCCATCGGTTACGCGGTCACCTATATTTTCGGCTCTTTCGGCGCCATCATCATGTGCGTCAATGTTCTGCCATGGATTGCCGGACGCAATATCCGGGATGACGCCGTTCAGGCCGAGCAGGAGCAGCTCAAGGGCGTACGCGTCTATGCACAGGGCGAGTCGCCTGCGGCTCCCGATCTGGTGGGACGCATTTTTCGCGTCACTCAGTCCGGAAAAACCGTGGCGGAACTTGAAGCCAGCGCGATGCAGGGCAGGGTGACCGTGGAACGCATTCAGCGCAGGAATGCACTGTTAGGCGTGGATCCGGGCCTGGTGCTCGAGGGCGGCGACGTTGTGCTGCTGGTGGGCCGCCGTGCGGCAGTGGTATCACTGGGTGCTCAGGTCGGCGACGAGCTGCAGGCAGCCGAGGGCATGGATGTGGTGATGGTGCGCCGCGACGTTGCAATCACCAATCCTGTCTACCTCAACCGCAGCGTGAAGGATATCTTGAGCAGCCTGTCACAGGATTTCATACACGGTGTGTATGTCGAAGGCATGATGCGCGCCGGCACGCCTGTGCCGATCAAGGCGGAGACCGTCGTGATGCCCGGTGATGTGGTGAGCCTGTTCGGTACGCCTCAGGACGTTCAGAAGGCCGCTCAATCTGCCGGGCCCATCATTGTTCCCAGCGACAAGACCGATTGGGTCTATCACGGCTGCGGCATCGTGGTCGGCTTGCTGATCGGTCTGCTGGTCCTGCGCATCGGCTCCATTCCCATCACCTTGGGCAGCGGTGGCGGTGCCTTGCTGTCGGGGTTGCTTTTTGGCTGGTGGCGTAGCCGCAAGCACACCATGGGCAATATGCCGACGGGGGCCTCCACACTGTTGCGCGACCTGGGTCTGGCGGGGTTCGTGGCCATGGTTGGCCTGCAGTCGGGCCAGCAGGCCGTCAGCACGGTCATGGATCAGGGGGTGACGCTGTTCATGCTCGGCGTTCTGGTCACCATCATTCCACTACTGATCGCCATCCTGTTTGGCAAATATGTGCTGCGCTACGACAACGTAGCCATATTCGCCGGCTCTCTGTCGGGTGCGCGCAGTGCCAACCCTGCGTTTGGCGAGGTGCTGGACAAAGCCGGCAATTCCATACCGACCACCCCTTTTGCAATCACCTATGCGTTGGCCAATGTGTTCCTGACTTTGCTGGGGCCGCTGGTCATCGCCTTCGCGTGAAACCCTTGAATTGATTCCCTGGAACGAATGGAAGGAGTTGCGAAATGAGCAAGGATTATCAGAGTCTGGCGAATTTGAGCCCGTTCGAGCTCAAGGATGAGTTGATCAAGATTGCCTCGGGCGATGGAAACCGCCTCATGCTCAATGCGGGCCGGGGCAATCCCAACTTTCTGGCCACTACGCCGAGAAGGGCATTTTTCCGCCTGGGCCTGTTCGCTGCAGCGGAATCAGAGCTGTCCTACTCTTATATGACGACGGTAGGCGTTGGGGGACTGGCGAAGATCGACGGCATAGAGGGACGTTTCGAACGTTATATTGCCGAGAACCGGGATCAGGAGGGCGTGCGCTTCCTCGGCAAATCCCTGAGCTATGTGCGCGATCAGCTGGGCCTGGACCCGGCCGCCTTCCTGCACGAAATGGTTGACGGTATTCTGGGCTGCAATTACCCCGTTCCGCCCCGGATGCTGAACATCAGCGAAAAAATCGTGCGCCAGTACATCATTCGCGAAATGGGCGCCGACGCAATTCCCAGCGAGTCCGTGAGCCTGTTTGCGGTCGAAGGGGGAACGGCTGCCATGGCATACATCTTCGAGAGCCTGAAGCTCAACGGCCTGCTCAAGGCCGGGGACAAGGTGGCCATCGGCATGCCGGTTTTCACGCCCTATATAGAAATCCCGGAGTTGGCTCAATATGCACTGGAGGAAGTCGCCATCAATGCGGACCCAAACCTGCATTGGCAGTATCCGGACTCGGAGCTGGACAAGCTCAAGGACCCCGCCATCAAGATCTTCTTCTGCGTCAACCCCAGCAATCCGCCTTCCGTGAAGATGGATCGACGAAGTCTGGATCGCGTGCGCAATATTGTTGCGGAACATCGCCCGGACCTGATGATCCTGACCGACGATGTCTACGGCACCTTTGCCGATGACTTCCAGTCTCTTTTCGCGATCTGCCCGGCCAATACCTTGCTGGTGTATTCGTTCTCCAAATACTTTGGAGCCACTGGCTGGCGTTTGGGGGTGGTGGCGGCCCATCGGCAGAACGTCTTTGACCTGGCGTTGGACCAATTGCCGGAGTCCGAAAAAATCGCCCTGGATCATCGCTATCGTTCGCTGCTACCTGATGTGCGCTCCTTGAAGTTCATCGATCGCCTGGTGGCCGACAGCCGTGCTGTGGCTTTGAATCACACAGCAGGGCTGTCCACGCCACAGCAGGTGCAAATGGCGTTGTTCTCGCTGTTTGCACTGATGGATGAGGCGGACGAGTACAAGCACACGCTCAAGCAACTGATTCGCAGGCGCGAAACCACGTTGTACCGCGAGCTCGGCATGCCTCCGCTCAGAGATGAGAACGCGGTGGACTACTACACGCTGATTGACTTGCAGGATGTGACCTCGAAGCTCTACGGCGAGGCCTTTGCAGAGTGGGCGGTCAAGCAGTCGTCGACAGGTGACATGCTGTTCCGGATTGCCGACGAGACCGGCATCGTGCTCTTGCCGGGGCGCGGCTTCGGCTCGAACCGTCCGTCGGGGCGAGCCTCCCTGGCAAATCTCAACGAATATGAATATGCAGCCATAGGCCGCGCATTGCGCAAAATGGCGGATGAGCTTTACGCACAATATTCGGCACAAGCTCAGAATCGTTAAACGGCAGATCCCTGAAAGAAAAAGCCATGAGCTGATCCTCATGGCTTTTCTACAGGGTAGTCCGCAGGTGTTGTTCCGTGCAAGGAGTTGGCGGTTTTCGGCAGGGCCTGCTCCGGCTCTGTGACATTGCGTATTGGTCGGCCGCCGATCACCAGGAAAGAGGATTGAGCCTGTAGTGACCCCAGCAAAGAGGGCCTATGGCTGCTTGGCTATTTGGGGGTTGCCAGCCGCGCAAAGTCGCGGTCAAGGTTCCTGATTGCCGCTTCGATCCGGTCATGTCGCTGCGCAGCCCACTGCTGATCTTGAGACAGCAATTGCCCGGACCGCGCGATCATGCGCGCCATCTCCGATGGCTGGGGGCCTCCGGCGGTCGCACGGTTCTTCACAATGGCGACGGGATCCAGCGTCGTCCGGAACTCGCTTTCCGACAGAGGCAACCTGACATTCTCGATTGACATTTCGCGTTCGACGGTCGCTGCATAGAGGCGCTGGGCATCGGCGTAGGGGAAGTCACGCGGCGTGATATTGCGTTCTTTGGCGAAGCTGACGACCGCCGAAGCAAAATGGTGACCCACACGGAAAGGCAGTTTGTATTTGCGCATCAGGACATCCGCAACCTCCTGGGAGGCCGTCCAGTCGAGATTCAGCTCTTCAAGCGCACGTTCTGGATCAATCACCAGGCCGCTGAGGACTTTGTCAAAACCCTGCAGCGTTGAAATCGTCGACGCAATCAGCGCGGAGGTGTCATGCGACGACTTGTTGTCGCTCATCCCCGGTGGAATATTGTGCTGGCTGATGAGGCGTCCCACACCCATTGCCAGCACGCGTGAAGCGTTGGCACGGGTGTCGTTGAGCAGCCCCGGATTTCGCTTTTGAGGCATTGCACTTGACACATAGGTGTTCCCTCCGCCCTCGCGAAGGAGGATCCAGGGTCTGGGCTGTGCATACTGCACCATGACGTCCTCGATAAAAGCTCCCACGTGCAGGGAAATGCTCGATGCCACCGCGCCGATCTCCACCGGCATCTCGGCAGCCAGAATCTGTGCGGCATCGTAGGCGTTGTCAACCGTGGCAGGGTAGCCCAGGTATTGGGCCATGCGCTCTCGATTCAAGGGCCAACTGCTCCCATTGAGAACCGTGGTGCCCATCGCTGATTGGTCAATGCGTGTGAACGCCTCGTGAAGGCGCTGGGCGTCCCGGTCAAAACCGGCAAGGTGTCCCAGAAGGTAGTGCCCGTAGCTATTGGGCTGGGCGGCCACTCCGTTGGTGTAGTTCGGTACGACCGTGTCGGCATGAGTCTGTGCCAGCCGCAGCAGATGAGCACGGGTCTGCTCCAGCTGTTTGTTCAGGCGCAGCATGTCGTCCCGCTGTATGGCAGAGCGCACCGTCGCCAACATATCCTGGCTTGAACGCCCGGCATGAAGAAGTGTGGCCTGCACACCGGCTGCATCGATGAGCAGGGGCTCGAAGGTGATGACCAACCCTGGCCGTTTACCACCGGGAGCATCGCCTGCAGTCAAGACGCTCTGGAGACCTCGCGCAATTTGGGGTGCCATGGTCTTGTCGAGAAGGCCTTCATCGGTATTGATGACGGCCGATGCCTTATTGATTTGCCCCAGCCAGAAGAAAGCGTCGCGCCTCGACTCCTGGGCAATCGCGACATGCCCCAGCGATGCCAGTGCAAACGCAGCAACAAGAAGCTTGCGCAGTGTCCCGTCGACAAGACCGTTGGGCAATTCAGGCAAGCTGGCAAAGCGCTTGCGGCGGGTTCTGTGTTTCATATGCGTCTCCTGGGTTCTCGGTATGTTGACCGAGGCAGTACCTTGTATTGACGGATAACTGTGTAATGGCAGCGAGGTGAGGGCGATCTGTTGCCCATGCTCAGATCAGGCGGCACAGATATGCAGCGCTGCGCACGCTGCGGATGTGTCGGCGCAATTAGAGTCTCTCGTCCGGGCGGCGGGGTGTCTCGGGCGAGATATCCGCTTTGCAGAAAAGCCCTGTTCAAATCAGGCACTGGCAGGACGCATGTCCTGCATCAATTGATACAGCGCTTGAGCCGCCAATGAAAGGCTGCGCTCTCGCTTGCGAACCATGTAGATCTGGCGATCCATGTCCGGTATCGGCAGCTGACGCGTCACCAATCCGGGCTTGTTGAAGTGAAACAAGCTCAACGCGGGAGCTACGGTGATGCCTAATCCGGCCTGCACGAGCCCCATGGCCGTTGCCAGTTGCTCGACTTCAACGAAGGTCTGCATCGTTCGAGGAAATAACGCGGCATCCAGATACTGGCGAACGCTGCTGTGGCGTGCCAGGTGGATGAACGGCCACGGTGTCAGATCCTCCAGGGACAGCGCGGCTTTGTTCGCCAACGGATGAGCGCGAGGACACACCATATGGAAACTGTCACTGCAAAACGGCTCGGCTCTCAGGTCGGGGGTGTCCGCGCGTATGGCGGCCAGGGCAAAGTCCGCATCGCCATTGGCCACCGATGCAATGCATGGCTCGGACAGCACATCCAGCACACCCAGTTGAATCCCGGGATGACGGGCCGTATAGGCTTTCAGCACCGCAGGAAGCCAGCCAGCAGCAAGGGAGGGCAGCAGTGCAACGGATACATGCCCCTGAGTCAGTTGTGCTGTATCGCGCATCGCTTTCTCACAGGCGGCGAACTCTGCACAGAGGCGCTCTGCCGACTGCAGAAATCGTTCTCCTTCAGTGGTAAGCACCACGTGTCTGGTGCTGCGGTCGAAAAGCTTGAGGCCTACCGTTTGCTCCAATGAACGGATAAGTGCACTGAAAGCCGGTTGGGACAGGTGGCACATGCTGGCGGCCTGGGTGAAGTTCTTTTGCCTGGCCAATACCAAGAATGCCTGCACATCGCGCGACGACAGATTCATTTGAATTGCAGATTAATTTATCTTAATAATCGATTTCACAGCTTACAGGTGTTTTTCTATAGTGGGCAACAGGAGGTTTCATGACAAGAGCGCCAAACGAAAAAACGTCGTTGCTCATTGGATGCGCAGCAGGCTTTTCCGGTGATCGAACCGATGCGGCACAACCCATCGTGCAGGAGCTGGTTCGACAGAACAAGCCGGCCTTTCTGATCTTTGAGACGCTCGCAGAGCGGACGCTGGCATTGGCGCAACTCGCGCGCCGCCAGGATCCCGATGCAGGCTATGAGCCTCTCATGGTGGAGTTTCTCCAGCCGGTGCTCGCCGACTGCCTCGCACATGGGATTCGAATCGTCAGCAACTTCGGCGGGGCCAACCCGCAAGGCGCAGCTCGGGCCATCGCTGCATTGGCCGGTGAGCTTGGGACGCGTGTCCCCCGGATAGCGGTGGTTCATGGAGATGACCTGAGCGGTCACGAACATTGCCAGCTGCTCGAAACAGCTCTGGGCCAGGACATGCCAAACCAGCAACGGGTCAGCGCCAATGCCTATATCGGCGCACGCCCCATCGCCGAGGCGTTGCGGGCAGGTGCAGATATTGTTGTATGTGGTCGTGTCTCCGACCCTTCCTTGGTAGTGGGGCCTGCCATGGCCCACTTCGACTGGGCGTGGGATGACTGGGATCGTCTTGCCCGCGCCACGATGACCGGGCATCTGCTGGAATGTGGAACCCAGGTCTCCGGCGGCTACTTTGCAGACCCTGGATACAAAGATGTACCGGACATGGAGCGCCTGGGGTATCCCATTGCTGAAATCGACAGCACGGGCAACAGCACTATCTTCAAGCCAAGTCTTACCGGGGGCTGTATCACTGCGGCCACGGTCAAGGAGCAACTGCTCTACGAAATCCACGACCCTGCCTGCTACCTCACACCGGACGTTGTCGCCGACATCACTCAGGCTGAAGTGATTCCGGTCGGGCCGGACCGGGTTCGCCTGGAAGGGGTCATCGGTCACCCGCGGCCTGAGCAGCTCAAAGTCAATGTCTGCTTCGAGTCAGGGTGGTTTGCAGAAGGAGAGATCTCCTACGCAGGACCAAGAGCGGCAGAGCGCGCACGCTTGGCTGCGCGGACCATATCCAGGCGCCTGGCGGAGATTGCGCCTCTCCGGACCGATCTGATCGGCGTCACCAGTGTCTGGGGAAACGACAGCAGCGACTGGTTGACCGACGCCAGCACTTCCAATGCAGCCCGCGATGTCCGGCTTCGCATGGCCTGGCAGCACTCCGACCGTGCAGTTGCGGCGCGTCTGCCACGCGAAATAACCGCCTTGTATTGCTGCGGCCCGGCGGGAGGAGGGGGCGTTCGTACCCAGATGCGCCTGCGCCTGGGAATGGTGTCGTGCCTGGTGCCCCAGCAGCAGGTTAAGACGGGCTTCCGCTGGGCATCCCCGCATCAGGATTAGGCCATGAACTCAACCCTTACCGTTCCCCTGTACCGAGTTGCGCATGGGCGCACGGGTGACAAAGGCAACCGATCCAACATCAGCGTCATTGCATGGCATCCGGACCTGTGGCAAGTGGTGTGCGAACAAGTCACCGAACAAGTCGTGCTGCGTCTGTTTGCAGACCGCAAGCCAAGCCATGTCCGTCGATACCTGCTACCCAGACTGCACGCCATGAATCTGGTGCTCGACAACGTGCTGGATGGAGGAGTCAATGACTCGCTGAACCTGGACAGCCATGGCAAGACGCTGTGCTTCAGGATACTTGAAATGCCTGTCACGGTCCCGTGCCATCTCAAGTCGTTACTTGTCGGCCCGGCAACCTGAATTTTCTACAACAACCTACAGGAGACAAACCATGACATTTCATACGCGGCGCGGTGTTCTGGCGTTCAGCGCAAGCCTTGCGCTGAGCCCCTTTGCCCTTGCACAGGGCGAGTATCCAAACAAGCCCATCACCTTTGTCGTTCCATTTGCCGCCGGCAGTGCCACGGACCAGCTGGCACGCGCCTTGGGGCAAGCCGTTTCCGAGCAGTCCAAGCAGCCGGTCGTGGTGGAAAACAAAGGAGGGGCCAGTGGCATGCTTGCGGCTCAAGCAGTAGCCAAGGCCGCTCCTGATGGCTATACCGTTCTTATCACGACCAATACGACGCATGCCGCCAATGAGCATCTCTACAAAAAACTGTCGTATGACCCTGTCAAGGATTTCACAGCCATCACAGGCCTAGGCAAAGGCGGGCAGGTTCTGGTCGTTCCTGCGACATCACCCTATCAGTCCGTAGGCGAGCTGCTGAGCTACGCAAAAGCCAATCCTGGGAAACTGAGCTTTGGCAGTGGCAGCTCCTCAAGTCGAGTTGCCGGCGAAATGCTCAAACAACTCGCCGGCGTCGATATCCTTCATGTTCCCTACAAGAGCAACCCACTTGCCATCACGGACCTACTCGGAGGACAGATCAACCTGATGATTACCGACGTTTCGACCGGCGTTCCTCAAATCAAGGCCGGCAAACTGCGCGCGCTTGGCTACTCCACGCTGAAGCGCAGCTCACAGTTGCCTGAGGTTCCAACCATCGCTGAAGCTGGTGTCAAAGGCTACGACATGGGGTACTGGTTTGCTGCTTACGCGCCCGCCAATACACCAGCACCTGTCGCAGGCAGACTCAATCAGATGCTGGCCAAGGCGGTCAATAGTGCGGCGGCCAAGTCTTTCTTCGCTATGTCCGGCTCCGAAGCATGGAGCACGACGCCCTCAGAGTTGGTACAGTTTCAAGCTACCGAAACCATCAAATGGGGGCAGGTCATCAAGGCGGCAGGTATCACGCCTGAATGAATTTGCTCAGGGCTGCCAAGGCTGTAATGCAGTTGGCAGATGCCCTGGTTACCTGCAGGCCCGTGTGATGCTGGCGACGTCCCCCCGTTTTCAGTAGCACTGGGCTTTGGAGTCCGAGGTTAATTTAACGGCTTGTGCATCAGTCTTGGGCATAAGCTGCCGGGGTCAGTCCGCCGAGGGCCTTCTTCGGCCGCTCCTCGTTGTATTCCCGGTGCCAAGCCTCGACGAGCGCACGGGCACGTGCCAAGCTGGTGAGCCAATGTTCGTTCAGGCATTCCTCTCTGAAGCGGCCATTGTCAGTTCAGGTCGCCTCGGGTAGTCCCCTTGTATCTGTACCTTCCACAAGGGAAAAAGCAGGGCGTAGCAAGAGCGCAACTGCAGGACGAAATACCTGATTTCAGTGATTGCTGTCGTCATTTTTGCTAGGTAATATCGCTGACACATTTTTTGACAATTAAGACTTATGCATACTTTTTAAAGTTTTGCGCATCGGTTTGCCTGGGTCTTCTTGTCAAACCGTCTTTGCCATCACCTCCTTGCAGATATGAACGCCCTTGCTCACCGCCGGCCCGAGAATCATTTTCGTGGCCGTGTCCGGTTCACAGCCTTGCTAGGCTCGGCCATCTGGCTCACCGGCTGCGCCAATCTGACCGGCCAGGCACTTTCCACGGAAGAAATTCAGTTGCAGGTCCAGGCCGATCGACAAAGCCTCGGTAAAGACGTGGCTGCGCTGACCGGACCGGTAAGCCTTGAAGAGGCCATTGCGCGGGCCATCAAATACAACGCGGCCCAGCGCCTGCGCGGTATGGAAGAGGCTGTGGCCCAGGGCACGGCCAATGTTGCCAAGTTCGACATGCTGCCCAAGCTGGTGGCATCGGCTGGCTACCGCTACCGCGACAAGGACCTGATCAGCCGCAGCACGGACTCCGTCACGGGCGCGCCTTCCCTGGCGCACCCTTATATTTCGTCGGACCGTGAATCGACACTGAGCTCGCTGAGCTTCTCCTGGAGCCTGCTGGACTTCGGTCAAAGCTACTACGCCGCACGCCAGCATGCCGATCGCGCCCAGATCGCCGCCGAGCGTCGCCGCAAGGCCATACACACGCTGATCCAGGATGTACGCATCGCCTACTGGCGTGTGGCTGCAGCCCAGGCCCTGGAATCCTCGCTGCAGACCGCAGGCCAGGATGCAGACAAGGCCCTGGAAGACTCGCGCAAGGTCGAAGCGGAGAAACTGCGCTCCCCCATGGAGCCGCTGCGTTATCAACGCCAGTTGCTGGAGAATATCCGCCTGCTGGAGGCCATTCAGCAG
Organism: Comamonas sp.; assembly: GCF_009360615.1. Taxonomy (GTDB): domain Bacteria; phylum Pseudomonadota; class Gammaproteobacteria; order Burkholderiales; family Burkholderiaceae_C; genus Comamonas. Next base: position 119,234 of record NZ_SPEY01000042.1, read on the forward strand.
GAGCTGTCCTCCTCGCGCATCGAACTGGCCTCCTTGATGGGCGTCTCGCCTGCCGAGCTGAACCAGCCACTGCGCGTGATCGAACCTGCGACCTCGAATGCCCAGCGCTGGCTGGAGCAGCCTGTGGACAAGCTGGAAGACCGGGCCCTGCTGCTCAACCCGGACCTGCGCGAGAGCCTGTACAACGCCCGTATCGCCAACGAAGAGACCAAGCGCGTCATGCTGCGCATGTTCCCCGGCCTTTCCTTCAACTACGGCGTCAACAAGAGCAGCGACAGCTATCTGATCAACGACCGCTGGCAGGATGCGGGCCTGCAGATCTCCTTCAATCTGCTGGGACTGCTGTCCCTGCCTGCACAGCGTCAGCTGGCCGACGCGGGTGTCCAGCTGGCCGATCAGCGTCGTCTGGCTACCCAGATGGCGGTATTGACACAGCTGCATGTGGCCCGTCTGCAATTTGCGAACGCCGTGCGCCAATATGAAAGAGCGCAGACCATTGCCTCCGTGGACCAGCGCCTGTCCGAGCATGTGAACAACCAGGTGCAGGCCGACAAGCTCAATGCGCTGGAGCGCGTCTCCCAGCAGACCAGCACCATTCTTTCCGTGCTGCGCCGCTACCAGGCCCAATCCAATATGCAGGCTGCCAGCTCCCGCCTGCAGGCGACTCTGGGCATGGAGCCCGTGATCGAGGGCTCGGACAGCATGCCCTTGCCCGAACTCACGCAGGCCGTGGGCAAATCGCTGCAAAGCTGGGACGCGGGCCAATTCCAATGAAGTCTTGCGTGTCTCCCTTGATTCTGGGCCTGGCATTGGGTTTGTCGCTCGCCGCTCTGGCCCAGACCGGCCCGGCAGCACAGAGTCTTGCCAGGACTCAGGCCTCCTTGCCCAGCGTGCTGGATCAGCGCGAGATCCGCGCCCAGCTCGCACCGCGCCGCTACACCACCTTGGCGGCCGAAATCGGCGCCAAGGTGCAGCGCCTGCCGGTGGTGGAGGGCGGGGCCTTTCGCCAGGGGCAGCTGCTGGTGCAGTTTGACTGCAGCCTGCCGCAAGCCCAGCTGAACAAGGCCCAGGCGGGCGTGGATGCCACCGAGAAGACCTGGAAGGCCAACCAGCGCCTGGCGGAGCTGAACTCCGTCGGCAAGGTGGAGCTGGATGTTTCTCAGGCCGAATGGAACAAGGCCAAGGCCGAAGTCGCCGCCAACCGAAGCCTGCTGAGCAAGTGCCAGATCACCGCGCCCTATGCCGGTCGTGTGGCCGAGCAGAAGATCCGCGAGCAGCAATATGCGCAGCCGGGTCAGGCACTGCTGGACATTCTGGACGACTCTGCACTGGAGCTGGAGTTTCTGGTGCCTTCGCGCTGGCTCAGCTGGCTGCATTCGGGCTCGGAATTCCAGGTGCGTATTGACGAGACCGGCAAAACCTATCCCGCCAAGGTGCAGCGCCTGGCCGCGCGCGTCGACCCGGTGAGCCAGTCCGTGAAGGTCAATGCGGCCATACACGGAAAGTTTGGCGAACTGATCGCCGGCATGAGCGGGCAGGTGCTGCTGGCACCGCCCTCGACCGGTAAGCCCTAGGTATTCAAATACAAGAGCATGTTGCGCATGCCATTAAAAGGTTTCAGATCATTTTTATGCTGAAGTCTATATATGGAAGGCGCAACATGCTCATATTTTTATAGTCAGGTAGTCAGAGACCGACCGCTCCCAGGAAAAGGGCAAGCCGGCGGTCTGAACCTGCAAGGCAGGCAAGCGCCATGCCACCTTCATCCCGGAAGGACACTTTGATGACCCGCAAATCTCGCCCATTCTGGAACCGTCTGACACAGGCCATGAAGGCGCAGGCAGTGAAGACCGATGCCCCCCAGCGCCTGCAGCCGGCCTCTGCCGTACGCCCGCTGGCATTGGAGCAGCGCTTTATGTTTGACGGTGCTGCTGCGGTGGATGTGGCGCATGCCGCCACCGACGCTGCAGCGGCGGAGCACGCGGTGGATGCGGCCGGCGCACTGCGGCATGCACTGACCGCAGAAGCGCAGAGAAGCACCGAGGCTTCGCCGTCCTCCGTCCAGCGCCAGGAGGTGGTGTTTGTGGACAGCCAGGTGTCCAACATCGGTGAATTGCTGGCAGGACTTGCCAGCAACGCCGAAGTGGTGATTCTGGACGCCAGCAAAGACGGCCTGCAGCAGATGGCCGACTACCTGCAGGGGCGCAGCGGGCTGGACGCTATTCACCTGCTGTCCCACGGCGCAGACGGCACGGTGCAGATGGGCAATGTCTGGCTCAGCAGCGGCAACCTGGCCGAGCACAGCACTGCCTTGCAGAGCATTGGCGCGGCGCTGAAGGCCGATGGCGATCTGTTGCTGTACGGCTGCGATGTGGGCCAGGGCGACAAGGGCCAGTACTTCCTGGACCAACTGGCGGCCATCACCGGCGCCGATGTGGCGGCATCGGCAGACGATACCGGCGCTGCGGCTCTGGGCGGCAACTGGACGCTCGAGCGCAGCAGTGGTGCCATCGAGACCAGCGCCTTGAGCGTCGGTGGGTACGACAGCCTGATGGCTTCGATCTTTACCGGCGGCGCGGTGGCCAGCGCGCCTGTGCTGGGTACCACCACCAACCAGATGAAGTACGTGGTCGGCGACTTTAACAGCGATGGGCGTGCCGACATCCTCTACCAGGCTGCAGGTGCTGGTGGTGCCTGGAGCTTTGCGCAGAGCAATTCAGACGGCACCTTCACCATCTTCAGCCAGGCCAACTCGATGTTCGCCGGCCTGACCCTTACCGACGCCGCCACTGGCGGTGCCAACTTCCACGCCGGGGACTTCAACGGCGATGGTCGCATCGATCTACTGGCTGCTCCCGTCAGTGGTCCGACCATGAAGCTCTACCTCAACACCGGCTCGGGCTTCACCAGTCAGGACGTCAGTGGTCCGAGCTTCGGCGTGCGTACGCTAGTGGGTGATTTCAACGGCGACGGTGCCCTCGACGTCCTCTACCAGACTGGCGGCACCGGCTCGTCCTGGGCACTGGCGGTGAACAGCGGCAGCGCCACGCCAAGCTTTACCACCCTGACCAGTGCCAGCGGCGCCGCCTGGCCGTTCGCCGGTATCACCTTGCCCGACTTCAACGCCTACAACTACAAGGCCGCCGACGTCGATGGCGATGGCTACACCGACCTGATCCATGTCGCGTCGGGCATGCAGATGCGCTATTTCCGCAACAACAACGGCGTCTTCGTCGATATGACCGCCACCGCGGCCCTGCCGACCGTGTCCGTGACCCGGGCGATCGTCGCCGACTTCGATGGCGACGGCGACGCCGATATCCTTTACCAGACCGGCAACAACGGTACGGTCTTCCGTTACGTGCGCAACGACAACGGCACCTTCGTCGACGTGGACCAGGCCAGTTCGCCGTTCGCCAACGTGACCCTGCCGGACATGAACGCCCAGCAGTTCCGTGTCGGCGACTTCGACGGCGACGGCGATCTCGACCTGATCTCCACCTCGTCCACGGCAGCCAGCACCGCCATCTTCTACCAAAGCGGCAGCCTGCCGAAGCTGGTCAGCTCCAGCCCGGCGGACGACAGCCTGACCGTCACCCCGAATGCCAATATCACCCTGACCTTCGACCAGTCGGTGGCCAAGGGCACGGGCAACATCTATATCGTGCGTACCAGCGACAACGCGATCATCCAGACCATCGCCGTGGGCAGCGGTGCGGTCACCGGCTCCGGCACCACCTGGACCATCGACCCGCCAGCGGACATGGTGGCGGGCGTGGCCTACGCCGTACGCATCGACAACAAGGCGTTCGCCAACGCCAACGGCCAGGTGTACAAGGGCATCCAGAACAATACCGCGCTGAACTTCACCGTGACCGCGGTGGCGGCGCCGGTGATCGGCAACCTCAACGGCGACCTTGTCAGCTACCGCGAGGACGCCGCCTACGTGCTGCTCGACCAGAACGGCGACGCCACCATCAGCGACGCCGACTCGGCCAACTTCAACGGCGGCAAGCTGACGGTGCAGATCGCCAGTGGCGGCACCAGCGCCGAAGACGTGCTGTTCATTCGCGACCAGGGTGCCGGGGCCAACCAGATCGTGCTGTCCGGCGCCTCGATCCTGTACAACGGCCTGGTGATCGGTACCTTCACCGGCGGCAGCAACGGCAATCCGCTGGTGATCACCCTTACCAGCAACGCCACGGCGACCACCGTCGCTGCGCTGGTGCAGAACCTGGCCTACCGCAATTCCAATACCATCGAGCCGTCGGCGGCCACGCGCAGCGTCTCGATCAGCATGGACGACGGTGCCGGCGGCAGCAGCACGGTGTCGACGGTCACCCTCGACGTCCTTTCGGTCAACGATGCCCCGGTGGTCAATGTCAGCGGCACCAACCCCACCTACACCGAGAACGGTTCGGCGGTGCAGCTGTTCAGCGGCGCGACGATCAATACCGTCGAGACCGGGCAGAGCGTGATCCAGATGAGCTTCACCGTCACCAACGTCGCCAACGGTGCGGCAGAGAAACTGGTGATCGACGGCAGCGACGTGAACCTGGTCAACGGCACCAACGTGGTGACCGCGATCAACGGCACGACGGTCTCGGTCTCGGTGGTCAGCGGTACCGCAACCATCACCCTGACCCACAGCGGCCTGTCCAGCTCGGCAGCGCAAGCCATCCTCAACGCCATGGCCTACCGCAACGACAGCGAAAGCCCGAACACCGCCAACCGGGTGGTGAGCGTGGACTCCGTGCGCGACAACGGTGGCACGTCCAACAGCGGGCTCAACACCGCCGCGGTAGGCATCCTCAGCACCGTGACCGTGGTCGCGGTCAACGACGCGCCGACGCTCAGTGGCGGCCCGTACACCTTCCCGAACACCAACGAAGACACCACGACGCCCGGCGTGCTGATCTCGACCCTGCTGGCCAGCACCTCCTATGTCGATCCCGACGTCAGCGCGCTGCGCGGTATCGCCGTTTACGTCACCACCGGTCGCGGCACCTGGCAGTACTCCACCGACAACAGCAACTGGACCGACTTCGGCAGCGTGGCGCCGACCAGCGCGCTGTTGCTCAGCTCCACGACCTATGTGCGCTATATCCCCGACGGTGCCAACAACGAGACCGTCGCCATGGGGTTCCGCGCTTGGGACCAGACCTCCGGCAGCGCTTCCGCCAATGGCAGCCGCGGCCTGGCCGATACCTCCGGCAACGGCGGCACCAGTGCCTTCTCCACCGGCACCGCCCAGGCCAACCTGACGGTCACCGCCGTCAACGATGCGCCGTTGGTGAACCCGGTGTCGCCGAGCCTGTCGCCGCTGACCGATACCTCCACCACCAACGCCGGTGACCTGGTCAGCTCGCTGACCGGCGGCATCACCGATGTCGATACGGGCGCCGTGAAGGGCATCGCCATCACCGGCCTGACCGCCACCTATGGCAAGTGGCAGTTCACCACCAATGGCGGCACCACCTGGACCGATGTCGGTATCGTCTCCAACACGGCGGCGTTGATCCTGCGTCCGACGGACCGGGTCCGCTTCGTCCCGGACGGCATCCATGGCGAAACGGCGACCATCACCTACAAGGCCTGGGACCAGACCAACGGCACCGCCGGCTTCCAGGGTGCCAAGATCAATACCAGCACCTCCGGCGGCACCTCGGCCTATTCCACGGCGACCGATACCGCCTCGGTCACCGTGACTGCGGTCAACGACCGCCCGGTGCTGACCCCGAGCGGCGGCAGCGTGGTCTGGACCGAAGGCAACAACGTGGCCTCCACCCCGGTAGTGGTGGACTCCAACCTGACCCTGTCCGACCCGGATGGCCCGAACCCGGGCAGCGCCACCGTGCGCTTCTCCAGCTACAACAGTGCCCAGGACGTACTGGCGCTGGTCACCGACCCGGCGACCATGGGCAATATCCAGGCAAGCTGGGATTCCAGCACCGGCATCCTGACCCTGACTTCAGCCGGCAACCAGGCCACCCTGGCGCAATTCCAGGCGGCCCTGCGCGCGGTGACCTACAACAACGGCTCGGAAAGCCCGACCACCAGCAACCGTGTCGTGCAGTTCCAGGTGACCGACGGTGATGGCTTGGCCTCGGTGACGGTCTCGCGCAGCGTGACCATCACCGCCGTGGACGACGCCCCGATCATCAGTTTCCCTGCCACCATCCAGGTGACCGAGGACGTGCCCACTGCGATCACCGGCATCAGCGTCAGCGATGTCGATTCGCTCAACGCCACGGTCACCCTGACCGTGACCAGCGGCACCCTCAGTGCGGTGAGCGCCGGCGGCGTGCTGGTCAGTGGTACGTCGACCACGCTGATCCTTGATGGCAGCATCGCCAACATCAACACCTTCATCGCCAACAACCGGCTGACCTTCACCACGGCTGCCAACGCCACTGCGCCTGTGATCCTCGCAATGAGAGCCAACACGGGCAGTGTCAGCGACTACACCAACCAGCTTTCCCTGGTGGTCACCGAGGTAAACGACGCACCGGTGGCCACCGTGCCGCCATCCATCACCGTGACCGAGGATGTTGCCAGCGTTATCAGCGGTATCAGCTTCACCGACGTCGATGCCGGCACCAATACCGTCACCGCGACCTTCTCGGTACCGACTGGCACCCTGACGGCCACCAGCGGCCTGGGTGTGACCGTCGTCGGTTCCGGAACGGGTGAACTGACCCTGTCGGGCAGCCTGGCCGATATCAACTTCTTCCTTGCGGCCAACAGCCTTACCTTCAAGACCGCCCAGGACGCCACCGCCAGCGTGATCCTGACGGTGAAGATCGACGACAACGGCAACACCGGCGGCCCCGCGCTGAGCGACACCAGGGCCGTGACCCTCAATGTCGCCGCCGTCAACGACACGCCGGTCAACAGCGTGCCGGGCGCGCAAACCGCGCAGCAGGGCGTTGCCCTGGCCTTCAACAACGCCAATGGCAATGCCATTTCCATCAGTGACGTGGATGCCAACGGTGGCCTGCTCACAGTGACCCTGACGGCCAACAACGGCCTGCTGACCCTGGGCAGCCTTAGCGGTATCACCCTGGTCACCGGGACCGGTGTGAACAACATCAGCATGAGCTTCGAAGGCACCCTGGCCAATATCAACGCCGCGCTGCAGAGCCTGAGCTTCCGCTCGGCGAGCAATTTCCTCGGTGCTGCCAGCCTGACCATCGAGACCAACGACAACGGCAATTCCGGCAGCGGCGGGGCCAAGCTTGATATCGACACTGTCGCGATCGACGTGGTCCCGTTGAATCCGAAGGTGACCAGCGTGTCCGCACAGGGCCCCGACCGTGCGGTGAAGGTCGGCGACGAAGTGCTGATCAACGTGTCCTGGGACCAGGCCGTCACCGTCAGCGGCGGTACCCCGAGCCTGTTGCTGGAGACCGGGCTGGTCGATCGCAACGCGGTGTACGTCAGCGGTTCGGGCAGCAACACCCTGGTGTTCAAGTACACCGTGCAGGCCGGCGATATCAGCGCCGACCTGGACTTCCAGAGCACCACGGCGCTGCAGCTCAATGGCGCGTTCATCACCAACGCCACCAGCGACTTGGCGGTCCTGACCCTGCCGACCGTGGGCGGCGCCGATTCCCTCGGCGGACGCAGCGCTATCGTGGTCGATGGCGTGGTGCCGGTGGTCGGCAGCGTCCAGGCACCGACCGACGGCACCTACATCATTGGCCAGAACCTCGATTTCACGGTCAACTTCAGCGAGAACGTGGTGGTCGATACCACCGGGGGCGTGCCGCGCATCGTCGTGACCCTGGATACCGGTGGCACCGTGTATGCCGAGTACGTCTCCGGCTCCGGCGGCAGCGCCCTTGTGTTCCGCCTGACCGCCGCCAGCGGCCAGTTGGACAGCAATGGCGTGACCCTGGGCAGCACGCTGCAGCTCAATGGCGGCAGCATCCGCGACACGGCCGGCAACGACACCGTGGTGACCCTCAACGCTGTGGCCAGTACTGCCAACGTCAACGTCGACGGCGTGGTGCCGACCGTGACCAGCGTCACCACGCCGCTCGCTGGCAACTACAAGGCCGGCGACGTGCTGACCTTCACCGTCAACGCCAGCGAAGCGCTGCAGACCGGCGTACTGCCGCCACGCCTGGTGCTGGATGTGGGCGGGGTGACTCGCTATGCCACTTATGTCTCCGGCAGCGGCGGTTCGGCACTGATGTTCCAGTACATCGTGCAGGCCGGCGACAACGACGCCAACGGTATCGTGGTCAACAGCCTCGACCTGCGTGGCGAGCAACTGACCGACATGGCGGGCAATGACTTGAATCTGAATCTCAATGGCGTGGGCAGCACCGCTGGAGTCGCGGTGGACACCCAGCGCCCGACAGCCACCATCGTGGTGTCCGAAACGGCGCTGGCAGTGGGCGAAGCCAGCACGGTCACCATCACCTTCAGCGAGGCGGTGACCGATTTCAACCTGGCAGACCTGAGCGCGTCCAACGGCACCCTGAGCAACCTGAGCACCAGCGACAACATCACCTGGACCGCGACCCTGACCCCGACCAATGGTGTCACCCACAGCGGCGATGTCGTCACCCTGAACAACTCCGGGGTCAACGACCTGGCGGGCAACGCCGGTGCCGGCACCACCAACTCCAACACCTACTCGGTCGACACCCAGCGGCCGACCGCGACCATCGTGTTCGCCAACCCGAACATGGGCATCGGCCAGACGTCGCAGGTGACCATCACCTTCAGCGAAGCGGTGAGCGACTTTACCAACGATGACCTGACGGTGAGCAACGGCACCCTGAGCGCGGTAAGCAGCAGCGACGGCGGTGTCACCTGGACCGCCACCTTCACCCCGACGGCGGGTATCAGCAGCGCCATTAACCACGTCATTCTCGACAACACGGGTGTGCTCGACGGGGCGGGCAACGCCGGCAGCGGAACCACCACGTCCAGCAACTATGCCATCGATGGCGTGCGGCCCACCGCCACCGTGGCCATCGACAAGAGTTCGCTGATCATCGGCCAGACCGCGCAGGTGACCATCACCTTCAGCGAGGCGGTGACCGGCTTCTCCAACAGTGACCTGACGGTGTCGGGCGGTACCCTGAGCGCGGTGACCAGCAGCGATGGCGGCGTCACCTGGACCGCGATCTTCACCCCGGATGCCAACACCAACAGCGCGACCAATGTCGTCAGCCTGGACAACACCGGCTACACCGACACGGCCGGCAACGCCGGTACCGGCACCAGCGTGTCGAACAACTACGCCATCGACACCCAGCGCCCAACGGCCACCATCGTCATGTCGGACCCGACCCTGCGCGCCGGCGAGACCTCGCAGGTGACCATCACCTTCAGCGAAGCGGTGACTGGTTTTACCCTGGGCGATCTGAACGCCGGCCACGGCACCCTGAGCAACCTGAGCAGCAGCGACGGCGGCATCACCTGGACCGCGATCTTCACCCCGGATGCCAACACCAACAGCGCGACCAATGTCGTCAGCCTGGCCAATACCGGTGTGGCCGACATCGCCGGCAACAGCGGTGCCGGTACCACCAGCTCGGCGAACTTCACCATCGACACCGTGCGGCCCACCGCGGTCATCGTGATGTCCAACCCGGCGCTGAAGATCGGCGACACCTCGCAGGTGACCATCACCTTCAGCCAGGCGGTGAGCGGTTTCACCAACGCCGACCTGACGGTAGTGGGCGGTACCCTGAGCGCGGTGAGCAGCGCCGACGGGGGTATCACCTGGACAGCGACCTTCACCCCGGCCGGCAACATCAGCAACGCGGCCAACCACATCACCCTGGACAACAGTGGTGTCAACGCGGCCTCGTCGGGCAACGCCGGCACCGGCCTCACCACGTCCAACAACTACGTGATCGATACCCAGCGGCCGACGGCGACCATTGTGGTGGCGGACAACCAACTGGGCATTGGCCGCACTTCGCAGGTGACCATTACCTTCAGCGAGGCGGTGACCGGTTTCAGCCTGGCCGACCTGACGGCCAGCAACGGTACGCTGAGCAACCTGACCACCAGCGACAACATCACCTGGACTGCCACCCTGACGCCGGTGTTGGGCGTGAACGCCGGCAACAACCGTATCAGCCTGGCCAATACCGGCGTGACAGACATTGCCGGTAACGCGGGTTCAGGCACCACCGACTCGAATGCCTATGCAGTGGACAGCATCCGTCCCACAGCGACCATCGTTATAAGCGACCCAACGTTGTCGGCTGGCGAAAGCACCACCGTGACCATCACCTTCAGCGAGGCGGTGACCGGTCTCGACAACACCGACCTGAGCGTGCCCAACGGCACGCTCGGCACGCTCAGTTCCAGCGATGGCGGGATCACCTGGACGGCGACCTACACCCCGAATGCCAACGTTCGTGACACCAGCAACGTGATCGCCCTGAACAATACCGGCTATACCGACCTGGCCGGCAACGCCGGCGTCGGCGTGACCAACTCGGCGAACTTCACCATCGACACGGTGCGCCCAACGGCGACCATCGTGGTGAGAAATCCGACGTTGAATGTCGGTGCCACCTCGCAGGTGACCATCACTTTCAGCGAGGCGGTTACGGGGTTCACCAATGCCGACCTGACGGTGGAGAATGGCACCCTCAGCGCCGTGAGCAGCAACGACGGTGGCGTCACCTGGAGCGCGACCTTCACGCCAAGCGTGAACATTACCGACACCAGCAACGTCATCACGCTGAGCAACAGCGGCGTGGAGAACGCCGCCGGTAACGCCGGTGCCGGTACGACGACGTCCAACAACTACGCGATCGATACGCAGCGGCCAACGGCGACCATCACCGTGGCCAATCCCAACCTGAGCGTCGGCCAGACCACCACGGTGACCATTGCCTTCAATGAAGTGGTCACGGGCTTCAGCCTGGCCGACCTCAGCGTCGCCAACGGCGTGCTGTCCAACCTGGCCAGCAGCGACGGCGGCAAGACCTGGACCGCGACCCTGACGCCCACCGTGGCGATTACCGATCCGACTAACCTGATCGTGCTCGACACCGCGCTGGTTTTCGACAATGCGGGCAACGTCGGGGCCGGTATTGCGATTTCCAACAACTACGCGATCGACACCCTGCGACCGACGGCCACCATTGTGGTGGCGGACACGGCGCTGGCAGTGGGCGAGACCAGCACGGTCACCATCACCTTTAGCGAAGCCGTGAACGACTTCACCAATGCCGATCTGAGCGTCAGCGGCGGCACCTTGAGTGCGGTCAGCAGCAGCGATGGCGGCGTCACCTGGACGGCTACCTTCACGCCCACGGCCAACGTGGAAAGCACGGTCAACCGGATCACGCTGAACAACGCCGGAGTGACAGACAAGGCTGGCAATGCGGGAGCGGGCACCACCGACTCGAACAACTACGCCATCGACACCCAGCGCCCGGCGGCCACCATTGTGGTGGCGGATACGGCGCTGACGGTGGGTGAGGGCAGCACTGTCACCATCACCTTCAGCGAAGCGGTTAGTGGACTGACCACCGCTGACTTCACCGTGGCCAACGGCACATTGAGCAACCTTGTCAGCAGCGACGGCGGCACCACCTGGACGGCGACCCTGACGCCAACGGTCGGCATCACCGACACCAGCAACTTCATCACGCTGGACAACAGCAGCTATGTGGATGCAGCGGGCAACACGGGCAGCGGCACGACGGATTCGAATAACTACGCCATCGACACCCAGCGCCCGACAGCCACCATCGTGGTGGCCGACAGTGCGCTGAAGGTGGGTGAGACTTCGCTGGTGACCATCACCTTTAGTGAAGCCGTGACGGGGCTTGAACTGTCCGACTTCATCGTCGAGCATGGAGCTCTGAGCAACCTGATGTCCAGCGATGGCGGCGTGACCTGGACAGCGAGCCTGACGCCCGCGGCCGGCATCACCCAGGCCAGCAATATGATCACGCTGAACAACAGCGCTTATGTGGATGCGGCCGGAAATAGCGGAACGGGCAATACGGCATCCAATGGCTATGCCATCGATACCCAGGACCCGGTTGCACTGGAAATTGCTCTCGATCAAGCCACGCTGGTGGATGGGCGACAAGTCTCTCCAACAGGCTTGGCCATCATCTCCGGTCTGGAAGAGGGAGGAAGCTGGCAGTATTCCCTGGACAATGGCGCTTCCTGGATTGAAGGCCGCGGCAACGCGGTGCAGCTAGCTGCTCTGGGGGCATTCAATCTCTGGGTCCAGCAAAAGGACGCGGCAGGCAATGCATCTCCGGTGACCTCACTCAACGGAATTGTTGAACCCTTGGTCCCTCCGGCAGTGCAGCCTCCGGGACTGCCGGCCATGAATGATCTGCCTGCAGGGCCTGGCCTCGCACCATTCCAAGCTTCAGAGGTGTCAGAGCCGAATGCAGATTTTCTGCAGTCCACCTCGACGGCGCTCAACATGTCGTCTCAGCGCGGAGGGATGCATGGTTCTGAGCATTGGTCCGGATACGGAGTTCCGCAGTCAATTGCAGGCGTCAATGACTGGGTGTGGGCGTCGCTTTTCGCGCCGGCAGAATCCAATCACTCTGGATTTGATCCAGCAACTGAGCAGTTCTCCGTTTCGACGGGAGCCAGCATTCTGGACCTGAAGCCCGTACTCCTGGCATCGGATAGTCCGTGGGATATCGAGTCACTCCGGTTCAGCTTCGCCGACCGGCAGGAGTTGCCCGGATGGGTTCGCCTGGATCGTCAAAGCGGCCAGCTGACCATTCATGCTCCCAAGGATCTCAGCACAACACTTGTCCTGCAGATCAAGGTCAGCGATGGAAAAGGCCACGAGTCGGTGCGGACTGTCAAAGTGGTCATCGGCGAGGCAAGGGCCACGTCCAGTGCACCCGCAGGGAGGGCTGGGCTGAGTGAGAAGATGGCAAATGCAGCGAATCAGCAGGCGGGGAAAAGGATGTCCATGTATGTCCATGGCTAAAGGATTGATGGGTGCTGCCCATGAGGCGGTTGTGCGATGAATGCAGCCGTTTCTCCTCAGAACGCAAACCCGGCAATGCTGCTGCTCGAGCTTGGGCATCGAGCCAGGGCCGCGCGCAGCAGCGCCGAACTGCGTTTTTTGCTGGTCAACGACAGCCGTTTGCTCGTGCCTTACCGTCAAGCATGTTTGTGGCTGGATAAGGACGGTGTGACGGCGCTGTCCGGCGTGGTCGAGACCGACAGGAACACTCCTTATGCGCAGTGGCTGCACGGGGTTGGCCAGTTTCTCCAGGCGCAGCCATCCGTTCAGGTTCGGCGCATTGAGCCGGCTCAGCTTCCTCCCGAGCTGGCCAGTTCCTGGAACGAATGGCTGGGCGCTTATGCGGTATGGGTGCCTCTTGTGCAGGATGCCCAGACACCTGTTTGTTGCGGCGGGCTGTTGCTTTCAGGGCCGCAGCCTATTGAAGAGCAGCGTTTTCCGCTGCTCGCAGAATGGTGTCATATCTGGTTCCATGCGTACTCTGCACTGCAGGCAGGCCAATCCAGGTTCTGGCGAAAGCCTGCGGCGCTATCAATAACTGCAGCCAGGAGCTGGTGGCAGAGAAAGCCTGTCTGGATCATTGGCGGGCTTATTGCGATTGGTGCTGTCCCTGTGCATATGAGCGTTCTTGCTCCGGGTGAACTGGTAGCAGCCCAGCCTGTGGTGTTGAGAGCACCTTTGGATGGCGTCATCGATCAGATTCATGTCCAGCCCAATCAAGTGGTCCGTAAAGGTGAACGCTTGTTTGGACTGGATGAGGCGCAGATCAGCAGCCGATTGGAAGTTGCCCAGCAAGCCTTGCTGACCGCCGAAGCCGAGTACCGGCAATCCGCCCAGCTGGCTCTGGGCGATGCTCGCTCCAAGGCGCAACTGGCCGTGCTCGTCGGTCGTATAGGCGAGAAGCGCGCCGAAGTGCAATACCTGAGCGGTCAGCGTGAGCGCAGCCGGGTGCTGGCGCCTGAAGATGGAATGGTCTTGTTTGACTCCCCCATGGAGTGGCTCGGCAAGCCTGTGCAGACGGGCGAACGCGTGATGCGCATTGCCCGGCCCGATGAGGTGGAAATCGAAGCCTGGATTCCCATCGGCGATGCCATTCCATTGGTACAAGCGTCGACAGTCAAGCTGTATCTGGCAGCCAATCCCATGGCCGGGCTCGAGGGTCAGCTCCGGTACATGGCATACGACGCCAGTGCCAGGCCGGATGGCAGTTATGCCTACCGGGTGCGAGCCACCATGTCGCCCAACAGGGAGGGCGCTCGCATTGGCCTCAAAGGTACGGCCAAACTGCAGGGCGATTGGGTGCCCCTGGTCTATTGGGTTTTGCGCAAACCCTGGGCCGTCCTGCGGCAATTCCTCGCCTGGTAGTCGGCATGAGCACCGCCTGGGCTGCATTGCGCGAAGAGCTGGATTTAATTGCGGGTCCTGTGCTGCCCGACGGCCAGCCCAGCTGGACCCTGCATGATCCTGTGCGAAATCTGTTTTTCCAGCTGGACTGGGCCAGCTTTGAGGTCTTCAAGCGCTGGCATTTCGGTGCCGTTGACGCGATTGTGCGAGATGTGAATGCTCAAACGACATTGACGCTGCATCAGGAGGACGTGAATGCGCTTTTCCAGTTTGCGCAGCGCAATGATCTGCTGGAGCCACTTCCCAATAGTGCGGGCGCGCTGGCCGAGCGTTGGCAGTCCAGGCGTTCAAGCTGGATGCAATGGCTTTTGCATAACTACCTCTTTTTTCGGGTCCCTCTGATCAAACCCGATCGCTGGCTGAAACGATGGGCGCCGCGACTGGACTTTCTTTTCAGCCGAGCTTTCGGCTGGATTACCTTGCTGGCTCTGTGCGCTGGACTTTGGGGCGTTTCCCGCGCGTGGGGTGTGTTTACTGCGACCTTGGTTGATTCGCTGACCTGGCAAGGCCTGGCGGCCTACGGCTTGACTCTGGGGTTTGTCAAGGTATTGCATGAGCTGGGGCACGGCTTGACTGCCAAGCGATTCGGATGCCGCGTTCCCACCATGGGCGTCGCCTTTCTGGTGCTGTGGCCGGTGGCATACACAGATACCAATGAGGTCTGGAAGTTGACACGGCGTGACCAGCGCCTCAAGGTGGCGGGCGCTGGAATCGCAACGGAGCTGATCATTGCCGCATGGGCCTTGCTGGCCTGGGTCTGGTTGCCGGAGGGGGTACCCCAATCCATGGCCTTCTTGCTGGCCACCACGACATGGGTCAGCACCCTGGCCATCAATGCAAGCCCGTTCATGCGCTTTGATGGGTATTTTCTGCTGTCCGATTTTCTGCAAATGCCCAATTTGCACTCACGTGCCTTTGCCTTGGCACGCTGGGATATGAGGGAGAGATTATTCAAGCTCGGAGAACCTCCGCCCGAGTTTTTCTCCGATATCCAACGCCGCGGACTGATCCTGTTTGCCTGGGCTACCTGGATGTATCGACTGGTTCTTTTCTTGGGTATTGCGGCCTTGGTCTACCACTTCTTCATCAAGGCGCTGGGTATTTTGCTGTTTCTGGTGGAAATCGTGTGGTTCATTGCCAAGCCTGTCTGGTCAGAGATTTCAGCGTGGTCTTCACGCTGGCCTCAAATCGTGCGTAGTCAAAGAGCTCGCTGGAGCGCAATCGGTGCCTTTGTCCTTGTTGCGCTGTGCTGGCTTCCGATGCCCGCCCCGATTCGCACGGAGGGCATGTTGCAATCCAGTGATATATGGCCTTTGCATGCGCTTGACGCATCGCAGCTGCAACAGCAAATACTGGGTAACGCACATGCAGTCGAGTCGGATGCGCCTGTCTTTGTGCTGGATTCCCCGACGCTCAAAGCTGCTCAGGCTCAGAACGATGCTCAGAGAATCCAGTATTCACAGCAAATAGCTGCGGCCGGCTTCGACTCGGAGCTGCGCCGAGATTGGCAGGTTCTGCAGGAGCGCCAGTTGCAGGCGGCCACTCAACAGCAGGCGGTGAAAACCGAAGCCAGTCGCTACCGGCTGAACGCCTCGGGCGCCGGAGTGCTGCGAGATGTGGATCCTGATCTGCGGTCAGGAGACTGGCTCGCCCGCAACGAACTGCTGGGCAGAATCGTGGGCCGTGATCGCTTGGAGGTTCTTGCCTATGTGCAGGAAGAAGATGTGCAGCGCATCAGCATCGGCGACAGCGCAATTTTCATCGCCGACGCTGGTGTGGGGCCGGTGCTGGACCTGAGGGTGCGCAGCGTCGATCAGGACGCGAGCCGTACGCTCTCCGAGGCTGCGCTATCTTCGGCAGCTGGCGGCATGATTCAGGTCCGAAGCTTGCAGTCCACCCTGTACCCAGAGCGCCCTGTCTACAGAGTGGTACTGGATGTGGTGACTCCGCTGGGGGCAGACACCGATTTTCAACACCGCTGGCGTGGCAAAGTCGCCATTCGCGGTCGTTGGGAAGCCGCTGCAGCGCAGTTTGTGAAAACTGCGACAAGTGTCTTCTGGCGAGAGGCCGGCTTTTAGCTGGGTGAATCCTAGCAGCGCCATTTTTGAGCTTGCAAAAACCCACAAGCTTGACGTTCAAATGCAGCAACGTAGAGCCAGCCAGGAAACAGCCGAGCCATACGTCGATTGAACTACTTCATGTGCCGCTTGAACGTAGCTCAGCAGGTCATGTTGGCTCGATCGGTGAGAGTGAGGAGGGCGTCTACCCCCCGCAGCCTTGCACAGGTGTCGGACACGGGTTTGGACTCGCTTGGCCAACTCATGGCTTGAGCGAGTTGCTGCTGCCCCAGGCCGCGCTGTGTGAGTGGCGGTTGCTCGGGCCAGCCTTGCCGGAGTTGCTGGCGGACAAGGGTAGTCGGGTCTATCTGGTTGCTCCTCCGAAGACTCCACTCGCAATGGGCCTTGCTCAGCTCGGCCTTGCTCCAGAGCAACTTGTCTGGATTGATGCCAAGGGGCCGGCTGAACGGCTGTGGGCTGCAGAGCAACTCATTAAATCTGAGCCAGACGGTGCTGTGATTGCCTGGCTTCCTCAAGCACGGCAGGACCAGATCCGCCGTCTGCTGGTTCACGCGCATGCATGCGATGCACCAGTGTTGTTGTTTGCGATGATGGCGCGTGCGCAGCATGGTGTCCTTTTGCCGTGCCTACTTAGGCACGGCGGGAGGGGTGTTATTGGATGGTGTATTCA
>NZ_SPEY01000111.1 GCF_009360615.1 Comamonas sp.
ACATCTGATGCTGCTCAAGGCCTATGAAAAAGCCGAGCCTGCGACCATCACGCCGTTTCTCTACAGCCAGATTCCCTGCGCGCTGCTGGCAGGCTGGATGGTCTACGGCCATATCCCCGACCAATGGGCCGTGCTGGGCATGGTCGTCATTGCGCTGTGCGGAGCCGCGAGTGCCTGGCTCAGCATCAGGGAGACGAAATAGCGCGCCTGAATCCAACGGCCAGCGCCATAGAAAACAATCGCTGCCACCGCCTGCACCCATTGACCTTCAGATAGAAAGTCATCTGAAATCTATGAATACCAAGCGCTGCCAGCTATCGTTTTATGGACTTACTCGCCGCGCGGATCGCGCACCATCAGGTGCTGCACAGCTTCGGTGACCGGCATCCGCCCGTCCAGCAGCGCCACCACGGTTTCGGTGACCGGCATTTCCACGCCGACCTGGCGCGCCCGGGCAAGCACGGTACGGGCACTGTAGACGCCCTCGGCCACATGGCCCAGCGATGTCACGGCCTGCTCCAGGCTCTTGCCTTCGGCGAGCAACAGACCCACCTTGCGGTTGCGCGAGAGATCGCCGGTGGCGGTCAGCACCAGATCGCCGAGGCCGGACAGGCCCATGAAGGTCTCGGCCCGCGCGCCCAGCGCCACGCCCAGGCGCGTCATCTCGGCCAGGCCGCGCGTGACCAGGGCCGCGCGCGCGTTCAGCCCCAGCTGCAGGCCGTCGCAAAGACCCGTGGCAATGGCCAGCACATTCTTGACGGCTCCGCCGACTTCCACGCCCACGATGTCCTGATTGGCATAGACGCGCATGGCCTCGCCGTGAAAGGCCGACACCAGCAGCTCGCTCACGCCCTCATGGGCGCTGGCTGCCACCAGAGCCGTAGGCTGCTGGCGCGCCACCTCGGCCGCGAAGCTGGGGCCGCTGAGCGCACCGCTTTGCAGCTGCGGCGCCACCTGCTGGCAGACTTCATGCGCCATCAGCCCATAGCTGCCGGCCGGGGCATCGGCGGCCACGGCCTCGAAGCCCTTGCACAGCCAGACCACGGGTCGGTGGCAGTCCTTGAGCTGGCCCAGCCACTGGCGCAGCGCCGCCATGGGCGTGCCCAGCACGATCAGATCGGCATCTGCCACATGGGCCATCACATCGCCGCTGACCACCGCAAGGGCATCCGGAAAGCGGATGCCCGGCAGATAGCGGCTGTTGGCGCGCTCGGTCTGCATTCGCTGGGCCTGCGCCGGGTCTCGCGCCCAGAGACTGACGCGGCCCTGCTGCGGATGGGTGGCCGCGCTGATGGCCATGGCAGTACCCCAGGCGCCAGCGCCGATGACAAGAATTTTCATACCTGAATTTTGATAGCAGTTTGCGCACAACCCGCAAGAAAAAGAGGCCTCCAGGGCCTCTTTTTTGCCAGGCCGCCGATTCTTGCACATCGCAGGAATCGGCAACTGCCGTCCGCTTACTGGGGCAGCTGACCTTCGGCCTGTGCGGCGGCGGCTTGCTGCTGCTCGTACATGGCCTGGAAGTTGATTTCGGCCAGATGCACGGGAGGGAAGCCGGCACGGGTCACCACATCGGCCACATTGCCACGCAGATAGGGATAGATGATCTGGGGGCAGGCGATGCCGATCACACCGCCCATCTGGTCTTCCGGCACATTGCGGATTTCAAAGATGCCGGCCTGCTTGGCCTCGACCAGGAACACGGTCTTTTCCTGGATCTTGGTCTGAACCGTGGCAGTCACGGCCACTTCGTACACGCCTTCAGCCACGGGGGTGGCTTCCACGCCCAGTTGAATGTCCACGCTGGGCTGCTCCTGCTCCAGCAGGATGGCGGGAGAGTTGGGCTGTTCCAGGGACAGGTCCTTCAGATACACGCGCTGGATCTGGAACACGGGGCTGTTGTCTTGTTCGGCCATGATGAGCTTGGTCTTTCAGAAAAATCTTGAGGGGGAAATGAAAATGCCTGCACGGAGAATCAGCACGCAGCTATCCTCACAGCAGGCATTTCCAAGAAAATAGCACTTTGCATTATGCAGTGAGCGCCAATGGCCGCATTCCGGCAGTCCGCACAAAGTGCGAATTCCTGTCGGAGGACAACATTGGCGCAGCCAATGCATCAGCCTTGCAGCAAAGGCATCAGTCCGCCCTTCGCATCCAGTGCCATCAGATCGTCGCAACCGCCCACATGGGTATCGCCGATGAAGATCTGCGGCACGGTACGGCGGCCGGTGGTCTGCATCATCTGCTCGCGGGCGGCGGTATCGAAATCGATGCGCACCTCCTCGATCTGCTCCACGCCCTTGGATTGGAGGATCTGTTTGGCACGAATGCAGTAGGGACACACGGCGGTGGTGTACATCTTCACGGCTTGCATGGGCAATTTCCTTGGTGTTTTTGCACTGCAGCATGCAGCGCTGCAATCATCGGTCTTCTCAATTGGAGCCGGATCAGGCTTTTTCAACCGGCAGGCCCGCATCGCGCCAGGCCTTCATGCCACCCGCCAATGCCTGGGCCTTCTCGTAACCCAGCTTCCTGGCCACGGCCTCGGCACGCGCGGCCCGGGCGCCCGTTGCGCACACCAGCACCACGGGCAGTTGCTTGTTCTTGACGGTGGAGGGCAGCTTTTCCTCCAGCTGGCTCAGAGGCAGATTCTTCGCACCGTTGACATGGCCGGCCGCAAACTCCTCAGGCTCGCAAACGTCCAGCACCACGGCTTTCTCGCGGTTGATCAGGTGCACCGCAGCCGCAGCCGACAGGGAACCGCCGGTCGCACCGCGCAGTGCGGGCAGCAGCAGCATCACACCCGAAGCCACGGCAATCAGGATCAAATACCAGTTATCGATGATGAATTTCACGTCATTCCTTGGGATGGCAAACCGAACGATTTTAGAGGCAGGCATGCACATGGGCTGCGGCAGCACGCCACAGGCCTGCAGTCCGCAAGCCCATCGCCACGGCTGACAAGGTGCACAACGCAAGTGCCTGCTCCGCGCAATCCCCGAAGAGCCCCACAGGAATTGCCAGCCGCCCGGGGCGCGCCCGGCCCGGCTTTCCTTGCCTCAAGCCCGGACAAAGCCCTGCCCCTAAAATGCACGCTTTTGACTTTGTGTCATTACTGCTTTGCTACTTTGAGAGAATCCATGTACAAGCTCGTTCTGATCCGCCACGGTGAATCCACCTGGAACCTTGAAAACCGCTTCACCGGCTGGACCGATGTGGATCTGACTGCCACAGGCGTCGAACAGGCCAAGAAGGCCGGCCAACTGCTCAGGGCAGAAGGCTACGACTTCGATGTGGCCTATACCAGCGTGCTCAAGCGCGCCATCCGCACCCTGTGGCACGTGCAGGACGAAATGGACCGCACCTGGCTGCCCGTGGTGCACAGCTGGCGCCTCAACGAACGCCACTATGGCGGCCTGCAGGGCCTGAACAAGGCCGATATGGCCAAGCAGTATGGCGACGAGCAAGTGCTGGTCTGGCGCCGCAGCTACGACGTCCCGCCTCCTGCCCTGGAAGCCACCGACCCGCGCAGCGAGCGCAGCGATGTGCGTTATGCCAAGCTGCAGCCCGAGCAGATCCCGCTGACCGAGTGCCTCAAGGACACGGTCGAGCGCGTCGTGCCGTTCTGGAACGAATCCATCGCCCCCGCCATCAAGGCCGGCAAGCGCGTGGTGGTGGCCGCTCACGGCAACTCCATCCGCGCCCTGATCAAGTATCTGGACAATATCGCCGACGACAAGATCGTGGGCGTGAACGTGCCCAACGGCATTCCTCTGGTCTATGAGCTCGACGCCGATCTCAAGCCCATCCGCCACTACTACCTGGGCGATGCCGAAGCCGCCGCCAAGGCCGCAGCGGCAGTCGCGGCCCAGGGCAAGGCCTGAGACCTTTCACCACCCCGGTTCGGACCGCTGATGCAGCCTGAACCGGGCTGACACCGCAAGAGGCTCATGGAACCTCGTGGGCCTTCTGCCGTCGAAGGTGTATATTGCGAATGGTTTAAGGGGTGCTATGGGTCAAAAAATCAAAATTGCAGGCTGGATCTCTGTGGGCGTGGTCGCCGGTGCGTTGACCACCGTATCCCTGCAGACGCTGGCCCGCGGGGGTGTGACACCTCTGCCACTTGAAGAAATCCAGCAGTTGTCGGCCGTCTTCGGCCTGATCAAGACCGATTATGTGGAGCAGGTCAGCGACAAGAAGCTGATCACCGATGCCATCTCCGGCATGGTCTCCAGCCTGGACCCGCACTCCCAGTACTTCGACAAGAAGACCTACAAAGAATTCAAGGAAGGCACTTCCGGCAAGTTCGTGGGGGTCGGCATCGAGATCACCATGGAAGACGGGCTGATCAAGATCGTCTCCCCCATCGAAGGCTCGCCCGCTTTCCGTGCCGGCCTCAAGACCGGCGACCTGATCACCAAGATCGACGACACGGCCGTCAAGGGCCTGACGCTCAATGACGCCGTCAAGCGCATGCGTGGCGAACCCAACACCAAGGTGCGCCTGAACATCCTGCGCAAGGATGAAAGCCGCAGCTTCCCCGTCACCATCACCCGCGAAGAGATCAAGACCCAGTCCGTCAAGGGCAAGGTGGTCGAACCCGGCTACGCCTGGATTCGCCTGAGTCAGTTCCAGGAACGCACCGTGGACGACTTTGTGCGCAAAGTCGAGGAAATCTACAAGCAGGAGCCCAATCTCAAGGGCCTGGTGCTTGACCTGCGCAACGATCCCGGCGGGCTGCTGGATGCGGCCGTCGCCATCTCGGCCGCATTCCTGCCGCCCGATGTGCCCGTGGTGTCCACCAACGGCCAGCTGGCTGAAAGCAAGGCCGTCTACAAGGCCTCGCCCGAGTTCTATGCCCAACGCGGCTTTGGCGATCCCTTGCAGCGCCTGCCTGCAGCCCTGAAAAAGCTGCCCCTGGTGGTTCTGGTCAACGAAGGCTCGGCCTCTGCCAGCGAAATCGTGGCCGGCGCACTCCAGGATCACAAGCGTGCCACCGTCATGGGCAGCCAGTCCTTCGGCAAGGGATCGGTGCAGACCGTGCGTCCTCTGGGCCCCGATACAGCTCTCAAGCTGACGACGGCACGCTACTACACGCCCAGTGGCAAATCCATACAGGCCAAGGGCATCGTGCCCGACGTGATGGTGGATGAGACGGCAGACGGCGACCTGTTTGCCGCACTGGGCATGCGCGAAGCAGACCTGGAGAAGCACCTGTCCAGCGGACAGGGCACCGAAGTCAAGAACGAAGCTCTGGAAAAAGCGCGTGAGGAAGCCCGCAAACGCCTGGAAGAGGAAGCCAAGAAGCCCGCAGCCGAACGCCGTCTGCCCGAGTTCGGCTCGGACAAGGACTTCCAGCTGCAACAGGCACTCAACAAGCTCAAGGGCCAGCCCGTCAAGGTCAGCAAGACCCTGACCGAGCGCAAGGCCGAAGAAAAGCCCGGGGATGCGACGGCTGCCGACAAAAAGCCCTCCGACAAGAAAGCCCCCGAAAAGGGTGACTCCGACAAGAGCAGAAAATAAGCACCGGGTTGTCAGACCCGCTCAAAATCAGCCGGGCTTGCCCGGCTTTTTTCTTGGAACCATGGACGCAAACCGATGAATGACGATCAATTGCTGCGCTATTCCCGTCACATCATGCTCGACGAAATCGGCATCGAAGGCCAGGAACGCATTCTCTCAACGCATGCCGTGATCATCGGTGCCGGCGGCTTGGGCTCGCCTGCCGCACTCTATCTGGGCTCCGCAGGTGTGGGCCGCATCACCATCGTCGACAACGACGTCGTGGACATGACCAATCTGCAGCGCCAGATTGCCCACACGACCGAGCGCATAGGCATGCCCAAGGTGGAATCGATTCGCACCGCCGTGCATGCCATCAATCCCGGCATCGAAATGCGCTGCATCCAGCAGCGTGCGACCGACAGCCTGCTTGATGAGCTGCTGCCCGAGGCCAGCATCGTGCTGGACTGCACCGACAACTACAGGACCCGCCAGGCCATCAATGCGGCCTGCGTGCGCCATCGCGTGCCCCTGATCGAAGGTGCGGCCATCCGCGTCGATGGCCAGCTGATGGTCATTGACCCGCGCAACCCCGACAGTCCCTGCTATGCATGCGTCTTTCCGCCAGAGGCGGAATTCGAAGAGGTCCAGTGCGCGACCATGGGCGTCTTTGCCCCCCTGGTCGGACTGATCGGAACCCAGCAGGCGGCGGAGGCGCTGAAGCTGATTGTCGGTTTCGGCCGATCTTCTGTCGGACAACTTCAAATGCTTGATGCACGTTCCATGGAGTGGAGTAGGATGAAAATTGCTAGGGTTAAAACCTGTGATATCTGCGGAACGCCAAGCACAAATCACGAAAAACATCAATACAATGATTTTTCATAGGCCGTCACCGATTGCCCATACCGAGAACTGACCAACTCTCACAGCTTGATCCATGGCACCTACCTCAACTTGCTACCGTCGTGAAACTGCGTACCTTTTTTGTTGAAGACAACCCCACGATTCGCGACAACCTGATTGCGACGATGGCGGAGCTTGCCGATGTGGAAGCAGTGGGGGTGGCCGAGACCGAAGCCGATGCCGTACGCTGGCTCAGCCACAATCCGGATGCCTGGGACCTTGTGATCGTGGACCTGTTCCTGCGAGAAGGCAGCGGTCTTGGCATTGTCACCAGCTTCCAGCACCGATCGCGGCAGAAAAAGCTGCTGGTACTGAGCAATTATGCAACTGCCGACATCCGGCAACGTTGCCTGGAACTCAATGCGGATGCCGTATTTGACAAGTCCAATGAGATCGATGCGCTAATCGATTTCTGTATGGATCTGAATACCAGCAATTCCTGATATTAACAAAAAGTAAAAAAGGCTTGAAACCTTCAAGCCTTTTCTTATTGCAGCCCCATTAATCGATCAGGCGGTTTTTCAACGCATAGTAGGTCAGATCACTATTCGAGGAAAGACCCATTTTCTCCATGAGCCTGGTCCGGTAAGTGCTCACTGTTTTCACGCTCAAGGAAAGCGATTTCGCAATATCCCCGGCAGTCTCGCCGCGCGCGAGCTTCAGAAACACCTGAAACTCACGCTCCGACAATTGCTCATGTGCGGGCACATCATCCTTGCGGTTGAGCTGCTGAGCCAGAAGGTCGGCCACCGCCGGTGTCAGATAGCGTCTGCCGAGGGCCACGGTGCGGATGGCCTCGGCAATATCCTGAGGATCGCACTCCTTGTTGAGATATCCGCTGGCTCCCTGACGAATCAGGTTGATGGCGTAATGCTCCTCAGGGTATCCACTCAGTATCAGGATCCCCATATCGGGCGCCTTGGCCCTGAGCATGGCCAGGGCATCGATGCCGCTTTGCCCGGGCATGGACAAGTCCATCAGCAACACGTCGATTTCATGTTCCCGGACCAAGTCAATGGCTTCCCGTCCATTGCCGGCCTCTCCCACGACCCTCAGGTCCACATGCTCCGACAGGAATTGGCGTAATCCCGAGCGGACGATCGCATGGTCATCCACTATGCCTACTTTTATCATGAACACCTCTTTTCATGAAACCGCGCTCGTCTCCAGGGCGCATAACATTTTAAGACCCGCACTATGATGTCAGACGTTGACGCTACGGTTACGCAGAATATCAGGTAATTGCCTTGTCGGTGAGAGGATGTAGATGCGCTGGACCCATATCCGCAAAATTGCAGTCAGTTTGACGATCGCAGTCATTGCGGCAGTCTTAATGGTTAGCATTAATGAGGCAGGCTATAAGCGCTCCTTGCAGGCCCTGGACACTCTCACCAGGACACAAAGCACCCGGGCCAAGCTCAGCTTGCTGATGCAGCAGATGCTGGATGCGGAAACCGGTCTGCGCGGCTACCTGCTGACGGGCGAGGAGCGCTATCTCGAGCCCTACAACTCCGCCTCCGCCGCCATCAGCAGCAGCATGGACGAACTGCGCAACATCTTCATCATGGACCCCAAGGAGCTGGCCACCTTCACGCCGCTGGCCCGCCAGGTCGAACGCAAAACCAGCGAGATGGAGCTGAGCCTGCGCCTGTATCGCCAGGGCAACGACGAAGCATGGCGCTTCGTGATGTTCACCGATGTGGGCATGGAAAACATGGATGCCATACGGGGCCACATCAAGACCCTGATGGAGAGCATCGACCAGCGCGTCAAGTCCAATCTCGCGGATATCGAACAGACGCTGGGGCTGTCGCGCCTGGGGATTGCGACCGTGACGGCACTCGGAATTCTGGGATTCTTCATGTACCTGAGACAGGCCAATGCCCTGCAGCACTCTCATCAGCGCGAGCAGGAGATCCAGCGCGACGAACGCAATCGCCTGGAGGAGGTGGTGCGCGACCGCACGGCGGCACTGACCGAACTGGCGACCCATTTGCAGCAGGTACGTGAAGATGAGCGCGCGCACCTGGCACGTGAGCTGCATGATGAACTGGGCTCGCTGCTGACCGCAGCCAAGCTCGATGTTGCGCGGCTCAAGTCCAAGATCGACACCTCGGCACCCGAGGTCTCGGAACGCGTCACCCATCTGATCGAGACCCTCAACAGCGGCATTGCACTCAAGCGCCGCATCATCGAGGACCTTCGCCCCTCGTCGCTGTCCAACCTGGGCCTGACCACCGCCCTGGAAATCCTGACCCGGGAGTTCGGCGATCGCAGCAACATCGAGGTGGAATGCAGTCTGGAGCAGGTCGATCTGCCCGAGTCCACGCAGCTGACGGTCTATCGCGTCGTGCAGGAGTCCCTCACCAATATCGGGAAGTACGCCAGGGCCAGCCATGTCATTGTCACGGTACACAACTACCCGACCTATGTGGCCGTGCAGATTCAGGACGATGGTCAGGGGTTCGAGCCGGCCAGCATGCGCCCCAACTCCCACGGTCTGGCAGGCATGAAGCACCGCGTCGAAGCCGTGGGCGGCAGGCTCACCGTGGCCTCGCAGCCCGGCAAGGGCACCACCATTTCGGCGGTCATTCCCCTGAGCGCCGCCAATGCCTGAAACCGGGTCGCATCGACCGCGCAAGTCGATGCCGTCCTACACGGCTGTCTCTCAATACCCCGACCCAGGGGCCAGAAGCTCACCGTCAGGCCCGGGCTGCCCAGTTCTCTAAAGTCAACGCATGGCCGCACAGCAAAGGTTGTCGGTCTGCATTCGAAAGGAGAAAACCATGTTGCACTACGCCATTGTCTTTCTGGTGATTGCCTTGATCGCTGCAGTGTTCGGTTTCGGCGGTATTGCTGCAAGCGCCGTCGGCATTGCCAAGATCCTGTTCTTTGTGTTCCTGGTCATGGCCGTCATCACCTTCCTGATGGGCCTGGTAAAGAAATAGCCACGCACCGAATGTGTAGAACTTTGTTCTTTCACATTGCACAAACCACTGGTATTCGCCATGATCACCCTCAACTCCTGCCTGCACAAGGCGGAGTTACGCAGACTGGCGTTACTGCACGCCGTCACGAAAATTTCTAGATTTCAGGGAGTTCCAAACAATGAGCCAAGCCGTAAAAGACGCCAAGGACACGGTTGAAGATCTCAAGGGCGCCGCCAAGGATGTGGCTGCTGACGTCAAGGACGCGGCAAAGCATACCGCCCAAACTGCCCAGAATGCTGCACACAAGATGGCAGATGCAGCGGACGATGCCGTGGACTCCGGCAAGCAGGCAGCCCAGAAAATGGTGAATGAAGCAAGGGATGTGGCGGAGGACATCGCCGACAAGGTTCAGGATACCGCTCGCCGCGCACGCCGCACGGCCTCCGAGGCCATCGACTCCACCGGGCGCCACATGCGCAATCTGGACGACAGCGAAAATCCGCTGATCGACAATCTGGCCAACCGCGCCCAGGATCTGGCCGAGCGCAGCATCAACTTCTGGGCGGACAGCTCGCATCGCGCTCGCCGCCAGTTCAACACCGCAGCGGATGCAACCACCAAGTATGTGACCGAGCAGCCCGGTCGTTCCGTGCTGATCGCCGCCGCCACCGGCGCGGCTCTGGCGACGGCATTCTTTCTCGGCCGCTCGCGCAGGAAGTGACTCTCGGCCGCTTTTCGCAGGCGTTCTTTGCGCCGTTTCAAAACCAAGGGAGAACCATATGAAGAATCTGACTCGTGCTTTGGCTTTCAGTCTGGTTGCTGCGACGACCGTCCTGGCGACCACCGCGTGTTCGGTGGCCCGTGACCAGCAGACTGTGGGTTCCTATGTGGACGACGCCGGCATCACCACTGCGGTGAAGGCCAAGATGGCCGAAGACAAGGCCGTCTCGGCAACCGCCATCAGCGTGGAAACCATGAACGGCACCGTGCAGCTGTCGGGCTTTGCCAAATCCGAAGCAGAAAAAGCGCGTGCCGGCGAAATCGCCCGCACGACCAAGCATGTGCGCGAAGTGCGCAACAGCATTGTGGTCAGGCCATGATGATGGACACCTGAAGCAGGCTCCGTCTGAGGGCCATGCGTCCCACCTCGAAGCCAGCGTTGACGCTGGCTTTGTTTTTTCCTACACCCGGGCGACCGTCTTCGCCATTAAAGTGTCCGCATGCAAGTTTTCCAATGCGAGGCCTGCGGCCATCTGATCTATTTCGAAAGCCTGCAATGCGTGCATTGCGGTGCCAGCCAGGCTTTTCTGCCCGACCAGCTGCGCGTCGGGATTCTGCCGCCAACCGGCCCCGACGCCCGCTACCGCCCCTGCGCCCACCGCCACGACATCAGCCTGTGCAATTTTGCGATCGAGGCTTCGGACCCACAGCCGTTGTGCGTTTCCTGCCGCCAGACGGAATGGCTGCCCGACGATAGCGATCCTGCCAACCAAATGCGCTGGGCCAAGATCGAGGTCGCCAAGCGACGGCTGTTCTACACCCTGGCCAGACTAGGCCTGGTGGACCCGCATGGGCATCGCATGGCCGAGCCTCGCTTTTCCCTGCTTGCAGACCTGCCCGGTCAGAACCCCGTGATGACCGGCCATGCCAGCGGCATGATTACGCTCAATGTGGTCGAGGCCGACGACGACGAGCGCACCAAGCGCCGCCAGGCCCTGCACGAGCCTTATCGCACACTGATAGGACATCTGCGCCATGAATCAGGCCACTTCTACTGGGATCAGCTGATCGCCAACAGCGCGCATCTGGAACGCTTCAGAGCATTGTTTGGCCATGAGAATCAGGATTATGCGCTGGCACTGCAGCGCTACTATGACAAGGACCCGCTGGACAACCGCTGGCGCAGCCAGTTCATCAGCGCCTATGCCACGGCGCATCCCTGGGAGGACTGGGCGGAAACCTGGGCCCATTACCTGCACATGGTGGACCTGCTGGAGACCGCAGCCAGCTACGGGACCTGCATTACCGTTCCGGACATCCCCAGCGCGGGCCAGCAGCGCATCGTGAATCCGCTGGGGCCGTTACCGCCCGACTTTGCAGTGATGCAATCCCAGTGGGTGCCGCTCACACTCCTGCACAACAGCCTCAATCGCAGCCTCGGCCATGGCGACGCCTACCCTTTCGCGATTTCCGGCCCTGCCTGGGACAAGCTGCGCTTCGTCCATGAGACCATCAGCAGCTACCGCGGCGGGCTGACGGGCCGCAGAGACTGATGACTCAGGCATTGCGGCCGACCTTGGCCATCAGTCGTGCATGCACGCCCTTGGAGACGAACTTGTCCACATCGCCATTGAGCGTGGCAATCTCGCGCACAAAGGTGGAGCTGATGAACTGATAGCGATCGCTGGGCGTGAGGAACACGGTTTCCACTTCGGGCATCAGCGTGCGGTTCATGCCGGCAAGCTGGAACTCATAGTCAAAGTCCGTCACCGCGCGCAGGCCGCGCACCATGGCCTTGGCGCCACGTGCGAGCACAAAATGCGCCAGCAGCCCGTCAAAGCTCTCCACCTGTACCTGCGGATAATTGGCGCAGGCCTCGCGCACCATGGCAATGCGCTCCTCCAGCGAAAACAGCGTCTTTTTGTGATGACCTGCCGCCACCGCCACGATGACCTTGCCAAACAGCTGTGCAGCCCGGCGCACCACATCTTCATGCCCCAGCGTGATCGGGTCAAAGGTTCCGGGGTAAACAGCAATCAGGTCCTGGCTCATGGCGTATCTCTCTCCTGCGGGTCTTGATGAGGGTGAGGGCTGCTGCAGTGCAGCGTGAAGAGATTATGCATTCAGGCCTGCGAAGCGCTGCCCCATGCAAAAAAGAGCTGCTCGCGCCTCTGCCCGAA
Source organism: Comamonas sp. (assembly GCF_009360615.1). Classification (GTDB taxonomy): domain Bacteria; phylum Pseudomonadota; class Gammaproteobacteria; order Burkholderiales; family Burkholderiaceae_C; genus Comamonas. Next base: position 12,236 of record NZ_SPEY01000111.1, read on the forward strand.
GCGCCAGCAGCTCCCGGTTCGGAAGACAATTGCTACTGTTTCTTCAGCAGATGCGCATGGACGGCGCCGGCCTTCAGATAGCGGTGCAACTCCAGCCCCATTTCCAGCAGGCGATCCTCGACCCAGGCTTCTGGGGCTTCCAGATAAATGAAGCCGCCTTCATTCAGGGCCGCCGTGGCGGCCTTGAGCGCGGGCTCGAACAGCTCGGCCTGCCCGAATGGGGGGTCCAGAAAAATCAGATCCTGCCCCGCCACGGTCTTCAGGCAGCTCAGTGCATCGCCGCGCTGCACCTTGACCATCCTGGCATCGAGCTTTTGCTGAAGACGCTGCAGCTGCTGCACCAGGGCGGCATCCTGCTCGTTCATGATGACGCTGCTGGCACCGCGCGATGCGGCCTCGAAACCCAGTGCCCCCGTGCCCGCGAAGGCATCGATGCATTTCCAGTTGCTCAGGTCCTGGCCCAGCCAGTTGAACAGGGTCTCGCGCACGCGATCGGGCGTGGGCCGCAGCCCGGGCTTCTGCGCCACGGCCAGACGCGTGCGGCGCCATTGCCCGCCGATGATGCGGATTTCACCAGCCCCGGTGGCCGCCGGCTTGGCGGCGGCAGGCTGGGCAGCCTTGGCTCCGGGACGGGCCGGGCGGCTGGCCGCCAGCTCCTGCGCCTTGCGCTCGGACTCGTGAATCATCTTGTCCAGCGCCTTGCGGCCTGCGGGGGTGTGTAGCTTGATGGCACTGCGGCTCATGGCTTGGCTCCGAGAGTGATGGTGACCATGCGCTCGGGCTGAACCATGCGCTGCATCGCCTCCTTCACGTCCCTGGTGGTCAGAGCCTGAACGCGATCGGTCCAGTGCTCCAGATAATCGAGCGGCAGGCCATTCCAGGCGATGTTGGCCACGTTGCCCAGCAGCTTGCGGTTGCTGTCGATGCGCAGGGCGAAGCCGCCGATCAGATTGTCCTTGGCTGCCTTGAGTTCCTTGTCGGTCGGCCCCTCGGCAATGAATTTGCGCAGCACGTCCTGAGAGACCTTGAGCGCCTCGGCCGCCTGATCGGGTCGGGTCTGCAGGCCGATGATGAACGCGCCGCGATCGAGTCCCGGCGAGAAGTCGCTGGAGACCCCGTAGGTCAGCCCCCGCTTTTCACGCACCTCCTCCATCAACCGGGAGGTGAAGCCGCCCCCGCCCAGAATATGGTTGCCCACCATCACGGCCAGAAAGTCGGGGTTGTTGCGCGCAATGCCGGGCTGGCCGATGAGCACCTGGGCCTGGGCCGACTCGAACGGGATGTTCTCGACCTTGGCTTGCTCCAGGTCCTGAACCTTGCTCACGGCAGGCAACGGCGGGCAGTCGTTGCCATTGGTGGCCTGCAGCGGCCCCAGCAACTGCTTGACCATGGCATCGGCCTGCTGGCGATTGACCGCTCCCACCACGCTGACCTTGGCGCGGCAGGCTGCAATCAGCTTGCGGTGGAAATCCTGCATGGCAGAGATATCGATCCGGCCCAGGCTGTCGACCGTGGTCTGATAGCCGTAGGGCGCACTACCGAACACGGCCTTGCGGAAGGCCTTGGAGGCCACGGTGCCGGGACGGGTGTCGGCTTCCCTGATGGAGGCACTCCAGCGCTCGCGGTCACGCTGCCACACGGCCTCGGGCCAACTGGGAGACGCGATCTGGCGCGCCGCCAGGGCCACGGCTTTTTGCTGCAGCTTGGGCACGGTCAGGGTGCGCAGGCCGAAACTGAAGCTGTCGCGCCCCGCGCTGGCGCCAAAGCTGGCTCCCAGATCGGCCCAGGCCTGGCCCAGGCCGTTCTCATCCAGCGCAGGCGCATCGCCCGCCGCCTTGATGCCCTTGGAAGACATCATCGCAACGGCCGCCGCCAGGCCCTGCTTGTCCTCGGGGTCACGGCGGCTGCCGGCGTCAAAATCCACCTGCACATCCACCATGGGAATGCCGGGACTTTGCACCAGCCACACCTGGGCACCGCTGGGCTGGGTCCAGTGCTCTATCGGCAGCAAGGCCCATGCGGATTGGGTCAGAAAACCCATGCCAGCGCTCACCACAAAAGCACCAGCAGCTATCTTCTTCATAGTTTTCATGTGTTCAACCTCAGTTTTCCATGACGCCGCATCAGCGGGGGTTTGCCCCATGCGCGAGCAGCCCGGCAAGGGCCGTCGCGCTGCGAAGGCTGCGTCCCTCGACTGCAGCACGCAGCGCTGGAGAGAGGGCAAGGCGCGGGGCCGCCCAGGCAAAGCGGCTCAGGGGGTCTTGCATCTCAATGCACCGAACCGCCGGCCTCGGCCTTGCCGGACATGGGGCGCTGGGGCTTGGCGCCTGCGGGCAGCGGCTGGGGCACCAGGGTGCCGACCGTGAGCTGGTCGTCTCCGAAATACCTGGCGGCCACCGCCTTCACGTCATCGGAAGTGACTTTCTGCAGCTCGGCCAGCAGCTTGTCCTCGGCATCCAGCGGCATGTTCTGGATCCAGTAGTTGCCCAGGTTCTGGGCCTGGCCCATGACGGAATCGCGCTCATAGACGTTGGAGGCCATCCACTGCGTCTTGACGCGCTCCAGCTCGTCAGCCTGCACGCCCTCCTCGGCCACCTTCTTGATCTGGGCGCGCAAGGCGGCCTCCACATCGGCCACGGTCTTGCCCCGGGCCGGTACGCCGGTCAGCATGAACAGGCTGGGCCCGCGCCCCATGATGTTGGCCGAGCTGCCGGCGCTATCGGCCACACGGCCGTTGGCCTGACCTTCGCCCTGCACCAGGGCGCGCTCCAGGCGGGCCCCGTCATAGCCGTCCAGCACGGCGGACAGGACCAGCAGCGCCAGCGCATCCCTGTCCTCGGCCTGCAGCTTGTCCACGCTCTTCAGCGTGGGCGTGCGATAGGCCATGGCGATAAAGGCCTGCTCGGCCGGCTGCTTGACCTCGATGCGGCGCACGCCGATCTGCCGGGGTTCGGTCTGGGGCTTGCGCTGGGGCAGGGCGCGCGCGGGAATGCTGCCGTAATACTTCTCGGCCCAGGCACGCACCTGGTTGACATTCACATCCCCCACCACGACCACAGCGGCATTGGACGGCACATACCAGCGCTTGTGGAAGTCGCGCACATCGCCGGGCGTCATGGAGTCCAGATCGCTCATCCAGCCCACCACGGGGCGGCGATAGGGCGAGGCCATGAAGGTGGCCGCCATCAGTTGCTCCATCAGCATGGCGCGCGGCTGGTCGTCGGTGCGCATGCGGCGCTCTTCCTTGATGACCTCGATTTCCTTCTTGAATTCGGAGTCCGGCCACTGGTTGTTGGCAAAACGATCGGATTCCAGCTTCATCACGTCTTCCAGACGGTTGGACGGAATCTGCTGGTAATAGCCGGTGTAGTCACGCCAGGTGAACGCGTTTTCCTGGCCACCCAGCGCCGCCACGCGACGCGAGAAGTCTCCGGGCTTGACGCTTTTGGAGCCCTTGAACATCATGTGCTCCAGCGCATGGGCCACGCCCGTGGTGCCGTCGACCTCGTCCATGGAGCCCACACGTACCCAGACCATGTGCACGGCCGTGGGCGCGCGCCGGTCGGGCAGCACGATCAGCTGCATGCCGTTCTTCAGCGTGAACTGCTGCACTTGCGGCGCGGCCGCCGTGGCAGCAGCAGGCACAGGTTGCGACGATGCGCCCGGCGCAGCCAAGGCTGCCCCAGCGCTCAAACAGGCCATTAAGCCCAGTACAGGGAGTGCGCGTACATGTTTCATAGAATGATGCGATTCTAAAAACCCGCCAATGTTCAGTTTTTTCAAGAAAAAGCCCAGTTCACCCGATGCGGTGAACACCACGCCCGCTGCCGAGACAACCGCGGCGCCTGCGTCTGCGTCTGCTGCGCCAACCAGGCCCGCTCCACAGGATACGCCTGCTGCGCCTGCCGATAGTGGCAGCAGCGCCTGGTGGCGCAAGCCCTTTGGCGGCGGTGCGACCGCCAAGGCCGGCGAAGATCTGCCTGCCACTCAGGATTTTGTAGCCCCCCCCGAGCCTACCGCAAAGCCGCAAGCCCCGAATTCCCGTCAAGGCTGGATGGAACGCCTGAAAGCCGGTCTGCGCAAGACCGGCTCCGGCATCGCCACCGTCTTTACCGGCACGCAGATCGACGACCGGCTCTATGAAGAGCTGGAGGACGCGCTGCTGATGGCCGACACCGGCGTCAAGGCCACCCAGCATCTGCTGCAAGACCTGAAGCGCCGCGTCAAGGAAACCAAGACCACCGAGCCCGCAGCCGTCAAGGCGCTGCTGGCCGATGCGTTGACCGATTTGCTGAGGCCCCTGGAAAAACCGTTGACCATCGGCGAGCACACCCCGACCGTCATCATGGTGGCCGGCGTCAACGGTGCGGGCAAGACCACGTCCATCGGCAAGCTGACCAAGCATCTTGCCGACGGAGAGCAGTCCGTGCTGCTGGCCGCCGCCGACACCTTCCGCGCTGCCGCGCGCGAGCAGCTGGGCGTCTGGGCCAATCGCAACACCGTGGAAATCATCAGCCAGGACGGTGGCGACCCCGCCGCCGTGAGCTTCGATGCCGTCTCCGCCGGCAAGGCCCGCAAAAAGGATGTGGTGCTGGTCGATACGGCCGGACGCCTGCCTACGCAGCTGCATCTGATGGAAGAGCTCAAGAAGATCAAGCGCGTGGTGAGCAAGGCCGACGGCACGGCGCCGCACGAGGTGCTGCTGGTGATTGACGGCAACACCGGCCAGAACGCCCTGACCCAGGTGCGCGCCTTCGACGATGCACTGCAGCTCACGGGCCTGATCGTCACCAAGCTCGACGGCACGGCCAAGGGCGGCGTGCTGGCCGCGATTGCGCAGGAGCGCCCCGTGCCCGTCTACTTCATCGGCGTGGGCGAGAAGATCGAGGATCTGGAAACCTTCAGCGCACGCGAGTTCGCCCAGGCCCTGCTGTCCTGAAGCACAAGAACCATAGCTGCCAGCGATTTATCTATCGAGTTTTCAGATAGATTCAGCACTGAAACCCAATGAAGGAGCGCGCAAGGCGCTCCTTTTTTATTCAGACTTCAGAGCTGCACCTGCTGCTTGATCCACTTGGCATAGTCGTTCAGGCAGCGCTCGGTGCGCATGGTGATCTGGGGAACTTCATAGCTGTGATGGCTGCGCAGCAGCGCAGTCAGCCGTGGCAGTGCCTCGGGCAGGGTCTTGCAGGTCAGGCGCCATTCGGGAGCGGTCTGCAGCACGCCGTCCCACTCGTAATACGAGGTGATGCGCTCGGTCTGCACACAGGCCGCAGCCTTGGCCGCGACCAGCGCCCGCGCCATGTCCTCGGCCTCGGCCGAATGCCCAACGGTGGTCGTCACCACGCACAGCGTGGCCCAATGACTGTCCTGCGCGGACGCGGACTTGAGAGTGGCGGTCTGGGTAGATGTGGTGCTCATGCAGCCTAGTCTAGGCCCAAGACCGCCCTGCCCGCCACTGCCTTACGCCGGATACAGACCCAGCTGCTGCGCGCGCAGCCGCGTCAGCCCCAGCAGGGCATCGGTGAACGGCGTGCTCATGCCGCACATGGCACCCATCTCGCGCACGGCGCCCACCAGGGCGTCCAGCTCCACCGGCTTGCCGGCTTCCACATCCTGGAGCATGGAGGTCTTGAAGCCGCCCAGCTTGAGCGTGACCTGATGACGGTCCTGCGGGCTGTCGGCAATCGGCAGGCCGATGCGCGCGCCGATTTCCCGGGCCTCCAGCATCACGGCCGTGATGAAGTTGCGCACCAGCTCATCGCCCAGAATCCTGTCCGTGGTCGCGCCCGTGATCGCACTGACGGGGTTCATGGTCATATTGCCCCAGAGCTTGTACCAGGCGTCGCGCTGGATGTTGTCGCTGAGTCGGACCTCGATGCCGCCCGCGCGCAGCAGATCGGCCAGTGCCAGCAGGCGCGGCGTGGGCGCATCGCCGGGCAGGGCCGTTGGCTCGCCAACGATGAGGCTGTTGCCGAAATGCCGGCGCACCACGCCCGGCGCGTCGAGCGAGCAGCTGGCATGCACCACCGACCCGAGCACCTGCCCGGTAGGAATGGCGCGCGCAATCTCGCCCTGCGGATCCACGGCCTTGAGCTGCAGGCCGCGCAGGCCTGCATCCACGCCACCGGCCAGAAACCACCAGGGCACGCCGTTCATGGCGGTCAGCACCAGGGTCTGCGGGCCGATCAGCGGGGCAACGGCACGGGCCACATCGGGCATGGAGGGTGCCTTGACGGCAATCACTACCAGATCCTGCACGCCCAGGGCGGCCGGGTCCTGCTGCGCATTGACGGCCACGGTCTCGCGCTCCTCGCCATGCACCAGCGTCAGGCCGTTGTGCTGCAGCGCAGCCAGCGTCTGGCCCCGCGCCACGGCGCTCAGCTCGCAGCCGGCCCTGGCCAGCGCCACACCCAGCCAGCCGCCAATGGCGCCGGCACCGTAGATACAGACTCTCTTCAGGCTCATGCTCTTGTCTCTCCTGTCTTATAGAACTCTCAAAAACAGTAGCTGCCGGTGCTTTACCGTAAAGCATCTGAAGACCTTGCCCCTGGAAACCAGGCGAGATCTTCGCGGCCGCCGCTCATTGTTGATACGTTAACAGCAGTATCCACCCGCGCGACACTGAAGGCCGTTGACAGCTGGGCACCCCGCACTGCGCGCCAGGCCAGCTGCCCTGTTCATCGACATTTCAAGGACCGGCTCATGAGCTCCAACACCGCCGTCGTCAATCTCACAGCCCAGATCACGGCACTGGCCACCGCCTTGCGCATCGTGCTGGACGCCAGCCCCCAGGCTGCCCAGACACGCGAGCAACTGGCAGCCGCGCTGGACAAGACCATTCACGATGCGCTGGAAGAAGGGGTCTGGGACAACGCCGACGGTGTCAAGACCATCAGGGCGGCGCTGCTGGGCTGATCCCCACAGCGCCATGAAAAGCCGGGCCCAAGGCCCGGCAAAGAGAAGCAACAATCGACGATCTCGCTCAGACCAGCGCATCACGCCAGCGTATAGGCCGTCTTCACCGTGGTGTAGAACTCCTGGGCATAGCGCCCCTGCTCGCGCGGGCCGTAGCTGCTGCCCTTGCGACCGCCAAACGGCACGTGGTAGTCCACACCCGCCGTCGGCAGGTTGACCATGACCATGCCGGCCTGGCTGTGGCGCTTGAAGTGCGTGGCGTACTTGAGGCTGGTGGTGGCAATGCCCGCCGACAGGCCGAACGGCGTGTCGTTGGACAGGGCCAGGGCTTCTTCGTAATCCTTGGCGCGGAGCACGCTGACCACGGGGCCGAAGACTTCCTCGCGGTTGATGCGCATGCCGGCTTCCGTGTCCACGAACAGCGTGGGCGCCATGTAAAAGCCGTCCTTGCCGCTGCCCGTGTGGCAGGCCACGCGGCCTCCGCCAGCGGCCAGGCGGGCGCCTTCGGCCTTGGCGATTTCCACGTAGCCCAGGTCCTGCTCCAGCTGTGCCTGGCTGACCACGGGGCCCATGTCGGTGCCGGCGGCACGTGCGTCACCGACCTTGATTTGGGCCATGCGCGCCTGCAGGGCTTCGATGAAGGCCGGGTAGATCTTGTCGGTGACGATGAGGCGGCTCGATGCCGTGCAGCGCTGGCCCGTGGAGTAGAAGCCGCTTTGGGCCGACAGTTCCACGGCCTGGTTCAGGTCGGCATCGTCCAGCACGATCTGGGGGTTCTTGCCGCCCATTTCCAGCTGCACCTTCTTGCCGCTTTTGACGCAGGCTTCGGCAATGCCGCGGCCCACGCCGGTCGAGCCCGTGAAGCTGATGGCCGCCACGTCGGCGTGGTTGACCAGGGCCTCGCCGATCACCCGGCCCGGGCCCATGACCAGGTTGAAGACGCCGGCGGGAATGCCGCTGCGGTGGATGATGTCGGCCAGGGCCCAGGCGCTGCCGGGCACCAGGTCGGCGGGTTTCAGCACCACGCAGTTGCCAAAAGCCAGGGCCGGGGCGATCTTCCAGGCCGGGATGGCGATGGGGAAGTTCCAGGGCGTGATCAGGCCGACCACGCCGATGGGCTCGCGCGTGATTTCCACGGCTATGCCGGGGCGCACCGAAGGCACGGTCTCGCCCGTCAGGCGCAGGCATTCGCCGGCAAAGAACTTGAAGATCTGGCCGGCGCGGCCGACTTCGCCCATGGCTTCGGGCAGGGTCTTGCCTTCTTCGCGGGCCAGCAGCTCGCCCAGCTCCGCCTTGCGCGCCAGGATCTCCGTGCCGATCTTGTCCAGGGCGTCGGAGCGCGCCTGGATGCCCGAGGTGGACCAGGCCGGGAACGCGGCGGTGGCAGCGGCCACGGC
>NZ_SPEY01000027.1 GCF_009360615.1 Comamonas sp.
CCACTCATCCACCGCTCCGTGTGATGAAGCCGCTATTCTAACCAGAAATTTCGACCTCAAAATGAAAGTGCAGAAAGTTCTTTTCTGCACGGCGCATGAAGCGCGGCGCTCAGGCGCTCTTGCCCACCTGCACCATTTTCATGGCGGAGGCAATCAGGCCGGAGACCTCCGTCATGTTCGCAGGGATGACCAGGGTGGTGTTGGCGTCCGCCGCCACCTTGCTGTAGGCGTCCACCGCACTCTCGGCCACCTTGAGCTGAACCGCCTGCTCGCCGCCGGGCTGGCGAATGGCCGTGGCCACACGCTCCAGCGCCTGCCCCGTGGCTTCTGCCACGGTGGTGATGGCAGCTGCCTCACCCTGGGCCTTGTTGATGGCAGCCTGCTTTTCGCCTTCGGAGCGGGCAATGAAGGCCTCACGCTCGCCGGTGGCGATGTTGATCTGTTCCTGACGGCGGCCTTCGGAGGCGGCGATCAGGGCCCGCTTCTCGCGTTCGGCCGTGATCTGGGCCTGCATGGCGCGCAGAATCTCTGCGGGCGGCGTCAGATCCTTGATCTCGTAGCGCAGCACCTTCACGCCCCAGTTCAGCGCGGCCTCGTCGATGGCATTGACGACCTGGGCGTTGATCATGTCGCGTTCCTCAAAGGTCTTGTCCAGCTCCAGCTTGCCGATCACGCTGCGCAGCGAGGTCTGGGCGAGCTGGGTGACGGCCATGATGTAGTTGGACGAGCCGTAGCTGGCGCGCATGGGGTCGGTGACCTGGAAGTAGAGAATGCCGTCCACGGTCAGCTGGGTGTTGTCGCGCGTGATGCAGACCTGGCTGGGCACGTCCAGGGGAATTTCCTTGAGGCTGTGCTTGTAGGCGATGCGGTCCACGAAAGGGATCAGAAAGTTCAGGCCGGGCGTGAGCGTTCCCGCATATTTGCCCAGACGCTCCTTGACCCATGCGTGCTGCTGGGGAACCACCTTGATCGAGCGCACGATGAAGATGACGGCAATGATGGCGATGGCGAGGGGGACTGCGTAATCCATATTGTCTCCAGCCCTTGTGGGGCGTTGGTGTGAAGAAAGAGTGAGAGGTTTTCCAGGGCCCAGCATAACCATGCCGGGGCCGGTGGATGATCAGATCTTGTCGACCAGAAGGCGGTTGCCGATGACTTCGGCCACGCGATGAGTGCCGGGAATGGGCAGGGCGCCCTGGCGTCCCATGACGGTCCAGGTGGCACCGCGATAGCGGACCTGGGCCGTGCCGTCGGCATTCCACTGCTCCACGACCACGGTTTCGCCCACATCCATGTTGACATCGCGATTGCTGGAGGCGGGCTGTCTGCGCGGGCTGCGCTTGCGCAGCAGGTAGCAGGCGAGGACGGCGCCGGAGCCGAGCGCGGCCGCCGCGACGATCTGGCTGCTGCTGCCTGTGCCGAAGTGGGCGCAAAGCGCTCCGGCCATGGCGCCGAGCGCCAGCATGAGGAGATAGAAAGTACCGGTCAACAGTTCGGCAATGACCAGCAAACCTGCAAGCAACCACCACGCGGTGGAGTGATCCATATCTGAGCTCCTGTTAATGCCTGTATTTAGTGCACCACATTCTGGGTTAAATACAGCCTGTTTCAAAGCCGCAATAAGGATATTCCTTACACTTCGCGGCTGTTTCGTTTTTTAGGCCTGATTGGTACGGAGGCTGTTCATGAAGTTTCGCTTTCCCATCGTCATCATCGACGAGGACTATCGTTCCGAGAACACCTCGGGACTGGGCATCCGCGCCCTGGCTCAAGCCATTGAAGAAGAGGGCTTTGAAGTCCTGGGCGTGACCAGCTATGGCGATCTGTCGCAGTTCGCCCAGCAGCAAAGCCGGGCCAGCGCCTTTATTTTGTCGATCGACGACGAGGAATTCCAGCTCGGCGGCGACAAGGACCCCATCATTCACAGCCTGCGCGACTTCATCGGTGAAGTGCGCCGCAAGAATGAGGAGGTGCCCATCTATATCTACGGCGAGACCAAGACCAGCCGTCACCTGCCCAACGACATTCTGCGTGAGCTGCATGGCTTCATCCACATGTTCGAGGATACGCCCGAGTTCGTGGCCAAGCACATCATCCGCGAAGCCAAGAGCTATCTGGAAAGCGTCCAGCCCCCGTTCTTCAAGGCGCTGCTCGACTACGCCGAAGACGGCTCCTACAGCTGGCACTGCCCCGGTCACTCGGGTGGCGTGGCCTTTCTCAAGAGTCCCGTCGGCCAGATGTACCACCAGTTCTACGGTGAAAACATGCTGCGCGCCGACGTTTGCAATGCCGTGGAGGAGCTGGGCCAGCTGCTGGACCACAACGGCGCCATCGGCGAGTCCGAGCGCAATGCGGCACGCATCTTCAATGCCGATCACTGCTACTTTGTGACCAATGGCACCTCGACTTCCAACAAGATCGTCTGGCACCACACCGTGGCCCCGGGCGATGTGGTGGTGGTGGACCGCAACTGCCACAAGTCCATCCTGCACTCCATCATCATGACCGGCGCGATTCCGGTGTTTCTCAAGCCCACGCGCAATCACTTCGGCATCATCGGCCCGATTCCGCAAAGCGAGTTCAGCGTGGAGTCGATCCAGGCCAAGATTGCCGCCAACCCGCTGCTCAAGGGTGTGGATGCCAAGGCGGTCAAGCCGCGCGTGCTGACCCTGACGCAGTCCACCTACGACGGCGTGCTCTACAACACGGAAACCATCAAGAGCATGCTGGACGGCTATGTGGCCAATCTGCATTTCGATGAAGCCTGGCTGCCCCATGCGGCCTTCCACCCCTTCTATGGCAGCTATCACGCCATGGGCAAGAAGCGCAAGCGCCCGGTGCACTCGGTGGTCTATGCCACCCAGTCCATCCACAAGCTGCTGGCCGGCATCAGTCAGGCCTCTCATGTCCTGGTGCAGGACAGCCAGACGGAGAAGCTGGATCACCCGCTGTTCAACGAGGCGTACCTGATGCACACCTCGACCAGTCCCCAGTACAGCATCATTGCCAGCTGCGACGTGGCTGCCGCCATGATGGAGCCCCCCGGCGGCACGGCTCTGGTGGAGGAGTCGATTGTCGAGGCGCTGGACTTCCGGCGCGCCATGCGCAAGGTGGAAGACGAGTTCGGCGACGACGACTGGTGGTTCGAGGTCTGGGGTCCTGAAGCCTTGGCCGAGGAGGGCGTGGGCACGGCCCAGGACTGGATCATCCGCGGCACCGATGCATCGACCAAGACCCGCTCCAAAAAGAACGGCAAGGAGTTCGACAACTGGCACGGTTTTGGCGATCTGGCCGACGGCTTCAACATGCTGGACCCGATCAAGTCCACCATCGTCACGCCCGGGCTGGATCTGGACGGCGACTTTGCCGACACCGGCATTCCTGCGTCCATCGTCACCAAATACCTGGCCGAGCACGGCGTGGTGGTCGAGAAGACCGGCCTGTATTCCTTCTTCATCATGTTCACCATCGGTATCACCAAGGGCCGCTGGAACACCATGCTGACGGCGCTGCAGCAGTTCAAGGACGACTACGACCGCAACCAGCCGCTGGCGCGCATCCTGCCCGAGTTCTGTCAGCAGCACCGCCGCTACGAGCGCATGGGCCTCAAGGACCTGTGCCAGCACGTGCACGAGCTGTATGCCAAGTACGACATTGCCCGCCTGACGACCGAGATGTATCTGTCGGATCTCAAGCCTGCGATGAAGCCCTCGGATGCCTATGCGCATATCGCGCAGCGCAAGACCGAGCGTGTGGAAATCGACCACCTGGTCGGCCGCACCACCGTGGGCCTGGTCACGCCGTACCCCCCCGGAATTCCGCTGCTGATCCCTGGTGAAGTCTTCAACAAGAAGATCGTGGACTACCTGGTGTTCGCGCGTGAGTTCGCCAAGGAGTGCCCGGGCTTCGAGACCGATATCCACGGCCTGGTGGAACTGGAAGACGAAAACGGCGAGATCCGCTACTACGCGGACTGCGTGGCCGAGGAAAGCGTCAAGCCTGTGGCAGTGAAGAAGACGGTTGCGTTGAAGAAGCCTGCTGCCAAGAAGACGGCTGCGGCGCGCGGAGCCACGACAGGCGCCAAGGCGCCTGCCAAAAAGGCGGCAACAAAGGCGGCTGCCAAGTCTGCTGCGAAGCCTGCAGCGAAGGCTGCGGCCAAAACGGCAAGAAAGGCTGCATAAGCCTTGGCTTGTGCAAGGCCGGGGCGATCCCGGCTTTTTGCCCATCAGCCCGGAGTGCCTGCACTTCGGGCTTTTTCATATCCCTGCCATGCCTTCATTCCTGCAACCGGCCGGCGCCGTGCCTCTGTGGAGACTGTTGGCTGCAGCCAGCCTGGGCTGGGCCTTGTTCATGCTCTGGGGCTGCCTCAATGAGACCGGCAGCAGCGGCGGGATGATTCTCGGGCTGTTCCCGTTTCTGCGTGGCGTCGAGCACACGGACAAGCTGGTGCATGCCGGCCTGCATGCGGTGCTGGCGGGTTTGCTCTGCTGCGCGGGGCTGGCGCGTGCGCATGCTACGGGATTGCGCTGGACCGCCGGGAAAGCCCTGGCCGTGGTGCTGGTCTGTGCCGGCTATGGCGGTGCGATCGAGCTGCTGCAGGCCGGCTTCTCCACCACGCGGTCAGGCGAGTGGCTCGATGCGCTGGCCAATGCCGCAGGCGCGAGCCTGGCCGTGCTGTTCATTCAGCGGCTGCGCCGCATGCAGCATAAATAGTAGCTGCTTGCGCCTGCACTGAGTTGTGTATAGGCATGAAGCTATTCGAGGCACAGGTGGTGATTGCGCAAGCCGCTCCTGCGTTTGATGGCTATTCCAGAGTAATCTTCGCGTCGCGGATCAGCGCGGCCCAGCTGGCCTGCTCCTTCTGCAGATAGGCCTGGGCATCCTGAAGACTGCCGCCCATGGGCGTACTGCCTTCGGACTGCAGCTGCCTGAGCACGGCAGGGTCCTGCAAGCCGGTGTTCACTGCGGCGTTGATCTTCTGCGCCAGCGCTGCAGGCGTGTTTCTGGGGGCCACGATCAGCTTCCAGTCCACGGCTTCGAAGCCGGGAAATCCGGACTCTGCCACGGTAGGAACCTGGGGCAGGATGGCAAGACGCTTGGCCGAGGTCACGGCCAGTGCGCGCAGGCGCTGGCCCTTGATCATGGGGTAGACCGCCTGGGGTGTGCCGAACATATAGTGGGTCTGCTTGCCCAGCAGATCGGTCACGGCCGGCGCGGCGCCCTTGTAAGGCACGTTGAGCACATCGATCTTGGCCTTGAAGGACAGCATTTCCCCTGCGAGATGGCCGACGGTGCCCGTGGAAGCCAGGCCTTGCTTGATGGCGCCGGGCTGGGCCTTGGCTGCGGCGATCAGATCCTGCAGCGATTTCCAGGGCGAATCGGTGGGCACGACCAGCACCACGGGCTGCGAGGCCACCAGCGCCACGGGAAGCAGATCGGTCTTGGCGTTGAACGGCATGCTGGGCAGCAGCGAGGGATTGATGGCCAGATTGGCGGTCTGTCCCATGCCGAAGGTATAGCCGTCGGCCGGTGCCTTGGCGACGGCATCCAGTCCGATATTCCCGCCTGCGCCGGGCTTGTTGTCCACCACGATGACCCAGCGGTTCGCGGTCGCCATGCGCTCGCTGATCTGGCGCGTCACCGTGTCGGTGCCGCCGCCAGGCGTGAAGGGCACGACCATGCGGATGGACTTGGAGGGCCATTCGCCGGGCTGGGCCGCAGCACTGCCTGCGGCAAGCGTCATGGCCGTCAGCGCGCATGCTGCCATCGTCAGGCGGCGGTTCGGGTGTCGGTAGGAAGGGCTGTGTGGCATGGTTTTGTCTCCTGAAATCTGGAAGTTGGGGTAAAGAATCCCGCAGGGCGCGCCTGGGCGTCCTGTTCTGGGGGCGTGTGGTGCGCAGCGATGGCCGCGCAGGGCCGCTCAGTCGGACTGGCCCTGTGCCAGTGCCTGGGCCTGATCCTGGCTATAGCCCAGCGCCGTCAGAATCTCCAGGCTGTGCTCGCCGAGCCTGGGCGGCGAGAGGCGCACCTGCAGATGCTTGCCGTCCAGGGTCAGCGGCAGCAGCACGGTCTTGCTGTCGCGGCCGTCGGGCAAGGTGATGGGGGCCAGCGCGCCGGTGGCGTTGAGGTGCGGGTCCTCGAGCAGGTCGTGCGGACGGGCGATGGGCGCGAACGGCAGGCCCTTGTCCTCGAAGATCTGGGCAATATGCGTGGCGCTATAGCCGGCCATGGTTTCGCGCAGCAGCGGCATCAGCCAGCTGCGGGCCTGCACGCGGTCGTTGTTGCTGCCAAGGCGCGGATCGTCGCGCAGCTGGGCCAGGCCGAAGGCATCGCAGAACTCGCGCCATGCGCCATCGCTGACCACGGCCAGAAAGATCTGCTCGCCGCCCTGAACTTCGAACACGTCGTAGATGGCCCAGGCCGAAATGCGCGCGGGCATCGGGGCTGCGGGCTTGCCGGTCACTGCGTACTGCATCATGTGCTGGGCGATCAGAAACACATTGTTCTCGAACAGTGCGCTTTGCACTTCCTGGCCCTTGCCCGTTTTCTCGCGCTGCGCCAGGGCTGCCATGGCACCCATGGCACCGAACATGCCGCCCATGATGTCGTTGACACTGGTGCCCGCGCGCAGCGGGTCGCCGGGGCGTCCTGTCATATAGGCCAGGCCGCCCATCATCTGCACCACCTCGTCCAGGGCCGTGCGGTGCTCGTAGGGGCCGGGCAGAAACCCTTTGTGGCTCACGTAGATGAGGCGTGGAAACTGCTGCTTGAGACTTTCATAGTCCAGACCGAGCTTGGCCATGGTGCCCGGCTTGAAGTTCTCGGTCACTACATCGGCCGTGGCGATCAGCCGCAGCGCCGCTTCCTGGCCCTCGGGGGTCTGCAGATCCAGCGTCAGGCTTTTCTTGTTGCGGTTGAACAGCGGGAAAAAGCCCGATCCCGAGCCCAGCAGCTTGCGTGTGGCATCTCCGTTGCGGCCGTGACCCACAGGCTCGACCTTGATGACTTCTGCGCCCAGATCGGCCAGCATCAGGCCGCAGCTCGGGCCCATGACCATATGGGTGAATTCCACCACGCGGATGCCGGCATAGGGCAGGGGGGGGGTGCCGGTGACGGCGGATTCGGTTGAGGAGTACATATTCATCTCTTCTTGTTTTCGGCCGCGGTTGCAGGCCGCTGCGTGATCAGTAACGGTGAGGCACAAAGCCCTTGGGCAGGCCTGCGGGTGGCAGCATGCCGTAAAGCGCTTCGCCCGGCAGGCCGGCGGCCAGCGTTTCTCGCGCTGCAAGCAATCGCTCAATGTCAATGCCGGTGCGCAGTCCCATGGCTTCGAACATGAAGACCAGGTCTTCGGTCACCACATTGCCCGAGGCACCGGGGGCATAGGGGCAGCCGCCCAGTCCGGCCTGGGAGGCATCGAAAGTGCGCACGCCCGCCTCATAGGCGGCCAGGCAGTTGGCCAGGCCGAGTCCTCGGGTGTTGTGCATGTGTGCGGCGCCGGCCCGGTCGCCGAGTTCGCTGCGCAGGCGCGTGAACAGGCGCTTGACCTGGGCCGGGTTGGCCATGCCCGTGGTGTCCGACAGCCCCGATTCGTCGGCGCCGGCGGCCACGCAGGCTGCAGCCAGAGCGATCACCTCGTCCTCGGGCACCAGGCCCTGCAAGGTGCAGCCGAAAGCGGTGGAGATTCCTGCCTCGATATGTACGCCGGGGGCGATCTCGTTGCGCAGCCTGGCGATGCTGCGCACCTCCTCCACCATCTGTTCAGGCGTCTTGCGGACATTGGCCATGGAGTGCGCAGGGCTGGCCGATACCGGCATGGTGATCTTGTGCGCGCCGGCGCGCATGGCGGCTTCGGCCCCCTTGAGGTTGGGCACCAGGGCCATGACGGTGACGCCGGGGTGGGTGACAGCGTGGCGCACGACTTCGGCGGCATCGGCCATCTGCGGCAGCAGCTTGGGCGAGACAAAGGAGCCGACTTCGATTTCCTGCACGCCCGCTGCCACCAGGGCGTCGATCCAGGTGCATTTATCGGCCGTGCTCATGGTGGCAGAGACAGACTGGAGACCGTCGCGGGGGCCGACTTCACTGATCAGGAGATCGAAGCGTTGGGGGTATGACATGGGTGCCTCACTTGTATTTCGGGCTTGCATCGCTGCTTGCGCGGTGTTTTAATGTTGTTCTATTAGATAGAACACTATTCTTTCTATTGAAATACTGCCTTGTGTCCTGATGCCCTGTCAAGCCGAGGGGCAGGAGTTTTTGATGCCGCGTAAACCCCTGAATGAATCCATTGCCGACGAGAATGCTGCGCCTGGCGGTGTTGCCGCTGTGGACCGTGCCCTGAGCGTGCTGAGCGCATTCCAGGATGGCGATGCCGCGCTGAGCCTGGCCGAGCTGGCCGAACGCACGCGTCTTTACAAAAGTACGGTGCTGAGGCTGCTGGCCTCGCTGGAGCATGGAGGCTGGGTGCAGCGCCAGGATGATGGGCGCTATGGGGTGGGGGCGGCCGTGGCCAGGCTGCACGCGGTTTACGAGCAGAGCTTTTCGCTGGACAAGCTGGTCATGCCGGTGCTGCGCGCACTGGTCCAGGCCACGGGCGAGAGCGCGGCCTACCATGTGCGCCAGGGGCGCGAACGCCTGTGTCTGTACCGTGTGGATTCGCCGCATCCGGTGCGCGACCATGCGCGCACCGGCGATCTGCTGCCCCTGGACAAAGGCGCTGGCGGGCGCGTGCTGGTCGCTTTCGATCCGGAACTGGGCGACTGGATGAAGAAAAATCGCAGCCACTATGCGCGTGTACGGGCCGATGGCTACGAAGCCCTGGTGGGTGACAGGCACAGCGAGATTGCCGGCATTTCGGCCCCGGTTTTCCGCCGCAGCGGCGAGCTGGCCGCAGCCTTGACGCTGACCATGCCTGCGCATCGCTATGACGAGCGCTATGTCAAAAACGTGTTGCAGGCCGCGCGTGATCTGGGGGCGCAACTGCCATAGATTCGGGCGCTGCGGGCTTGCAACGCATGGCCGGCGCTTGCGGGCTGCGAAAGAGCCTGAGTCACGGGCCTGAGGGCCCTGGCCGAAAACCTGTTCTGCGGGCCAGAGGGCGCGGGCTTCTGCACTCGTGCGCCGTCAGCCCGGAGCCCGGCCAGTCCGGTGCACACCGCGCCGCAGTCGCGATCCTCCGTTCGCCACGGCTGGCGAACTGGTGGCTGCTGCGCAGGCGTGCACGCCGTCCTGCCTTCCGCAAGGCCCATGTAAAAAGCCGCTGCAGCGAGCAGCGGCCCGGGTCATGGGGCAGGGTCTCAGTCGCGGCTGATGACGGCGCAGGCGATGCGTGCGCCAGCATTGCCCGTGGGCTGGGTGGTGTAGTCGTCGGGCTGGGCATGGACGATGACGGCCCGGCCTATGACATTGCCAGGGCCGGCCAGCAAGGTGATGTCTGCCGACTGCACATTGACGGTAGCCACGCCGTTGGAGTCGGCCTTCAGGCTGGGCAGATCCCCCATGTGGTGCTGGGTCGAGTCATATTTTCCATGCGGATTGCCCAGCGGATTGAAGTGGCCGGCAGCGGCATTGCCGTTGTCGCCGCAGTCGCCCTTGTCGTGAATGTGGAAGCCGTGCTCCGAATTCGGCTGGAGGCCGTGAATCACGGCATTGATCACGACCTGCTGGCCCGTCTTCTGGGTGAATTTCACATCGCCGCCGACCTTGCTGCCCGACGTGGCCTGCAATCTGGCGATGGCCTGAGCGGGCTGGGGTTCGGGCGTGCTGCAGGCCGTCAGTGCAGCGGTGGATGCGGCCAGGATGAGAAAACGATATGGCATGCAAGCTCCTCTTGAATATTCGTCAGAACCATGGAGAAAACACTGTGAACCATAGCGTCAGTGCTCTACTGTGCTTGTAGGGCAAGGGCCAAGATGTCGGTGCCCGGCGCCAGAAAGGCAAAACCCCGCAGGCCTTCGAGGCCTGCGGGGCTGGTCTCCTCAGGAGCGATGGGCTCAGACCTGATCGGCCGACAGGCCGGCGGTCTGGCTGAAGCCGCCATCCACATAGGTGATCTCGGCGGTCACGCCGGAGGCCAGGTCGGACAGCAGGAAGGCTGCAACATTGCCCACGTCTTCAATCGTCACATTGCGGCGCAGGGGCGCGGCATCGGCCACGCGGCCCAGCAGCTTGCCGAAGTCCTTGATGCCCGAGGCTGCCAGCGTCTTGATGGGGCCGGCGGAGATGCCGTTGGCGCGGATGGCGCGGCCGTCGGCGGTGCGGCCCACGGCTTCGGCCAGGTAGCGCACGGAAGCCTCCAGCGATGCCTTGGCCAGACCCATGGTGTTGTAGTTGGGGATGGAGCGCAGAGCGCCCAGGTAGGAGAGGGTCAGCAGCGAGGACTTGTCGTTCAGGTAGGGCAGGGCTGCCTTGGCCATCGCTGGGAAGCTGTAGGCGCTGATGTCGTGGGCGATCTTGAAGGATTCGCGGCTCAGGCCGTCGAGGAAGTTGCCGGCAATGGCTTCGCGGGGGGCAAAACCGATGGAGTGCACAAAACCGTCGAACTTGCCCCAGGCATCGCCCAGGCCCTTGAACATGGCTTCGATCTGCGCGTCGTCGGCCACGTCGCAGTCGAACACCAGGCTCGAGTTGAATTCGGAAGCGAACTCGGTGATGCGATCCTTGAAGCGCTCGCCCACGTAGCTGAAAGCCAGTTCTGCGCCTTGCTCGTGGCAGGCCTTGGCGATGCCGTAGGCGATGGAACGGTTGGACAGAACGCCCGTGATCAGCAGCTTTTTACCGGCGAGAAAACCCATTGTTGTTCTCCAAAGAAAAATGAAAGAGGCGATGACGGCATCTGTGGCAGACGCGCCATCTTTGAAAACGTATCCGCTCGAACTGGGTGCGAACCAGTCGGGGTAGTGCAGAATTGTCGCATGCGCCATTGGATGATTTGCTCAGCCCTGATTGTCAGCACCCAAGTTGCCACACCTGTCCTGGCGGCACATGGCTATGCGCTCTGGGGTCAACCCAGGTACGCGGCCGACTTCAAGCACTTTGACTATGTGAACCCCGCAGCGCCCAAGGGGGGCGAACTGCGCATGGTCAGCAATCTGCGCTATTCGACCTTCGACAAGTACAACCCTTTCACCATCAAGGGTTCGCCCCCCGCCTATCTGGCGGACATGCTGTTCGAGACTCTGCTGACCGCCAGTCTGGACGAGACGGCCACGGGCTACGGTCTGCTGGCCGAGGATGTGGAGGTGGCACCCGACGGCCTGTCCGCGACCTTCAGGCTGCGCAAGCAGGCGCGCTTTCACAACGGCAAGCCCGTGCTTGCCCAGGATGTGAAGCACAGCTTCGAGACACTGCTGAGCAAGTATGTCTCGCCCGGCTACAAGACGCTGTTTGCCGAGGTGGCCGGCTGTGACGTGATCGCCGAGCGCACGGTGCGCTTTCGTTTCAGGAAACCCAATCGAGACCTGCCGCTGACCGTGGGCACCCTGCTGCCGGTGTTCAGCCGCGACTGGGGACTGGGTGCGGATGGCAAGCCGAAGGCTTTCGATCAGGTGGTGATGGACACGCCCATTGGCAGCGGGCCCTACAAGATCGGTCCGGTCAAGTTCGGCAAGGACATCAGCTATGTCCGCGATCCGGACTACTGGGGGGCGGCCTTGCCGGTGCGTGTCGGTCTGGCCAATTTCGACCGCGTCACCATCAAGATCTACAAGGACGGCACGGCGCGACTGGAGGCGCTCAAGGCCGGCGAGTTCGACCTCATGCGCATCAATAGTGCAGGGGACTGGGCCAGGCGTCTGACGGGCAGGCGCTTCGAGTCGGGCGAGCTGGTCAAGGGGCAGTTCGAGAACAAGCTGCCTTCGGGCTTTCAGAGCTTTTTCCTGAATATCCGGCGCGAGCAGCTCAAGGATGTGCGCGTGCGCGAGGCGCTGGGTCTGGCCTACGACTACGAGTGGATGAACCGCCAGATGTTCTATGGCGCCTACCAGCGTGTGCACGGGCTGTTCGGCAACACGGCGTGCGAGACCCGGGGCGAGCCCGGCGAGGCGGAGCTGGCCCTGCTTGCTCCCTACAGGAGCAGTCTGCCGCCGGCCACGCTGGGGCCCATGGCCCAGCCGCCGCGCACCGATACAGGCGAGGGCCTGCGCGGCAATCTGCGCCGCGCGCAGAAGCTGCTGGCCGATGCCGGCTGGACGGTCCGGGATGGCGCCTTGCGCAATGTCAGGGGCGAGCCCATGGTGCTCGAATACCTGGACAGCAGCGAAAGCGGCGTCAAGATCGTCAGCAGCTGGATGCGCAATCTGGAAAAGCTGGGTATCACGCTCAAGGTGCGCAGCGTGGACTATGCGCTGTATCAGCAGCGCATGGACAAATACGATTTCGACATCGTGACGCTGAACGTTCCCGGCACGCACAACCCGGGTCAGGAATATGCCGAGCTGTTCGGCAGCGCCGCCGCCGATGTGGAGGGGGCCTCCAACTATGTCGGTCTCAAGAGTCCGGCCGTGGATGCCATCATCGCCCAGATGGCTGCGGCCAAGTCCGAGCAGCAGTTGCTGCCTGCCTGCCACGCGCTGGAGCGCATCATCGTGCATGGCCACTACCTGATTCCCCAGTATTACTCGGGCACGCACCGCATGGTCTATGACGCCTGGAGGCTGGCGCTGCCGGGGCAGATTCCGGCCTACTCGCCGGGCGAGCTATGGGCTGTCTATGCATGGTGGTCAAGACAGTCGCCGCAGGCCGCCGCCCGGGCCCCAACCAAGCCATGATCTGAGGCCGCCATGTTTGCCTATATTCTCAAACGCATTTTGCTGATGATCCCCACGCTGCTGGGCGTGCTGCTGCTGACCTTTGTCGTCATCCAGTTCGTGCCGGGCGGCCCGGTGGAGCAGTACCTGGCCGAGGCCAAGGCTGGTGCGGGGCAGGGGGCCGAGGGCGCTTCCATGAGCTATCGCGGGGGGCAGGGGGTGGATCCCCGGCGCCTGGAGGAGATCAAGGCGCTGTATGGCTTTGACAAGCCGCCCGCCGAACGCTTCGTGCAGATGCTGGGGCAGTTTGCGCGCTTTGATCTGGGCACCAGCTTTTTCCAGAACAAAAGCGTCTGGGCGCTGGTCAGGGAGAAGCTGCCGGTGTCCATCAGCCTGGGCCTGTGGACGTTCCTCATCAGCTACCTGGTGGCAGTGCCCCTGGGCGTGGCCAAGGCCGTGCGGGCGGGCTCGCGCTTCGATCTGGCAACCACGATTCTGATTCTCGTCGGCTATGCCATCCCGGGTTTTGTGCTGGGTGTGGCGCTGCTGGTCATCTTCGGCGGGCAGTTGCAGTGGTTTCCGCTGCGCGGGCTGACATCGGCCAACTTCGACGAGCTCAGCGCCATGGGCAAGGTGGCGGACTACCTGTGGCATATCGCGCTGCCCGTGACCGCCATGGTGGCAGGCAGCTTCGCCGTGACGTCCATGCTGACCAAGAACTCGTTTCTCGAAGAGATCCGCAAGCAGTATGTGCTGACGGCACGTGCCAAGGGGTTGTCAGAGCGCCAGGTGCTCTACAAGCATGTATTTCGCAATGCGCTGATCCCCATCGTCACGGGATTCCCGTCGGCCTTCATCGGTGCCTTCTTCGCCGGGGCGCTGCTGATCGAGACCCTGTTCTCGCTCGACGGTCTGGGTCTGCTCAGCTATGAGAGCGTGATTCGCCGCGATTTTCCGGTGGTGCTGGGCACGTTGTATCTTTTCACGCTGATCGGACTGGTGACCAAGCTCATCAGCGATCTTTGCTATGTCTGGGTAGACCCCCGGGTCAAGTTTGATTGAGTCATGCAGATAAAGCCTCAAGCCGAATCCTCTCAAGCGCAGACAGCGATGAGTCCCGTAGCCGACGCCGTGCCGGCCGCGTCGGCGACCCGGTCCGAGTCCCCGGGGCGCCGGGCCTGGCGGCGCTTCAGGTCCAACCGGCTGGGCTTTGTCAGCCTGGTGGTCTTCTCGGTGCTGGTGGTGCTCAGCCTGTTTGCCGAACTTCTGTCCAACGACAAACCGCTCATCGTGCGCTATGACGGCAAGACCTATCTGCCGCTGCTGCACGATTACCCGGAAACCACGTTCGGCGGCGACTTCCACACGCCGACCGACTACCTGGACCCCTTCATTCGGCAAAGGCTTGACGAAGGCGAGAACTGGGCGATTTTTCCCATCAACCGATATGGCAAGTCCACCATCAACTACTTTGCCAAGGCACCCAATCCTTCTGCCCCTTCGGCAGACAACTGGCTGGGTACCGATGACCGGGGGCGTGATCTGCTGGCGCAGCTGCTCTACGGCTTTCGCGTCAGCGTGCTGTTCGGCCTGGCCCTGACGGCCGTCGGCGTCCTGTTGGGCGTGCTGGCGGGAGCGGTGCAGGGCTTTTTTGGCGGAAAGACGGATCTGGCCTTTCAGCGCCTGACGGAAATCTGGGGCTCCATGCCCGAGCTCTATCTGCTCATCATCTTCAGCGCGCTGTTTGCACCCAGTGTCTCGCTGCTGCTGATCCTGCTGAGCCTGTTCGGCTGGATGGGTCTGGCCGACTATGTGCGCGCCGAGTTCCTGCGCAACCGGCAGCTTGACTATGTGAAATCGGCCCAGGCGCTGGGGGCCAGCAATCGCTCCATCATCGTTCGCCACATCCTGCCCAACAGCATGACACCGGTGATCACCTTTCTGCCCTTTCGCATGAGCGGAGCCATTCTGGCACTGACCTCGCTCGATTTTCTGGGCCTGGGCGTTCCCCCGGGTACGCCCAGCCTCGGCGAGCTGCTGAGCCAGGGCAAGAACAATATCGATGCCTGGTGGATATCCCTGTCCACCTTTGGCGTGCTGGTCATGACGCTGTTGCTGCTGACCTTTATGGGGGACGCCCTGCGCGATGCGCTGGACCCGCGCAAGCAGGCGCGTACGGAGGCCGCAAAGCGTGCGGGAGTCAAGCCATGAGCGAGGAGAACACCGGGATGGAGAGCCGCCGCCCGCTGCTGAGCGTGCACGATCTGAGCGTGTCTTTTGCAGGCAAGCCCGTGGTGCAGGGCGTGAGCTTCGAGATGTCTGCCGGTGAAAAGCTGGCGCTGGTGGGGGAATCCGGATCGGGCAAGTCGGTCACCGCGCTGTCGCTGCTTCGGCTGGTGGGGGAGGCTCAGCTGGGCGGCCAGGCTCTGCTGGGCGGACGCGATCTGCTGGGGCTTTCCGAGCGCGATATGCAGGGCATACGCGGCGGCGACATCGCCATGATCTTTCAGGAGCCGATGACGGCGCTGAACCCGCTGATGACCGTGGGCACGCAGGTGGCCGAGGTGCTGCAGCTCAAGCAGGCCTTGAGCCGTGCCCAGGCCTTGACCCAGGCGGTCGAGCTGCTGGCCACGACCGGTATTCCCGAGGCCGGGCGCAGGGCGCAGAGCTTCCCTCACCAGCTCAGCGGCGGGCAGCGTCAGCGCGCCATGATCGCCATGGCGCTGGCCAGTCGCCCCAGGCTGCTGCTGGCCGACGAGCCGACGACGGCGCTGGATGTGACGCTGCGCGGCCAGATCCTGGATCTGCTGTCCGAGCTGCAGCGGCAGACCGGAATGGCCGTGCTGATGATCACCCATGACCTGAACCTGGTGCGCCGCTTTGCCGACCGCGTGGCGGTGATGGAAAAAGGTCGTCTGGTGGAGCAGGGCGCCGTGGCGCAAGTGATGCAGAACCCGCAGCATGCCTATACCCGAAAGCTGTTGGCCAGCCGGCCGGTGCGCAATGTGGTGGAGGGAGCCGTGCCGGACGACGACACGGCCTTGGTGCAGGCCAAGGCCCTGCAGGTGAGCTATGCCACGCCCTTGCCCGGCATGCGTGGCTGGTTCGGCAAAGGTGCATTCGTGGCAGTCAAGGGTGCGGATGTGCTGCTGAAGCCCGGCCGCACCCTGGGCGTGATCGGTGAATCCGGTTCCGGCAAATCCACGCTGGCCCAGGCGGTGCTGGGTCTGTTGCCGGCGACCGGAGAGCTTCTGGTAGCCGGCAGGCCATGGCAGCAGCCGGCCATCCGCAACACCGTTGCCAATCTGGCGCTGCGGCGCAAGATCCAGGTGGTGTTCCAGGATCCGTTTTCCTCGCTGTCGCCGCGCATGACCGTGGAGGAGATCGTCGGCGAAGGCCTGCAGATTCATGCACCCCAGATCGCCCCCGGGCCGCGGCGCGAGCGCGTGCTCAAGATGCTGCAGGAGGTGGGGCTGACCGAGGCCCAGTTCCCCGGTCTGCTGCAGCGCTATCCGCATGAATTCTCGGGCGGGCAGCGACAGCGCCTGGCGATATCGCGGGCACTCATACTGGAGCCTGAGATCCTGGTGCTGGATGAGCCCACGAGCGCGCTCGATGTGACCATCCAGCAGCAGGTGCTGGCGCTGCTGCAGCGGCTGCAGAAGGAGCGCGGTCTGGCGTATCTGCTCATCACCCACGACGTGGACGTGATTCGCGCCATGGCCCATGAGGTGCTGGTCATGAAGGACGGGCAGATCGTGGAGCAGGGCGATGTGCAAGCGGTGCTGACGGCGCCGCGGCAGGCCTATACGCGCCAGCTGGTCGAAGCCGCCGGGATCGATGCCGGTTCGGCGGCGGCCGCAACGTGATGCCGAGCAGGGCTTTCCCTGCCGGGTTTGGGGCTTGGTGGGCCTGCAGTAGCCGTCGAATCGCTGGTTCGGGAGGCTGGCATTCGCTGAAAAACACAGAATCCGCACCCGAAAGTCTGTATTTGTTTGGCGCGAATTCTCTGGCTGTGGCCTAATTGCTCCTTTTAAACCTCCCAATTGAGAATTCGACATGGGCAATAAGATCGTTACCGAAGCAGACCGCAAGGCCACTCCCCGTCCCCAGGCACCCAATGGCGTGACCCTGCCCACTCCCGGCCGTGGCCAGCGCGTGAGCCTGGAGCGTGGTTCGCACACTCGCAGCAAGAAGCAGCCCGGCAAGCGTCACGGCTAATTCCTGCGGCAGGCTGCACCCCGTGTGCGGTCCGCAAAAAAGCCCTCGTCACTCCGGTGCGAGGGCTTTTGCTTTTTCTGATGGTTCAGGAGGGGGCTTATCCCTGCAGATTCCTCAGCCTGCGGCGCAGCTGCTGCACCTCCTCGATGAGGTCTGCTGTCAGCGCGGCGAGCTGCGGGTCGGCGTCGAAACTGTGCTCCAGCTGGGCAATGCGGCGCGCACGCACCAGTGTCTGGCTGCTGAAGCGCCATTGCTCATGGCTGATCTCGCGCACCTGGCCGTCGTTGTCGTAGCTGATGACGCCGGTCTGTACATGTTCGATCACCCATTGCGGGCTGGTGCAGCAGTGGCGGGCGAGCTCGTGCAGATCGAGCGCGGCCTGCTCCAGCAGCTCGGCAGGTTCGTAGAAAGGGAAGTGGGAGGAGCTCATTGGAAATCCTTTCAACTCAGGCTGCGGGCGTCGAACTGCGGGAAGGCCTTGGCAAAGTCGGCATAGGCCTGCCTCTGCTCGGCTGTCGCGGCAGGCGGGAAGACGACATCCAGCACCAGATACAGGTCGCCTGGCGTGGCGGCAGGCAGGCCCTTGCCCTTGAGGCGCAGCTTGCGTCCCGAGCGATAGCCGGCGGGCACGGTGACTTCCAGTTCTCCGGCCAGCGTCTTGAAGTGCACGGGGCCGCCGAGCACGGCCTCCCAGGGCGCGAGCGGCACGCGCTGGTAGACGTCCTTGCCCTCGGACCACCAGCGCGGATCGCTGCGAAAGTGCACCTCCAGCAGCAGATCTCCCGCAGCGCCCTTGCCCAGGCCGGGGTTGCCCTGGCCCGCAAGGCGAATCATCTGGCCTTCGCGCACCCCCTTGGGAATGGTGACCTGCAACTCCTTGTCCTTGCGGATGGGGATGCCCTGCTCGTCGAGCACGGTGGCTCGCACATGCAGCGAACGCACTGCTCCGCTGTAGCTGTCCGGCAGATCCAGCTCTATGCTGGCGTGCTGGTCCTGGCCGCGCATGTCCGGGGCGTCGTGCGCGCCTTGCTTGCCCTGATGGCGTCGTGCGCGAGCCGCCTGGCCGAACATCTGCGAGAAGAAGTCGCTGAAATCGGCGTCGTTGCCGGCATTGCCCTGGCTGGTGAAGTGAAAGTCCTGTTGATCCCAGTCGGGCGGCGGGCGAAAGCCTTCGCCCCCCTGGGACCTGGCATGGCGGGCGAACTGCATTTCGTCGCCCATGGCGTCATAGGCCGCACGTTTTTCCGGATCGGAGAGCACGGTATTGGCTTCGTTGACCTCGGCCATGCGAGCGTCCGCATCTTTTTCCTTGCTGATATCGGGATGGTATTTGCGGGCGAGCTTGCGATAGGCCTTCTTGATGTCGTCGGCAGAGGCCTTCTTGTCCACGCCAAGTATCTTGTAGTAATCCTTGTAGTCCATGGGTCCAATCTTCCTGTCCAAAGAAGGGCACAAGCCAGCTGCTCTGGCTGCTGCCGTTGCCGCGCCCGGGTTTCTGAAAATAATAGGGATAGAGTGAAGTGGCTTCAAGGGCGGCTGCGCAGAAGACTGGGATGATGGCCGCGGCTTGAACTCCGGGTCGCATCTGGCGCTACCATTGGCGGATCAATGCAAGGGAATGTGCGAAGGCCGGCCCAGAGTACACGAAATGAAACAAGAAGTTGCAAAGGCGCGGGAGTGGCTGGTGGTCTGTCTCTGCGCCGACTGGTGCGGAACCTGCAAGCAGTATCGGCAGTCTTTCGAGGCGCTGGCGGCCCAGTTTCCGCAGATGCGTTTTGTCTGGCTCGATGTGGAAGACCGTGAGGATGTCGCCGGGGATCTGGACATAGAGACCTTTCCGTCCATTCTCGTGGCGCAGGGCAATCAGGCCCGGTTCCTGGGGCCGGTGCTGCCGCAGGCCGGGGTGTTGGCGCGCATGCTGCAATCGCTGCCGGGGGATGCGGCGGCCAGGCCTGCGCAGGGGCAGGAGGCCAGCGATTTGCTGCAGCGATTGTTGCGTGCCGATGACCTGCCGGACGTCTTGCGCTGATTGCTGTTTTATGCGAGACACTTTTTGCGAAAACAATGGTTTGCGGCTACAATCACGGCTTCACGACCAAACGGGCGGGTAACTACCGCCCGTTTTTTTTGGGCAATTCATGGCGGAACCTGTTCTTGGCAGCGCTAAGTCCATGATTTGACAGATTTTTTCGGGATTGAACTGAATACACGTGGCACTACAGCAAATCGTTGAACAAACCGTGACAGGTCTGGGCTATGACCTGGTTGAAATCGAGCGCTCGGCCGGCGGCCTGCTGCGCATCACGATTGATTTGCCTTGGCAGGCGCCGGAGGAAGGTGCGCCTGAGCTGCCCGAGCAGTTCGTGACAGTGGAAGACTGCGAAAAGGTCACGCGCCAGCTTCAGTTTGCGCTGGAAGTCGATGGTGCGGATTACGCCCGCCTGGAGGTCTCTTCTCCCGGCATTGATCGTTTGCTGCGCCATGAGCAGGACTTCATCCGCTTTGAAGGCTCGGAGGTGGATCTGACGCTCAAGGCTCCCATCGGGGCTGCAGGTGGCGACAAGATCAATGCAAACCGCAAGAAATTTCGTGGCACGCTGGAACGGACTGAAGAAGGTGGCTGGCAGATCGTCTGGAGCGATGAGCCGCCTCCCAAGCCGGGCGTGCGAGTCAGCAAGAAGCGTGAACCCGCGCCATTGAACGCCATGGGCTTTACGCTTGACGAGTTGCGCGAAGCGCGTCTGGCACCGATTGTGAATTTCAAAGGACGCGCAGCCAAGCCCGAATGAGGCGGCTGCAGCGTTGGAATCTTTTGGGGCAAAGAGGTCGCATGCAAATCCTCTTTGTGTGATTGAAATAGGAGAGTCGTCGCATGAATCGCGAACTGTTGATGTTGGTTGAAGCCATTTCGCGTGAAAAGAACGTGGAACGCGATGTGGTTTTTGGTGCCGTGGAATCCGCACTGGCCCAGGCCACCAAGAAGCTGTACCAAGGTGAAGTAGACATCCGCGTGTCCATCGATCGCGAAAGCGGCGACTACGACACCTTCCGCCGCTGGGTGGTGGTGTCGGACGACGCCGGTCTGCAGAACCCCGACGCCGAAGAAATGCTGATGGATGCGGAAGATCGCGTGCCCGGCATTCAGATTGGTGAGTTCATTGAAGAGCAGATCGAGTCGCTGCCCATCGGTCGAATCGGCGCCATGGCTGCCAAGCAGGTCATCCTGCAGAAGATTCGCGACGCCGAGCGCGAAATGCTGCTCAACGAGTTCCTGGCCCGCGGCGAGAAGATCTTCACCGGCACCGTCAAGCGCATGGACAAGGGCGACATCATTGTCGAATCCGGCCGTGTGGAGGGTCGGCTCAAGCGCGGCGAGATGATTCCCAAGGAAAATCTTCGCAACGGCGACCGCGTGCGTGCGATGATCATGGAAGTCGACGCCACCCTGCGCGGCGCTCCCATCCTGCTGTCGCGCTCGGCCCCCGAATTCATGGTGGAGCTGTTCCGCAATGAAGTGCCCGAGATCGAACAAGGCCTGCTGGAGATCAAGAGCTGCGCCCGGGATGCGGGCTCGCGTGCCAAGATCGCGGTGCTGAGCCACGACAAGCGCGTGGATCCCATCGGCACCTGCGTCGGCGTGCGTGGCACCCGCGTGAATGCCGTGACCAACGAGCTGGCTGGCGAGCGCGTGGATATCGTGCTCTGGTCCGAAGACCCCGCCCAGTTCGTGATCGGTGCCCTGGCTCCCGCCAATGTCTCTTCCATTGTTGTGGATGAGGAAAAGCATGCCATGGACGTGGTCGTGGACGAGGAAAATCTCGCCATTGCCATCGGTCGCGGCGGTCAGAACGTGCGCCTGGCCTCCGAGTTGACCGGCTGGAAGATCAACATCATGGACGCTGCCGAGTCTGCCCAGAAGCAGGCCGACGAGTCGGCTGTCTCGCGCAAGCTGTTCATGGAAAAGCTGGATGTGGACGAGGAAATCGCCAACATCCTGATCGAAGAAGGTTTCGAGACCCTGGAAGAGGTGGCCTATGTGCCGCTGCAGGAAATGCTCGAAATCGAATCCTTCGACGAAGAGACGGTAAACGAGCTGCGTAGCCGCGCCAAGGATGCACTGCTGAGTCAGGAAATTGCTCGCGAAGAAAATGTGAGCAAGGCATCCGAGGATCTTGTCTCTCTGGACGGCATGACTGCCGAACTGCTGGACAAGCTGGCGCAAGCTGATGTGCACACCCGTGACGATCTGGCCGATCTGGCGATCGACGAGCTGACCGATATCACCGGTCAGACCGCCGAAGAAGCCAAGGCCTTGATCATGAAGGCGCGTGAGCACTGGTTTGCCGATGGGCAAGAGTAAGGTCAGGGAGGTACAGAGCATTTATGTCGAGTAATACGGTTGCAGAATTTGCGAAAGAGCGCAACACGACCCCTGATTCCTTGCTGCAGCAGCTCAAGGCCGCCGGGGTTGATAAGGCTGACGCAGCCGATGTGCTGACCGAAGGTGACAAGCAGCGTTTGCTGAGCCACCTGCAGGTCAGCCATGGCAGCGGCGCCAAGAAGATCACGCTGACCAAGAAGTCCACCAGCGAAATCAAGCAGGCGGACTCATCGGGCCGTGCTCGTACGATTCAGGTGGAAGTGCGCAAGAAGCGCACTTTCGTGAAGCGGGAAGACACTCCCGCCGAGGCTCAGGCCAATGCGCAAAGCATGGCTAAGGCTGTGCAGGAGCGTGCCGCTACTCAAGAGCTGGCACGCCGTGAAGAAGATGCTCGCCGCGAGGCCGAGCTGTTGAGCCATCAGGAAGAACAATTGGCCAAGGAACGTCAAGAGCGCGAAGAGCGCGAGCGCCGCGAGCGCGAAGCCGAGGAACGTGCTGCAGCCTATGCAGCCGCGGAAGTCGCCAAGGTGGCTGAAGCCAAGGCGGCAAAGGAAGAGGAAAAGCGCGAGCACGCCGCAGGCGCTGCTGCACGCGCTGCGGCCCAGGCCGAGGCACGCGCCAAGGCGGAAGCCGAATCCCAGGCCAAGGCTGCTGAAGAAGCCAGCCGCGCCAAGGATCTGGATGAGCGCCGCCGCAAGGCCCTGGCCGAGGCGGAGGCGATCCGCGCCATGATGGCCGCTCCCAAGAAGGTGCTGGTCGCCAAGAAGCCGGAAGAGCCCAAGAAGGCTGCTCCGGCCGCTCAGGATGCCAAGAAGCCTGTTGCCGCCAAGGACAGCAAGCCTGCAGGCGCACCAGGTGCGGCCAACACCGGCGGCGGTGCCCGTCCCGGCAAGGAAGTCAAGTCCGCGAAGCTGTCTTCAAGCTGGTCCAACGATGCCGGCAAGAAGAAGGAAATCAAGACCCGTGGCGACAGCTCCGGTGGCGTGGCTGGCCGCTCCAACTGGCGCGGCGGTCCCAAGGGTGGCCGTCGTGGCAATGATCGCCACGAGCAGCAACAGCAGCAGGCTCCCGAGTTCCGTCAGCTGGAAATCTCGGTGCCCGAGACCATCACCGTGGCCGAACTGGCTCACAAGATGGCCATCAAGGCATCCGAGGTCATCAAGGTCCTGATGAAGATGGGCCAGATGGTCACCATCAACCAGCCTCTGGACCAGGACACCGCCATGATCGTGGTGGAAGAGATGGGCCATACCGCCAAGGTGGCTGCGCTGGACGATCCCGAAGCCTTCACTGCCGAGGAAGTCTCCAACGCCGAAGCCGAGCAGCTGCCTCGTGCGCCTGTGGTAACCGTCATGGGCCACGTGGACCACGGCAAGACCTCGCTGCTGGACTACATCCGTCGCACCAAGGTGGCGTCGGGCGAAGCCGGCGGAATCACGCAGCACATCGGCGCCTACCATGTGAAGACGCCGCGCGGCATCATCACCTTCCTGGACACTCCCGGTCACGAGGCCTTCACGGCCATGCGTGCCCGCGGTGCCAAGTCCACCGACATCGTGATTCTGGTGGCTGCTGCCGACGATGGCGTGATGCCCCAGACCAAGGAAGCCATCAAGCACGCCAAGGCGGCCGGTGTTCCTATCGTGGTGGCCATCACCAAGGCCGACAAGCCCGAAGCCAACCCCGATCGCGTCAAGCAGGAGCTGGTCGTGGAAGAGGTGCTGCCCGAAGAGTACGGTGGCGACTCTCCCTTCGTGGCCGTGTCCTCCAAGACCGGTCAAGGTATCGACGAGCTGCTGGAGCAAGTGCTGCTGCAGGCCGAAGTGCTGGAACTGAAGGCTCCGGTGGACGCCGCTGCCAAGGGTATCGTGATCGAAGCCCAGCTGGACAAGGGTCGCGGTACCGTGGCTACGGTGCTGGTGCAGTCCGGTACGCTGAAGGTCGGTGACGTGGTGCTCGCAGGTCAGACCTATGGTCGCGTGCGGGCCATGCTCGACGAAGATGGCAAGCAGACCAAGGAAGCCGGTCCTTCCATTCCTGTCGAGATTCAGGGCCTGAACGAAGTGCCCCAGGCCGGCGACGACTTCATGGTGCTGAGCGACGAGCGTCGTGCCCGTGAAATCGCGACCTACCGCGCCGGCAAGTTCCGCAACACCAAGCTGGCCAAGCAGCAGGCTGCGAAGCTGGAAAACATGTTCGCCGAGATGTCCGCTGGCGATGTGCAGACCCTGCCCATCATCATCAAGGCCGACATGCAGGGCTCTCAGGAAGCGCTGGCAGCCTCGCTGCTGAAGCTGTCCACCGACGAGATCAAGGTTCAGCTGGTGTACTCCGGCGTGGGCGGTATCTCCGAGTCCGACGTCAACCTGGCACTGGCTTCCAAGGCCATCATCATCGGCTTCAACGTACGTGCGGATGCCCAGGCCCGCAAGACCGCCGAAGGCAATGATGTCGACGTGCGCTACTACAACATCATCTACGACGCCGTGGATGAGGTGAAGGCTGCGATGTCCGGCATGCTGGCGCCCGAGAAGCGCGAAGAGATCATCGGTATGGCCGAGATCCGTACCGTGTTCGTGGCGACGAAGATCGGCACCATTGCCGGCTCGTACATCACGCAAGGTCACGTCACCCGCAACGCACACTTCCGTCTGCTGCGCGACAACGTGGTCATCTACACGGGCGAGATCGAGTCGCTGCGCCGCATGAAGGACGATGTCAAGGAAGTCAAGGAAGGCTTCGAGTGCGGTATCAAGCTGCGCAACTACAACGACATCAAGGAAGGCGACGTGCTGGAAGTCTTCGAGATCAAGGAAATCGCTCGTACGCTGTAAAAGCAATAGCTGCTAGCGCCGGTTATACAAGGGTTTGAGGCTATAAGTGCCTTGAACTCCTTGTGTAGCAAGCGCGAATAGCTCCTTTTTATTCATGGCAACCAAACGCAAATCTGCTGCTCCCAATCGCAGCTTCAAAGTTTCCGACCAGATCCAGCGTGATCTGTCGGAGCTGATCGCCCGCGAGTTGAAGGATCCGCGCGTCGGCATGGTCACGCTGCAAGGCGTGGAGGTGACTCCGGACTATGCCCATGCCAAGGTGTTCTTCAGCGTGCTGGTCGGCGATCCCGAAGTGACGTTGGCAGCACTCAATCAGGCTGCAGGCTTCCTGCGCAACGGCCTGTTCAAGCGTCTGCACATTCATACCGTGCCCACGCTGCATTTCGTCTACGACCGCACCACCGAGCGTGCTGCCGACATGAATGCCTTGATCGCCAAGGCCGTGGCGTCGCGCGGACCCGAACAGGAATAAGCCCATGAACGCCCCTCGCACCCGGGTGCAGCGGCGCCCTGTGCATGGGGTGTTGCTGCTCGATAAACCGCTGGGCTGGTCCAGCAACGATATCCTGCAGAAGGTCAAGTGGCTGCTGCGCGCCGAAAAGGCCGGACATACCGGCACTCTGGATCCGCTGGCCAGTGGCGTGCTGCCGCTGTGCTTCGGCGCAGCCACCAAATTCAGTCAGCTTCAGCTCGAAGCCGAGAAAACCTACGAAGCCATAGCCCGCCTGGGCCAGACCACGACCACGGCAGATGCCGAGGGCGATGTGGTGCTGGAGCGTGCCGTCGATCTGGCCGCCATCACGCCCGAGCGCCTGGCGCAGGTGCAGGCCCAGTTCACGGGGGACATTCAGCAGGTGCCGCCCATGCACAGTGCGCTGAAAAAGGACGGCAAGGCACTCTATGAATACGCCCGTGCGGGCGTGGAAGTGGAGCGCCCCGCACGCGATGTCACCATCCATG
The DNA here is from genome assembly GCF_009360615.1 of Comamonas sp. Lineage (GTDB taxonomy): Bacteria > Pseudomonadota > Gammaproteobacteria > Burkholderiales > Burkholderiaceae_C > Comamonas. The sequence continues at coordinate 25,146 of NZ_SPEY01000027.1, forward strand.
CATTGGACCTGAGACTGGTGCAGGACGATCAGGGGCATCCGGCCATCAAGATGCGAGTGACCTGCAGCAAGGGCACTTACATCCGCACATTGGGCGAAGACGTGGGCGAAGCCTTGGGCTGCGGTGCCCATTTGCGTTTTCTGCGCCGTGTGGAAACCGGCGGTCTTGACGTGTCGCGCTGCGTGACGCTGCAAGCGCTGGAAGCCATGAACGATGAAGATCGCATCGCGCAGGTCCAGCCTGTCGATACCCTGCTGCATCGTCATGCCGTCGTCACCTTGGGTGAACAGGATGCAGGTCGCTTTCTATCAGGCTTGCGCCGTCGAGGGTCTTGGGCGGATGCCCCGGCCGTGGCGGTGTATGGTGAGCGCCCGCATGCCCTTTTAGGGGTTGGCCGTGTGGCGAGCGGGGAATTGATTCCCGAGCGCCTGCTCAGTCCGCTAGAAATTCAACAAATTTTGGAAGGAACGCCGCGTCCACAAGCAAGCGGCATTTTGGAAACATTATGAGCAAACAAATCCGCAACATTGCGATCATCGCGCACGTTGACCACGGTAAGACCACCATGGTGGACCAGCTGCTGCGCCAGTCCGGCACATTTGCCGAGCACGAAAAAGTCGTCGACACCGTGATGGACAACCATGCCATCGAACGTGAGCGCGGCATCACCATTCTGGCCAAGAACTGCGCCGTGTCCTGGAAGGACACCCACATCAACATTCTCGACACGCCCGGTCACGCGGACTTCGGCGGTGAAGTCGAGCGAGCCCTGTCCATGGTCGACGGCGTGGTGCTGCTGATCGACGCGCAAGAAGGCCCCATGCCCCAGACGCGCTTCGTGACCAAGAAGGCGCTGGCCCTGGGTCTGCGCCCCATCGTGGTGGTCAACAAGGTGGACAAGCCCGGTGCCAACCCCGACAAGGTGATCAACGCTGCCTTCGACCTGTTCGACAAGCTGGGAGCCACCGACGAGCAGCTGGACTTCCCCGTGGTCTATGCCTCCGGCATCAACGGCTGGTCCTCCAAGGAAGAGGGCGAACCCGGCGCCAAGTGGGGTGAGGACATGTCCGCCCTGTTCGACACCATCCTGGCGCACGTGCCGTCGGTGCAGGGCGATGCCAGCGCTCCCTTGCAGCTGCAGATTTCCGCTCTGGACTATTCCACCTTCGTGGGTCGTATCGGCGTGGGTCGCATCACCCAGGGCACGCTCAGGCCCGGTCAGCAAGTGGCTGTGATGGCCGGTCCTGACGGCAAGAGCTACAACGGCAAGATCAACCAGGTGCACACCTTCCAGGGTCTGGATCGCGTGCAGGCGACGGAAGCCGGTCCTTCCGAGATCGTGCTGATCAGCGGCATCGAAAACATCGGTATCGGAGAAACCGTCACCGACCCCGCCAATCCCCAGCCTCTGCCCATGCTGAAGATTGACGAGCCCACCCTGACCATGAATTTCTGCGTGAACACCTCGCCCCTGGCAGGCCGTGAAGGCAAGTTCGTGACCAGCCGTCAGATCTGGGACCGCCTGCAGAAGGAGCTGCGCTCCAACGTGGCTCTGCGCGTCAAGGAAACCGACGAAGACGGTATCTTTGAAGTCTCCGGTCGTGGCGAACTGCACCTGACCATCTTGCTGGAAGAAATGCGTCGCGAAGGCTACGAGCTGGCCGTCTCCAAGCCCCGCGTCGTGATGCAGATGATCAACGGTGAAAAGCACGAGCCTATCGAGCTGGTGACCGCCGACATCGAAGAAGGTCACCAGGGTGGCGTGATGCAGGCACTGGGCGAGCGCAAGGGCGAGCTGGTGAACATGGAACCCGATGGCCGTGGTCGCGTCCGTCTGGAGTACCGTATTCCTGCCCGCGGCCTGATCGGCTTCACCAATGAATTCCTGAACCTGACACGCGGTTCCGGCCTGATCGCCAACATCTTCGACAGCTATGAACCCCACAAGGGCGACATTGGCGGCCGCAAGAACGGCGTGCTGATCTCCATGGACGATGGCGAAATCTTCACCTACGCCCTGGGCAAGCTGGACGACCGCGGCCGCATGTTCGTGAAGGCCGGCGATCCCGTCTACGAAGGCATGATCATCGGCATCCACAGCCGCGACAACGATCTGGTGGTGAACGCCACGCGTACCAAGCAGCTGACCAACTTCCGCGTCAGCGGCAAGGAAGATGCGATCAAGATCACGCCTCCCATCGAGCTGTCGCTGGAGTACGGTGTGGAATTCATCGAAGACGACGAGCTGCTGGAAATCACTCCCACCAGCCTGCGCGTGCGCAAGCGTCACCTGAAGGAGCACGACCGCAAGCGTGCTTCGCGTGATGCGTAATTCACAAGCCCCAGGCTGTGGATCCAGAAAAGGCCCTTCGGGGCCTTTTTTTATGATCCCCAGGCTGTTCAAAGGCAAGAGGCGGCAACAAGCAGTGGGCTAGCATGGGGCGTCACTTTCATGCCTGTGCAGCCAGCTCGCAAACCTGCTGCACCAGCCACTGCGCCATGGGCGAAAGGCTGCGCCCGCGCTGCCAGACCACGCCATAGCTCGAAGTCATGGCCGGCACCTGTCGCACCCTTACGGTCTGTAGCTGTCCGCCTTGCAGCCAAGGACGCACCGCAGGTTCGATGGCGGCCAGAACGGTATCGGTGTGCAGCGTCAGCTGGATCAGGCTGTTGACATCGTCGCACTCCACCGCCAGCAGATGCTTGTTCTGGTCCAGCTGCAACTGGGCGCATAAGGCATCGCGCACGGTTTGGGGCAGACGCACGGCAGCCAGGCCATGGGCATGCAAATGGGCCAGCGTGAAATCGGTTTGCGCGGACTGCAGCAGCGGATGGCCGCTGCGCACATACAGGCCGCCGGGCTGGGTGGGCAGGGCGCGTACCGTGCAGTCGCTGCCAGCGGGCAGCTCACGGGTTTCGGCCACGAAGAATTCGATCTCATCGTCCTTGAGGCGCTGCAGCAATTGTTGCCAGTTTCCCATGATGGCGCGCACATGTACTCCAGCAAAGGCTTTACGGGCCTGTTGCAGCAGTGGTGGCAGCAGGAACTGAGCCGGAAACGGGCCAAAGCCGCAGGCCGTGTCCCCCATCTGCCGATCTCGATAGAGCTGCACATCGCGTTGCAGATTGCGGCTTTGGCGCACCAGCTCACGGGCGCGCTCCAGCACAAACTGGCCAGCTGCCGTGGGACGAACCTCTCCCGCACCGCGCTCGAAGAGCTTCATCGCAAATTCTTCCTCTGCTGCCTGCACGCTGCGCGTCAGTGCGGGCTGGCTCAGATGTAGCTGCTCGGCTGCACGAGCGTAATTAGCCTTGTCGGCCAGCATGACCAGATGCTGCAGTCGGCGTATGTCCATGGTGATGAGTCCAATGCATTGAAATTTCTCAGACTATGCATTGGACGCAATGCATGGCGCTGCCCAGAATGCGACAGCAGCCTTGGTGGAGTCGAAGCCTTTTTGGGCTCTGACGTAGATCCATCAAGCGCTGACCGCTATAACAAAAGGAAATACATATGAAATTTCGGCCCACCCCCAAAGCCGCTGTTGCCGCATTGATTGCCGCCGGCGTGCTGGCTGGCTGCGCAGCACCTTCTGCCGTTCCGCAAAACGCAGGGTCACTGCAGGCAGGCCAGGTCAGCAGTGCCACGCGCGAGGCGCTGCTCACTTTTGCACAAAGCCTGCCGCCTGACGATGCTCAGGATCACGAAGATGCGCAGCGAGGCCTGATTGCCAGACCCACGGGCCAGGTCCGGGACGCCGATGGTCGCGTGCTCAAGGACTTTGCCTCCTTTGATTTTGTGCACGGCACCGCGCCCGACAGTGTCAACCCCAGCCTCTGGCGCCATGCCCGGCTCAATGCCCAGGCGGGGCTGTTCAAGGTCAGCGAAGGTATCTACCAGTTGCGCGGCTTTGACATGGGCAACATCACCCTGGTCGAGGGAAAGACCGGCTGGATTGTGGTGGACACGCTGACCAGCCGCGAGATTGCTGCAGCCGCCATGGCATTTGCGCGCCAGCACTTGGGCAACAAGCCTGTGACGGCGCTGATCTTCACACACAGCCATGCAGACCATTTTGGCGGTGCCTTGGGAGTCATCAGCGCCGCGGAAGTGACGCGGCGCAAAGTGCCCGTGGTGGCGCCTGCGGGCTTCATGGATGAGGCCACCAGCGAGAACTTGCTCGTGGGCACAGCCATGGCGCGGCGCGCCATCTACCAGTTCGGCACGCGGCTGCCACTGTCGCCCACGGGCAATGTGGACACGGGCCTGGGCAAGAGCCTGGTCAGCGGCCATACGGGCATTCTGCCGCCCACGGTCAACGTGGACAGGGCCGACCAGGAGATGATGCTGGACGGCGTGCGCTTCGTGTTTCACAACATGCCCGGGGCCGAGGCCCCTGCCGAGCTGACTTTCAGTATCCCGGAGCGCAAGGCCTTTGGAGGGGCTGAGATTCTGGCGCAGACCATGCACAATCTGCTGCCCATACGCGGCGCCAAGGTGCGCGATGCCATGCAGTGGTCTGCCTATCTGCAAAAGGTGCTGGAGCAGGCTGGCGATGCGGAGGTGCTGTTCAACCAGCACAACTGGCCGGTCTGGGGCAAGGCGCATATTGCCAGCTTCATCAGCCGCCAGCGCGATCTCTACCAGTTCATGCATGACCAGACCGTGCGCCTTATCAATCAGGGGCTGCAGCCTGCCGAGATTGCCGAACAGATCAAGCTGCCGTCGTCGCTGGCGGCTTTCTGGGGTGGACGTGGCTACTACGGTGATCTACGCCATAACGTCAAAGCCATCTATCAGTTCTATCTCGGCAATTACGATGGCAACCCAGCTAATCTGGATCCGCTGCCGCCTAAGCTCAAGGCGCAGAAATATGTGGCGGCGCTGGGTGGCACAGCCAGGGTGCTGGAGCAAGGCAGTGCAGCGGCCGGGCAGGGCGACTATCGTTGGGCCGTGGAGCTGCTGCAGCAACTGGTGTTTGCCGAGCCTGACAACGCGGTGGCCAAAGAGCTGCTGGCCCGCTGCCATGAGCAGCTGGGCTACCGCGCCGAGTCTGCCACCTGGCGTAACAGCTATCTGACGGCGGCGCTGGAGTTGCGCCAGGGTGTGCCGCCCATGTCCAAGGATGTATCGGCCATGGCGGAGATGACGGCGCAGATTCCGACCGAGCGTTTTCTCGAAGTGCTGGCCACACGGCTGGACGCAGTCAAGGCCGCGGACAGGCGCTTTGTAATGAATCTGGCGCTGGACGATGTGGGCGAGCGCTATGTCATCTGGCTTGAAAACGCGGTGCTGCATTTCCGCAAGGCGCCAGCCCAGGATGGCGCGGATGTGTCGCTGAGCCTCACCCGACCCGCATTCCTGAAGCTTTTGTCCGGAGCTGCCAAGGAAGGGCAAGCGCCAGCAGCCATGAAAATCGAGGGTGACCGTGCAGCTCTGGGGACATTCCTGAAGCTGTTTGATGCCAACCGGCCCGACTTCCCCATCGTCACCCGGTAGGGCGGTAGCCTGAAAACAAAAAAAACCGCATGGCTGGCATGCGGTTTTTTTGTTTTCAGCTTGCACTGCGTGGCAGTGGCAGATTACTTCTGCGTCAGGATCCAGGCCACCAGCTTCTTGGCATCGGCTTCATTGACCTGGGGATTGGCGGGCATGGGCACGGGGCCCCACACGCCGGAGCCGCCCTTGATGACCTTGGCGGCCAGCTTGTCGGCGGCATCCTTCTGGCCGGCATACTTGGCGGCCACGTCCTTGAAGGCGGGACCGACCAGCTTCTTGTCGACGGCGTGGCAGGCCATGCAGTTCTTGGACTGCGCCAGAGCCTGGTCGGCCATTGCAGGAGCCACAACTGCGGCAGAAAGAGCGAAAGCGATCAGAAATTGCTTCATCATGAGTTCCAGGAGGCAGGGTTAAAGTTGATCTTTTGATCCATTGTAGTGCGTGCGTTGTGTACTCTTTCGTGCGCTGTAGTTTCTGGAAAATGAACCAAAGAGAGGGATATATGTATCTGCTTGGACTGGCAATCGTGCTGTCGCTGCTCAAGCTCGCCGATATCGGGCCGGTTGCCGGCTGGACCTGGTGGCCCATCCTGGGCGTGTATGGCGCGGCGGCGGCCTGGTGGGCCTGGGCCGACGCCTCCGGCTACACCAAGCGCAAGGCCATGGAGAGGATGGACCAGCGCAAGAAGGAGCGCATCGAACGCCAGAAGCAGGCCATGACACCTGGCCAGCGGCGTCGCTGAGCAGCGAACAAGGCATCGTGATTGACGATGCCTCATCCCTGTTTTGCCTGACAGCCCGCCATGGGCTAGGCATCGCCGCCTGGCAGTGCTGGGCCATAATCCAGGGAATCATTTCCCGATAACGTCTGATAGCGAACCCCATGCCCGCATACCGTTCCAAAACCTCCACTGGCGGCCGCAACATGGCCGGTGCGCGCGCCCTGTGGCGTGCCACCGGCATGAAAGATGGCGACTTTGACAAACCCATCATCGCGATTGCCAACTCCTTCACCCAGTTCGTGCCCGGCCATGTGCACCTGAAGGACCTGGGGCAACTGGTCGCGCGCGAGATCGAGGCGGCCGGCGGTGTGGCCAAGGAGTTCAACACCATCGCCGTGGACGATGGCATCGCCATGGGTCATGACGGCATGCTGTATTCGCTGCCCAGCCGTGATCTGATCGCCGACTCCGTCGAGTACATGGTCAATGCCCATTGCGCCGACGCACTGGTGTGTATCTCCAACTGCGACAAGATCACCCCCGGCATGCTGATGGCTGCGATGCGCCTGAACATTCCGGTGATCTTTGTGTCCGGCGGGCCCATGGAAGCCGGCAAGACCCGGCTGGCCAACCCCGAAACCAAGACCATCGAGTTCAAGAAGCTGGACCTGGTGGACGCCATGGTGATCGCGGCCGATCAGCGCTATTCCGACGCCGAAGTGGCCGAGGTGGAGCGCTCCGCCTGCCCGACCTGCGGTTCCTGCTCGGGCATGTTCACCGCCAATTCGATGAACTGCCTGACCGAGGCGCTGGGCCTGTCCCTGCCCGGCAACGGCACCGTGGTGGCCACGCATGCCGACCGCGAAGACCTGTTCCTGCGCGCCGGCCGCCGCATCGTCGAGCTGGCCCGTGACTACTACGAGAACGACAACGAGAGCGTGCTGCCGCGCTCCGTGGGCTTCAAGGCCTTCGAGAACTGCATCACGCTGGACATCGCCATGGGCGGCTCCACCAATACCATCCTGCACCTGCTGGCCATCGCACAGGAAGCGGGCATCGATTTCACCATGGCCGACATCGACCGCCTCTCGCGCGTCGTGCCCCAGCTGTGCAAGGTGGCGCCCAACACGCCCAAGTACCACATCGAAGACGTGCACCGCGCTGGCGGCATCATGGCCATCCTGGGCGAGCTGGACCGGGCCGGCAAACTGCACACCGATGTGCCCACTGTGCATGCCAAGACCATGAAGGATGCGCTGGAACAGTGGGACATCATGCGCACGCAGGACGAAGCCGTACGCCATTTTTACAGGGCCGGCCCGGCCGGTATTCCCACGCAGGTGGCGTTCAGCCAGAACACCCGCTGGCCCAGCCTCGACCTGGACCGCGCCGAAGGCTGCATTCGCAGCTACGAGCACGCCTTCAGCAAGGAGGGCGGCCTGGCCGTGCTGCGCGGCAACATTGCGCTGGATGGCTGCGTGGTGAAGTCCGCCGGCGTGGACGAGTCGATCCTGGTGTTCGAAGGCCCTGCCCATGTGGTCGAGTCTCAGGACGAGGCGGTGGCCAACATCCTGGCCGACAAGGTCAAGGCCGGCGACGTGGTCATCGTGCGCTACGAGGGCCCCAAGGGCGGCCCGGGCATGCAGGAAATGCTCTACCCCACCAGCTACATCAAGTCCAAGGGGCTGGGCAAGGCCTGCGCGCTTCTGACGGACGGCCGTTTCTCGGGTGGTACCTCCGGCCTATCCATCGGCCACTGCTCGCCCGAGGCTGCCGCCGGCGGCGCGATCGGCCTGGTGCAGAACGGCGACATCATCCGTATCGACATTCCCAACCGCAGCATCAACATGCTGGTCAGCGACGAAGAGCTGGCGCGACGCCGCGAGGCGCAGAATGCCAAGGGCTGGAAGCCTGCCCAGCCCCGTCCCCGCAAGATTTCGGCGGCCCTCAAGGCCTATGCCAAGCTGGTGACCAGCGCCGATACCGGCGCCGTGCGCGATCTGTCTCTGCTCGACGACTGAATCGCCCGTCGTTACGTTTGTTTCGTCATTTCGTCGGCGCGGGTTTCCGTGCTGACGGACAATCGCCCAGCCGCCCGATGCAAGTCGCGCGGCTGTTTTTATGGTCCCGTCAGAAAGTGATCTCCATGTCTTTCGCTGTTCGCCGCTCCTTCTTGCTGAAGACCGCAGGGCTGCTGGCCCTGCCGGGGGCATGGACGGCGCAGGCGGCAGAAGGGCGTTACCCGCAGCGTCCCGTGCGTCTGGTGGTTCCTTTCACGCCTGGCGGCTCCACCGATATCGTGGCGCGTCTGGTTGCCGATGCCATGCACACGACCCTGGGGCAGGCCGTGGTGGTCGACAACCGGTCCGGCGCCAGCGGCTTCATCGGTGCCGAGGCGGTGGCCAATGCGGCGCCTGACGGCTACACGATCGGCCTGGGCACCATCAGCACGCTGGTGGTCAATCCCATCATGCTGCCCCAGGCGGCACGCATGGATCCTGCCAAGACCCTGGTGCCGGTGGTCGCGCTGGCGTCCATTCCTTCGGTGTTCTCCGTCCATCCCAATATGGGCGTGCAGAACTATGCCCAGTTCCTGACCCTGGTACGCAGCAAGCCAGGTCAGTTCAACATCGGATCGGCCGGCATCGGCTCCATAGGCCATCTGATTGCCGAGCGCCTCAATGTCGACCTCAAGCTCAGGCTGCACCATATTCCCTACAAGGGACAGGGGCCGGTGATCAGCGGTGTGCTCTCGGGCGAAACCCAGGTGCTCAGCGATCAATACCCCTCGTCGGCTCCGCATCTGGCTGCGGGTCGGCTGGTTCCGTTCGCGGTGGCCGCCCAGGAGCGCCTTCCGGCCCTGCCCCAGGTGCCGACGTTCAGGGAACTGGGGCATTCCGCACTCAACGATCTGGCCATTACCTGGTTCGGCATCGTGGCTCCGGCCGGAACTCCGCAGGCCGTGGTGAGCCGGCTCAACAGCGCGGCCAACGCGGCCCTGCAGGAGCCGGCCGTGCAGGAGCGCCTGCAGTCCATGGGAGTGCTTGCCCTGGGCGGCACGGCGCAACGCCTGAGCACTCTGATGGAGGAGGCTGCCAAGGCCGTGCGCCAGACGGTGCGCGAGCAGGGGCTGGGTGCTGACAGGCCGCATTGACGCACGGGCGCGCGCTGCGGAGGGGGCGGATGCCGCAGGCACCCGCGTGGGGTCCGGCGTCCCGGACGTCCTGGAGAAGGGGGGAACCAGGCATGGCACCGTTTTTGGCGTCTGCAGTTTTGCAGAAACGTCGTCGGCCTGCGGCACAATGCCTGACATGCTGATGTATCCGCACATTGATCCTGTTGCCGTGCAGATAGGCCCGCTGGCCGTGCACTGGTATGGCATAACCTATCTCGTGGCCTTTGGTCTGTTCCTGTTCCTGGGCACGCGCCGACTGCACCATCCCCCATTCAAGTACATGACGGGCGATCGCGCCTGGGCGCGCAAGGATGTGGAAGACATTCTCTTCCTCGGCGTGCTGGGTGTGGTCGTGGGCGGGCGCATCGGCTACTGCCTGTTCTACAAGCCGGGCTACTATCTCTCGCATCCGCTGGAGATTCTGGCCGTCTGGCAGGGCGGCATGAGCTTCCATGGCGGTCTGCTGGGCGTCATCGGCTCCATGATCTGGTTTGCGCGCTCGCGCAAGCGCAACTGGCTCGAAGTGGCGGACTTTGTGGCACCTTGCGTGCCCACAGGGCTGGCGGCCGGCCGCATCGGCAACTTTATCAACGGCGAGCTCTGGGGGCGTTTTGCCAGTGCAGAGCTGCCTTGGGCGATGGTTTTCCCGCAAAGCGGCTCCATGCTGCCGCGTCATCCCTCGCAGATTTACCAGTTCCTGATGGAGGGGCTGCTACTGTTCATCATCCTGTGGCTGTACGCGCGCAAGGAGCGCAAGCCCGGCCAGGTCGCGGCGGTCTTCCTGATCGGCTATGGGGTCTTCCGCTTCATTGCAGAGTACTTCCGCGAGCCCGACGACTTCCTGGGCATTCTGTCGCTGGGCATGAGCATGGGGCAGTGGCTGTGCCTTCCCATGATCGTGGCCGGTGTGCTCATGTGGGTCTGGTGCGGCAAGCGCCAGGCCTACGCGGTCCAGCGGACCGAGGCCTGATTGCCAACCCCCGGAAAACGCAGACTTCGGTCTGCGTTTTTCATGCGGGGGTGTGTGTGGCTGAAAAACTGCACATAATGGCTGAAAGCGTTACTGTAATTGCGGTATCTGCTTCTTCAATGAGAGCATGATGGTGCTGGAACAAGGAGATGCATATGGGCTGGGCAGCCGAATGGATTGAGCAAACCAAGCTGTGGGTGCGTGGTGCCGAGGGCGAGAAGGGCGACGGCCAGCATCGCCCGCTGGCGCAGCGCCTGGAGGCCACCTTGCGTCGCGGGCAGGAGGCGTTGTCGCCGCGAGAGCTGCGACGCTTGCTGCAGGAGATGCAGCAGGTGGCCGATACCGCGCTCAGCGATGTGGAGGGTGGTCGCCATGCGCAGGTGCTGATGGACTGGTATGCCAAGGCCGATGCGGCGGTGCGCAAGGACTTCTGGCTGCTGGCGATTGAGAAATTCGGCCCCGATGCCAAGGCTCTGCAGGCGGCGCGCGAGCGCTATGACAAGGCGGGCAGCGATGTGGAGCGCAGCGAGGCCGAGATGAGTCTGCGCCGTGCCCTGGTGTCGTCGCGCACGCGGCTGCTGCAGCGTTTTGCCCAGCCCAAGGGCGGCATGGGCTTTCTGGTCGATATGCGTGCCGAACTGCTGGCCTTGCCCAAGGCGGAGCAGCACTATGTGGCGCTGGATGCGGAGCTGGAGCACCTGTTCTCCAGCTGGTTCGATGTGGCCTTGCTGGAACTCAAGAGCCTGAACTGGGATTCGCCGGCATCGCTGCTGGAAAAGCTGATCCAGTATGAGGCCGTGCACGATATCCGCAGCTGGGCCGATCTGAAGAATCGACTCGACAGCGATCGCCGCTGCTATGGCTTCTTCCACCCGCGCATGCCCAATGTGCCGCTGATCTTTGTGGAGGTGGCCTTGCTGGACAGGATGGCCGGCAGCATGGCTCCGCTGCTGGACGAGGGGGCAGCGGCCGCCGATCTGGCCAAGGCCAATACTGCCATCTTCTATTCCATCAGCAACACCCAGACCGGACTCAAAGGCGTGAGCTTCGGCGATTCCCTCATCAAGCATGTGGTGGAGACGCTCACCCAGGAGTTTCCCAAGCTCAAGCAATTCGCCACGCTTTCACCGATTCCGGGACTGCGCAGCTGGCTGAGCAAGAACGGCGACGCCGCGCTGGCGCAGCTGGACGACAAGCAGAAAGCGGCGCTGGAGAAAGTCGCCGGAGGCGTGAGTGCCATGCACTTGCTGGCCGCGCTGGACGATCCCGGCTCGCTGCCGGAGAAATCGGTGGTGCGGCAGGCCGCCATGTTCTGTGCTGCCCGCTATCTGGGTCGGGAAACTGCCAAGGGCCGCCCGCTGGATGCCGTGGCACGCTTTCACCTTGGCAACGGTGCACGCGTGGAGCGCCTGAACTGGGCGGCAGACCTGTCGTCCAAGGGGCTCAAGCAATCCATGGGGCTGATGGTCAACTATCTGTACGACCTGAAGCGCCTGGACAAGCACCGCAGTCTGTTGGCGCAGAGCAAGATTCCCGTTTCCCCGGAGATCGAGTCGCTGTGCAAGGGCTGAGCGCATCGCGCCCCGCGCAGCGCACAGCCTGAGCCGGCTTGTTGCTGCTGCGTCTCCCCATCACAAGCCCGTCTGCAGCGTTGCGCAAGACCGGGTGAGCACAGGAGACATACATGCGGGATTCTCGGGCAAAGAGCGTGGGTTGGCAGCGGCGCACGCTGCTTCGGTCGACAGGGCTGCTGCTGGCCGGCGTGTCATCGGGCTGGATGCGAATGGCCGCAGCGTCGGACTGGCCGAGCAGACCGGTCACCCTGATCGTGCCTTTTCCTGCCGGCGGTGGCACCGACACCTTTGCCAGGCCCTTCTCCGCGCAGTTCGCCAGGACCTCGGGCAAGACCCTGGTGATCGACAACCGCGGTGGCGCGGGTGGCACGCTGGGCGCCAGCATTGCGGCCAAGTCCGCCGCAGACGGCTACAACTTCTTCATGGGCGGCACCCATCACGTGATTGCGCCCTCGGTCTATCCCAAGCTCGATTACGACCTGGAGCGCGACTTCATCCCGCTGGCGCTGCTGGCCAGCGTGCCGCAAGTCGTGGTGGTCAATCCCAAGAAGGTCACGCATGCCACCTTGCAGGCGCTGCTGCAGGACCTCCGCGCCAACCCCGGCAAATACAACTACGCCTCGGCGGGGCCGGGTTCCTCGCACCATCTGGCGGGCGAGTTGTTCAAGCTGCAGACCAAGACCCAGATCACCCATATTCCCTACAAGGGCGCGGGACCGGCGCTTCAGGATCTGATCGCCGGCAATGTGGACATGCTGTTCGACGGGCTGGGTTCATCGGCCCAGCATATCAAGGGTGGGCGCATCAAGGCGCTGATGGTGGCCGGAGCGAAGCGCAACCCGGCCTTTCCCGATGTGCCTTGCGCGGCCGAGTGCGGACTGCCGGACTTCACCGTCACCACCTGGTATGGGCTGTGGGCTCCGAAGGGAACGCCTGCCGCCGTGCAGCAGCAGATGCTGGACGAGGTGCGCAAGATTGGTGCTGCCGACGAGATCAAGGCGGCCTGGGCCAAGAATGGTGCCGACTACGGGCAACTGAGCCAGCAGCAGTTTGCCAGTATGGTGCAAAGCGAGATCCAGCGCTGGGCCCATGTGGTCAAGGCGGCCAATGTGAAGATCGATTCCTGAGTCTGCCGCCATACGGGGCTCCCTTTCTGCGAGCGCGTATTCAAGGCCTGCTTTCGCCAGGCAGGCCGGGGCCGGGCCTATGATGGCCCGGACCTTTTGCATTCACCGACAGCATCACGATGACCGACATGCCTCAAGCCAATCTTTACAGCGCGCTGCGCGCTGCGTTTCCCGCCGATCTGACGAAAAATGCCGTGGAGGCGATCGAACCCGATGGCTCCAGCCTCTACTACACCTGGGCCGATCTTGAGTGCGGCAGTGCACGCATGGCCAATCTGCTGGCCTCGCTGGATCTGCCCGAGGGCAGCCGCATCGCGGTACAGGTGGAAAAATCGGTCGAAGCCTTGATGCTCTACCTGGCCACGCTGCGCAGCGGCCATGTGTTCCTGCCGCTGAATACGGCCTACCAGAGCGCAGAGATGGAGTACTTCATCACCAATGCCGAGCCGGCCGTGGTGGTCTGCTCCCCGGGCAGTTTCGGCTGGGTGTCCAAGATTGCGTTCAACCACGGCGTGGATCATGTCTACACCCTGGGCACCGATCGCACGGGCAGCCTGCTGGAGCGTGCGGCCCACCACGGCGACGAGCACCGGGTCGTGCCGCGCAGAGCCGATGATCTGGCAGCGATTCTCTACACCAGCGGAACCACGGGACGCAGCAAGGGTGCCATGCTCAGCCATGGCAATCTGCTCAGTAATGCGGCCGTGCTCAAGGTCTACTGGGGCTGGCAGGAAGGCGATGTGCTGATCCACGCACTGCCCATCTTCCATGTGCATGGCCTGTTTGTGGCCATTCACGGGGCCTTGCTCAACGGCAGTCCCATGATCTGGTTTGCCCGCTTCGAAGCCGAAGCCGTCATGGCGCGCTTCAAGGATGCCACCGTCTTCATGGGGGTGCCCACCCTGTATGTGCGCATGCTGGCCGATGCCAGGCTGGATCGCGACACGGCCGCGCACATGCGCCTGTTCATCTCGGGCTCCGCCCCCATGCTGATCGAGACCTTCCGTGCCTGGAAGACGCGTACCGGCCACACCATTGTGGAGCGATACGGCATGAGCGAGACCATCATGCTGACCTCCAATCCATACGGGCCCGATGCGCGCTACGGCAACCAGGCCGAGCGTCGCGGTGCCACCGTAGGCTTTCCCCTGCCGGGTGTGGGCGTGCGCATTCACGGCGACGACGGCAAGGCCCTGCCAGCAGGCGAGATCGGAAATATCGAGGTCCAGGGGCCCAATGTCTTCAAGGGCTACTGGCGCATGCCGGAGAAGACTGCCGAGGAGTTCACGGCCGATGGCTGGTTCAAGACCGGCGATGTCGGCATGCAGGATGCGCGCGGTTATTTCAGCATTGTCGGGCGCAGCAAGGACTTGATCATCTCGGGAGGCTACAACGTCTATCCGGCCGAGGTGGAGGGCTTCATCAACGATCTTGCAGGTGTGGACGAAAGCGCCCTGGTGGGCGTGCCGCACCCGGACTTTGGCGAAGTGGGCGTTGCCGTCATCGTCGCGCGCAAGGGGGCGCAGCTGGATGGCCAGAAGATTCTGGAGTCGCTCAAGTCCAGACTGGCCCATTTCAAGGTGCCCAAGCGCTGCTATGTGGTGGACAGCCTGCCACGCAACGCCATGGGAAAGGTCCAGAAGAAGCTGCTGCGCGACCAGTATCGGCAAGAGTTCTCCTGAACCCGGCCTCAGCCAGTGTCCCTCCCGGCGGCTCCGGCCGGGCGTCAGGCGTTGGTTTTTGGCTGCACCATTGGCTATATTTCAGGCGCTTGTCTTTTGACTTGACTCCTGAAAAGTGAGCTGCTTTCGCAGTCGGGCAGGCAAATTCAGTATTGAATCGGCCTGAAAATAAAGCAGCTTGTGCGCAAGCCACTTTAAATTTGGGAGTGAAAAACGGCCGCCTCCGTGCGGCCTGCCTCACTGCATATCAGAGGCTCCGGGCAAGGCGCCGTCCTCTCAAGGCAAAGCCGCGAGGCGGCTCAGGCGAAGTCCATCAGCGCAGCACCAGCACGGGCACCGGCGAGTGCGTCAGCACATGCTGGGTTTCGCTGCCCAGCAGCAGACGCTGCAGTCCCTTGCGGCCATGCGATGCCATGACGATCAAGTCGCAGTCGTGCTTCTTGGCCGCTTCCACAATGGATTCGGCCACCAGGTCGGAGTGAGCGATTTCGGTGGTGACACTGACCTTGCGCTCATGGCCGAAGGCTTTGACGCCGTTCAGCAGGGTCTGGGCCTGGCTGGTCCACTGCTCTTCGATGCGCTTGGCTTCCTTGATGTCCAGCAAATCGCTGCCTTCCAGATAGCTGCGCGGATAGTGCGACACAACCTTGAGCGCAATCACGCTGGCGCCGCACAAAGCGGCCAGATCCAGGCCTGCATGCACAGCCTTGTCCGAGAGTTCAGTGCCATCAGTAGCAATCAAAATGCGGTTGTACATAGCTTTCTCCTTCAGGTTGTATGCGTTGTGGATACAAGCATATGTCGATTGGGCAGTTAACAGTTGATTAATGTCAAGGTGGGTATCATCTGCCGTAGTTACGCTTGAAACATGTCCCAACACACTACTGTCCAGCCTTCCGCGGCAGAGCGTGCTGTTGCTGACACCGGTTTCCTGAACTCGTCCCAGATGCACAGCCATCTGCTGGACGATCCGCAAGAATGGAGCTCGTTTGGCCGTCCCGCAGGCCAGAGTTCCAAGGCTCCAATCTCCGAGAACGCGACCGAATCCCCGGTGTGGGATTCCTTTGTGGTTTTGGAGGGCATGCACTGTGCTGCATGTGCGCTGACCATCGAGGAGGCGCTGCGAGCCGTCCCCGGAGTGCAGGCCGCCGAAGTCAGTGCCGCAACGCGTCGAGCCCGCGTCGAATGGCGTCCTGCCCAGGTGCTTCCATCGCAATGGATGGACGCCATCACGCGTGCCGGCTATCGGGCCCTGCCCGCGCGCGATGCGTTTGCGCGCGAGCTGCGCCAGGCCGAGACGCGCCGTGCCCTGTGGCGCTGGCTGGTGGCCGGCCTGTGCATGATGCAGGTGATGATGTATGCATGGCCTGCCTACACGGCGCGTCCCGGCGATCTGTCGCTGGAGATGGAGACCTTGCTGCGCTGGGCCTCCTGGGTGATTTCTCTGCCCGTGGTGCTGTTTTGCTGCGGCCCCTTCTTCAAGAGCGCGCTCAAGGACATCAGCCAGCGCCGCGTGAGCATGGATCTGCCCGTGGCCATAGGCATGCTGATCACCTTCGTCATCAGCACGCTGGGCACTTTTGATCCCTCCGGTCCCTTTGGTCAGGAAGTCTTCTTCGACTCGCTGACCATGTTCGTCTTTTTCCTGCTCACGGGGCGCTGGCTGGAGCTGCGCCTGCGTGACCGCACGGCCGGTGCATTGGAAGCCGTGATGAACCGGCTGCCGGATTCGGTGCTGCGTCAGCAGCCTGACTCGGGCGAGTTCGAGCGTGTGGCCACACGTCGACTGTGCGCGGGCGATGTGGTGCGTGTGCTCACGGGCGAGGCTTTTCCCGCAGACGGCCGGATCCTGCGCGGTACCACCCATGCCGATGAGGCTCTTCTGACCGGCGAGTCCACTCCTGTTCTGCGTGCACAGGGCGATGCAGTCACCGCCGGCAGCTACAACCTGGACAGTGTGGTCGATGTGCGCGTGGACAGCGTGGGGGAGGGCACCCGCTTTGCACAGATCGTGAATCTGATGGAAAGCGCTTCGCTGCAAAAGCCCACTCTGGCCCAGCTGGCCGACAGGGTGGCTCGTCCTTTCCTTGTCGTGGTGCTGCTGGCGGCGCTGGCTGCGGCCATCTGGTGGTGGCCTGTCGACCCGGGCAAGGCCATGATGGTGGCCGTGGCCGTGCTCATCGTCACCTGCCCCTGCGCGCTCTCACTGGCCACGCCCGTGGCCATGCTGACGGCGGCTGGCACCCTGGCGCGCAGCGGCGTGCTGGTGCGCAATCTGCAGGGGCTGGAGGCGCTGGCCGCGGTGGATACGCTGGTGTTCGACAAGACCGGCACGCTGACGCGCGATGGTCTGGTGCTGCGCGCACTGACTCCCGCTGAAGGTCAAAACACGGATGAGCTGCTGGCGCTGGCCGCCTTGCTGGCGCGTCAGTCCATGCATCCCGCTTCCAGGGCCCTGGCGCAGGCGGCCGAGGTGGTCGAACTGCCTGCCAGTGCATGGCTGCTGGACTCCGTCCAGGAAGTTGCCGGCAGCGGCCTCGATGTCTGGGTGCAGGCGCGCAGCAATACCGCTGTGCGCCGCCATCTTCGTCTGGGCTCGGCCGCGCATTGCGGCGTGCGCGAGCTGGCACCGCATGAGCCGGGTCAGAGCGTGATGCTGGCGGAGGAATCGCAAGCTGGCTGGCAGCCCCTGGCGCAGTTCCATCTGAGCGAGGACGTGCGTCCCGAAGCGGCCCAGGTCATTGCCGATCTCGGGCGCCATGGCGTCAGCGTGCAACTGCTCTCGGGAGACCGCTCGGCAGCGGTGCAGACGGTGGCCGCCAGGCTGGGTATCGAGACTGCGCGGGGGGACTGCCAGCCGCAGGACAAGCTGGCCGCCCTGCAGGCCGCACAGGCGGCAGGCCACACCGTCGCCATGGTTGGCGACGGCCTGAATGACGGGCCAGTTTTAGCCGGAGCGCATGTCTCTTTTGCGTTTGGCAATGCAGTGCCGCTGGCACAATCGCGAGCAGACTTCGTGGTACTGGGAGACAGCCTGGAGTTAGTGCTGCAAAGCCTGTTGCTGGCCCGACGGACCTTGTCCGTGGTGCGCCAGAACCTGAGCTGGGCAGCAGCCTATAACGCGATCTCTATTCCTCTGGCCCTGATGGGCTGGATGCCTGCCTGGCTGGCAGGGCTCGGCATGGCGCTGAGCTCCTTGCTGGTCGTCGCCAACGCAGCCCGTCTTGCACGTGCGTTGCCGCTGCAGGTTGCTGATAGCAACGCGTCCGCCTCTGCGCATCTTGCGTCGCGGGGCACCGTCATGCCACTGATTCAAGGAGGCCGTTGATGGACATTCTGTATGTGCTGATTCCGCTGTCGGTAGTTCTGGTCATGGCCATTGTGGCCGCCTTGTGGTGGGCCGTTTACCGTGGCCAGTTCGAGAGCGTGGAACAGGAAGGCGAGCGCATTCTTCGCGACGATTGATGTGGCTCAACGAGCCCAATGAGAAACCAGTGAACACTTTGCAAGAAATCTAAGAGGTGCCCGATGGAAGCAACACATAACAATGCTGTCTATTACGACGACACCGTCGTAAGACAGTTCTCTATCATGGCCGTGGTATGGGGGGTGGTAGGTATGGCAGTAGGCGTGTTTATCGCGTCACAGCTGGCCTGGCCGGAACTCAACTTCGGCATTCCCTGGCTGAGCTACGGACGTCTGCGTCCGCTGCATACCAATGCCGTGATCTTTGCCTTTGGTGGCTCGGCCTTGTTCGCCACCAGCTACTACGTGGTGCAACGCACCTGCCAGACCAAGCTGTTCATGCCCAAGCTGGCGAGCCTGACCTTCTGGGCCTGGCAACTGGTCATCGTGGCTGCGGCCATCAGCCTGCCTCTGGGATACACCCAGGGCAAGGAATATGCCGAACTGGAATGGCCCATCGACCTGTTGATCACCGTGACCTGGGTGTCCTATGCCATCGTGTTCTTCGGCACCATCGGCATTCGCAAGGTCAAGCACATCTATGTGGCCAACTGGTTCTTCGGTGCCTTTATCCTGGCCGTTGCCTTGCTGCACGTGGTCAACAACGTCTCCATTCCTGCAGGCTGGATGAAGAGCTACTCGGCCTATGCCGGCGTGCAGGACGCCATGGTCCAGTGGTGGTATGGCCACAACGCCGTGGGCTTCTTCCTGACCGCAGGCTTCCTGGGCATGATGTATTACTTCATCCCCAAGCAGGCCGGTCGCCCCGTGTATTCGTACCGCCTGTCGATCGTGCACTTCTGGGCGCTGATCTTCACCTACATGTGGGCCGGTCCTCACCACCTTCATTACACCGCGTTGCCCGACTGGGCCCAGTCGCTGGGCATGGTGTTCTCGCTGATCCTGCTGGCTCCCAGCTGGGGCGGCATGATCAACGGCATCATGACGCTGTCGGG
>NZ_SPEY01000001.1 GCF_009360615.1 Comamonas sp.
GCATGTCTTCCAGCACCCGTGAATTCACACTCAGCGATTTCGACTTCGACCTGCCCGAATCCCTGATTGCCCAGCATCCCACCGCCGTTCGCAGCGCATCGCGCCTGCTTGACGGCCGCAGCCTCCCAGCCACCGACCGCATCTTCCGCGAACTGCCCGATCTGCTGCAGCCCGGCGACCTGCTGGTCTTCAACGACACCAAGGTCATCAAGGCGCGTGTCTTCGGTGAAAAGGCCAGCGGCGGCAAGATCGAGCTGCTGGTCGAGCGCGTGCTGCAGAACAATGAAGTCGTGGCCCATATGCGCGTCAGCAAGAAGCCCTTGCCCGGCGCCAAGATCCATCTTTGCGGCGGCCTCGGCAACGGCGGCTTCGAAGCCACGCTGCTGGGCCGCTGGCCCGACGAGAACGGCCCCCTGTTCCATCTTTCCTTCAAGGGCAACCAGGGCGAGTCGCCCTATGAATTGCTGGAGCAGTTCGGTCACCTGCCGCTGCCGCCCTATATCGAGCGTCAGCAAAACGCCGAGCACGATCCGGATGCAAAGGAAGACAGCGAGCGCTACCAGACCGTGTTCGCAGCCCACCCCGGCGCCGTGGCCGCACCCACGGCAGCCCTGCATTTCGACGAGTCGGTGCTTGCCGCCCTGCAAGCCAAGGGCGTGGAGCGGGCCAGCGTCACCCTGCATGTGGGTGCCGGAACCTTCCAGCCCGTCAAGACCGAGAACCTTGCGGACCACACCATGCACAGCGAGTGGTACGACATTCCCCTGGCCACATTGGCCGCCATGGAGCGCTGCCGCCAGCGGGGCGGCCGCATCATCGCCGTGGGCACCACCACGGTGCGCACGCTGGAGTCCTGGGCCAAGTACGGCAACATCACCGGCGACACCAGCATCTTCATCACCCCGGGCTTTCAGTACCAGGTGGTCGACATGCTGATCACCAACTTCCATCTGCCCAAGAGCACCCTGATGATGCTGGTCAGCGCCTTTGCGGGCTACGAGCACATCATGGACATGTACCGGCACGCGATTGCACAGCACTACCGCTTCTTCAGCTACGGGGACTCCATGCTGCTGGAACGCAAGCGCTGATCTGCAACAGATGGGGGCCGCCCTGCCGGCTCCCGGCATAAGGCGTTACAGAAACACTGGGTCCAATCTTTTCTTGGTGGTAGATTTCACTGTTTTGTCAAAGTGCATATTCATTCAGAAAAATCAATGGAAGTTCAAACCCCACAAGACGAAGAGTTGGATCTGCTGGACCTGCTGGTCACTCTCGCGGAAAACTGGAAGATTCTGATCTTCGGCCCACTGCTGGCAGGCATCGTGGCCTATGGAATCGCCCTGGTGATTCCCAGGACCTACGAAAGCAGCTCATCGGTTCAGGTGGAGCGTTCCGGCTCCAGCTTTACCGCTCCCATGGCCGCCAGCCTGGCGATGTCGGCGGACGTGCTGCAACAGATTGCCCCCGTTGCGGGCCTGGATGAGGGCCTGACCAAGGAAGAAATCTATCAAAAGCTCAGCAAGCGCATCACGGTCAGTGTCGGCAAGCAGGACAAGCTGCTGAACATCTCCACCCAGGCCAAATCGCCCGAAGCGGCTCAGACGCTCAACCAGGCCTTGCTCGATACCTTGTTTCCTCTGAGCAAGCCACGCGGACTGGAAAAAAAGCAGCTGGAAGTGCAGCTGGCCTCCGAGAAGGCGCGCCTGGAAGAGGCCCTCAAGCTGGAGCATGACACCGCCGCCAATCTCTCCTCCGGCAAAAGCTTCACCGAAGCCACCAGCCGCCTCTATGGCGAGCTGCTGGCCGCCAACAGCAATCGCCAAAAGGGGATTCTGGACATGGAACGTCGCCTCGTAGGCCTGGACAACGACGATGTGATCCAGATGCCGACCCTGCCCGAACGCTCCATCAAGCCCAAAAAGCCCATGCTGGCCATTGGTGCGGCTGCAGCCACTGGCCTGATCCTGCTGCTGTTCGTCTTCATCCGCCAAGCGCTGCATACCGCCAAGGAGTCCTCGCCGGAGCGGGCCGGGAAAATTGCGCGTATTCGTAACGCCATGCCCTGGTAAGCCTTCACACTCCCTCCCGTGCCCGCGCCCCGCAGTGCGGGCATTTTTATGGGCGCCCACAGCAAGCCAGACGCTTCGCCCCCTGGAATGCCTCACGTCCATGGACGCCAATCACTACGGACATGCCCCTTCGCTGGCTCTCTCCCACGCTCTCCCCGTCAGCGCAGTCTGCCATCCGCGGTGTTCTGCTCACCATCCTCGCCTGCGCGTTGTTTGCGGTTCTGGACAGCGCCACCAAATTCACCGGCAAACTGCTTCCGGTGCTCATGGTGCTGTGGCTGCGCTTCATGGCCCAGGCCTTGGTCACCAGCGTGCTGGTTCTGCCCCGGCTCGGCCTGCCGGCCCTGAAAACCCGGAACCTGAAGTTTCAGCTGCTGCGAGCGATCTCCGGGCTGTTGACGACGGTCTGCGCCTTTTTCTGCATCCAGAACATGCCCCTGGCCAATTTCACGGCCATCTGGTCAGCGGCACCGCTCTTCATCGTGGTCGCATCGGCTCTCTTTTTCAAGGAACAGGTCAGTCCTTCCCGCTGGGCGCTGCTGGTGATCGGCCTGCTGGCCGTGGTTGCGATCGTGCGGCCCGAGAACGATGGCCAGGCCCTGGGTCTGGCTGCTCTGTGGCCGGCGGGTCTGCTGGTCTCCGGCACCACCTACCAGGTGCTGGGTAGCCGCCTCTCCCGCCTGGACTCGCCTCCAACCACTCAGCTTTACTCCACATGGTTGCCCTTGCTGCTGACTACGCCGCTGGTCGGCCTGGTATGGCAGCCCATCGATCAATGGCAGATCTACGCGGCGGCAGCCGTGATGGGACTCTGCAGCGGGATCGGTCACCTGATGCTGTTGCAGGCATACACCCACGCCACGCCTGCGACAGTGGCCCCATTCCTTTACAGCCAGATTGGCTTTGCCATGCTGCTGGGCTGGCTGTTCTTCGGACAGCTTCCCGACCACATCTCGCTGGTCGGCATGGCCGTGGTGACGCTCAGCGGCATGATGGGGGTCTGGATCGGGATCCGGGAAAAGCGCTAGATCCTGTCCGACAGGCTCAGTAGCCGTGTTGGAGCCTGAATGCCCGGGCCTTGCCGAAATGTCCGTTGCCGATAAAGGGCACGGGCGGCCTCAGCGCCGATAGCGGCGAAGGGTGGTTGCTCATCAGCACCAGATGGCCTCGATCCTGTGGAATCAACACACGCTTGGACTGTGCGTGCGAGCCCCAGAGCATGAAGACCGTGGGTCGCCCCTGCTCAGCCACATGGCGGATCACGGCATCGGTCAGCTCTTCCCAGCCCTTTTTGGCATGGCTTGCGGCCTGCCCCTCTTCCACCGTGAGGCTGGTGTTGAGCAGCAGCACACCGTGCTGCGCCCAGCTGACCAGACTGCCGCCGGGGTGGGGAAACGCTGGAAACGGGGTCCCCAGTTCGCGCTGCATTTCCTTGAAGATGTTCTGCAACGAGGGCGGCAGGCGCACGCCGGGTGCGACAGAGAATGCCAGCCCTTCTGCCTGTCCTCGCCCGTGATAGGGGTCCTGCCCGAGGATCACGACACGCACTTCCTCCGGCGGCGTCAGCTCCAGGGCCCTGAGGGGGGCCGGGGGAAAGATCACCGCACCGGCCTCCAGCCTTTGCTGCAGAAACTGCAGCAATTTCTGGCCGGTGCTTCCGGCAAAGAAAGCATCGGCAAGGCTTTGCCAACCCGCACAGACCGGCCAGTCCCGGGGGTCTGCACTCGTCAACTGGGTCCCTGCGGCGGTGTTCGCACTCATGCTCTGGCTGGTGAAGTTCATGCCTTGATTTTCTCTATGACCACAACCGTTCCGAACGATTCTCTCAAGGGTTGCGGCTCAAAATACCTGATTTCAGTGAGTGACACATTCTGACATTTTGCAAAAAATCGACTCCAACACAGCTCACCACCTGGCTGCCCGGACTCACATGGAGTTATTCATGCACACCTCTTCTGCCAGTCACTCGCAGGTCTCAGCCGCACATGCCTTCTTCTGCGGCACCCGCCCTGCTTTCAGCCTGAATCCCCAGGGTTTCAAGTTTGCCGATTGGGAGTTGCGCCTGCGCTCGCGCAGCCTCATCAGTGCATCCGGGCATGAGGTGGGTCTCACCAAAAGCGAATTCGCGCTGCTGCTGGCCCTGCTCAAGCGTCCGAGGCAGATCATGAGCCGTGAGCAGATCATGGACATGACACAGGCCGAAGATACCGTCTTCGACCGCGCCATCGACGTACAGATGCTGCGCCTGCGCCGCAAGATCGAAACCTCCAGCCGTACTCCCACGCTGCTCAAGACCAAGCGTGGCGCCGGCTACTTTCTGGATGCCGACGTACAGGTCCTGCGCTGAACCGGGGCAGCCACCCGCTGCCTACTGAAACAGCTGGGCCAGGGCCTCGCCCGGTTCGCGGGCACGCATGAATGCCTCCCCCACCAGGAAGGCATCAATGCCGGCCTCACGCAGGGTCTTCACATCGTCCCGGCTCAGGATGCCGGACTCGGTCACCAGCAGGCGATCGGCGGGCACGTCCTTCTTGAGCGCGATCGTGGTCTGGATATCGACCTCGAAACTGCGCAGATTGCGGTTGTTGATGCCCACCAGCGGCGTGCTGAGCTTGAGAGCGCGCTGCAGCTCCTCGGCATCATGCACTTCCACCAGCACATCCATGTCCAGGCTGTGCGCAATCTGTTCCATCTCGGTCATCTGCGCATCGTCCAGGCAGGCGGCGATCAACAGCACGCAGTCGGCGCCCATCACCCTGGACTCGTAGATCTGATAGGGATCCACCATGAAGTCCTTGCGCAGCACCGGCAGCAGCGTGCTCGCGCGGGCCTGCTTGAGATAGTCAGGCTGCCCCTGGAAGAACTGGCGATCGGTCAGCACCGACAGACAGGCCGCGCTGATCTTGCCGTCGCCCACCATATAGCTCTGGGCGATATCGGCAGGATCGAAATCGGCCCGAATCACGCCCTTGCTGGGGCTGGCCTTCTTGACTTCGGCGATCACGCCGGCCTGCCCCTTGGCGATCTTGGCACGGATGGCGCCCACGAAGTCGCGCGTGGAGACACGGCTTTCTGCATCGCGGCGCATCTCGGCAAACGGCACGGCCTTCTTGGCGGCGGCAACTTCCTGGACCTTGACGTCGCAGATTTTCTTCAGAATGTCAGACATGGTTTTCCTTGTTGGCGGCAGCATCTGCCGGGCCGCGCAATACCTTCATGATGACGCGGTGCATGGCTATGCCCACCACGATGAACAGCAGGGAGACGCCCAGCACGATCCAGGTGCCGGGATCGCTCCAGATGGGCGCATCCAGCAGGCTCATGCGGCTGCGCCGAGCTTTTGCGAATAGGCCACCAGCTCCTGTAGCTTGGCCAGTGCCGCGCCGCTATCGATGGCCTTCTGCGCACGCTCCAGGCCCTCTTCGATCGAGCTGGCCACATTGGCCGCATACAGGGCAGCGCCGGAGTTGAGACAGACGATATCGCGCGCCGGGCCTTGGTCCCCCTGCAGCACGCCCATCAGCATGGCCCTGGACTCCTCGGGATTCTCGACCTTGAGCGAGCGCGTACCCGCCATGCGCAGGCCAAAGTCCTCGGGATGGACTTCATACTCGCGCACCACGCCGTCCTTGAGCTCGCCGACCAGCGTGCCCGCGCCCAGGCTGATTTCATCGAGGCCATCGCGACCATAGACGACCAGCGCATGCTCGGCGCCCAGGCGCTGCAGGGCACGCACCTGAATGCCGACCAGGTCTTCGTGGAACACGCCCATCAGGATATTGGGCGCGGATGCCGGGTTGGTAAGCGGGCCCAGGATGTTGAAGATGGTGCGCACGCCCAGTTCCTTGCGCACGGGGGCCACGTTCTTCATGGCAGGATGATGGTTGGGCGCAAACATGAAGCCTATGCCCACATCGCGTATGCAATCGGCTATTCGTGACGGGTTGAGGTTGATGTTGACGCCCAGCGCCTCCATGGCATCGGCGCTGCCCGACTTGCTGCTGACGCTGCGCCCGCCATGCTTACTCACCTTGCCGCCCGCCGCCGCAATCACAAAGATAGAGCAGGTGGAGATGTTGAAAGTGTTGGCGCCATCGCCGCCGGTGCCGACGATATCGACCAGATTCCTCTTGTCGTGCACGTTCACCTTGTTGGAGAACTCGCGCATCACCTCGGCCGCAGCCGAGATCTCGCCAATGGTTTCCTTCTTCACGCGCAGGCCGGTGATGATGGAGGCCGTCATCACCGGCGAGAGCTCGCCGCGCATGATCATGCGCATCAGATGCAGCATTTCGTCATGGAAGATTTCACGATGCTCGATGGTTCGCTGCAGCGCTTCCTGGGGAGTGATCATTGCAATATCTCTCTATGCTTTTGGGAGCTGCTTGCACATACCAATACTTGATTTCCCATTGTTTTTATTCTGAAATCAAGCAGTGACATGCGCTGGCAGCTATCAATAAATCAGCGTTTATTTCTGCTCGAGAAAGTTCTTCAGCATGGCATGGCCATGCTCGGTCAGAATGCTCTCGGGGTGGAACTGCACGCCCTCGATGGCCAGCTCGCGATGGCGCACCCCCTGGATTTCACCATCTTCGCTGGTCGCCGTGATTTCAAGGCACTCGGGCAGCGTGCTGCGGTCTATGACCAGAGAGTGATAGCGGTTGACCGTGAACTGCCTGGGCAGGTCGGCAAACACGCCCTTCTGGTCGGTGCTGATCACGCTGGTCTTGCCATGCATCTGCTGGCCCGCCCGGATGATGTCGCCGCCAAAGGCCGCGCCAATGCTCTGGTGACCCAGGCAGACGCCCAGAATCGGCAGCTTGCCTGCGAAATGCTTGATCGCCGCCACCGAGATGCCCGCCTCGTTGGGCGAGCAGGGGCCGGGCGAGATCACCAGCCGCTCGATGCCTTCGCGCGCAATCAGCGCCTCGACTTCGGCCACCGTGGTTTCGTCGTTGCGCACCACGGTCACCTCCGCGCCCAGCTCGCCAAAGTACTGGACGATGTTGTAGGTAAAGCTGTCGTAGTTATCGACCATCAGCAGTTTCATGGTCTTACTCCCCTGATTTCCTGGGTTCACGCAGACGCGCAAATTCCTGGTGTTCGTAGTCGATGCAGGCCTCCATCAGCGCACGATAGACGGTCTCCATCACATCGGGCTGGCCGCCCTCCTGCGCCGTGCGCTCACGCACGCGGCTGACGATGGCTTCGATGCGCGCCTCATCGCGCACCTGGCTCACATCACCCTTGATGCGCGCGGCCTGCTGCATATAGCCGATGCGGGTGACCAGCAGCGGCACCAACACATCGTCGAGCGCATTCACGTTGCGGCGCACATCTTCCATGGTGGTGCAGTGCTGCACCTTCTCAATGGAACGATTCATTGCATTTCTCCATCGCGTGGCAGGTCAGTCACTGCACTTGAAGCTGTTGCATCGCCTTGCAGGAGAGGGCCAGCAAGGGCCGCCCCGCAGCGTGGGCTGCCCCAGCAAAGGCCGTCGTCCCCCTTCAAGGGAGAAGGTGCGCAGCGCCTCAGGGAGTAGTCGTTTTTCATTCCAGACCTTCCTCAACCAGTTCTGCGGCGCGCAGCAGGGCGCGGGCCTTGTGCTCGGTCTCTCTCCATTCCAGCTCGGGCACGGAGTCGGCCACCACGCCGGCAGCGGCCTGCACATAGAGCACGTTGTCCTTGATGACGCCGGTACGGATCGCAATCGCCAGATCCATGTCGCCGGCAAAGCTCAGATAGCCGCAGGCACCGCCGTAGATGCCGCGCTTGCTGGGTTCGAGCCGGTCGATGACTTCCATGGCATGCACCTTGGGAGCCCCCGTCAATGTGCCGGCGGGGAAGGTGGCCTTGAAGACATCCATATTGTCCATGCCGTCCTGCAAGATGCCTTCCACATTGCTCACGATATGCATGACATGGCTGTAGCGCTCCACGGCAAAGGCCTCGGTCACCTTGACGCTGCCGGTCCTGGCAATGCGGCCGATATCGTTGCGTGCCAGATCGATCAGCATCACATGCTCGGCACGCTCCTTGGGGTCGGCGATCAGTTCCTGCTCGGTGGCCTTGTCGGCCTCCACCGTATTGCCGCGCGGACGGGTGCCGGCCAGGGGGCGGATCGTGACCTTCTGGCCGTCGGGCGTGCGCTCCTGGCGCACCAGAATCTCCGGGCTGGCCCCCACCACATGGAAATCTCCGAAATGGTAGAAGTACATATAGGGGCTGGGGTTGAGCGAGCGCAGCGCGCGGTACAGCGACAGCGGCGAGGCCGTGAAACGCTTGTGAATGCGCTGGCCTACCTGCACCTGCATGAAGTCGCCCGCCGCAATCAGCTCCTTGGCTTTTTGCACGGCGTCCAGATAGTCCTGCTTGTCGAAGCTGCGCTCTGCGGGATAGCTCTCGCCGGCACGGATCTGCGGCGCGCTGACCGAATAGCGCAGCTGGTCCTTGAGCTGGCGCAGGCGCTTCTTGGCGCGGGTATAGGCTTCGGCCTCGCCGGGGTTGGCGTAGACGATGAGGTAGAGCTTGCCCGAGAGGTTGTCGATGACGGCGACCTCTTCGCACTGCAGCAGCATGATGTCGGGGGTGCCCAGGCTGTCGGGCGGACAGCTGTTCTCCAGCTTTTTCTCGATATAGCGCACGGCGTCATAGCCGAAATAGCCGGCCAGACCGCCGCAAAAACGCGGCATGCCCGGCGTGACGGCCACCTTGAAGCGCTGCTGATAGGCCGCGATGAAGTCCAGCGGATTGCCGCCGGCTGTCTCCACCACCTTGCCATCGGTCACGACCTCGGTCCTGGCCTGGTCACCGAAGCCCGAGGCGCGCACAAAGCTGCGTGCCGGCAGGCCGATGAAGCTGTAGCGGCCGAAGCGCTCGCCGCCGACGACGGATTCCAGCAGAAAGCTGTACTTGCCGTCGCCATTGGCATGGGCCAGCTTGAGATAGAGGGACAGCGGAGTTTCGAGGTCGGCAAAGGCCTCGATCAGCAGCGGGATGCGGTTATAGCCTTGGGCCGCAAGCGATTTGAATTCCAGTTCCGTGATCACGGGAGAAGCTCCGGGAGTCATGGCGCATGGTGCATCTGCACAAGTTTGATTGCGAAGCAGATGACGCGTTTGAAGAGAGGATGCGCCGGTTCATTCCAATTGGCCCGAAGTATGCAACGCATGGGGCCGCGGGGTGCACGCCGGGCTCGTGCCGGGTGCTTCAGCAGTTCAGATGTGCAGGCTTACGCCAGGGCCAGGCTCCCCGGTCTCCACAACCTGCATTGAACGTGCGATGAATGAACATGATGCGGACAGTGTAGCGCATAGCGCCGACGCGCAAACAATGACGCTTCTATGCCGTGCAATGACTTCCATGCTGGGGACAGTCCTTATTGCGATGAAATCTGGCAGACACAAATATGCACGACCGTTCGCAATTCAAGGCCACCTGCAGAGCGGCCAGGAACAACCAACACGAGGAGACATTCATGCCCAGCTTACGTTGGCCACAGGCTTTGCTGCTGGCTGCAGCGCTTGCCAGCTTTGCCCTCCATGCTCAGGAGCGCCCGACTGAACCCGTCAAGTTGCATGGTGTGAACTACGCACCCAGCTTGCAGTTGCAGGGTCAGGCCCTGCAGCTCAACGGTGCAGGCACACGTTACAAGGCCGTTTTCAAGGTCTATACCGCCGGCCTGTATCTGGAAAAGCCGGCGCGCAGCCTGCAGGAAATCGCCGCCCTGCCCGGTCCCAAGCGCATCAGCGTGACCATGCTGCGCGATATCGACTCGGCCGAGCTGGGCAAGCTGTTCTCACGCGGCATGGAAGACAATATGGAGCGGGCAGCCTTCTCCAAGCTGATTCCAGGGGTGATGCGCATGAGCGAGATCTTCACCCAGCACAAAAAGCTGCTTGCAGGCGAGACCTTCATGGTGGACTGGCTGCCCGGCCAGGGCACCATCGTGACCGTCAAGGGCCAGCCACAGGGCGAGGCCTTCAAGGAGCCCGAATTCTTCAACGCCCTGCTCGGCATCTGGCTGGGCCCCAGGCCCGCCGATCAGCAGCTCAAGAAAGCGCTGCTGGGCGAGGCCGGCTGACTCACTTGAGCAGCTCGCGGTAATAGTTGGGCAGCGCAAACAGCGCGCCGTGCACCTGCTCGTTGTAATACTGCAGATCCCGCACCTTGCGCTGCCTGAGGCGTTCGGCCAGCTGCGGTGCCTTCAGCTCCAGCGGATCGAGCTCATCGGAGGCCACGGCCAGCCCCCAGTAAGCGCCGTAAAGCGGAATGTAGAGGCCGTAGCAGCGGACCACGGCAAACTGCTGGCGCAGGCTGCGCACCAGTCCGGCCACCTGCGGGCCGTGGAAGACGGGGCTGCCCAGGTGCAGCACCAGCGCGCCGCCCGGCGCCAGCACGCGCTTCATGCGTGCCAGCGAGCCAGGCGCATACAAGGCACTGGCCGGAGTGTCGGGATCGGTCAGATCCATCAGCGCCAGATCAAAGCGCTCATCCGTGGCCTCCATCAGGGCCAGGCCGTCGCCTATGCAGACCTCGACACGGGCATCATCGAGCGCCCCGCGATGCACGGTATGCAGATGCTGGCGCGAGAACTGCACCACGGCCTCGTCCAGCTCGGCCAGCACCACACGCTCGATGCTCGGATGCTTGAGCAACTCCTCGGCAGCCCCGCCATCGCCTCCCCCCAGAATCAAGGCCTTGCTCGGCGCGGGGTGGGCCATGGCCGCCGGATGCACCAGCGCCTCGTGATAGAAAAACTCCTCCCCCTCGGAGGTCATGAAGCAATCATCCAGACGCAGCACCTTGCCGAACTGCGGCGTCTGCAGCAACTCCAGCTTCTGATAGGGGGTCTGCTGCGTCTGCAGCGACGTGGCACGATAGCCAAAGCGCGCATGGGGCGTGAGCTGCTCCAGGGCCCATCCGGATTCGGAGCCGGGTGCCTGGTGCGGGGCCTGGCCTTCCGGTTGCGCCATGCCGATGTCGCCGCGCATCAATTGCTGGCGCAGCACCTTTCGGGGCGCGAAAGCGTCGATCACGCCCTCCATCAGAAGGCGGGCCTTGTCCGAGTTGTCGGCGGAAAAATTGCACACATAGACGTCGATGGTGACACTGCCCGTCTCGGGCCAGGTATGGATGGCCAGATGGGATTCCGCCAACAGCACCGTACCTGTCACCCCGCCGGGCTGGCCCTCATAGGGAGGAAACTTCACCCAGGTGTCCTCCACCAGGGTCAGTCCCGAGGCCACCGTCTGTTCGCGGCAAAGCCCGGCGATGGCATCGGCATCGAGCATGTAGCGTTCGGCGCCCGCACATTGATAAAGGTCGGCCGTCAGGTGCAGTCCGTGCATGTGGCGTGAGCCCCCCTTCGTTCTCTGCCGGCTGCAAAGCAATACATGAACCGGCATGGGTTGAAACAAAGCTCACGACTCTAGCAAACAAGCCTATCCGCACTCATTCCTGCCAGAAATGCAAACCAACAGGCGGCATCACACCGCAAGTTGCACCAGGGAATCCAGGTGGGCCCTGGCCTCGACCGCCGTGATGGGCTGGCCGTGGTTGTAGCCATAGGTCATCAACACCACCGGACAGCCTGCAGCATGGGCGGCCTGGGCATCGTTGCTGGAGTCACCCACCATCAGCGTGCGCGCAGGCTCGCTGCCCAGGGCCTTGCAGGTCTCGACCAGCGGCAGCGGATCGGGCTTCTTGCGCGCGAAGGAGTCACCACCGAACACGCAGTCGAAAAAGCCGTCCAGTCCCTTGGCAGCCAGCAGGGGCTGGGCGAAGGACAAAGGCTTGTTGGTCAGACAGGCCATGCGCAGCCCCAGGGACTGGAGGGCCTGCAGGCCCTCGGCCACGCCCGGATAGACATCGGCAAACTGGCCGTTGATGGCCAGGTAATGGTGCTCGTAACGCTGCCAGGCCCGGGGATACAGGGCATCGATGTTTGGTGCCTGCACATGCGCGAGCACGGAGCGGATCAGGTGCTCGCTGCCCTTGCCCACCATGTTCTCGATGACCTGCGGCGCGATGCCCGGCAGTTGCAGGTCGGCCAGCATGCGGTTGAGGGCCTCGGCAAAGTCCCCCAGCGTGTTCACCATGGTGCCATCGAGGTCGACCATGACGGCATCCAGCTCCAGGCGGAGCAACGGAATAAAGTGTCGAATCACGGAATAAAGTTTGAAATTTTCCTGGCTCGTATCGTACGCCCTGCAGAATAAAGTTTAGAAGCGGCAGCCTTCTCCGGGCATACAAACACCTGGAAACCTAGGGCATGTCTGACCTAGTTTCGCTGGCGGCACTCCTTTGCACGGTCCAACACTATGTCCTGGATCGTGCCTCACGCCCAAGCCCACCAAGGCTTCAGGACTGTTGCAAATCGGTAACTCTTGCTCAGTGGATTTTTAGCCGATAGCACCTCATCTTGGGCTGCTGCCGGTTTCGTCGACACCAGCCTAAGCTTCTCGAGCATCCTCGACTCTATCGGACTGATGTACCCAAGTGTCGCGCGCCGACGCGTCGGGTTGCAGAACCGCCCGACGTAGCCGAACACATCTGATCTTGCTTGCGCGGGCGGTAGACCTTGCGAGCCGTGCGCTCCGTCTTCAGGCGCCTGAAGAAGCTTTCCATTGCCGAGTTGTCCCAGACTTCGCCAGCACGGCTCATATTGCAGACGATGCCTTGCTCATTCAGCAGACACTGGAAGTGCTCGCTGGTGCTCTGGCTGCACTGGGCAGAGTGATGCAGCAATTCCTGCGGCCGTCCACGACGCCAAACAGCCATCATCAGCGCACCAGCCGCGAGTTGGCTGGTCATGCTGGAATGCATCGACCAACCCACGATGCGTCGCGAGTACCGCTCCCCCAATACCGCCACATACAGCCAGCCTTCAGCCGTCCGGATGCAGGTAACGTCGTCCACCCACTTGCGGTTCGGCGCATCAGCCTGGAACTGGCGGTCCAGCAAGTTGTCGGCGATGGCACTGCACTCGCCATGGTCCTTGGGCAGGCCTCGGCGACACCGCCGTGCGCGTAGCGCCTGTTCACGCATCAGTCGCTCAATGCGGGTCAGTCCGCAGTGCCCCCCCCCAATGCCAGCACGTCATGCGAGATGCGCCGTGCTCCGTATGCTCGGTCGCTACCCAAGAAGGCGCAGCTTGCGCCACTGCAACGCCTCGCTCGGTCACCGAGCTTGACCGCTTCAGCCTTGAATTTCGGGCTGAACTGCCGTCTCGTCCCCATAAACCACCTCCGGTTTCATCTTCCGCCTTGACAAGGTGTCTTTGAGACCGGCAGCAGCCCTGGGCCCAGCAGGGCCCTTTTCCACCACACCAACAAGTACGGCGGCAACGCCTTGACGGCGAAGGCAACGACTATCGAGGCGGCGGCGATGGGCCCCAAAGGTGAGTGTCAGCGCGCAAAAAACTGCACATAGCGGGGCTCCGAAAGGCCCATCCAAATGACAAACACCGATATGCCTTCCAACACGCTGGCGTCGTCGGTCAGTGCCCGGATGTAGCCCACGCCGCCCTGGTCAGCCATGTCCGTCGGCCTACAGGAAGAGCGCAGACGCCGAGGCCTTCGACAGCTCGCCAGGTTTTTCGGACTGATCCGATATACCCAGCTCGATCTCTTACGCATACTGAGATACAGCAGTCAAGTGCATCGCAACAACGATATTTCCTGACTTTTGCCAGCAGCACTCGCAGCCCGCTCCCGACGGAGCCACCGGGGCACTGGTGACCGACCTCACCGCCCTTGCGAGACCTCGCTTCGCTACATGTGGCGCGCAGAGGCCGAGTTGCGACACGAAACACACAGTGAAAGCGGAGTGTGCGCAGAAAGTATGTCAGCCTTCGCTAGGAATGGAGTAAATCATGAAGGACGTCTTCGCCAAGAGCGTTGAGGTTGCAACAATGCCTTGCACGAGCCGACTCGTTGATCGAATCTGCGACGGAGTCTTGGCCAGGGAGTTCTCGGTTGCCTTCCAACCGATCGTGGACGTGGACTCTGGTCGTACGGTAGGCGCCGAAGCGCTATTGCGCTGGCAACATCCGGAGTTCGGTCAACTCTTGCCCGGGACATTCGCCAAAGCACTTCTTGCACCTGAAGCCGCATGGGCAACGACGGCGTTTGTGATCGACGAAGTGTGCAGACAACTGAACGCTTCGCTGGCCACTGCTTCAACGAGTTTTCCTGAAGGTGGAGCCCGGCTGCAGTTCGTGTCGTTCAATGTTTTGCCTTCCCAACTGCAGGGCACAAGACTTGAAACGCTGATTCGCGAGGCACTTTCAAAGCATCGTGTCAGGCCGTCGCTGATTCTGATCGAATTGCTCGAGTGCGAGTCAATAGCTGACCAAGCCAAGCTGCAGCAGGACATTGAAAGGCTCCGGAAGCTGGGTGTGCGCGTGGCCATTGACGACTTCGGTAGCGGCTCATGGACCTTGTGCGATCTGGCAAACCTGAAGGTCGATGTCGTCAAGCTCAGCGGCAAGCTGGTAAAACGAGCCCCTTTGGATGCGAGAAGGTGGCTAATTCTTGGCGGCATGATCGGTTTGCTTTCGGATCTCGGTTTCGCCACGGTCGTGGAGGGGATCGAGTCAACGGACCAGCGCGCTTGGATTGAAACGCAGAGGCCTGTTATGGCCCAAGGCTATGGCTATGCAAGGCCTCAACCATGCCTACGCTCGGCACTACGTACCGACGAATCGCTGCGCCGCATTGCTTCATCCGCAACACCTCCCGCTACTCACGCAATGGTTCCGATCGAAAAATTGTGCAATGTGCTGTAGAGACGCCCTTCTGTCCGCCGCCTGCTCTGGCCTTGCAGGCTGTTTGCATAACCCATACTGCGACTCTTAAAGGTGCGTACGTCTGTGTGTGGGCAAGGATTCACCCCCACCGTGGCAGTGGCCGCTCGGACTGGTCTCAAGCACTTCGCCAGAAGCTAACTCTCAGATCTAGAAACCGCAGTCGCCCTGCTCAACCAGGCAAGCCACGCGGGACATCGCACAGGTTGCGTCATGCATGCTCAAAACCACGTTTCAATGCCACCCCAAAGAAAGCACTCACTTGCCCTCAAGCATCTTGCGGGACGCAAACAGCTCGACGTCGCTGCGGATGCCAAGCTTGCGAAATGCTGCTTGCTTTTGCGTGCTGATCGTCTTTCGGCTTCGGGAGAATTTCGCCGCGATGTCGGACACAGACATACCCGCGAGATAGCAGCGCAGCACTTCGTGCTCGCGCGGGCTGAGACGTAAGTCCGCGGACAGACCTGAATCGGGTGCTGGTGCGCTCTCACTGCTCGCGTTTTTTTTCTCTATGCGAGGATCGGGCATCCCGCTCGACATAAGCTTGCCGGACAACTCGGTGCTGATGTACGGACGGCCTTTGGCGACAACGAAGATGGCTTGCGCGAGCTGACTGAGATTCTCGCTCTTGCCGAAGAAGCCGAGCGCCCCCGCACGCATCGTCATGTTGACGGTCGCTGGCGTATCGCTGCTCGACGTCATCAGAATCTTGCAATCCGGGAAACGCGTACTGACCAGCTTGATCAGATTGAGGCCGTCGATCTCGCCGGGACCGAGCGTGTAGTCGAGCAGCACAACGTCTGCATGATTTTCCTCGAGCCAGCAGATCAAGTCGCGCGATTTCGCGAAGCTCGCCACCACCGCAATATCAGTCCTGTCTGCCAGATAGCTGGAAATCCCATGCTGGACTACGGCATGGTCGTCCAGGATCACGACCCGGATCAACTGGTGTTCTGGCCTCATTGCTAACCCTTTCATTCTTGCGATATGGCTGTGGATGGCTGGCTGGTCTATAGTCATCGCAAGCCGCTATCAATGCGGTTGATTATCGTGATCAGACTACTGCCTTTCTGGGTAGTTCTTAACCCATCCGCATGAACCTGTCAGGGGGAGCCGCTTCCATCAATGGCACCCGAGGAGGTTCGGATAACGTCACAATTCGGTGTTTGCGATGGCAAGACAAGGGATGGCACGCGCCAGGCCGCATTGCGTTCACAATGCACGACCTGTAAAGGCTGGCTCGTCTCTCGACGTTAGGCGCCTTCAGCGCGGGCGATACTGCCTTAAAGGGGTGCAAAGATGCCGGATCGGCACCGCCGCCGGCGACAACGTGGCCGACTCGGTCACGCCCCAGCCAATAACGCGAAGAAGGACGTGAGCATGGGGAGTCTGAAGGGTCGCGCCGCTCTCATCGGCATCATGATCGGGTTGATGCCGATACCAGGAAGGGCGGCTGGCGCGCCGCAGTTTACGGCGGAGGAGCGGGCCTGGATCGTCGCGCACCCCGTAGTGCGCACCCGCGCCGATTTGAACTGGCGTCCGTTCGAATTCCGCGAAAACGGCAAGGTCGTCGGCGTGGTGCCGTCATATCTCGATGCCATCGCGCGGATCAGCGGGTTGCGCTTCGAGTATGTCGAAGATGTCCAGTGGCGCGACTCGGCGGACGCATTGCGCGCCGGCCGGATCGACATCATTCCCGATGTGACGTGGCGCAGCTCATCCGATGCCCTGAAGACGCCCAAGCCTGGCGCTGCCTCCGGCGCAGCGGCGCGTGGCGACACCACATCGCTCCGCAGCAACATCATCGTCGGCCGCCCCTATTTCGTCGGAACGGTTTTCGTCGTTGCGTCCGAACGCCTGAATCTGTTCGTCGACTTCCGCAATCTCGCTGGCCAGCGTGTCGCGATCAAGGGTGGGGGGGCACTCGAAGCCGCGATCCGGCAAGGTGACATCCCCATGAGCCTGTTGGTCTACGACAACGAACGTGACGCGCTGGCGGCCGTCTCCGACGGAGACGCGGACGTTGCCATCGGCCCCGACATGTCGATCCTGCCGCTGCTGCAGCGGCAATTCCGCAACAAGCTGTTCGTGTCGGGCGGCCTGCCGGACAGTCCATATGCACTCGCGATCGCGACGCGCCACGACATGCCGGTACTCGCGTCGATTCTCGACAAGTCGCTCGCGGCAATTCCGGCGCGCGACGCCGAGCTCATTGCACGTCAATGGATCGAGTCGGCCGACTACGGTAAGCCGTCACTGCACTCGATCCTTTACTACCGGCGCTGGCAGGTCGCGGCGGTCGGGAGCGGTCTGCTCGCGTTGGCGGCAATCGCACTCGTTTCCTGGCGCTCGCGTGTCGCGGCAGTACGCAGCGAGCGCGACAAGGCGATGTTCCTCGCGTTCATCAGCCATGAGATCCGCACGCCGATGCACACGATCCTGTCTTCGCTGGAATTGCTGCAACGCGCGAAGCTGCCGCCGAAGCAGGCCGGTCGCGCGGACGCGGCACTGGCTGCGTCAGAGTCGCTGCTGACACTGCTCGACGACATCCTCGACTACTCGCGCCTCGAATCTCGGAACGTGACGCTCGTACCGGAGCCCACGTACGTCCAACCCTGGGTGCAGCGTAGCGCAGACATGGTGCGCTGGCGGGTCGATGAGAAGAAGCTGGGCCTCGCGCTCGAACTCGCGTGTCCTCCCGGACTGTGCATACTGATCGACCCTGTGCGCACCCGGCAGATCGTGCTGAATCTGCTCGTCAACGCGATCAAGTTCACATCCACCGGATCGATTGCGCTGCGCGTCGACTATCTCGAAGGCAAACAGGACCGTACCGGCTCGCTTGTGATCGAGGTCCGCGACACCGGAATCGGCATTCCGCCCCAGCATCAGCGAGCAATCTTCGAGCCCTACCGACGAGTCGAGCAATCGGGTAACCGTCGCGTCGGCGGCAGCGGGCTGGGGCTGTCGATCTGCCGCGAACTGGTCGGCCTGATGAAGGGTGTGATTACTGTCAGCAGCAGTCCTGATCTGGGGACCATCTTCACAGTGATCCTGCCAGTGCAACGCAGCGCGCACGCGCCAATGGCCGGCACAGCAGATGCGCGCGAGGCGACAGAGGACGTCGACACGCCGCCACCGACCCGCAATGGCCCGATGATCCTGGTCGTCGACGACCACGAGGCGGTTCAACACGCAATCCAGCATCAGCTCGACGCGCTCGCGTGCCGCTCGGCCGTTGCAGACACTGGCGAGCAGGCGCTCGCGCAGTTTGCCCGCACAGCGTTTGATATGGTACTGCTCGACTGCGACCTGCCCGACATCGACGGCTATACGGTCGTGCAACGCATGCGCGATGACGAACGCCTGCAACAGCGCACGCGCACGCCCATCATCGCGATTTCAGCGTCGACCGGAGATACACATCGCGAACGGTGCTTCGACAGTGGCATGGACGGCGTGCTGGGCAAGCCGCTGCGGCTCGAAGCACTGCGTCAGATGATCGACCTGTGGTGCCCGAATGGCGTCATGAACAGGAGCGTGCCGACGGAGGAAGGCTCGCAATCGGCGAAAACCGATTTCCGGGAGATCTATAGGCAAAGCGTCGACACCGATCTGGCTGAGCTCGGCAGTGCGTTGTCGAATGGCGATGCGGATCGTGCACTTCATGCGTCGCACCGCATCAAGGGTGCAGCCGCCGTTGCCGGCCATGCGGCGACAAGCGAGCTGGCAGCCGAACTCGAGCGCCGGTTACAGTTCGCATCCGGCAGCATGCCATCAAGCATCCATGCGCTCGGTGACGAGCTGCTACGCCTGCATCGCGCCGATATGGCCGGGCAGGGTGCCGCCGGGTGCGAGTCGGGCGGCCCCGATACGTAGACGTCCCGCATGGCTGGAAACCCGGCTGCCGGTCACGCGCTTATGGCAGGGTCGACACCACCAGTGTGTTATCCACATCGCTGGAGCACCACCGCGCGATCGCCTGCCGAAGTGTTTCGAGCCGCAGCGGCTTGCCCAGCACACCGTCCATCCCGCTTGCCAGACAATGCATCCTGTGGGTATCACAGGATTCCGCCGAGATCGCGATGATCGGAACGCGCAAGGCCTTTCGCGCGGCTTCCTCCTGACGGATCATCCGCGCGAGAGCATAGCCGTCGATGTCGGGCAGATTGCAATCGAGCAGCACCATGTCAATCCGGCCCCCTGCAAGGTGCCGCAGCGCTTCCTCTCCTGAACCGGCCGCGATGCCAACGCAGCCGAGCGCCTCGCACTGATCCTGCAGCGCGACACGCACTGCCTCGTGATCATCGACGATCAGGACGTACGCTGTGCCGCGATGCAACGGCTCGGCCGTTGTATCGCCCTGTGCCAGCACTGCACTGGCCGATCGCGCCGGGGGAATGCCCTCCGCTGCAGGAACCGGCAATTGCACCGTGAATACCGTTTCGACATGCGGTGTGCTTTCTACCGAGATCGAGCCGCGCATCAACTCGACGAGCTCCCGACAGATCGCGAGCCCGAGTCCACTGCCCCCGTTGCCTGATTGCGGCGCGCGATTGGCCTGCCAGTAGGTTTCGAAAACGTGGCCCAAGCGATCAGGGGCGATGCCGGTTCCGGTGTCGCGCACTTCGAGGTACAACGTACCGTTGCGGCTGTGACGGGCAGGCAGATATCCCACTTGCAGCGTAACGGCACCGACAGAAGTGAAATTGATTGCGTTGACGAGCAGATTCAGCACGATCTGGCGCACGCGCACAGGATCAATCGACACCAGCATCGATGACGGCCCCGACACATCGAGCTTCAACGCAAGAGCCTTTCGGTCCGCACGCCAGCGCACCATGTCGACGGTCTTGCGGGCCCAGGCGTCGAGCTCGACCGTTTGCGGCGACAGCGTGACCTTGCGCGATTCGAGGCGCGAGTAGTCCAAGATGTCGTCGAGCAGTGTCAGCAGCGTTTCCGATGCCGATGCAGCCGCGTCCACGCGGCCTGCCTGCTGCACGGAAAGCTGCGAACGCTGCAGGAATTCGAGCGAAGACAGGACCGTCTGCATCGGAGTGCGGATCTCGTGACTGACGAACGCGAGGAACTTCGCCTTGTCGCGTTTGCTGCGGATGGCAGCCGCACGGGATCTCCACATCAGGTAGGCGAGCACCCCAAACGTCAGCAAGGTCAGGATGATCGCCAGCACTGCCGGCGCACGGTAATGCACGATCGAGCGAATCGTCGGCTTGCCGTAGTCGCCCAGCTCAATCGAGTCTCGCGTGATTCTGGCCGTCTCGCTGACAGGAATGGCTGCGAGCGACTTGTCGATGATCGATGCGAGGATCGGCAGGTCGACGCGCGAGAGCATCGCAAGCGACACCGGGCGGTCGGCCAGCATGCCGGACATATAGAGCTGACCGGTGTATCGTCGGCGCATGATAGGCAGGATCGTGACGTCAATGCCGAGCGCGGCATCGGCTTCGCCGTTGGCGACTGCGGCTAACGCGAGTTCTTCGGTGTCGAAGGTCAGTACGTGGAGCGGCACCGCGCTGTGGTGAACGAAGTATTCGACCGCACCACGCCCCTTGATCGCGATGCGCCGGCCCATCAGCCGTTGCAGCCCGAAAATCATCGCCGAGTTGTTGCGCGTCACGACGGTCAGCCGCCCGACCAGATACGGCGCACTGACCAGCGCATCGGAGCCGACGCGGTCCGGAATCAGCTCGCGCCAGACACCTGGGAGCAGATCAACCTTGCCGGCCGCGAGTGCCTCGTATGCATGCCCCCATTCAGTGCCCGGCACCGTACGGAACTCAAGGCCGGTCATCTTCGAGATCGCGTTCAGGTAGCCGGCGACGAGCCCTGCATGCCCGCCGTTGCGCATGTATTCGATCGGATGCCAGTTCGCCTCGACCGCGATATGGACGACCGGGTGGTCACCGATCCACCGAAGCTCTTCGTCTGTGAAGGGCGGCTTCCAGCAGCCGGTCGCTGCGCCCGCACCGACCGAGACGGTCAGCAGCATCGTCGCCAACACGTGGCGAAGCATGCGCCACACCGGGCGATGTGCGGAGGACCTTGCTTCCATGATCGATTCGTTTGGGATAAAGGCGTTCGGCACCCGCTTCAAGAGCGCCGAATGTGCTAGAGACTGGCGGACGACGGCGTAAACGTGATCGTCAGCTTGTGGCTGTACTTGCCCGGACGCTTCCAGACCGACTGGAATTCGGGCGTCTCCAGCGTCAACGGCGTCGGCGTGCAGACGACCGGCACCGAAATCCCCGGCAGCGTGACTGATCGGCCGCCGCTGTTGTTCACACCCTGAAGCCGCACCGTCTCGTTGTTCGGCAGCGCGATCTTCTTGCCTGCGTAGGTCAGGCTCGCGGTGTAGTCGACACGCGATTCGTAGGCACCGCTCTTGTCCTTGTCGAGCAACACGGAATACAGGCCTTTGTCGCGGCGGTCGACCGTAAGACCATCGCTCGCCGACACGTCGAACCAGGTACTCTGCGAGTTGTAGCCGTCGTACAGGCACATGTCGACGTTCGACATGCCCGACATCCGACTGCCGTTCGGCAGCTTGCGCAGCCCGAGGTCGACGGTGGGTATGGCGCTCGTGAAACCCGGCAGATAGACCTGAATGTTGTTCTTGTCAGTGGTATCCAGCGTGATCGCCGCCTTGAAGATGCCCAGCGTCGGGTTCGCGCCGGAATCAGCCCACTTCCTCAGGTTCAACCACAGGTTCGCTTTCCAGGTTCCGCCGGATGGGAGCTTCTTCAGCTCTGCGGAGGGAATCTTCACAAAGAGTACACGCCCGTCCCAGCCGATGGAGTCGCAACCGGCGACGGTGGCGCTCTGCGCCATTTCCATCGGTTTTCGGGCAATCGACACGACCCCGGAAACGACACCGCCGCTGCAATCCCGGTGACGTTGGTAAGCGTTTGCGCCT
The DNA here is from genome assembly GCF_009360615.1 of Comamonas sp. GTDB lineage: Bacteria > Pseudomonadota > Gammaproteobacteria > Burkholderiales > Burkholderiaceae_C > Comamonas. The sequence continues at coordinate 21,819 of NZ_SPEY01000001.1, forward strand.
TCAAGAGTCAGTACGGCCGTCGCCCCGGTATTCTCTTCCTTGAACGAAAGCTTGATGTCGGTCGACGTGCCCGACTTCGACCATACCGGTTCGGTCGGGCATGCGCCGTTCGCCGTATCGGTCGACGATTGGCAAGTCCAGGAATTTCGTCCCCATTTGTTGAACTCGCTCGTATCGTAGCCGCCCGATGCCTTGTCGAAGATCACGACATCGCCCACTGGCGTACCACGATCGCGAATGGCCTGCGTCGTATCGTCGCGCCCCGCCGGCTGTTCCATGACCGCCGATGCATCGAGCGAGAGCACGCCCATCGCGACCGCGAGGACGATTGCCCGGCAACGGGTTCGATTGATCTGATGCATATGAATGGCTGTTTCCTTGTTTTTTCGGCGTCGCACGCAACAACATGCTGTGCCTTCTGGCGCACGTCGTGCGCGTCATTGCGAAGAATTGGTCACATCCGTGGTCCGCGCCTGCATCGCCATCACGTAACGACGCTCCAGCAGCTTGCGCACGCGAGCCTGCTTGCGCAGCGACTCGGGCAACACGTCCGGCCCGGCCACTTCGCAGCGCACCTCGCCCACCATCATCAGCACGTCCTGCTGGCGCTTGACCTGCAGCGGGCAGCGCATCAGCGTCGAACCGTCGACGACGAACAGTTCGCTTTGCTTCTGATCCATTTCGGCAATGAAGCCACCCTGGCTGTCGATGAGAGGCATCGCACCATTGAGAATCACGCCGTCCGACAGCGGCGCGCCGCCCTTCGAGAAGGCCTGGCCAACATAGGTGTATGTCACCTTTGCATTGACGTCGCGCAGCGCGAGCTGTCCGGGTACCATGAACAGCGTGCGCTTGCCGAGCCCCTCGGTCACGCTCGTTAAGCCTGCGGCCGCCTGCGCGCCCGCGTCGCTCACTTCGGTAGTCACCGGCGTGAAGGCCGACACCGGCAGCAGCGCGCGTTGCCCGAAACCCACTTTGATCCGCGCGCTCGAATCGCTATGCACCTCGGCCGCCATGCCGCTCGCATCGTCGTGCCTGGCGACCCGTACGGCAAAGCCCGCCAGCGGATCCGACTGCGACGCGGATGCGCCGAGAAATACGCCCTGCCGCGCCACCGCGAACGACGACGAATAGCTCGCCGTCACTGACGGATTGTTGCCGCCGCTGTCGCGGCTGTAGCTGTTCGCAACCGCCCCGGCGAAATCGCCGTAGCGCCCCTTCCAGCGGCCCTGCACGGTGCCCGTCAGGTTGTCGACGCCGTCACCCGACAGGCCGAGCGCGAGCTCCCGGTAGGTATCGCCCTGCCAGTTCCAGTTCCGGTCTAGCGTGTAATGCGTCTTCGTGCTGTTGCGATCCGTGCGAACGTCGACGCCCGCCGAGGTATAGGCGGACGCACGCTGCGCCTGCATCGCGGGCTCGGCCATCGACAGCGTCACGCCGACGTAGCCGCCATAGTCGTTGCGGGCGCCCGCGTTGCGGTTCGCGTACGCGCCAATCCGCAGGTTTGCGCTGATCTTGCGCCATGTCAGGGATCGCGACAGCGCGACCTGAAGCGCACGCGACACCTGGTTCCCCTGATGGGCAACAGGTGTCGCCCACGGGCGATCCGACATGTCGGCCAGGCGGTAAGGCGATTGCCCCGCGCTTTTGTTGTATGTGTAGCCGAGCATCGCCGACCAATTTCCGAGGGGCAAGGACACGTTCGCGTTCAACATGTCGTAGCAACCGATGTCGCGATACGATGCCGACTGGCCGCTGCACGCAGCGCCGCGCATCTGGTAGCGATAAACGCTCCATGACACGCCGTCGACGAACGATATCTGTTGCGTGTTGCCACGCGACCCGTCGTTCCCGGCGAAGAACGAACCACCGGCTGAGAGCACTCCCTGGGGAAATGCATGACGCCACTCCAGCGCCGTTTCGTTGTAGACGTGTCGGCCGACGCTCGCGATGCCGCTCGTCAGCGCCATCCCGCGCAATAGCGGAATCCGCACGCCGGCAGCCGTGGCCATGCTGTCCGACACATCCCGGCCGGACGTGCGGCCGGCCTGTGCAAACCATTGCCGCGTGCGCGAATTGACACCGCCGCCTGTCTTTGTGAAGGGGGTCGTCTGCGTGCGCGCCTGCACGCCATTCTCGAACACGCGCAGCGTCAGCGGGTACGTACCATCCGGAAAACGCGACGTATCGAGCGCATTGACGCCGGCCTTCATATAGACCGTCCCGAGCAGCTCCTGCCCGCGGTATGCATCGATGCGCGAGTCGCGCGGCAGCAGCAGCGTGACCGGCGTGCCCTGCTGTGCAACCTCCGGATTCACATAGGCCAGCGTCGTACCGACGCGCACGCCGTCGAGCGTGCCGACCGGCAGCATGGTGAACCCGAAGTTGCCGCCGAGCGCACTCGCCAGATTACGGTTGTCCATGCGGCCGGCCTGCGCGTAGTGCTCTGTTCCAAGATCGTGGCGATAGTAGAGATCCCGAAGCAGGATCTGGCGGTCCGATCCTCTCGAATAATCCGAATGGGTAAAGCTCCAGTTTCCTCCGACGAAGCTCGCCGGCGTGAGGCCAAGCGCCCCCGTGCCGGACACGGACAGGCTGTTGTAGCCACGCCCGCCCGACAGGTTGATCGTCTGCTGATGGATCAGCGCGTTCTCCGTCATCGGCGAAGGCTCGCGAAAGCGCTGGTCGCGCTCTTCAGTGCTCACCCAGTCGCGCGACAGGAACAACTCGATGTTTCCGTCGCTTTCGTCGTAAATCACGGCCGCGCTATCCGTGTCGACATACCCGCAGCCGTTCACGCCCGCCTGCCCTGCGCAAGCGCGGCTGCCGTTGCGCGCCATCTCCATCGACAACGCATCGCCGATCAGCGATACGTCCACCGCCGGATCGATCTGCGAGCCGAGCGCCTGCAATAAGAGTCCGGGTTGCTCGAACCGCACGGTGTCCGGCGTCACGAAGACGTGAAACAAGCCAAGCGGCTTGCCGAGAAAATTGACGTTGATTCGCTCGTCATGCCCCGTCATGATGTCCTCGAAACCCGGCGGCACAGCTGAAACGGCATATACGGAGGACGCGAGGCCCAACGCACATAAAGCGCTCAGGCATGCGACAACGGTTTTCTTGAGGTCGAATGGAACCATGCGGAAGCAGGAAATTGTTTCAAAAGACAAAAAAAGGGCGCGTCGCTCAGACGCGCCCGTCGAGAAACAGGGCGCGCAGCTCAGACGCGCCCGTTGATGCTGCGAAGAGACTTAGGGTGCCGACGCCGCGCTCTGCGTGAGGATCACGCTGACGAGGCCCTGATAGCTGCCGGACGCTGTGACGGCTTCGGCAGCCTTCTGGCTGATGGACAGCGGCAGCACATTCGAGCCCTGCGCCAGTTCACCGGGGAAAAGTTCCGCAGTCTTCAGCGTCACCGCCGTCGTGCTCAGCGCCGTGTCGCCCAGCGAAACCGTCAGCGGAATTTCCTTTGCGCCGGGGCTTGTCTGGTTCTTCAGCGACGGCTCGGCCGCGAGACGGATCTGCAGATCCTTCGCCTTGTCGTTCGTGAAGATCTTCGCGTTGACTACAGCGGCCTGGAGACCCGTACCCGGCAGATATTGCATCTGCATGGTCGCCGGCAATGCCGAGCCGTCCGCCGACAGCATTTCGAGCGTCGTGTCGATGTTGGCAGTGACGGTGATGTCCTTTTGAACGGCGTGGGCCGACATCGACATCAGGGCGGCAGCAGCTGTTGCGGCAGTGATCGAAGCGTATTTCAGCATTGGTTAATCCTTCTGGTTGGTTGAAACATTGGTGTGACCCGTTTGGGTTTCGTTGTTCGCGCTCGGCGCGTTCATCGTGTCGACGGAATGCGTACGCACAACCTTCTGCTGTACACCCGCCACTCCCTCCACTCGATATCGGATTCGCACATAAGGTGCGGAATTCAGTCCGTCCATCCTGAACTGCTGGTCTGGATAGACGCTGCGTTCAAATCTCACTTGCTGGCATGACGCTTCTTTTCGGTCGCTCTGGCACACATCGGCGTCAATCAACCCGATCCGGACGTTGCCGGTGTTGGTCAGAATGCCGTTAGCCACATCGAAATCGGGCACAGGCGTCTTGGGCAACACACGAATGAGCGGTGCCCACACGAGACTGAAGTTGACCTTGCCGGACACATCGTCCTTCGCTGCGGACTCGTCATCGGATGGCGCTGCCGCTGGCTGCAGGTAGACGCGATACAGCAACTCCTTCTGCGGCGCGCCCAGCGGAATCACTCGCACAAGCCGCGTACCACCGGCCGGCAATGCGAACTTCGCCGGCGAGATCACGATCGCGTCGTTGCCGGAGTTCATGCCGACCTCCTCGCGCTCGTGGTCCGTCGCCGGGTCGATCACGCGCTTCGCGATCACTTTCACGTATTGCGTCGTGTCAGATTTCGAATAGATTCGCAGCTCCGCAGTCTGCTTCTTGTCAACCCCGATCGACGCCGCCATCGGATAAACCTGCATGTTCGCCCTGACGATCGGCGAAACAAGCAACATTCCGATCGCAGTGATCAATGCCGCTGCAATATGGTATTTATCTTCAAATATGATCTGCATAACTTTTTAATGAAAATATGCGGCGCTCATGCGTTAATCGATCTATATAGGCACCGCGTGCTAAAACACGCTTTAGGGTCCATAAATCCAGACAACCATCGGGACACAACGCTTTGCGATGCAATATTTAGATGGTATTTTTACCAATAGCTCAGACAAGGTATATAAGAATTGGACTAAAAATGCCCGATGATCGGGTCATTTACTCGCTCGGAGTCGCAGACGAAGCCGCAATAGCCTACTAACCAGACGATTACGCGCGACGGGACTCCGGGAGGCAGTAATCGCGATCAGGAAAATAGGGGGGTAGAGCCGCCCCCCAAAGGCTGCCAAATGTCATTGGCTGACGAGCGGCACGGCGAAATGCGCAGACGAATGAATGGGCCTATATGAGGTGGCCACGACCTGGGTGACCACTCTATGGCGCATCGAACCTCTCGCGGAAGGCGGTAGTTCGGTGCACAGCGGGGGGCTGCTCGTTGCAACACTCAAAGGCAATGATGAGGATGAGCGCGCAATCCACCCAACGGCTCAAAATTCTCCAGGAAATCCTGGTGCTATCCAGTTTACGATTTAAACCGGCAAAAGAACGATATTTTCACACACCGGTATTTTGGAAGCAACGCTCTCACCGCATCCTCACCCAACTCCGACTTCATAGAATTGAGAAATTGATACCATGCCAGGTGGGCTGTAGATTACGCAAGACCTGTGCAGCAGCTGCCGTTTTAATACCCAAAGGTTTGATCAATACATCTTTAATTCGACCTCCAAGCCATAGATTAAATGCATGCTGCTTAACAACAGACGCAGAATCCAAGGTACTGGAATGGCCGCCTGGCATCACCTCGGACGATCTTTTCCCAACGAAGATTTCCGGGTAGAGAACTCGCATTGCGTGATGCAGAGAAATTCTTACGAAAAGATATCGATCATCGCTTCCGAAAATGTTTCCCTAGCTGTCAAGGGCATATCTATTCAATTTCATATCTGCTTTGATGATGAAAGCTCTCTTTCGCGGCACAGAAAATTCAGCAACCCTTCTGAGCACTCATCCAAGACGAAAATCCCGAGATAAACATTGATGCCTGACTGCTCCATAAAATTTGCCGAAAATTATTTCCCTGTGTCTCAAACGCTGTTGCGATATTCTGAATGAGCGCTCGATATGCATCTCGCACAACGATATCTTCACCACAAAAATCAGAACTGTTGGACTCCGGACGTGCGTCACCGGGAAGACGGAAAAGGTGTACTCACCCTATTGCCGTACCACAGACCCTGCACATCGAAAGCAAAGGATCGCCATGAATATGACAGACACGAACCTGGGAAATCCGATGAACAATTTTCCAGCTTGTGAAACCATACGCGTCTGACTCTTCATCCGCACAGCACTCACACCAACGAAGATTCTGAACACTTCCAGCCCCGACCATGGAATCGTTAGCGCTGCCGGGAATCAACAATTTTCGAGACTATCAGCCTTGTTCTGTGCGAGATGCAGGCATCAAAAATGCGTGTGCTGGCGCAGCAGGTCCGGAGGTGTGAGGGCTCCTCCAAAGTATGTCCGGCTAACATAACCAGCATTCCATCCCATTGACAGAGGAACATTTGAGCCGCTCGGAAAAATAAGGAAACTTGCAACTTTTCCCTTTTCGAAAGGCGGCTTGAAGAGCGATGTCTAGGAACCAGTGCAGTCTAGCGACCCGTTCCACTTTTTAGCGTGGCTTCAGCCCCGGCCATTGGATTTTTCAAATTTATTCCTGCCATTCTTCACATGGCAGGACGTGAATTGCGAAATTTTCCAGCTATCACCAACGGAGTGATATCAAAAGCACTCCACCTTGACTCTGAGCCGGGAGATTTTATATTCAACGTTATTCAGTTGCCCCACCAGGGCGGTGACAGGAGCAGGCAGATTCAGCTTCATACAACTCTCGATTCAATCGCTGCTCCCGATTTTCAATATTGGGCTTGCAGCCAAAAACACTAAAGCACTCATGCCCAGCCCCTCAAAGCCACGCTCATCCATACACTGCCCTCGACAAGCCGGGACTGCGAACGGGATACCGGCGGCATTGCCACGCCACTGCGAGGGCGCTGCCCTTCGGGCTGGGGCCGCGGAAGTCAGGCCAGGTTCTTGCGCATGGTGTCGATGACAGCCTTGTAATCCGGCTTTCCGAAGATGGCGCTGCCGGCCACAAAGGTGTCGGCACCGGCGTCGGCCACGGCGCGGATATTGGCTTCCTTGATGCCGCCATCCACTTCCAGGCGGATATCCTTGCCGCTGGCTTCAATACGCTTGCGAGCGGCTTCCACCTTGCGCAGCGTGCTGTCGATGAAGCTCTGGCCGCCGAAGCCGGGGTTCACGCTCATCAAGAGAATCAGGTCGATGTCTTCGATCACCCAGTCCAGCACGTCCAGCGACGCGGCGGGATTGAACACCAGACCGGCCTTGCAGCCATGGCTTTTGATGTTCTGGATGCTGCGGTGCACATGCTGGGACGCGTCGGGGTGAAAGCTGATGTAGTCCGCACCTGCCTTGGCAAAGGCCGTGGCGAGATCGTCCACGGGCTGCACCATCAGATGCACGTCGATGGGCACGGGCTTGCCATCGGGCGTGACCGCGTGGGGCTTCAAGGCCTCACAGATCATGGGGCCGAAGGTCAGGTTGGGCACGTAATGATTGTCCATCACGTCAAAGTGGATCCAGTCGGCGCCGGCCGCAATGACATTACGCACTTCTTCACCCAGACGGGCGAAGTCGGCTGACAGGATAGAGGGGGCAATACGGTAGGTGGGGCTCATGGATGCCAATTGTCGCAGTTACCATTAGCTCATGCCGATGAATGAGTTTCTGGTCCAAGTCCAGCCCGCCTACCTGCCCGAGCAATCCGCCCCGGCCGCCGGCGTCTATGTGTTTTCCTACACCATTACCGTCACCAACACGGGTGAGGTGCCGGCGCAGCTGATTGCGCGGCACTGGATCATCACCAACGAGCTGGGCCATGTCGAAGAGGTCAGGGGCCTGGGCGTGGTGGGCCGACAGCCGCTGTTGCAGCCCGGTGAATCCTTCGAGTACAGCAGCGGCTGCCAGCTGCGCACGCCCACGGGCACCATGCGGGGAAGCTATCTCTGCGTGAATCACGAGGGCGAGACCTTCGAATGCGAAGTTCCGCTTTTCGTATTGCAGATGAACGGGTCCGGCGACCCCATGCCCATGCCGGAAAAACGCATTCTGCACTGAGGCCTGCCCCACATTTGCATGAAGAAAAGCACTCTTGATCTGCCCGGCCTGATGGCCACACTGGACCCCGATGCCGGCCTTGCACAACGCCATCTGTGGCTGATCCATCTGGCCGAGTGGATTCGCGCGGCCCAGCCCTCAGTCGAGGGCGCCGTGCAGCGTGTGAAACAGGTCGTGGAGGCCTTCGAGGCCGACCCCGAGGCTCTGTCCCGCCTGCGCCGCTGGAGCCAGACGCTGATGGAGACCGTGGATATCACCGCTTTGCTGGCCGATTTCGGCTTCGCCCCGCGCACGGCCATGGCCAGCGAGGTCGCCGAGCGCCTGCGCTACAAGCTGCTGCCCAGCACGCCCGAGACCGAGGACGCCTCCGAGCTGTTCATGCTGGTCTTTCCGGACCGTTTCGACGCCCGCTGGCTGCATGCGCTGGACAGCCAACTCATGGCCCGCATCACCACCTTGCTGACCCCGCAACAGCTCGAAGAAGGCGTGAGCTTCTGGGAGCGCAACCTGCTGGATGCCATCACCTATTGCGCGGGCCAGATTCTCTCCACCGGGTTTGCTCCCGAGTTGCGTCTGCGCATGAGCGAGCAGGCGCGCGAGGACAAGCCGTTTCATGCGCTGATCCACGATGTGGAAAACCTACGCGTGGAAGTCATGCTGCCGCTGCGCACCACCGACAGGCGCGACGCCGCTGCAGCGCAGTTGCGCGAGCGGCTCGAGGCCTGCCGCACTGCCGTGTCGTCGGTGTACTCCTATGTCGAGGCCGAAGGCATTTCCGTCGGCTTGATCTTCCGACTGCGCCAGGTGCGTGCGCGCATTCTGCGCATTCGCCGCCTGCTCGATTGCCTGCTGGCCGAAGACCGTGCCTACGAGACGTCCGAGCTGCTCTCCAACCTGGTGGCCGTGGGCATAGAGCGGCGCAGCGTGCGCGCACTGATGTCCACCAATTCCTCCCTGCTGGCCGCCAAGGTGGCCGAGCGCAGCGCCGAAACCGGCGAGCACTACATCACGCGTGACGGCAGCGAATACCGCAAGATGGTGGCCAAGGCTGCGGGCGGCGGCCTGGTGATGGCCTTCACCACGCTGGCCAAGTTTGCGCTGTACGCACTGGGCCTGTCCGTCTTCTGGTCCGGACTGGCAGCGGGCCTGAACTACGCCATCAGCTTTGTGCTGATCCAGATGCTGCACTTCACGGTGGCCACCAAGCAGCCGGCCATGACGGCACCGGCCATGGCGGCCAAGCTCAAGGACATTCAAAGCGATGGCTCCATCCAGGAATTCGTCGATGAAGTCGCCCATCTGGTGCGCTCCCAGGTGGCCGCCATCCTGGGCAACGTGCTCATCGTCTTCCCGGGGGCGCTGCTGCTGTCGCTGGGCTATGCCTACCTTGTCGGTCACCAGGCACTCAGCACCCCGCATGCGCGCCAGGTGCTGGATTCGCTGAGTCTGCTGGGGCCATCCGTGCTTTTCGCCGCCTTCACCGGCGTGCTGCTGTTTGTCAGCAGCCTGATTGCGGGCGGTGCGGAAAACTGGTTCGTGCTGCGCAATATCGATTCGGTGATTCGCTACAACCCGGGCATCACCCGCTTTCTGGGCACGGCTCGCGCCGATCGCTGGGCGCGCTTCTTGCGCAAGAACGTCTCCAGCCTGGCCTCGAATATCTCGCTGGGCTTCATGCTGGGCCTGGTGCCCGCATTTGCAGCCTTCTTCGGTCTGGGCCTGGAAGTGCGCCACGTCACCTTGTCCACCGGGCAGATCGGCGTGGCCGTGGCATCGCTGGGCCGGGAGGTGCTGCATGACAACCTGCTGTGGTGGGCCGTGGCCATGCTGCCCTTCAACGCGGCGCTGAATGTGGGAGTGAGCTTTTATCTGGCTTTCCGTGTCGCCCTGCGTGCCCACAACGTCAGCGGTGTGGACCGCTCGCGCATCTACAAGGCCATACGCCAGCGCTTCTGGCGCAGGCCGCTGAGCTTTTTCTGGCCTTGACCTTTAACCGCCGCCGTCCGGCGGCCCACCAGGCCGCAGCATTGCGGGCGGCCGGAGACCTCATGGGTGAATTCGATCTGATCCGCCGCTATTTCCAGCGCCCCGTGCGTCGCGCAGCCCTGGGCGTGGGCGACGATTGCGCGCTGCTGGCCCCGGCCCCTGGCATGCAGCTGGCCATCTCCAGCGACATGCTGGTCGAGGGCCGCCACTTCTTTGCCGATGTGAACCCGCGCCTGCTCGGTCACAAGGCTCTGGCCGTCAACCTCAGCGATCTGGCCGCCAGCGGCGCCCGGCCTCTGGCGTTCACGCTGGCCCTCTCCCTGCCCCGCGCCGACGAAGCCTGGATCAGCGAGTTTGCAGCCGGGCTGCTGACCCTGGCCGATGCCCATGACTGCGAACTCATCGGCGGGGACACCACGGGCGGCCCGCTCAATATCTGCATTACCGTGTTCGGCGAAGTCCCTGCCGGCCAGGCCTTGCTGCGCAGCGGCGCCAGGGCCGGCGATGAGATCTGGGTCAGCGGCACTCTGGGCGACGCGCGCCTGGCACTGGAGGCCATGCTGGGCCATGTGTCCTTGCCTGCCGAGCTGCTGCAGCAGGCCCGCCAGCGGCTGGAAGCACCGACGCCGCGCGTGGCGCTGGGCCTTGCGCTGCGCGGCCTTGCCAGCAGTGCGCTGGATGTCAGCGACGGTCTGCTCGGCGATCTCGGCCATATCCTGGAACTGTCCCAGGTTGGCGCCACGGTAGACAGCCGACGCACTACTCCTTTGATAGCTGCAAGCACTTATCCTCAAAGCGCCATATGGCAACTAGATTCAAAACTGCAGCAGCAATGCACGCTGGCCGGCGGCGATGACTACGAGCTGTGCTTTACTGCCACCGCAGCCCGGCATGCCGACGTGCTGGCAGCAGGCGCTGCCAGCGGCACGCCGGTGCATCGCATAGGCCGCATCGATGCCGAGCCGGGTCTGCGCGTGATCGGTGCGGACGGCGCCCTGCTGCAAAACCGCTGGAAGTCCTTCGACCACTTCGGCGGATGAACGCAAGAAACGCGGTCCGGACGCAAGAGGCGCCAGGAAAGGGATAGGAAACCGCCTGGGGTAAGCTCAAGCTCTGTTCACTGCCCACAAGAGCTGCCAATGCGTTCAAGCCGTCTTCTGCCTGTGTCCATGGTCTGTGTCGCAGCTGCTCTGCCCGGGCTCGCCCTGGCCGACGCCAGCAGCCTCAGTGTCTCGGGCAATCGCGCGCCTATCACCGAAGTCACGCTCTATCCCGGCATCGCCGCCGTACAGCGCGAGGCACGCATCGAAGCCCAGACCCGCCTGCTCAGCTTTGAATGCCTGCCCGCCAGTGTGGATACGCAAAGCCTGCAGATCAGCAGCGACGAAGGCGTGCGCGTGGGTGAGATCAAGACCCTGATGCAGTCCAGGCAGATGGCTGCCAAGGAATGCAACAGCCCGCTGGATCAGCAGATTCGCAGCCTTGAGGATCAGCTTGCGAGCATCGAGGCCGAAGAAGGAGCCGCCAGGCTGGTGGGCGACTTTCTGCAGGGCATGAGCAAGCCTGGCGACGAAGCCAGGATCAGCCCCGCTCAGATCGCCGGCACCAGCCAGGTCCTGCGCCAGACCAGCCGCGACAACAGCCTGCGTGCCCACCAGATTCAGCGTCAGAAGCAGGACCTGCTGGCACAGCTGCAGCCCCTGCGCCAGGAGCGCGACCGCACGGGCTCCGAGCAGTCTCAGGTCATGAAAGTCAGCGTGCAGCTGGCCAGCGCACGCGCGGCCAATGTGCGCCTGAGCTATCAGGTGCGTGGCCCCAGCTGGCAGCCCAGCTACCGCGCGCAGTTGAACACCACCAAGCAGCAGGTGCAGCTGGAGCGCCAGGCCCTGGTCGTGCAGGCCAGTGGCGAGGACTGGAGCAATGTGCGCCTGCGCCTGTCCACCGGCCAGCCCGGCCGCAGCACCCAGGGTGTCATGCCACGCCCCTGGACGGTGGATATCGCCCAGCCGATGCCCCCCGCCGCTCCGGCACCAGCCCCTGTCGCCATGATGGCGCGCAGCAGTGCCGGCACCATGCGCGAAGTGGCCGCAGCCCCGGACTTGCCGGTGCTCGATGTCTCCAGCATCAACACGGCCTACAGCACGCAATTCATCGTGCCGTACAAGATCAGCGTGCCCTCCAGCGCCGAGCGGATCACGCTGACGCTAGGTCAGGAAAATCTGGCGACCAGCTTGCTGACCCGCACCGCGCCGGCCATGGAAGAGGCTGCCTATCTGATTGCCACGCTGCAGGCTCCGCCAGGCATCTGGCCGGCAGGCCCGGTGGCGCTGCTGCGCGACGACGCGCTGGTTGGCAATGGCAGGCTGGACTTCGGCAATGCCCAGGCGCTGGCACAGGGACTGTCTTTTGGTCGCGATGACAACGTGGTGATACGCCGCCTGCCTGCGCAAAGCCACACCGGCAGCGGTGGTTGGGCCAGCAGCAAGACCGAGCGCAGCATCGTGCGCAACTATGCCGTGGAAAACCGCCACAACCAGCCCATTGCGCTGCAGGTGCTGGACTCGGCCCCTGTTTCGCGCAATGAGCAGATCAAGGTGCAGTCACAGTACAGCCCGCAGCCCGCCACCACCAGCTGGAATGCGCAAAACGGCATGGTTGCCTGGGAGCAGAATCTGGCCGCCCGCAGCACGGCACAGTTCCAGGCCACGCACCAGATCCGCTTCCCCGAAAACCAGCCCATCACCGGTCTGCAATAAGGCAGCGCGTATCATCACGCCATGACGGATGATCTACCAGATAGCGCTGCAGCGCATGTGGATAGTGCGCAAGCAGCTATCAATAACAAAGCACGCCCCGGCATGAGTGCGGCGGGAATCGCCCACCCCAGCGTGAAGTTCATGCTGCAGCATCCGGCCCATCTGATTGCGCTGGGCTTTGGCTCCGGCCTCCCACGCGTCGCCCCCGGCACGGTGGGCAGCCTGTGGGCCTGGCTGGCCTATCTGGTGCTGGCACTGTGGCTGAGCCCGGCACAGATCGGCTGGCTGATTGCCGCCAGCATTCCCGTAGGCTGGTGGGCCTGCACCGTCACCGCAAAGCATATGCGCGTGGCCGACCCCGGCCATATCGTCTGGGACGAAGTGGTCGCCATGTGGATTGTTCTGTGGCTGTGCATGCCCATGGGCTTCTGGGGCCAGCTCATCTGCTTTGCGCTGTTCCGATTTTTTGATGCCGTCAAGCCCCAGCCCGTCAAATGGGCCGACCGCCTGTTCAAAGGCTTCGGCCCGCGCGGCGGCTGGGGAATCATGTGGGATGACCTGGTTGCCGCTTTCTGCACCCTGCTGGTCGTGGCCCTCTGGCGGCATTTCTTCTGACTGCGCAAGCCATGGAGGAGACGATGAGCAAACAAGAAGCCAATATCGAAGAACTGGTTCAGCAGCTGGCGGCCAGACTGACCGAAAAAGGCTGGATGCTGGCCACCGCCGAAAGCTGCACCGGCGGCATGATTGCCGCTGCCTGCACCGATCTCGCGGGCTCCAGCCAGTGGTTCGAGCGTGGTTTCGTGACCTACTCCAACGAGGCCAAGACAGAGATGCTGGGCGTGCCTGCCGAGCTGATCGCAAAGCACGGTGCCGTCAGCGAGGAAGTCGTGCGCGCCATGGCCGAGGGCGCCCTCCGTCACTCACGCGCCCAGGTCAGCATTGCCGTGACGGGGGTTGCCGGCCCGAGCGGAGGCTCTGTCGAAAAGCCTGTGGGGACGGTGTGGGTGGGTTGGGGCGTTCACAACACCATCCATTGCCAGTTGCTGGAGCTGAGCGGCAGCCGCACCAGTATCCGCCTGGCGACTACCAGCCACAGCCTTCAGCACCTGTTGTCTGCCATCATTCCACCAGCACCACATGGCGCCCAATGCAATTGAGCTGAGCACCGATATCTGTCTGGGCCAGATTCAATCCCAGCAGATTCAACACCAGATTCAACACTGCATCCAGCACCAAAGTCAGAGGGGTAAGAACCACGGCCAACAAAGCGCCAAGCAAGCCCAGCTGATCGGTCAGGGACTTGATCAAGCTCTCAACCAAGTTGCTCTGATATATGGTTGCCCATTTGGGAGGCTCACTCAGATTCGGAGGGTTCTGATAGTCCAACCTCTGGGCCTTGGAAACCAGCGGTATTTTTATCTCTACAGGTATCGTCAATTTGGGAACCAGAGGCAGCGGAAGAATGTCGACCGCGCCTTTCAACGCAACCGTTCCGACTCCCGTCACACCATTCACGGTCATGCTTTGCTGAGGCGAGCACGTATGCTCCGTCAGCAAGGCACTGCCTTGCGCCAACTTCACATCGAGAGACAGACTGGCAGCAACCAGCGCCAGATTCAGCTTCAGCCCGGTCACCAGATCGATCTGGGATGTCTTGGCTTCGATCCTGTCTCTTACCGGATCACCTATTGCGCTTTGCGGTGGTTCGATCACCTTCAGATTCAAACCCACCTCCACCAGACCAAGGTTGAGATTGACGCCCACCTTGGCCGCATTCTGGCTGTTGGCGAGTTGCGCAACCGTGGTCACCAAGTCCAGAACATTCACGTCCGTTCTCAGCGCATCCGATCCGAGGCCCGTGCCCAGCTTGAGAATATCCTGCAGCGCAATCTGTATATTGCCGACCCCCAGCGCCAATGCATTGAGCGCATTGACAGCCGCCAGACTGCCTTGCTGTGGCAAGGCATCCAGCATTGCCAGCATGACCTTGTCCAGCGTGACCTTGGTCTTTACCACCTGGTCGTAATCACCGACATTCAAACCAGCCCTGATTGCCAGGGCATCAAAAAAACTCAACAAGCTGATATTCGAATTGGCAATGCCCTGCCATCCGGCAACGCCAAGATTGATCTTGCCTCCAAGCAATCCGCCCACCACGGCGTCCAGGAGGGCAGACTTTTCCGTATCCAGTGCCAACAGGGTCGAACGCACGGATAGTCTGGCGATCCTGGCCGACTGCATTGCTGTTGCCTGGGCCGATATCTGGCGTCCTCTTTCGGCTCCGGCCGCAAAGACAAACAAGTACGGCACAGTCCTGCGGAAAGTCACCCTGCATGCATTGATGTCGCTGGCCTTGCTGACGCTGCTAAAGAAGGGGTTGGTGCTTTTGTCCCAACGCCCAGCCTGCGCAGTCACAAGCTCGGAGACCACGCTACCGTTGAGCAGCAAATTTCTCTCTGCATTGGTGCGACAAGAGGTCTGATCCAGAGCACCACTGGCCCCCGCCAGCGCTGCCAAATCCGCGATCTTCTGCAACTCGCGCCTTTGCCAGAGCACATTGCCGATATCGATGGTTGCCAGGCAGATCAAGGCAATCATCAACCACAGTGCCCCAAGCATCGCCACTGAACCCGATTGGCAACGCATGCGAGCACGGCCAAGGCCTGTTGCAAATGACTGCATGCAAAAAACCTCTGTGGCCGCCTAACGGCTGCCGCCCGTTTTACTGCTCACCTGTGTTTCCGTGCTTTCCGGAATCTTGTGGGTAAAGCTCTCCAGATAGCGCTGATAGCTGCGCTGCGCCACATCGCTTGTCACGGGATAGGCATTGCGCGATGCGTACTGGCCGCTGGCCTGCAATGCCAGCAGATAGCTGGTGGCGTCGCCCACCCGATTGCTTGCGGGCGGTGTCAGGGAAGCATTGCCGGGAGCCGGACTCTGCGTCACTGCTGCCTGAGCTGTTGCTGCGGGCATCGCCGCCGCACTTCGGGGCGCATTCATATTGGTCACGCCCGTGCTGGAGCCGGTACTGCTGCCGGCCTGCGCCATGGCGACCGAGGCCGTGCCCAGCGCCATCAACGCCAGGGTGAATGCGCGTGCCCGTCGGGTGAATGCTGTCTGCGTATTCATGGGGACTCCTTGAAGGTTCAGGGCCAGGCACGCTCGGGTGCGCTCTTCTTGGCAGAGGCCGCAGGCTTGCTGCCGGCATCTTCATCGGGCGTCTCGAAGAACAAGCCGCCCGCCGCCGCGCGCTGGGGCAGCATGGCTTGCACCGCCTGTTTGCCACCGGTTTCACCGGCCTGGCGAACGGCGACAGGATGTGCCGCAGCCATCACCACCGCAGCCTCCGGCATCGATCTTGTCGGGCGCACAGGCTGACGCGCGATCACGGGCTGCGCAGCAGGCTCGGCGCGCAAAGCCGGTGCAGGCTGCGCCTCGGTCGGCACAGGCTGTGCCGGTTTGGGGGCCTGCTGCTTCGCGGGCTGAGAAGCCGTCGCCACGGGCGCCTCCAACGGCGGCGCCACTTTAGCTATCGATACAGGAGCTTGTTGCGCTTTATCTACAGCCACTTCAGACTGCTTTGGTACTGAAATCCTTTCCAATGAAGCGGTAGCCGCTACACCGATAGGAGCAGCTCTTGCCTGCACAGGCATAGGTGGCGCATAGGCATAGGTCTGCGGAGCGGCCGGCACAAACTGGCTCGCCCCCTGACCGGGGTGACGCGGCCTTCCTGCATCAAAGCTGCCGCCAGAGACCATCCACTGACCACCGCTGGGCGTCCGCTCCACATTCCGCGCCACCATGGGCTGCGCCTGGGGCAGCGGCAACGTAGCGGTACGAGATGGCAGAGACTCCGCTGCCTTGACTACCACTACCGGAGCCTTTGCGGCTTCAGGCTCCGGTACGGGCTTTTTTGCGACGGGCACCTCCTGCGCTGCAGCAGGCTCTGGCGTTTCGGCGGATTTCCCGGATCTTGCAACAGGCTCAGGCGCGGTCTTCACAGCAGGGCGGGAAAGGTTGACGACCTTGCCGATTGCCTGCGAGGCAGGGTCTGCAGCCGCCAGATTCGCTGCCTGCCGGGCTCCCTGCAGCCACTCCCCGGCCTGCTCCTTGACCAGCTGCTGGGTCTGTGCGTCCAGCTTGCGCTGGCGCATGAATTCTTCAGCCTGCGCGCTCTGGCCGCTGACCATCATGAACAGGCTCAGATTGACGTTGACCTGTGCATCCTCGGGGTTGAGCTGCGCCGCCTGCATCAAGGGAATGCCCGCCGCGTTCAGATCATGCGCACGCAGATAGGCATAGCCCAGATCGGTCAACAGGCGCGAGTCCACAGGGTTGCTCATGCGCGCCTGCTCCATCTGCTGAGCGGCACTGCGAAAGTCGCCCTGCTCTGCGGCCACACGGCCCAGGCCGTAGCGTGCAGCACCATCCTTGGCGCTGCCCAGCAGGCCCTGGTAAATGGGGATGGCCGCGCTGAGCTGCCCCACCTGACGCAATGCATCGGCGCGCAGCAGCCGCGAATCGCTGGAAGCGCCCCATTGCTTGTCCAGTGCGTCCAGGTGCGCGATGGAGGCATACCAGAGCGACTTGGACTGCATCTGCTTGACCAGAGCGAGGTAAGTGTCCTGCGTGTCGACCACTGTCTCCTTCTCCAGCGGCCTGTCTGCCGCAGCCTTGGCCGCGGGCGACAGCACGGGCTGGCTCTGCCCCAGCAGATTGCCCATGCTGGAGCAGCCCGACAGCAGGGCCATGGTTGCGGCCGCCAATGGCAGCATCAGATATCGGCTTTCTTTTTTCATTTGCTCATCCCTCCCAGTGCCCGAATCACGGCCAGAAAACCCGGTCCGGCGGTAATAATAATCAGGGCCGGAAGCAACGTCACCACCATGACACCAGTCATCTTGACCGAGATCTTTCCTATCAACTCCTTCATCTTGGCCTTGCGCTGCTCGCGCAGACGTTCGCCAAAAATGCGCAGAGGCTCCTGCACGGCTCCACCGTATCTGTCGATCTGAATCATCAGTGATGTCAGATTGGTCAGGTTGTCGCTCTGATATACCTCGCTCATGCGAGCAAAGGAACGCTCGCGCGTGCTGCCCCGGCTGTACTGCTGGTTGGCCAGCTGTATCTCGCGCGAGAGCACGGGCATGACATTGCCGAAGTCAGAACCGATCACCTGCAGGGTCTGGTCCAGGCTCATGCCAGTGCCTTGCAGCAAGCCCAGCAGGTCGACGAGCAAGGGCAGCTCGCGGGCCACACTGGCCCTGCGGCGGCGAGCCACGCTGCGCAGCACCCATTTGGGAAGCAGAAAACCGATGGTGAAAGCAGCGAACAGATAGAGCAGAAACTGCTTGCTGCCCGAAAAAACAAAGGCAGCCAGCAGCGAAAGCAATACCGAGACCACGCAGCGCGCTATCAGGTATTGCAGCTGCGCACGCGTCGATCCCCAGCCGCATTTGCTCAGCAAAATGCGGTCTTCCTGTGCAACCAGCGCCTTGCCAAACGAGGTATTGAGCCAGTGCGCAGGCAGCTCGCCATCCCCATTGAGCGAGCGCAGCAGATCTGCGGGTCTGGCAGGTGCCCCTTTCTCCGCAGCCGCCCCGCTGCGGCGCAGCGCATCCTGGACCACCTGGCTGCTGCGTTCACGCCGCTGATGCGCATAGGCAATCACGCCTGCTCCGATCAGCGCCGCCAGGGCCGCAAGCGCCACGCTCAGCATCAGCAAAAGACGGGATGTCTCCATCAGTCAACCCCCTCGTCGAGCTTGGCCATGCGGTAGAGCAGCACCACGCCAAAGACCTGCAGAGCGGCCGCCGCCCAGATGATGTTGCGGCCACCGCCGTCATTCCACATATTCAGAAAATAGCTCGCATTGAAGGAAATGATCAGGCAGCACACCGCTACCGGCAGCAGGCTCAGCACCCAGGCCGACATGCGCGTTTCGGCCGTCATGGCGGAGAGATCCTGCTCGGCCTGCTCACGGTCGCGCATGAAGTGGGCCACACGCTCCAGCAACAGGTCCACCCTGCCGCCATAGCGCACGCTGATGCGCAAGATGGCCGCCAGCAAGTGCAGCTCGTCCAGCCGGGTCTGCCGGGCCACGTGGGCCACCGCGTTCTCCAGATCCATGCCCGCACGGGCCAGACTGGCGGCTTTTTCCATGACCGACTGCAAGGGGTCCTTGGTGCTGGCCGATGCCATCTGGAAAGCCGCCTGAACGGAGTTGCCAATCGTCACCAGACGCACCGTGTTGTCAAGAAAGCCGGGCAGTTGCTGCGTGAGCCTGGCGCGGTACTTCTGCGCCCTCGCGTAAAGCCAAAAGAAGAAGCCAATCCCCAGCACCACCAGCGCGGCACTACCAGCCAGCCAGCCGACCACAAGGCCGATGACCAGAAACGCCCCGGCAATCAAGACCAGCCCGCCATAGAAAAGCCCGGCGCTGACCGTCCCCAGCAAAATGGCGGGAACCGGCCAGCCCGCTCTTTTCTCATGGCCCAGCAAGGCATCCGCCACCGAGCCGTCAAAAGCCGATGCCGCGGCATCCCTGGCCGCAAACCCGGCTGCAGCGGCCGCGCTCTTTTCCAGGCTCTGCTCCAGATGCCGAGTCATGAGGCGCGTCTTCTGCGTGCGGCTGGCGAACATCCACAGCACCATCGCAGCAGCAGCGATCAGCAGCGCCAGACTCAGGAGTAGAAACACATGACTAGCCATGGCGCAGTCCCGCGTGGTTTGCACCGTTGCCGCCCGCGTGCTGCAGCACCGCACGATAGCGCGCCAGCTTTGGCGTATGCGGCACCATGCCCAGCGTGGTCCAGCGCTCCAGATCCTCGCCGTCGGGCTGGGGCAGCAGCTCGTGACGATAGAGCTCCTGGGTGGCAATCACGCTGTCGATGATGCCCGTGACTTCGGTGATCGAGGTGATGCGCCGCTTGCCATTGGGCAGGCGGCTGATCTGCACGATGAAATCAAGCGCATTGGCAATCTGGCGACGCAGGCTGACCTCGCTGCCCTGAAAGCCCGCAAAGCCCGCAAGCATCTCCATGCGGTGCAGGCACTCGCGCGGAGAGCTGGCATGGATGGTGGCCATGGAGCCGTCGTGACCCGTGTTCATGGCCTGCAGCATCTCCAGCACTTCCGCGCCGCGCACCTCGCCCACCACAATGCGATCGGGTCGCATGCGCAGGCTGTTGCGCAGCAGGTCCCGAATGGAAACCACTCCCGCCCCCTCAAAGCCGCCAGGACGGCTTTCCATGCGCACCACATGCGGATGGGGCAGCGTCAGCTCGGCCGTGTCTTCAATCGTCACCACCCGCTCATTGCCGGGGATGAAGCCCGCAATCGCATTGAGCATGGAGGTCTTGCCGCAGCTGGTGCCGCCGCTGATAATGATGTTGCAGCGCTCGCGCACCGCCAGCTCCAGCAGGCGGGCCATGCCTTCGTCCATGGTGCCGAAATCGACCAGATCCTGAACCCGCAGCGGGTCATTGCGAAACTTGCGTATGGACACCGCCGGCCCGTCCAGCGACAGCGGCTCTATGACCACATTGATGCGGCCGCCGTCCGGCAAGCGCGCATCGACCATGGGCGTGGATTCATCAAGGCGGCGGCCCAGCGGCGAGATGATGCGGCGCACGATGCGCAGCACATGAGCGTTGTCGGTAAAGTGCAGGGCCTCCTGCTGCAAGATGCCCTTTCGCGAGACAAAGACGCGCTGATAGCCGTTGATCAGAATGTCCTCAACCTCCGGGTCGGCCATCAGATCGTCCAGCGGCCCCAGCCCCGACAGCTCCTTGTTCAAGGCCTGCGCAATCCACTGCACCTCCTCGTCGTTGACGGGAAAGCGCTGCTGGCGCACAAACTGCTCCAGCTCCTGGTGCACGAACTGGCGCACGCGGCTGGTCGACCATTTGGCAAACACCGCCCCCAGCTCCTCCACACGCGTGAGCAAATGCTCGTGCGCGACGTTCTTGATCAGCAACAGTTGCTTGGAGTCCGAAAAGCTGTTGCTCTTCTCGGCGAAAACAATGTCCATGCTCATTCGCCTCTCCTCCATCGCTTGGCCCATTGACCCAAAACGCCCGACGCTGGCGCCGCGA
This sequence comes from Comamonas sp., assembly GCF_009360615.1. Lineage (GTDB taxonomy): Bacteria > Pseudomonadota > Gammaproteobacteria > Burkholderiales > Burkholderiaceae_C > Comamonas. Next base: position 42,499 of record NZ_SPEY01000001.1, read on the forward strand.
CCTTGTCGGCCGCAACCGCTCCGCTCAGCAGTGCTCTGGCCATGCTTCTGACACAGGTCACGTAGGGATCACCGCGCAGCGACTGCGACAACAGCTGGCCGCAGCTGGCGGCGCTCAGCAAAACCGTGGATCGATCCGGAACCACATGCAGCAATTCCAGACCAAGGCGCTGCGCGACCTCTTTGGCGGGCAGGCCGGCTTGGGCATTGAAGCGGTTGAGCACCAGCTTGAGCGTGCCGCGATTCACGCCCTTGGCATCGAGTTCCTTGAGCATCTGAGCCGTAGACACGATGCCTCCCAGCGACTGGTCACAAACCACCCATCCCTGTCCGCTTTCGCGCAGCAAGGGCGCCAGAAAATCAGCCTGCACCATGCCGCCCAGATCGATCACCTGCACTCCAAGCAGGCTCTTGAGCGTGCTGACCACGCCCGCTGCAGCTGCGGGGCTGACTTCGCGCAGCGTGCCCAGATCGGAAGGCCAGGCCAGAGTCACCGTGCCCGTGGAGTGCTTGGCAAAGGCCGATTCGATCAATGTCGCGTCCAGGCGGCGCGTATTCTGAACCGCATCCACAAAGCTGAAGTCACCCGCAATGCCCAGGTACAGCAAACCATCGCGCGCTGGCAAACCCAGATCCAGCAACGCCGCATGTGCAGACTCTTCCAGCGGCAACTGACTGGCGCCAAAAGGCCTGGCAACCTGCTTTCTGTTCTTGCTGCCTCGCACGTCATAGGCATGCATTTCCTGGAACATCACGGCCAGATGCGTTGCCAGCGTAGTCACCCCCATCCCTGCACGGGCACCCAGCAAAGGCAGGGAGAAACCTTGGGCTTGCGGCTCTAGCGCCACCGCCGCAGGCAGCTGGCTGCGAGCGTGCATCTGATGCCGGATGGCCGCGTTGGCCTCGGCTTCGGACGCATCCCAGTCAATGAATTCAGCCACGCCACAGCGCAGGGCCGCTCGCATGGAGGCAGGCTCGGAAGCCGAGCCGGATCCCATGATCACCACCCCGGGGAAACTGGCGCGCAGATCGCCGACCAGGGCGATGGCGGCCTCCGTCACGGGAGCCGAGAAATCCACCACCACCACGCCAAGCCCCGACGCCGAAATCGCAGTGTGAAGCGTTGCCAGATCGCCCGCCACCGGTATCACTTCCGCATCGCTGCCCAGAGCACTCGCCAGCCAGAAAGCGTGCGATGAGGACTGCGTCACCAGCACCACGCGTGCATTGCCGCTCACCGACCCTGGCTGCGCGGTATTGAGCTGGGATGAGTCCATGCGCATATTCATGTCTCGACTCAGGCACTCAGCGCGAGAAGCCCGGCGCCACGCTGGACGACACCCCACCCGCCATCCACGGCCCCCACACCGCAGGATCACGCTGCTCGGTGCGCCCGGGCAGCAGCGGCTCCACATTCACATCGCGGGCCAGCGGCTTGACGAGACGTGGCGTCACCACAATCGCAAGCTCGCTCTCCTTTTGCTGAAACTCCTGACGCTTGAACAACACGCCCAGAATCGGGATATCGCCCAGCAAAGGAACCTTGTCGGAGCCCGATGTGGTGTTGCGGCTGACCAGGCCGCCAATCACAAAGCTTTCGCCGTCGCCCAGTTCCACCGTCGTGTCGGCACGCCGTGTGGTGATGGACGGAATGGTCGCGCTGTTCAGAACAATGGTGTTGGCATAGTCCAGTTCGCTGGCTTCGGGCGCCACCTTGAGCACGATGCGATCGTTGGACAGCACCGTGGGAGACACCGTCAAGCCGATGCCATACGGCTTGTACTGAATTGCCACCATGCCCGTGCCGGCGGGCACGGGAACCGGCACTTCGCCGCCCGACAGAAAGTTGGCGCTCTGACCGGACAAGGCCACCAGGGTCGGTGCCGCCAGCACCCGCGCCAGGTTATTGCCTTCGAGCATGCCGATATTGACACCGATGCCCGCCTTGTCGAACTGCATCAGCAGGTTGAAGGCCTGAGTCAAGGGATTGGCGGTTGCCCCCGTCGTGGAGCTCCCTCCGCTGATGCCATAAGAACCACGTCCAAAAATGCCAAAGCTGAAGCCCGAGCTGTTGGGGGACGTGCTGAACAGATTGAGGCCGACCTTTTTCATCTGGGTCTTGTTGAACTCGACCACCTTGACATCGACCTGCACCACATTGCTTTTGAGCTGAACGCTGGAGAGATCGACGGTCTTGGCCTTGTCGGCGGACTGCGCGTTCGCCAGCTCGCCGGCAAACTGCTGCTCTATCAGGCTGGAGGCCTTGGCCGTGCGCAGTTCCACGCGTTGCTGCACATTGAGCATATGGGTCTGCGCCTGCGCTTCACCGCGCGGCCAGACCATGAACGAGGTGCTGCCGGGCTTGAGCGGGCTCAGCAGGATCTTGGCGGCGGCCCCCTTGCCCGCGCGCTTGATATGCACGGCGGCAATCGTGTCGTCGCCGATGGCAATGCGGTCCACCCCGCCGGGCAGATCCATCTCATGCTGCGCCCCCATGACCAGCTTGATTTCCCTGGCTGCTGTTGCTTGCTGCGCTCTGCTTTCGCCCGCATTGGGCACTTGCTGCGCAAGGGCCGGGACAGTGACGGCACTGAAGGACAGGCCGCAGAGCAGATACAGCGGCTTCATTGACGGGGTGCGGGGCGAGATCCAAATAGTCTTGTGATTCATAGCTCAGTACCGCACGGTTTGGGAGTTGGCGCCACGCACGAATTCAACGGGCAGGGACGAGTCCGCGGACGCGGTACGCGTGCGCGGCACTGCAGGCTTGCTCATCCCCGCAGTGATGGGCTTGGCCGCACTCATGCGCGCTGCCGAGGTGCCTGCGGAACCGGCCAAGCTGCTCATGGCCACACCGGCCCGCGCTGCGTCTGCACCTTCCAGCGCAGCGGCGGCAGATCCCTTGGTCATGGCGACGGTCAATACACCAGGCAGCGGAGAAAACTTCTCGCGATCCGGTTCGGTCATGTCCGTGGGATTGCGCAATGCCAGCAGCAGACTGCCATTGGAGCCTCCCAGCAGCAACTGATTGACCTCGGCCACCGGTACCGCAAGCACTGCAGTTCTAGCGTTGTCGGGGCCATTGGCCTGCTTGCCCTCTGTTTTCTCCGCCGCAGTCACAGCGTCCACCGATGCCGATCCATAGGCCAGCACGCGCTTGCGCGAAAGCAGCAAACGCGCCTGGCTCTGGTCAATTTCATTGCCGTCGCGGCGCAATGCAAAGAATACATCGACAAAGTCACCGGGTCTGATGCGATTGCCAGCGCCAATGCTTTCATCGACCTTGACCGCCACCGCACGCTCACCCTCCGACAACTTGAGCGCCAGGCCGGTCACCATTTGCCCTTGGAGTACGGGTGCGCCCTTTGGAATGTCCACCGCAGGAACGGAGCCAATGGCAGCCTGAATCTCGCCCAAAGCACCATCGGGCTTGGCGGGCAACTGCATGAGCTGCAGATCCTCGGCCTTGAGTGCCTGGCCCGCGGGAATGGCCTGTGCGGCCACCACCACACTCGGGCCGGCATTGGGTTGGCTGTTGCTGACGGAAGCTTGAGCCTGAGGGTCCGGTGCCTGAGGAGCCCTGGCAAGCATCCACCCATAAACACCCAGAGCCAATGCCACTGCCAGCAAAACCCCGACCGCGATCTTTGCGACATTCACCATAAATTCCCTCTTTTTACTGGGCCTCAAAGAGCAAGGCTTTATCGTTTTCAGTCAATCAAGCTTATTTGTGCGACTGCTCTCCCCCGCAAGAGATTGGGAGTGGGCAAGCTCAACACAGGCCCCAGCAACCTTGGGATCAGCGGTGCAGAGGCATAGTTGTAGTTCACCTGCATGGTCACGCAGTTCACCAGGCTGGCATCGTTGGAGGCAGTGAAAGATGCTGAACCTGTACCACAGAGACCAGGCGTGGCATGCAAGCCCGCAGCATCGCTGACACCTGCGCTGCAGCCCGCAGAGCCCAAGCCTGCACCCATTCTGGAAAGCCAATCTGTTGCCAAGGCCGCAGTGGCACAGGCTGCAGTCAAACGTGCCTGCAACTGGGCGGGCTTGGTCATCGTGGAGCCCGTTGGAACGGAGGGATATCGCACTGCGGCTCTTGCCCCTTCGGCGGCGGCCAAGGTCAAGGTCTGCTGTGCAGCAAAAATCAGGCCATAGGTGATGATGGCGTAGAAGATCAGAAAGAAGATGGGAAAGAGAATGGCAAATTCAATGGCTGCTGCACCTTGCTGTCTTTTGAATTGCATGATCCCCTCCTTTCCTCTTGCTATTTATTCAGCATCAGAACAATCACCGTTGCCATGGAGAGATAGGTCACATATGGAATGAACCTTCTCTTGTTTTTTTGAGTACCGTCGTCCCAATCTATAGCTGGAGAGAAAAAATACTTCAAATGACTTCGAACAATGAATCCATGAGCCACCGCAAAACCGCAACTCAACGCCCAGACAAGCAATAACAACTCCCAACCCAGCCAGGCACCAAGTGCAACCGCGAACTTCACATCTCCGGCAGCCATCATTCCAAAGAAATAAAACACTAAAAGAACTGAAAATGCCAAAAAACAACCAAGAAAAGCACCTTCAACAGAAATCCTAACAGGGCTTGCTTCAGGAAAAAGGAAAGCAGTAATAAATGCCAACCCTAATCCTGAAACAGATAAATAATTGAAACATTTTCTATATCTGGCATCACAGACTGCCGAAATGCACAGCCATGCCAGAAATATCATGCTCATGTTGCGGCTGTTCCTCCAATCGCAGTAAGAATATTATTCAAGAGCGTTCTAATCTGAGTTCCAAGGCCGGTAACAGCACCCACAATGACAGCGGCAATCAATCCCGCGATCAGGCCGTACTCAATCGCCGTTGCACCTTCTTCATCACGCCAGAATTTGATGATTTGGTCTTTCATGACTAGCTCCTTCAACAATCAGGTTTGTAGATCGCTGTGGCTGTTTTCGACCACCGCGGAGTCCATCTTACGAAGCAAGAAACATCTTGAAATATTTGAAATAGCTATCAACAAATATGCAGCATAGCCCTCAGCAATTTCAACCCTCGGGTAAGCAAGCACTCCCGCACCAAAAAATCCAATAAAAACAATCACTTCAAAGCCAGAAAGAGATCATCTGTAATTTTTCCGACTAATCCCCCACGTGTGGCTTCCGGTTCAATCTACGCAATCTTCATTCATTTCCTACAGGCTATTGGATTTCATCCTACATTTGATAATCGGGTTAACCCTTGCTCTCAAATGAAAAAACAAAAAGGCCTGTAGTTAACAGGCCTTTTTGAAACAAAAGAGATCGCTCAATACAGCGACTCGGGACTCACTGCAGTGCTTTTATCAGTTTGAGAGCGATGTCCTGCAGCGGTGGCTGCAGTTTGCGATAGCTGTCGAGCAAACGCTGTTCATCGCTGGGAAGCGACAGGGTTTCGGAATGCAGACCTGCCATCAATTCCAGTGCCGTGGTCTGCAGGGCGACAGCCAGTCTTGCCAGGGTGTCGTTCTTGAGCGTGCGAATGGCTCCGGACTCGATCTGTGAGATAGCGGATGCCGTGACATCCGCCATCTGCGCCAGGCGCCCCTGGCTCAAGCCCAGCGCCTGTCGCCGGGCGCGTATGCGCTCACCTAAATGCGTCATCGATGCCACCTACTCACACTACACGCCAATGCCTGGGCCAGCTTCGCCCGGCTTGCGGTCCGAGCGCCCCTGCATACGAAACACCTGATGCAGGGGCTTGCAACGCCGCAGCACCGACCGGCCCGCAGCGGTGCAGCGTCGTGCACAAGCGCCTCAGGGGAGGGCGCTTGTCAGGCCCCGTGGCACTTCTTGAACTTCTTGCCGCTACCGCAGGGGCAAGGATCGTTGCGGCCGGGCTGCTCGCCCTTGACGATGGTTTCCTGGCGAGGGCCCATGCTCTTCCACAGGCGGTACAGGTCGTACACGGCCCAGATGGCTTCGCCAAAGGCATCCACACGCTCCTGGCTGGTCGATGCTGGGCCTGCTTCGTCATACAGGTTCAGGGCCGGCTCGTCCGTGTCGTCTTCAGTCAGGTTGACGATGAACTCCATGGCCGCGTCCAGCAACTGGGCCGCTTCCTTGTCGCGGGGTGCCGCCCATTCGTCGGCCCAGTTTTCCACCACGAACATGAAGCCCAGTGCCCAGACCTGAGAGAACGACGGCACTTCTTCGCCTGCCAGCTCGGCCTTTTCGGCTTCGGGCAGGATGGCGATGGCGCCACGCGTATCCAGCGCTTCGGGCTGGAAGGCCGCGTCGTCGGCCAGGGACTTGATGTCGGCATCCAGCTGCTCGCGCACTTCGGCCATGCGCAGCTCGAACAGCTCCATGAAACGCGCCTGCTGGGCCTTGTCCTTGAAGACTTCCAGCTTGGGCAGAGGCTGGCCTTCGGTCACTTCCAGGGCTTCGCCATCACCCAGCAGCATGGGCATGTATTCGGCAGCGGAGATGGGACGGCGCGTGCAGACCAGAGCGGTCAGGAAACCGTCGCAGAATTCCCACTGGGGAATCTCGTCGCCACGGGTGCGCAGCTCGTCGAGCAGAGCATCCAGCTCCTCGAGCTGATCGTTGCTCAGTGCGCCCTGGGGCATGTCGTCGAGGGCCGCATCTTCTGCAGCGGAGTTAGGTGCTTGTTCTTGCATAGGGAAAGGCTTTTATGATGGCCCGAACCATTTCATCACTATCGAAGTGCAGGGCCGGGCGATGGATCGAGGGGGACAAAACATCCGGGACGGATGCCCCCGTACAGGCTGAATTTTAGCGGGCCGCCATCAACACCCCCTGCCATGGGAGTATCTGCAGTGCATCGCTTCTTCAACAGTCTGCCCCTGCGCTATGGCGCCCTCTTCGTTTCCGCACTCGCTCTGGGTATCTCGCTCTACACGCTGGCAACGGCAGGCAAGGGACTCGGATGGCTGATGGCGTCGACCCTGCTGGTACTGCTTGGCATCTGGGATCTGCGGCAAAAGCAGCATGCCATCCTGCGCAACTACCCCATCATGGGTCACTTGCGGTTCATCTTCGAATTCATCCGCCCCGAGATCCGCCAGTACTTCATCGAAGGCGATACCGAGGCCCAGCCCTTCTCGCGCGCCCAGCGCTCGCTGGTCTATCAGCGTGCCAAGGGACAGGTCGACAACCGGCCGTTCGGCACCCAGCTCGACGTGAGTCAGCAGGGCTATGAGTGGGTCAACCACTCCCTGCAGCCCACCAAGCTCAGCTCGCACGACTTTCGCCTCTGGATTGGCGGCACGCAGGAGCAACCGGCCGAAGGGGTGGAGCCCTGTACCCGTCCCTATCACGCCAGCGTCTTCAACATCTCTGCCATGAGCTTTGGCGCGCTATCGGGCAATGCCGTCCAGGCGCTGAACCAGGGCGCGAAGATTGGCGGTTTCATCCACGACACGGGCGAAGGCTCGATCAGCCAGTACCACCGCATGCATGGCGGCGATCTGATCTGGGAGGTGGCTTCGGGCTACTTCGGCTGCCGCAATGCGGACGGCACGTTCAGCGAAGAGAAATTCATCGCCAACGCCACCGACCCGCAGGTCAAGATGATCGAGATCAAGCTCAGCCAGGGCGCAAAGCCCGGCCATGGCGGCATGCTGCCCGGTGCCAAGGTCACTCCCGAAATTGCCGCTGCACGCGGCATACCGATTGGCGTGGACTGCATCTCGCCGTCCAGCCACAGCGCTTTCTCCACTCCTGTGGAGCTGATGCAGTTCATCGCCAGGCTGCGCCGTCTGTCCGGAGGCAAGCCCACGGGCTTCAAGTTCTGCGTCGGCCACCCCTGGGAATGGTTTGCCATGGTCAAGGCCATGCTGGAAACCGATATCACGCCCGACTTCATTGTCGTCGACGGGGCCGAGGGCGGTACGGGCGCTGCGCCTGTGGAGTTTGTCGACCATGTGGGCGTGCCGCTGCAGGAAGGCCTGCTGCTGGTGCACAACACCCTGCTGGGCGTGAACCTGCGCCAGCGCATCAAGATCGGTGCGGCAGGCAAGGTCATCACGGCCTTCGACATCGCGCGCATGATGGCACTGGGGGCCGACTGGTGCAATTCGGGGCGCGGCTTCATGATGGCGCTGGGCTGCATCCAGGCCCAGAGCTGCCACACCGGCACCTGCCCCACGGGCGTGACCACACAGGACGCCGTGCGCCAGCAAGCCCTGGTCGTACCCGACAAGGCCACGCGCGTCGCCAACTTCCACAAGAACACCCTGCATGCGCTGCAGGAGCTGGTTCAGGCCGCAGGTCTCAGGCATCCCAACGAGATCACGGCCCACCATATCGTGCGGCGGCTGGACGACACCCAGGTCAGCCTGCTGTCCAACCTGATCTTGCGCGTGGAGCCGGGCTGCCTGCTCAAGAGCCTGAAAGACCAGCACAAGGTCTTCCAGAACTACTGGCCGCTGGCGACGGCCCAGAGCTTTCAGCCCCTGCGCGAACCCGTGCTGCGTCCCTCTGCTGCGGGCAGTGCCGACAACGCGGCACAATCGCAGGCTTTTCCCCAGCGCACCGGCATCTGGACCTGAGAAGCCGGAGCCTCGCCCCCGACAGAGCCCAAGCCGTGCCATCCCAGGATATTTCCGCCCCAGAGCAGACGCCCTCTGCACAGACCGCCGCCACCGATTACCAGGCATTCCTGCTGGGACATCTGAACCAGCCCCACAGCATCATGCGCTATGAACTTGCGCATGAAACCCTTTGGGTCAAGCGAGCCAACAAGGGCAACCCGGCCCTCAACTACTGGCTGCTGCGCGCGTTGGCCAGGCTGTTCAGGGCCGCCGTGCTGCAGCCCGTGCCCAATCCCGGCGGAACCGAATCCCTGCAAACCGAAGTACGCCGCCTGCGCAGCTTCAAGGCCAAGGGCCTGCGCGTGCCGCAGGTGCTGGCCACGACCGATGAGGCCTTTGTGATGCGACACCTGGGCCGTCCGGGCGAGGAGGCGCCGTCCCTGAGCAATGCCATCGAAGATGCGATTGTCCGGGGCGCTCAGCCCACTCTGGAGCTCTGGAAAAAAGGCCTGGAGGCCATCCGGCAGGCACATGCCAGCGGCGAGGTGCTGAGTCAGGCCGTGGCGCGCAACATGGTGGTCTGCGCCGACGGGGTCATAGGCTTCATCGACTTTGAGGATGACCCGGCCGCCCATTTGCCGCAGGCCGTCTGCAGGGCGCGAGATGCGCTCAACTACGCCCAGTCCACGGCGCTGTTTCTGCAGCAGGCCGGTGCACTGGAGCCGGCCCGTGCGGTCTGGCAGCAGTTTGTGCAGCAGCTCCCCGCCGAGGCCCGGCAGGTACTGGAGAACACCGTCGACAAGCTGGCCTGGGTGCGCTACCTGCCCCGCAGCAAGAGCCTGGGCCGCGACACCCTTCGCGTGCTGGCGGCCCATGACTTGCTGACGGCGAGCCCACTCTCCGCGTGAATCGATGAGAGCAGTCGCGACCATTCCTTGCCCTGATCGGGGGGAAACCTGAAGCCCACAAAAAAGCCCCGACCATCAGGCCGGGGCTTTGGGGGCCGAGACCTGGGCTCGGTCAGGCGTGGACAGACAAGGCCTCGTCTTCATCCTTGCCTGCCAGAGCAGCTTCCAGCTTGCCGTGGTCGAGCGCGTTTTCCCACTTGGAGACCACCACGGTGGCGACGGCGTTACCGATGAAATTGGTCAGGGAACGGCATTCGGACATGAAGCGGTCCACGCCCAGAATCAGCGCCATACCGGCCACCGGCACCTCGGGCACCACGGCCAGGGTTGCAGCCAGGGTGATGAAACCAGCGCCCGTCACACCCGCCGCGCCCTTGGAGGACAACATGGCGACCAGCAGCAATGCGATCTGGTGGCCCAGGGTCAGGTGCGTGTCGGTCGCCTGGGCAATGAACAGCGCAGCCAGCGTCATGTAGATATTGGTGCCGTCCAGGTTGAAGGAGTAACCGGTAGGCACGACCAGACCGACGACGGACTTGCTGCAGCCGGCTTTTTCCATCTTGTGCATCAGCGAAGGCAGGGCCGACTCGGAAGACGATGTACCCAGCACCAGCAGCAGCTCGTCCTTGAGGTACTTGATCAGCTTGAGCACGGAGAAGCCGCAAAAGCGCGCCACTGCACCCAGGATCACCAGCACGAACAGGGCCGAGGTGATGTAGAAGGTCAGCACCAGCTCGGCCAGGTTGACCAGCGAGCCCAGGCCGAACTTGCCGATGGTGAAGGCCATGGCACCAAACGCGCCGATGGGGGCGAACTTCATCACGATGTTGACCAGCTTGAACACGGGCTTGGTCAGGCTTTCAAAGAAGTTCAGCACGGGCTTGCCGGCCTCGCCGACCATGGCCAGGGATACGCCGAACAGCACGGCCACCAGCAGCACCTGCAGGATGTTGTCACCCACGAACGGACTGATCAGCGTCTTGGGGATGATGTCCATCACGAAGCCGGTCAGCGTCATCTCGTGCGACTTGGCAACATAACCCTTGACGGCCGTCTGATCCAGATCGGCGGGGTTGATGTGCATGCCGGCACCGGGCTGCATGACATTGGCCACGATCAGGCCCACGACCAGTGCCAGTGTGGAGAAGGTCAGGAAGTACGCCATGGCCTTGCCGAACACTCGGCCCACGGCGCTCAGGTGCGTCATGCTGGCGATGCCGGTGACGATGGTCAGGAAGATCACCGGCGCGATGATCATCTTGATGAGCTTGATGAAGGCATCGCCAAAGGGCTTCATGGCCTCGCCGTACGCGGGCTCGAAGTGCCCCAGCAGCACGCCCACGATGATGGCGAACACCACCTGGAAGTAGAGCTGTCGGTAAAACGGCAAGTGCTCGCGCGGAGCGGATTCTGTGGGCAGAGTGTGCACGCTGCGTCTCCAAGATTGCGGGCGCACCACCGTGGTGCGCCGAATTGCAGCCGTTTGTACTCCTGCGCCCTTTTTGTGCCGATAACCCATTGGTATTAGGTCGGGACGCGCTCCCTGGGAGAGCATGCACCAACTTAGGGAAATCCCTAGGCCTCAGAATCCGCACTGAACCTGCACCAGAGCCACACTGGGCCACTTGATCATCCGCCCCCGCCATGCGTCTAGCGCGAAACCTTGCCCGAAACCGACTGTTTTTGACCCTTGTCATCGTGCTCAGCGGCATGATGCTGAGTATGTGGGCCGCCAGTCGCGTCGCACTGCAAACCTCTTTGCACGATGAAAGCGAGAGCGTGCAGCGCCAGCTCACGCTTTATGCCCAGGCCATGGTGCAACGCGTGGACCGCTACCGCACCCTTCCCGAAGTGCTGGCGCTCGACGCCGAACTCAAGAGGGCACTCAGCCACCCGCTCGGTGCCGCCGAGGTGGACCGGCTCAACCGCAAGCTGGAGCAGGCCAACGGTGCCAGCCAGGCCTCCACGCTGACCCTCCTCGACAAAAGCGGCAAGGCCCTGGCCGCCAGCAACTGGCGCGACTCGCACAGCAACGTGGGCGAGGACTATAGCTTCCGCCCCTATGTGACCCAGGCGCTGAGCCGGGGTAGCGGCCGCTTCTACGGCATAGGCCTGACCACCGGGCTGCCTGGCTACTTTCTCTCCCAGGCCATCCATGATGATGACGGCTCGGTGCTTGGACTCATCGCCATCAAGATCCTTTTTCAGGAGCTCGAAGGCGAATGGAGTCAGTCGCCCGACATCGTCTTCGCCTCGGACGAGCATGGCGTGGTCTTCCTCTCCAACCGCGACGAATGGCGCTACCGCCTGCTGGAGCCGCTGTCCGCCCGCGACGAGCAGGAAGTGCGGGACACCCACCAATACGCGGGCCAGGCCCTGGTGCCGCTCGGCTACCGCACCAGCCGGCAGCCCGCGGGCCTCGGCATGCTGGCCCATTTCAGCCAGCCTCCGCTGGTCGATCCCATGCTCTGGCTGCGCATGGAGCTTCCCGAGAGCCAATGGCAGTTGCACCTGCTGCACGACATCGCCCATAGCCAGACGGCCAGCCACTGGGCGGCAGTGGCCGCCGGCGGCCTGTGGCTGGCTGCATCGCTGCTGGTGCTCTACATTCGCCAGCGCCAGCGCCTGGCCGCCCTGCGCCAGCGCAGCCGCAAGGAACTGGAGACCGTGCTGCACCAGCATGCCCAGGAGCTGCGCACTGCGCAGGACGGTATTGTCCAGGCCGCCAAGCAGGCCGACACCGGGCTTTCGCGCAGCCTGCAGCATCTGCCGCAAGGCGTGGTGGTGGTGGACCCGCAGTTGCGGCTGGTGGCCTGGAACTCGCGCTATGTAGAGCTGTTCCGCTATCCGCCCGAGCTGATGCATGTGGGCCAGCCCATCGAGGCCTTGATGCGCCACAATGCCAGGCGCGGCCTGCTGGGCAAGGGCGATGTGGAGTCCGCGATCCAGCGCCGGCTCCAGCACCTGCGCAGTGGCAGCCCCCACCTGCACGAGAGCGCCAAGGGCGACGGCACGGTGCTGGAAATCCGCGGCAACCCCCTGCCCGACGGCGGCTTTGTCACCAGCTATGCCGACATCACCAGCTACAAGAACACGGCGCGCGAGCTGCGCAATCTGGCCGACACGCTGGAAAAGCGCATTGCAGATCGCACCCGTGACCTGGCCCAGGCCAAGCAGGAAGCCGAGCGCGCCAACCGCTACAAGACCCGCTTCGTCGCCTCGGCCGTGCACGACCTGCTGCAGCCGCTGAACGCGGCACGCATCTTCACCAGCCTGCTGCCCACCTATCTTCACGATGATGCGGGCCGACAGCTGGCCCAGAGGGTGGACAAGGCCCTGGCCTCGCAGGACGCCATCCTCACCAGTCTGCTCGATATCTCGCGCATGGAATCGGGCCAGCTCGAAGTCCGCGTGCGCGACTTCGCGCTCAGTTCCCTGCTGGAAGTGGTGCACAACAATTTTGCATTGCAGGCCGAGAACGAGGGTCTGAGCCTGCACTGCATGCCCAGCCGGCTGATCGTGCGCAGCGACGAGGCCTTGCTGCGCCGCATACTGCAGAACTTTGTCTCCAACGCCATCCGCTATACGCGCAAGGGCCGTATCGTCGTGGGCTGCCGCCGCCAGGGCGATCAGGTGCGTATCGAGGTGCACGACCAGGGACCGGGCATTCCCCAGAGCCTTCAGAAGGAAATTTTCGAGGAGTTCCGCCGTCTCGACGAAGGCCATGCCGACGACCGGGGAACGGGCCTGGGCCTGGCCATCGTGGAGCGCCTGGGCAGATTGCTGGACCATGAGATCGGCCTGCGCTCCACCCTGGGCAAGGGCAGCGTCTTCTGGGTCAAGGTCCCTCTGGGCCAGGCCGCGGCATTGACTCCAGTCTCCCTGCAGCCGTCTCCCAGCGCTCGCGTGGACAGCCCGCTGCAGGGCGGCACCGTCTGGTATGTGGAGGACGATCCCGCCACCCGCGATGCCACCTGCGCCCTGCTCGAGCGCTGGGGCTGCGATGTGCCTCTGGCCGCCGGTGCCCCCGACGCCCTGGCCCACGCCGCGCCCGGCAACGCCCCGCAACTGGTGCTGCTCGATGTGCATCTGGGCCCGCTCTACGGCCCCGATGTCTATGCCCAGCTCTGCGAGCGCTGGGGCCGGCAGCCTCCGGTCATCCTGCTGACCGCCGAAGGCGACAGCACCCTGCGCCGCCAGGCGGCCGAACGCGGCTGGGGCTTTCTCGCCAAACCGGTCAGACCGCCGGCGCTGCGGGCGCTGATGAGCCAGACCTTCTTGCGCGGACGAGAAGCGGGTCACACCTGAAGGCCAAAGCCGCTCCTGCCTGCGGCTCTCGGGACCTCGCGCTCGCGCCACGCCTTCAGACTGCCTTGACCTGCGCGCCCTGCCTGTGCGAGCCAGACGGAGGATTCTTCGCTATGCTGACAGCGCACCCCTGCAACCATTGCGCCCCGCAACCCGCTCCCCCCTGCTCAGACCCCATGAACCATCTTCCCGTTGAATCCGACGTTCCGCCCGGCAGCCGCATCGCAGAACGACTGGCCGGTGCCAGCTTTCACGACTCCTGGAGCATCGCCTCCGACGCGACCGGCCTTTCGGCGCTGGACCACTTCCTGCTGGCCGCGCGCAGAACGCCACGCTGGATTGAGATCTGCATGCGCGCGCGCAATCTGGCCGGAGGCCTGGTGGGACTCAAGAATCTGGGCACCCTGTCGGCCTTGACGCCCGGCAAGACAGCTGCCAGCTACCGGCTTGGCGACCGGGTCGGCATCTTCACGGTGTTCGAGAACACCTTCGATGAAGCCCTGATCGGCGACGACGACAAACACCTGAAGGTCGTGCTCGGCATCCACCGCAGGAGCGAGCCGGGATCCCGGGAAACCACCATCACCGTCACCACCGTCGTGCATGTCAAGAACGCACTGGGGCGTCTCTACATGCTCCCCGTCAAACCCATGCACCGGCTGATAGCACCTGCGGTGCTGTCATCCCTGGGAGAACGTGTCGGCGCGGCATGAGACTGCGCCCCGGGGTCAGCAGTGGGCGGATGCACAAGGCACGCATGAGGCAGGCCCGACGCCCCGACCTGCCAAGCGCGCAAAGCCGGGGGAAAATGCCAGGACCGGGTCAGCCCGACAGTCAGACCTCGTGATCGTTTTCCAGGCTTTTGACCAGCACGGCCGCCTGGGTGCGTGAATAGCATTCGAGCTTCTTGAGTATCGCCGTCACATGGACCTTGACCGTGTTCTCGGCCAGCCCCAGCTCGTGGGCGATCTGCTTGTTGAGCAGCCCGTCGGCGATGCACAGCAGCACGCGAAACTGCTGGGGCGTGAGTTGGGCTAGACGCGCGGCCAGGGCCGCATCGGCCTCCGAGCGTTCCGCCACCATCGAGGGAAAGCTGACATCCCCGTTGAGCACATCGTCAATCGCGGCACTCATATCGTCTGCGGCCGAAGACTTGGAGATGAATCCCGCCGCCCCGAACTGCTGGGCGCGGCGGATGATGCGCGGATCGTCGTTGGACGAGATGATGATCACCGGCACCTGGGCATATTCGCCGCGCAGGTGCAGCAGGGACGAAAAGCCGCGAGCACCGGGCATCGCCAGGTCCAGCAGCACCAGCTCGATGTCCGGATGCTCCTGCATCGCAGCGCCCAGGGTCTGGGCGCTGGCCGCCTCCACAATGCGGGATTGCGGAAAGCGGTCGTGCAGCACCTGGATCAGCGCCGCGCGAAACAGCGGGTGATCGTCGGCAACGAGTAGAGTGGGCTCGGACATGGCCCGGAGTCTGCCACGGCTGGCACGGCGCTGCATCTGAAAAAGCGCATATCCCGCCACATCCGGGCTCGCGCGTCGCACCGGCAGCCGCTGCGCTCAATCAAGCTTGATATTGTTGGCCGTGATCACGCGGCCCCATTTGCTGCGCTCGGTGCTGACGAATTTCTCCATCTGCTCGGAGCTGCCGGGCATGGGCTCGACCCCCATGGCCGCCAGGCGGGCCTTGGTGCGCGTGTCCGCCAGCGCAAACTGCAGCGACTGGCTGAACTTCCTGATCACCTCGGCAGAGCTGCCCTTTGGCACGACGATGCCCTGCCAGGCATAGCCCTCGAAGCCCTTGAGCCCTTGCTCCTGCAAGGTGGCGACCTTGGGCAGCACATCGATGCGGGCCGGGCTGGCCACGCCAATGGCCTTGAGCTTTTTCTCGCCCAGGAAGGGAATGATGGTGGCGCTGTCGGCCCACATGGCAGGTATCTGACCGCCGATCACGTCCTGCACCGCAGGCGCGGCACCGCGATAGGGTACGTGGGTCATATTGCCCAGGCCCACCTCCTCGCGGAACAGCTCGCCGACCAGATGGTGGGGGCTGCCCAGGCCTGCCGATCCCCAGCTGACTCCGGCCTTCTGCTGCCTGGCCCAGGCCACGAACTCGGTCAGATTGCTGACCGGCACATCATTGTTGACCACCAGCAGCATGGGAAAGCGCACCAGCATGCCTACGGGCTTGAAGTCCTTTTCGGCGTTGTAGTTGAGCTTGCGGAACAGAAACGGATTGGCGGCCAGCGTGGCGAAGTCGGCCGTGAACATCAGGTTGCCGTAGTCATGCGAGCGGGCGCTGTACTCGGCCGCAATATTGGTGCCGGCACCGGGCTTGTTGTTGATGACGATGGGCCGCTCCAGATTGCGGCCCATGGCCTCGGCAATCACGCGTGCCACCACGTCGGAGCCGCCGCCTGCGGCATAGCCTATGACCCATTCCAGGGGCTTTTCCTGCGCCATGGCGGACGGCCCCGCTGTCCAGGCCAGCGTCGAACAGGCCAGTGCGGCCAGAAACTGCTTGCGTCGCATCATCCTTGTCTCCTTGATTCCAGGCCCCTTGATTGGATTGTGGTGACGGGGCCGCTGGGGGATGGTGCAGCTGCCGCCAGAGCGGCGCGCTGCGTCTCAAACGGCAGCGTGTACCGGGGCAACCGGAGTCACGGCACCGCGCTCGGCCGGGTCTGCGCCGGCAGGAGCGGATCCTGCGCCGGCGCGGGCCAGTTCGAGTGCATGCAGCAAGGTCTCCTGACAGCCAATGTGGTTGGCCAGCAGCAGCACCAGGCGGGCATTGAGGGCATGGCTTTGCACGGTTTCCAGGCCCTGATGCGCAGTGATCAGGGCTTCATAGAAATCGTCGCAGGCCTGCAGATTCGGGTGGGTGGACAGCATGGCAGTCTCCTTCATAACGAGGTGAATCCTCTGGGGGGGCTCCCACCAGGGACAGCAAGCAAGGGCCCGGGCCGGCCGCGCCGCCCCGCAGCGAATCCGCCGTTCCCCTTGCGCGTAGCGAAAGAGGGCACCGTGCATGCGGGGAAGGCGCGCAGCGCCTCAGGGGGGCCTTCATTTCATCCACCGGCCCGCTTCAGCGCCGCACGCACGGCAACGGGGTCTGGGCGGCGCCAGCGCGCGCAGACATGCTGGTCGGGGCGCAGCAGATAGCAGGTGCCGGGGCCCGCATCCAGGCGCTGCGCCGCCAGACCTTGTGCATCCAGCAGATCGGCCTGGGCGGCATGGGCATCGCCCTCGGCCGCAATGGAGAGATTGAGCACACCGGCCAGCTCCTGCGCCCAGGCCGGCGTGGGGCCGAAATGCAGCAGCGTGAAATCCGGGCCCAGGGCCCGCAGCAGCCAGGTGTCGTGGCCGTCACCCGGACGGCGCATGGGCGCGTCGCTGAGCACGGCACCGGGCATTTGCGCACCGGCGAAGACCTCGCTGTCCGGGGTGTTGAGCGGCGAGTGATGCAGCGTGGCCGGCACCGACAGACGCCCGCTGTTGACGATGCGACGCGCAAACTCATGCTCGCGCGCCAGCTCCAGCGCCGCATCGCGGAACAGTCGGCTGATCTCGCTCTTGGGCGTGATGAAGTCGGTGGCGCGCGTGGAGTTACGGATGTTTTCGTCGGCCGCGTATTCGCGCTCGGCGCCGTAGGTGGCGATCAGCGCGGCGTCGGCCCGCCCGCGCAGCACGCGGTCCAGCTTCCAGGCCAGGTTCTCGGCATCCTGCACGCCGCTGTTGGCGCCACGGGCACCGAAGGGCGAGACGCCGTGGGCGCTGTCACCCGCAAAGACCACGCGGCCGTGGACGAAGCGGTCCATGCGCAGACAGGCAAAGGTGTAGACGCTGGCCCATTCGAGCTCGAAGTGCGCGTCCTTGCCCAGCAGGGCCCGGATGCGCGGCAGGATGTTCTCGGGCTTTTTCTCCTCTTCGGGATCGGCCTCCCAGCCCAGCTGGAAGTCGATGCGCCAGACATCGTCGGGCTGGCGGTGCAGCAGCACGCTCTGGCCCGGATGAAACGGCGGATCGAACCAGAACCAGCGCTCGGTCGGGAAATCCGCATGCATCTTCACATCGGCAATCAGAAAGCGGTCGCGGAAGATGCGGCCATGGCTTTCCTGGCCCAGCAGCCCGCGCAAGGGCGAGCGCGATCCGTCGCAGGCCAGCACCCACTGGGCGTCGATCCGGTACTCGCCCTCGGGCGTCTCCACCGTCAGCACCGCCCCATCGTCGCGCGGCGCCAGCGCCGTGACCTTGTTGTGCCAGCGCAGATCGATGAGCGGCAGCTGCAGCGCGCGCTCGACCAGATAGGCTTCGGCGTAGTACTGCTGCAGATTGATGAAGGCCGGACGCTCGTGACCGGCCTCGGGCAGCAGGTCGAACTGGTAGAGCGACTGATCCCGGGCAAACACCTTGCCCAGATTCCAGGACACGCCCTTGTCCACCATGGGCTGGCCCACGCCCAGGCGGTCCCAGATCTCCAGCGTGCGCTTGGAAAAGCAGATGGCGCGCGAGCCCGTGGAGAGCTTGCAGTCGTTGTCGAGCACCACCACCGGCTGGCCGCGCTGCGCCAGATCGATGGCCAGAGACAGGCCTACGGGCCCGGCGCCGACGACGACCACGGGATGGCGAGCCGGCGCATCGGCATCCTGGTCCGCATGCCGCCGATAGGGAATATGGATGGTCTGGATGTCGGCGGCACTGCCGCGCAGAGCGTCAGGAGCAATGACTGGAGTGGACATGGCGTTCATCGGTGCGCAAACCTTGAAAAGCGTGGATCTGTTTTTCGGGGCGAAACCGCCCCTCCGGCTCTTGGCGACCGGATTCAAAATCTGTTTTTTGATAGCTTCTACCGCTTGCCATTCATGGAACTCAATATCTTTCTCAATTGAATTCCTTGAAAATCTAGTGCAAGCAGCTCCCACTTTGATAGCGTCACTGCAGACCGCCGCGCCTGCGCTCAAGACGTCCAGCCGGGCGGCCCAAGGGCGATCAGCCTTCCAGCGCCTGCCACATCTCGCGGTCGCGCTCGGCTGTCCAGATGCGCGGATCGGCATGGCCCGAAGCCTCGTCATAGGCGCGCGTCACATCGAAGGGCATGCAGTGATTGAAGATCACCCAGTGTCCGTATCTGGGCTGCAGCTTGGCAAAGGCCGCCTCGTACACCTTGCGCAGGTCCTGGCGCGCATCGGCGCCGGCCTTGACTTCGGCCCACAGATCGCTGATGAAGTTGCGCGTACCTGCCAGACCGGCCTGCACTTCGGCAGCGTTCTGCAGCGCCGCACCGCGGCCGGGCACCAGCTTTTCCGGCTGCAGGGCGGCAATGGCGTCCAGCGTCTGCGGCCAGTCCTGGAAATAGGCATCGCCGGCATAGGGCGTGGCATCGAACTCGACCAGGTCGCCACTGAAAAGCACCTTGTCCTGGGGCAGCCAGACCACGGTATCGCCCTTGGTATGGCCTCGGCCCAGCTGCAGGATCTGCACTTCGAGCGTGCCCAGCCACAGCGTCATCTTGCCCGTGAAGGTCATGGTCGGCCAGGTCATGCCCTCAGGCACGCTCTCGACGTTCTGGAACAGACGCGGAAAGCGGCCGATCTCGCTGGCCTTGTCCTGCTCGCCGCGCTCGACGATGAGGTCGTAGGTGTCCTGGCTGGCAATGATGTGCTCGGCGCCATAGGCCGAAGCCCCCAGCACGCGCACCGCATGGTAGTGCGACAGCGTCACGTATTTGATGGGCTTGTCCGTGACTTCGCGGATGCGGCGGATCACGTCCTCGGCCATGACGGGCGTGGCCTGGGTGTCGATGACCATCACGGCGTCGTCGCCGATGACGATGCCGGTGTTGGGATCGCCTTCGGCCGTGTAGGCATAGGCATGTTCGGAGAGCTTGTCGAAGCTCACCTTCTTGACGTCGAGGTCGGCGGCGGAGGCAAAGGTCTTGGTGCTCATCGTTGCAGTCTCTTTGTTTTAAACAAATGCATTCATCTTTATCGAATTTCTGAATGCTAGATTCAAATTCAACATTGCACAATCGATTTGTCATAGTGAAAAACCCTGCAGACTTTTGCACTGCCGTTCCGCCCTCACAATGCCGTCATGCCTCACGCCAACACCTCTTCGACCGACGCCCGCTTGCCACTCGACTCCTGTGACGACGAGCCCACGCGCGCACCGCGCGGCATACAGAGCGTGGAGGTCGGCGGCCAGCTGCTCAAGGTGCTGGCGCGCACGGGCCGGCGCATGGCGCTCAAGGACCTGGCGCGCGAAGCCGAGATGACGGCCGCCAAGGCACACCCTTATCTGGTGAGTTTTTGCAAGCTGGGGCTGATGGAGCAGGATCGCGTCAGCGGCCA
The DNA here is from genome assembly GCF_009360615.1 of Comamonas sp. Classification (GTDB taxonomy): domain Bacteria; phylum Pseudomonadota; class Gammaproteobacteria; order Burkholderiales; family Burkholderiaceae_C; genus Comamonas. The sequence goes on from NZ_SPEY01000001.1 coordinate 62,614, forward strand.
CTACGGCCTGGGTCCGCTGGCCATTCAAATGGGGCTGATCAGCCTGCAGCAGGCAGACCCTGTGCGCATGGCGATTGCCGAGCTGCCCGCCCTGGCGCAAGAGGTGGGCTATACCGTGTCGGTGTCCATGTGGAGCGGCCAGGGGCCGACCATCATCCGTGTCGAGGAAGGTCCGACCCATGTCTATGTGGCCATGCGCCACGGCACGCCGGCCTCGCTGCGCCATACGGCCACAGGCAAGATTTTTGCGGCCTTCGGCGACCCCGCTCGCATCGCACCGCTGCTGCAGGCCGAAGGCCATCGCCTGGACGAACCGGCGTTTGCGCAAGAGCTGGAAGCCATCCGCCGCCATCACCTGAGCGTGGTCGAGAACCAGCTGCTGTCGGGGGTAAGCGCGCTGGCGGTGCCGGTGTTCGACGGCTTCGGCCAGCTGGTGCTCGCGATTGCCGCCATCGGCCCCTCGGTCACGCTGACGCTGGACCCCGCGGGCATGCCGGCACGAAAGCTGCAGGCCCAGGCACGCCAGCTGTCGCAGCGCCTCGGAGCCCCGGCTGCCCTGACTGAAGCCTGAGACCTAGTCCCGGTAGCCCAGCGAGGCGCTGATGGCGCGCGCCTGCTCGCACACGGCCTGGGCAATCCGGCCTTGCGGATCGGGGTCGAAGCCACCGCTGGCACCCAGCGCGCAGAGCACGGCCACGACATGGCCGTTGTAGTCGCGCAAAGGGGCCGCCACGGCGCTGATGCCGGGCAGATTCAGGTCACGGATCGCAGCGCAACCGGCTGCGCGAATCTCGCCGCGCAACTGCTCCAGCGGCCTGCTGGCATGCAGCAGACGGCGCTGCTCGGGGCCGGCGGCCTCCAGCTCGCGCGCCAGCAGCGCCTCGACCTCGGGCTGCGGCTCCATGAAGGCAAAGAAGGCTCGCCCCGTGGCCGACCAGAGCATGGACATGACCGAGCCCACCCGCACATTCACGGTGATGGGCAGGCTGGGCTCCTCGAAACGCACGATGGTCGGCCCCATATTGCCCATCACCGCCACAAAGCTCGTGACCTGCAGCGACTCGCGCAGCTGCTGCAGGGCCGGCTCGGCCATGCGCACCGGATCGTTCTGGCGCATCGCGGCCAGGCCGATATGGATGGCCTCGCGTCCCAGCGCGTACTGGGTGCCGCCGCGATCCTGCTCCACCAGACCTTCGGCCATGAGACTGGCCAGGTAGCGGTGCACCTTGGCCGGACTTTCACCGACGGCCGCACCGATGGCCGTGAGGCTGGCACGCCCGCCCAGACCGGCCAGCGCCTTGAGCACGGCCAGGCAGGTCTCGGCCGCCTGCACACGCTGGCGGCGCTCGCGCCCGTCCGCAGCTTCGACGGCAACACCGGGCTGGCGCGCCTTCCTGGCGCGCGGCTCGTGCGCCGCAGTGGTCGGCAGCACGACGTCCGCAGTCTTCTTGTCTTTTTTCATGTCTGTAGCGATTGATGGCAGGGCTTGGACCGGCATTCTGATTCAAGTTCATGACTCAAGTCATGGAAATCCCTTGGGCTCAATTTACGCAATGCGTATCAAAATTACGCAAATACCCCCTATTAAAGCGCAACCGCAGGCGGAGTGAAGCTGGGTCAACCCGCAGGCACACAACACCACAGACCAGGAGACACCCTCGATGAAAAAACGCCTCTTCACCGCCTCGGTTCTGGCCACCAGCATGCTCTGGCTGACCGCAGCCCCCGGCACCGTCATGGCCCAGGACAAGTTCCCGAGCAAGAGCGTGCGCTGGATCGTGCCCTATGCCGCGGGCGGCGGCTCGGACTTCCTGGCCCGCACCATAGGCCAGGCCTGGGGCGCCCAGGCCCATCAACCCATCGTCGTGGACAACCGCCCGGGCGGCAACACGGCCATCGGCGCCTCGGAGACCGCGCGCGCACCGGCCGACGGCTATACCGTGCTGTCGGCCGACAACGGCACGCTGATCTTCAATCCGGTGCTCTACAAGAGCCTGAGCTACAACCCCGGCAAGGACCTCGTGCCCGTCACGCTCATGGGTCGTTTTCCGATGATTCTGGTGGCCGGCCCCGCCGAGAAGGCCAAGACCGCCAGGGAGTTCATTGCCGCCGCCAAGGCCAGCGCCGAGGGCGTGAACTACGGCTCCGCCGGTGCGGGCAGCCCTCACCATCTGGCCATGGAGCTGCTCAAGTCCGAGGCCGGTCTCAAGCTCGCCCATGCGCCCTATCGCGGCGCGGCCCCGGCGCTGGCCGATGTGGCGGGCGGTCAGATTCCCGTGATGATGGTGGACCTGGCCGCCGGCGCCGGCTTCATCAAGGGCGGCAAGGTGCGCCCCCTGGCCGTGGCGAATGCGACGCGTCTGCCACAGCTGCCCGATGTGCCCACCTTCGGCGAGCTGGGCCTGCCCGGCGTGCAGGCTGCGGCCCTGGTCGGCATGGTGGCCCCGGCCAAGACCCCGGCCAATGTCGTGACCGCGCTGAACAAGCAGGTGGTCGCCGCCATCAACGAGCCTGCCGTCAAGCAAAAGCTCATCGACTTTGGCGTTGAGCCCGTGGGCAACACGCCCGAGCAGTTCCAGGCGCTGATCCACAGCGAGAGCGCACGCTGGCAAAAGCTGATCAAGGATCTGAACATCACGCTGGACTGATTGCCCCGCTGATCCATGCCGCAGAGGCTGGCGGCAGGCCGCCTCTGCGCTCTCGTCTGATGGCGCAAGCCATCTCCTGCCTCTTTGCGTTTGCGAGCGAGCCATGACCGTTTCCACCCCCAGCCGTTGCCCCATCGATCACAGCCAGTTCGGCAAGCCCACAGGCCAGAGCGGCCCCACGGGCTGCCCCATCAGCCACGGGGCCGCCAGCTTCGATCCCTTTGCCGACGGCTACCAGCAGGACCCGCCCGAATATGTGCGCTGGGCGCGCGAGCAGGAACCGGTGTTCTACAGCCCGCAGCTGGGCTACTGGGTGGTCACGCGCTTCGACGACATCAAGGCCATCTTCCGCGACAACCTGACCTTCAGCCCCTCGATCGCACTGGAGAAGATCACGCCTACGGGCGACGAGGCGAATGCCGTGCTCGCCAGCTATGGCTTTGCACTGAACCGCACCCTGGTCAACGAGGACGAGCCCGCCCACATGCCGCGCCGGCGTGCGTTGATGCAGCCCTTCACGCCCGAGGCACTCAAGCACCACGAGCCCATGGTGCGCCGGCTGGCCCGCGAGTATGTGGACCGCTTCATCGACGACGGCCGCGCCGATCTGGTCGATCAGATGCTGTGGGAGGTACCGCTGACGGTGGCCATGCATTTCCTGGGCGTGCCCGCCGATGATATGGACACGCTTCGCCGGTACAGCATTGCCCACACCGTCAACACCTGGGGACGCCCCCGGGCCGAGGAGCAGGTGGCCGTGGCCCATGCCGTGGGGAACTTCTGGCAGCACGCGGGCCGGATTCTCGACAAGATGCGCGCCGACCCCGACGCCGAAGGATGGATGCAATACGGCATTCGCAAGCAGAAGGAGCTGCCAGAGGTCGTCACCGACTCCTATCTGCACTCCATGATGATGGCCGGCCTCGTCGCGGCGCACGAGACCACGGCCAACGCCTCGGCCAACGCGATCAAGCTGCTGCTGCAGCACCCCAAGGCCTGGCAGGAAATCTGCGCCGATCCCTCGCTCATCCCCAACGCCGTGGAGGAGTGCCTGCGCCACAACGGCTCGGTGGCGGCCTGGCGACGACTGGCTACCAAGGATGTGGTGATCGGCGGTCAGGCCATTCCAGCCGGCAGCAAGCTGCTCATCATCACCTCTTCGGCCAACCACGACGAGCAGCATTTCGTCGATGCCGACCTGTTCGACATCCACCGCGACAATGCCAGCGATCACCTGACCTTCGGCTACGGCTCCCACCAGTGCATGGGCAAGAATCTGGCACGCATGGAAATGCAGATCTTCCTCGAGGAATTCACGCGCCGCCTGCCCCATATGCAACTGGCAGAACAACGCTTCACCTATGTGCCCAACACCTCGTTCCGCGGCCCCGAACATCTGTGGGTGCAATGGGACGTGAGCCGCAACCCCGAGCGCGCCAATCCCGCCGTGCTGGCCGCGCAGCAGCCGGTGCGCATCGGCGAATCCTCGCAAGGCGGCGTCAGCCGCACCATGCGGGTGGAAAGCACCGAGCTGATCGCGCAGGATGTGCTGCGCGTGCGACTCAAGGCGCCCGACGGACGCGATCTGCCACGCTGGACCCCGGGCTCGCACATCGACCTGCACTGCGGCGACACGGGCATCTCGCGCCAGTACTCGCTATGCGGCGATCCGCAGCAAGCGGATACCTACGAGATCGCCGTGCTGCGCGAGGAACACAGCCGTGGCGGTTCGGCCTGGATCCATGGATCGCTGCGGGCCGGGATGAAGGTGCAGATGCGCGGCCCGCGCAACCACTTCAAGCTCGACGAAAGCGCGCAGCAGCTGATTCTCGTCGCCGGCGGCATCGGCATCACGCCGGTTGCGGCCATGGCGGCGCGCGCCCAGACCTTGGGCATCCCCTATGAAATTCACTACAGCTGCAGTCAGCGCGAGCGCATGGCGCTGTTGCATGCATTGCAGGCACGGCATGGCGAGCGTCTGCAGATCTATGTGGGCGCAGAAGGCCAGCGAGCCGATTACCAGGCGCTGCTGGCCCAGGTCAGGCCCGGCGCACAGATCTATGCCTGCGGTCCGCAGCGCATGCTCGACGGCCTTGCCCAGGCCAGCCAGCACTGGCCGGAGGACAGCCTGCGCGTGGAGCATTTCTCCAGCACCCTGGGCGCGCTCGACCCGGACAAGGAGCACGGCTTCGAGGTCGAGCTGCGCGAATCCGGCATCACGCTGCAGGTGCGCAACGATGAAACGCTGCTCGATGCGCTGCGCAGCGCCAATATCGATATCGAGTGCGACTGCCGCGAAGGCCTCTGCGGCTCCTGCGAGGTGCCGGTGCTGGAAGGCGATATCGACCATCGCGACATGGTGCTGACCCGTGCCGAGCGTGCGGCCTGCACCAAGATGATGAGCTGCTGCTCGCGCGCCAGGACGCAGGAGTCCAGAATCGTTCTGGCGCTGTAGCGTCCCCGGCGGGAAGCCCCGGGCGGGAAGCCCCAGGCGCGCAGCACCTGGCCGGCTGCCGCCGCCAGGCCACATATGGCTTGTGCCTAGAATCAATGCCCATATGGGCCTGTTGCAAATACTGCTGATTCTGGTGTGGGCACCGACGGTGGCGCTCATCGCCTTCGTGCTCACCAGCTGGCTGGGCCATGGCGCTCAAGCCATCTGGAGCGCCTTGACGGGCACTCGCGCTGACGAGCGTTCGACCTGGCCGCTGCTGCTGGGCGGCGTGGCGGCCCTGGCGGGCATGGTGGGGGCGGTCATCACCTTTCCGAACCAGGCCGTCATGCAGCATGCGTTCGGCAAGCTGCTGGGCTATGGCTCTACACGCGTGGAGATCACGCTGCGCCAGGACGATGCCGCCACACGCCAGGCCTTGCTGGAGACGCTGGGCTCCTTCATGGAAATGGGCGGACGCGAGATCCGCTACCGGGTCTCCACCCGCCATGGCAGCTACACCGAAACCGACGAAGTACCCAGCCACTACCGCTTCGAAAACGGGCGCCTGGAGATCGCCACAGGCGGCATCGTCAGCAGCGACAGACTGTCCGCGATGCAGCATGGCTTCAAGGCACTGGCGCAATTTCCCACAGCCAGCTCGATTGACGCCGGCGTGCCGGCAACCGTAAGCCTGGGCAAGGAGCGGATAACCGTGGAGATGCTGCCGCGCACGGCCATGCTGGTCCACCGCGACGCTGCCAAGGACTGGTCAAGCGTGCTGCGTACGGCCCCGCCTGCCCGTTGCCATCTGGAGGTGCAGGCGCTGTTCTCCACGGATGCCTTCAGGCTGCTCATGTTCGCAGGCCGGGCCTCAGGCGATGTCGAGATCCACACCGGCCCCGATACCGCCCTGCGCGACACGCAGTACCAACTGGTCGGCATGGGCCTCGTGCCGGGCAGCAACGGGCGCAGCGTCAAGGAGCTGGAGACCGATGCCACCCGCATCTATGGCGTGCTGAGACTGCTGCCGCCGGGCCTGAATCCCGATGTCATGGACTGCGATACTGCGCTGGGACGCATGAGCGACCCGGCCCTGGTGGCAGCCGCCATGCTGTCCACCTTTCCCGGCCTGGAAGGACGTGTGAGCGGCATAGAGATCACGCCTTCAGCCTCCTTCTCGCCCTGGCACAACCGGGGCTGGACGGCCGTGCCGCCCGGCACACGCTCGCAAGGCGGAACGCGAGCCGAAGCAGGCACGCGCGCCTGCACCCTGGAGCAGAACCGCCACACGCGCACCCTGGTATCCATGGTCGAAGAGCACTGCACGGAACGCGAGCCGCAAAACGCTGGTGCCGCCTGTCCCCAACTGCGTGAACGCCTGAACTGGGCCCAGGCCGAGCTGGCCCGATGCAGAAAACAGTTGGTGCGTTGAAACGGCGCCAAGGCCCGCGCAACAGCGATCACATGGACCAGATTCTGGGAGTGCCTCCCTGCAGCCCCCAGAGTTCTTTTCTCCAGAAACTCCACACAGTTTTCCACAACATCATCACAGATTCAACCACAGGTGATACACAGCGCAGAACCAGCATGTTTTCATTGGGAGCGGTGACACCGCTCAACACTGCCGGGGCAGCCTCCTCAAGCAGCTCCTGCGTGCCTTCCAGCAAGGCTTCGCGCTGATGCCGCGCCATGGCTGAGCCGCTGGCAAAGATCAGACTGCCCAGGCAGCGATGCCCGGCCAGCCCCAGGTCGCCGTTGAGCAGCAACTCATCCTGCGCGTTGACCACGCCGCGCTCCAGGAAACGGCCCGGCCATTCGATGTGCTGCTCGAACCTGCCGGACTCATAGGGCTGGGCGGCCAGCGGCAGGCCCAGTGCCGTTACATCCCAGGTCAGCAGCTGCGCGTCTTCGGCAAGTTCGAACTCCAGGTGGTTGACGGCATCGCAGGCGTTGTACGCGATCGCCTCCAGCGGCAGCCACTCCAGCCTCGCGCCGGGGTCCAGACGCAGCCGGGTACGCTGCATGGCCTGCTTCCCGTTGCTTTTGTAAAAACGCGTGGCACCAGGCGTGGTGACCAGCGCATGCGCACCTTCTGCGACATGGACATCAATGTCCAGCACATCGCCGCCCACCAGCCCGCCGGGCGGGTGCACCAGCACATTGTGGCAGATGGCCGCCCCCTCGGGATACAGACTTTTGAGGATGCGCAGCGGGCCGTCGTGCGTGAATTGCACCGAGCTCTTGCCGTCCTGCAGGGAATAGTTCAGCGCCAGTTGCGCATGCCAGGTCATTGTCTTTCTCGCCTCTTCAAGCAGGCCTGTCGCTCAGGCCGGGATAGCTCAGCTGTTTTGCTTACTAACTCATGAAAATTCATTCGTTGTTGTATCGCAGCAGCGCTTCTACAGTCTCTCGCACGCCAGCTTGTCAAGCATATGGCGATTGATTTCAGGAGCATTCATGTCGGTCGCTACCGTAACGCATTCCCGCCTGCATCGCACTCTGGCCCCATGGCTGACATCGATGGCGGTGCTGTGCTGCACGCTGGCAACTGGCCCTGCTGCCGCGCAGTCCGGCGGTGCGGTGGCCTCGGCCTGGAAGCCCGGCAAGTCCCCGGAATTCATTGTCCCCAGCGGAGCCGGCGCGGCGCTGGATCTGGCGGCCCGCAAGCTCACCGAGCTGCTGGCACGCGATGGCCATGCACAGCAGTTCGTGGTCAGCAACAAGTCCGGCGCGCATGCGATCGCCGCGCTGGAAAGCCTGCACCGCCACCCTGGCGACGCCCATACGTTGATGACGCTGAGCACCAGCTACGGCAACAGCCTGGCGCAGAATGCCCTGCCCGCCAACCTGCAGAAAGGCACGCCGCTGGTGACCTTGCTGCGCGAGTTCACCACGGTGGTCGTGCGTGCGGATTCGCCGCTGCGCAATGCCCAGGACCTGATCGCCCAGCTGCGCAAGGACCCCGAGAAATACTCCATCGGCATCGCCACCACACTGGGCAATCACATCCATCTTGGCGTGGCCCAGCCCTTGCAGCAGGGCGGCGTGAATATCCAGAAGCTGCGCATCGTTCCCTACAAGTCCTCCGCCGAATCCATGGTGGCGCTGGCCGGCGGCCATCTTGATGTGGTTTCGGCCACCACGCCGAACCTGCTGCCCTATCTGCAGTCGGGCCGTGTGCGCGTGCTGGCGATTGCCGCCGACAAGCGGCTTGAAGGCGTGTTCGCCCAGTCGCCCACCTGGAAAGAGCAAGGCATCGACTATGTCAGCGATTCGTTTCAGGGCGTGATGACGGCACCCGGTGCCAGCGCCGCGCAACAGGCGTATTGGGTGAACGCGCTGCGTAAGGTTTCCGAAACCCGGGAATGGAAGGAGTTTGTGGCGCTGAACCAGTGGGAACCCATCTTCCTCGGCCCGCAGGACACCGCCCGCGCACTGCATGCCCAGGTCGAACGCAGCCATGCTCTGCTGAACGAACTCGGCCTGCTGCCGGCCAGCGCCTCCCGTATTGCCCAGGCCCGTTGAAGCCCCGCTCTCGTCAGGAACAATCCCATGAACATGCCCCTGCCCCACGCTCCGCTGCAGCATCTGGACGAACGCCTGAGCTCCGCAAGCCACATCACTCCACATATCCGCATCACGCCACAGTCGGCGCATATCGGCGCGCTGATCAGCGGCGTCAATCTGAAGCAGGCCTTGAGCGCCGCCGAAGTGCACACCATCCGCTCGGCATTGCTGCGCTGGAAGGTGATCTTCTTTCGCGACCAGCACCTCAGCCACGCGCAGCAGATCGCCTTTTCGCGCCAGTTTGGCGAGCTGACACCCGGCCACCCCGTCTTCGGTCATGTCGAAGGCTTTCCCGAGCTGTATTCGATTGCCAAGCACCGCAAGGCCAACCGTCATAGCGGCCAGGCCGAACAGCGCCCCTGGACCGGCTGGCATGCCGATGTGACGGCCGCCCACAACCCGCCTGCCGCATCGATTCTGCGCGGCGTGACGATTCCGCCCTATGGCGGCGACACGCAATGGACCAATCTGGCAGCGGCCTACGAAGCGCTCTCCAAACCGCTGCAGGCCTTCTTGCAGGGCCTGCGTGGCGAGCACCGCTTCAGCGCCCCGCAGGGAGCCACGGCCTCGCAGGAATATCTGGACCTGGTGCGCGGCAACACCCTGATCAGCGAACACCCGCTGGTCACGATTCATCCCGAGACCGGCGAGAAGGTGCTCTACGTCAGCCCCGGCTTTCTCAAGTCCATCGTGGAACTCTCCACCCGCGAATCGCGCGTGCTGCTGGAGCTGCTCTGGGAGCACGCCGTCAGCAGCGAGTTCACCGTGCGCTTCAAGTGGGAGCCAGGCTCGCTGGCCTTCTGGGACAACCGTTCCACGGCCCATGTGGCTCCACAGGATATCTTTGCGCTGGAGTTCGATCGCCAGCTCTACCGCACGACGCTGGTGGGCGAAGTGCCCCGGGGCGTGGACGGCCGCGCCAGCACTGCCATTCAGGGCAATCCGGTGCTGGCCGCCCACGGCGCAGCGTATTGACGAAATGAGTTGTCCTCCGGGCATGGCCTGAGGCTTTGAGGTGCCGCTTGCGGCACCTTTTTTTATGCGCACACGGCTCAGATGGCCACCAGCGAGCGCACATTCTTCTCCTGCATCTCGCTGCCCGGACCCGATGCAATCACCTCGCCGCGCTCCATCACCACATAGTGGTCAGCCAGCTCCTCGGCAAAGTCGTAGTACTGCTCGCACAGCAGGATGGCCATGTCGCCGCGATTGGCCAGCATGCGGATCACGCGGCCGATGTCCTTGATGATGCTGGGCTGTATGCCCTCGGTGGGCTCATCCAGGATCAGGATCTTGGGTTGCGGCGCCAGCGCACGCGCAATGGCCAGCTGCTGCTGCTGGCCGCCCGAGAGATCGCCGCCGCGGCGGTGCAGCATCTGCTTGAGCACGGGGAACAGCTCGTAGAGCTCGCCCGGAATCCGGGTACCTGCCGAGCAATAGGACAGCCCCATGCGCAGATTGTCCTCCACCGACAGGCGCGAGAAGATTTCGCGCCCCTGGGGCACATAGCCGATGCCGCTGCGCGCGCGCTCGTAGGGCGTCCTGCGCGCGATATCGCGGCCCTGCCATTCAATGCCGCCGCTTCTGATGGGAACCAGCCCCATCAGGCTTTTGAGCAAGGTGGTCTTGCCCACGCCGTTGCGGCCCAGCAGCACCGTGACCTTGCCGATCTCGGCCGTGAAATTCACGTCCCGCAGGATGTGCGAGCCGCCGTAGTACTGATGCAGGTTCTGAACTTTAAGCATTTTCGACCTCTAACGCTTACACAGAAAGCGCAAGCAGCTATCTAATTTGACTATCTGCGAAGCGCATGACGTTTGAAACTGGCGCTGCCCAATCAAAGAGACAGCGAGGAAGCGCCGCCGCGCACCGAAGCAGTCGTCCCCCTCCCTCAGCGCGAAGCGCGCAGAGAGAGGGGAAGGCGCGGGGCCGCCCAGGCAAAGTGCCTCAGGGGGTTACCTCCCAAGATACACCTCGATCACGCGCTCGTCAGCCTGCACCTCGGCCAGCGTTCCCTCGGCCAGTACCGAGCCATCGCAAAGCACCGTGACCTTCTCGCTGATGGTGTCGATAAAGCTCATGTCGTGCTCCACCACCATCAGCGAATGCTTACCCTTGAGCGTCAGAAACAGCTCGGCCGTGCGCACCGTTTCCTCATCGGTCATGCCGGCCACAGGCTCGTCGAGCAGCAGCAGCTTGGGCTCCTGCACCAGCAGCATGCCGATCTCCAGCCACTGCTTCTGTCCGTGACTGAGCAGCCCGGCTTGGCGCGTTACGCTGCCTGCCAGATGAATGGTGTGCAGTACCTCGGCAATGCGATCCCTCTGCGCGCCGCTGAGCTTGAACAGCATGGAGGAGGCAATGCCCTTGTGGGTCTTGAGCGCCAGCTCCAGGTTCTCGAACACGCTGAGCTGCTCGAACACCGTGGGCTTCTGGAACTTGCGGCCAATGCCCATGGCGGCGATCTCGGGTTCCTTGTAGCGCAGCAGATCGATGGTGGAGCCGAAGAACACCGTGCCGCTGTCGGGCCGGGTCTTGCCGGTGATGATGTCCATCATCGTGGTCTTGCCCGCACCATTGGGGCCGATGATGCAGCGCAGTTCACCGGGCGCGATATCGAGGTTCAGACCGTTGATGGCCTTGAAGCCGTCGAAGCTCACATGCACGTCTTCGAGATAGAGGATGCGGCCGTGGGTCACATCCACTTCGCCGGCCACCACGGGGCGCGCCAGACTGGCGTTGCGGCCGCCGGATTCGGTGCGCAGCGCGGCTTCGCGCTGCTGGTAGGAAGCCAGGCGCTGCTCGCCTTCCTGCATCAGATCGGGGGTCATGCGCGCACTCCTTCAAGGGCATCGGCAGAAGCCGGCTCGGCAGCGGCTTTGGCAGCTGCGGCTGCAGTCTGGTTCAACGGATCCCGGACCTGGGCCTTGCGCTTCTCACGCCACTGGCGAAGCTGCTGCGGCAGGCGAATCAGTCCTCCCGGCATGAACAGCGTCACGACGATGAACAGCGCACCCAGCACGTACAGCCAGTATTCGGGTGCGGCCACGGTGAGCCAGCTCTTGCCGCCATTGACGGCAAACGCGCCGATGATGGGGCCGACCAGCGAGGCACGTCCGCCCACGGCAGTCCACACCGCCATTTCGATGGAATTGCCCACGCTCATCTCGCTGGGGTTGATGATGCCCACCTGGGGCACATAGAGCGCGCCCGCCAGGCCGCACATCATGGCCGAGATGACCCAGATCGACAGCTTGTAGGGCAGCGGGTTGTAACCGCAGAACATGGTGCGCGATTCGGCATCGCGTACAGCCTGCAGCACGCGCCCGTACTTGCTTCGCATCAGCCAGCGCGAGAACAGAAAGCAGCCCAGCAGCGCCAGCCCCGACAGCGCGAACAGCAGCACATGCACGGCTTGCGAGTTGATGGAAAACCCCAGCAGGGTCTTGAAGCCCGTGAAGCCGTTGTTGCCGCCGAAGCCGGTCTCGTTGCGGAAGAACAGCAGCATGGCGGCATAGGTCAGGGCCTGGGTGATGATGGAGAAATACACGCCCTTGATGCGCGAGCGAAAGGCGAAGTAGCCGAACAGCCCGCCGATCAGGCCCGGCACCAGAAACACCAGCAGCACGGTGGCGGCAAAGCTGCCCGACAGCGCCCAGTGCCAGGGCAGTTCCTTCCAGTCCAGAAACCCCATGAAGGCGGGCAAGGCGTCGGGGCCTGCGGCCTCGCGCATCAGGTACATGCCCATCACATAGCCGCCCAGCGCGAAGAACAGGCCGTGGCCCAGACTCAGGATGCCGGTGTAGCCCCAGATCAGGTCAATCGCCAGTGCGCAGATGGCATAGCACATGAACTTGCCCAGCAGGCCCAGCATGTAGTCGGACAGGTGCAGTGCACTGTCCTCGGGCACCCACAGATTGAGTGCGGGAGCCACGGCGCAGACCAGGATCAGCACGATGAGAAACACCGTCCAGCCCTTGGCGGATAGCAGCGGCGCGGGCTTGGGCAGTTCGATGGGTATGGATTGGGTTGTCATGTCAGTTTTCCCTCATGTGGAGCAAGGCACATGGCCTGCCCAACTGGCGCGGCCCAGGTACGAGACACCGAGCAAGGGCCGCCCCGCAGCGAGGGTGTCGTCCCCTGCCCGCAGCGCGCAGCAATGCGAGAGCGGGGGAAGGCGCGAAGCGACTCAAGGGGTGATTCATGTTTCCGCACTGCGGCCCTTCAGGGCAAAAATGCCTTGCGGACGCTTTTGAATGAAGACCACGATGAACAGCAGCACGGCGATCTTGGCCAGCACGGCACCGGTCCAGCCTTCCAGCAGCTTGCTAAGCACGCCCAGGCCCAGAGCCGCATAGACGGTGCCCGCGAGCTGGCCCACACCGCCCAGCACCACCACCAGGAAACTGTCCACGATGTAGTTCTGCCCGAGATCCGGGCCCACATTGCCGATCTGGCTCAGGGCGCAGCCGGCAAGACCGGCGATACCGGAGCCCAGTGCAAACGCATAGGTGTCGGTGCGTGCCGTGTTGACGCCTACACAGGAAGCCATGGCGCGGTTCTGCGTCACGCCGCGCACGAACAGGCCCAGCCGCGTTCTGGCGATCATGAAGGCCACGCCCGCCAGCACGGCGAACGCAAAGACGATGATGGCGATGCGATTCCAGGGCAGCGTGAGATTGGGCAGCAGCGCAATGCCGCCGCTCATCCAGGCGGGGTTTTCCACGCCCACGTTCTGCGCCCCGAAAAGGCTGCGCACGGTTTGCTGCAGCACCAGGCTGATGCCGAAGGTGGCCAGCAGGGTCTCCAGCGGGCGACCGTAGAGAAAGCGGATCACGCCGCGCTCGAGCACCGCACCGACCAGCGCCGAGGCCAGGAAGGCCACGGGAACGGCCACCGCCAGATACCCGCCAAACCAGGCCTCGGGCAGCCAGCGCTGGAATGCGACCTGCACCAGATAGGTCGCATAGGCACCGATCATGATCAGCTCACCGTGCGCCATATTGATGACGCCCATCAGGCCGTAAGTGATAGTCAGACCCAGCGCCGCCAGCAACAGCACCGAGCCCAGGCTGATGCCGCTGAAGATCGCCCCCAGCCTGTCGCCCCAGGCCAGGCCTTCGGCAATGCCGGCCAGCGCGGCCTTGATGGCTTTCTGCACACCAGGATCGGCCTCTTCGGACAGGCGCTGGTTCAACAGCAGCTGCGTCTCCGGCGTCTGCTGGCGCGACAGCTGCTCCACCGCCTTCAGACGCTGCTGCGCCTCGTCGCTGCCCAGCAGGCTGGCAGCCTGGCTGCGTTCCAGCAGGGCCCGAACCTGCGCGTCCTGCTCCGCCGCCAGCGCTTTTTCGATCAGGGGAAGGCGCCCTGCATCGGGCTCGGAGGCCAGTTGCTCGGCAGCCTTGCGGCGCGCCTGCACATCGCGGCTGCCCAACGCCAGCGCCGCCTGCGCCGTATCGATGACCGAGCGCAGGTAATTGTTGCTGACGACCTCCTCGGCATCCGCCGGGAGTTGGGCCGCCTGGCCGGTCACCGGGTCGGTGACCGCGTCGCCGCTCATCACATAGACCTTGCCCCGGGATACGCGCACTTCATCGTTGGCGAGCGCGCCCAGATAGGCAGACAGGCGACCGCCGTCAGTCTGTGCATCCGGCGCCAGCACGGCCTGGTTGATCGCCAGCACGCGCTGTTCGGAGTCGTCTGCCGCCGCCATGGCATAGGCCTGCTCGGTCGTCAGCGCGTGGCTGGAAAAACTCAGCAGCGAGCCCAGTCCCACGGCCCATGCCAGCCGCCATGACTTGCGCAGTAGTTTCATAACAGAATCTCGGTATTTAGCGCTGAAAACCTTGCCTATAAATCGCAAGCAGCTATCTTTTCAGGACTGGAGAGCCCACCAGACCCCTCCAGTCCGGGGGAGCGGGTCAGGAACTCTTGCCGTTGGGCTCGTCCTTCTTCTTGTCGTTGCCTTCGATATACGGGCTCCAGGGCTGGGCCTTGATCGGGCCCTTGGTCTTCCAGACCACGCTGAACTGGCCGTCGGCCTTGATCTCGCCGACCATCACGGGCTTGTGCAGATGGTGGTTCTTCTCGTCCATCTTCAGGGTGAAGCCGCTGGGTGCGGTAAAGGTCTGGCCGGCCATGGCCGCGATCACCTTGTCGGTATCGGTGCTCTTGGCCTTTTCCACGGCCTGCTTCCACATGTGGATGCCGACCCAGGTGGCTTCCATCGGGTCGTTGGTCAGCGGCTTGTCCTTGTGGCCAGCGATGTTCTTGGCCTTGGCGTAATCGCCCCACTGCTTGATGAAGGCCGTGTTGGTCGGGTTCTTCACGCTCATGAAGTAGTTCCATGCCGCCAGGTGACCGACCAGAGGCTTGGTGTCCACGCCGCGCAGCTCCTCTTCACCCACGCTGAAGGCCACCACTGGCACGTCCTTGGCCTTGAGGCCGGCATTGCCCAGCTCCTTGTAGAAGGGCACGTTGGAGTCGCCGTTGATGGTGGAGATCACCGCCGTCTTGCCGCCCGTGGAGAACTTCTTCACATCGGCCACGATGGTCTGGTAGTCGCTGTGGCCGAAGGGCGTGTAGGTTTCCATGATGTCGGAATCCTTCACGCCCTTGGACTTGAGGAAGGCACGCAGAATCTTGTTGGTGGTGCGTGGGTACACATAGTCCGTGCCCAGCAGCACAAAGCGCTTGGCACCGCCGCCTTCCTTGCTCATCAGATACTCGACCGCAGGAATCGCCTGCTGGTTGGGCGCGGCGCCAGTGTAGAAGACGTTCTTGGAGAGTTCCTCGCCCTCATACTGCACGGGGTAGAACAGCAGGCCGTTGTTCTGCTCGAACACCGGCAGCACGGACTTGCGCGACACGCTGGTCCAGCAGCCGAAGACCACGGCCACCTTGTCCTGGGTGATCAGCTGCTTGGCTTTTTCGGCAAACAGCGGCCAGTTGGAGGCCGGGTCCACCACCACGGGCTCCAGCTTCTTGCCCATCACGCCGCCCTTGGCATTGATGTCGTCGATGGCCATCAGCACCGTGTCCTTGAGCACGGTCTCGGAGATGGCCATGGTGCCCGAGAGGCTGTGCAGCACACCCACCTTGATGGTGTCTGCAGCCAGCACCTGAGAAGTCAATCCCAGGCCCAGAGCCATGGATGCAGCCAGTGTTGTGAGGGTTCCGCGACGATTCATTTCAGCACTCCCAGGAGGTTTTGTTCGGTCACATTGACCGC
>NZ_SPEY01000096.1 GCF_009360615.1 Comamonas sp.
GGCAGACCAGGCTTCGGCCTTGGAATCGAGCTGGTTGTGCGAAGGAGCAGATGTAGACATGTGAGGGCAACAATCCCGTAAAACCACAGGCCGCCCAGAGCAGAAGTTTGGCGTGACGGCTGTGCAAAGCAGAAACGGGGATTTTATCGGGCTGACCCGGCTTGGGCGCCACTGCACCCCAGAGCCATTGCCGGCCACTGCGACAAAACACCCGTCACACCGGACACACTCACCAATCAATAGCACCCTGCGCTTGATGAATAAGGCCTGCAAGCCTTCTCTTCCGAGGCGTAGAAATCCGGCAGCATCCACCCGGTTTCTGGCTTGCGCGGACAATCACGCTGTCTCCGTTCACTCTCCTCCAAGGCCGCTGCCCGAGCGGCCCACGCGCCACCCGGCATGCATTTGCGCTCACCCCTGATTTCCGGCCTCGGTTTTGCACTGGCCGCCTGCGCGCTCTGGGGCGCGATTTTTCTCGTGCCGGCCATGCTGCCGGAGTTCTCTCCGCTGCAGATCACCTTTGGCCGCTTCGTGCTCTATGGCGTGGTGGCCTTGTGCGTTTTTCTGCCTCGGGCCACACAGCTGCTGCCCCGGCTGCAGGCGTCCGATATCCGGCATCTGGTCTGGCTTGCCCTGACCGGCAATGTGGTGTACTTCGCCCTGGTCGCCACCGCCGTGCAATGGATAGGCATGGCCGTGACCTCGCTGATCGTGGGCCTGGTGCCCGTCACCGTGCCGCTGATGGGACGAAACACCCATGGCGCGCTTCCGCTGCGCCGCATGCTGGCACCCATGGCGCTGATTCTGGCCGGCATCGTGCTTGTCAACGCCCATGCGCTGACCACGGGGCCCGCAGGCAACCAAGGCCGCTATCTGCTGGGCGTGCTGATGGCCGTGCTGGCCATGCTCTGCTGGAGCCGCTATGCGCTGGACAACACCCGTTACCTGGCACAAAGCCGCTTCAACGGCACGGAGTGGTCCACGCTCTGGGGTCTGGTCGTCGGGCTGATCAGCGCCTTGCTCTGGTTGCTGCTATGGCTGATATCGCCCGAGGCCAGCGGCGCCGGCAGCCCCGACATGGCGGCCCGGCGCTGGCAGCTGTTCTGGCTCCTGAACCTGGCCGTGGCCATCCTCTCGTCCTGGCTGGGCAACTGGATGTGGAATGCCGCCAGCCAGCGCCTTCCCATCACCTTCGTGGGCCAGCTGCTGGTGTTCGAGACCCTGTTCGCCCTGGCCTACCACTTCCTCTATGAACAGCGCCTGCCCCTGCTCGCGGAACTGGCCCCCATGCTACTGATTCTCGCCGGCGTGGTCTGGTCGCTCAGACGCTTTCAGGCCGCAGGCCGGGCCTGAGCCTCGGTTTGAGTCAGCACAAACGCTGATGCATCCAACCGACAGATGCCGCACAAATTGCCGCCGCAGCGCATCTCCGCACCAATAATCGCAGGACTTACGCCAATTCGGACAGGAATGTCCCCTGTGCGTTTTTTGTTCACCCCGATCCGCCTCCAAGATACAGGACTGCTACAGACCGCCCGTGCCCATTTCACCGCTCATCGCCGCCCCCCCCGCCTCGGCCCGCCCGGCCCTGGTGTTCGACGCCTGCAATGCCGGTGTGGTGCTGCGCGCCGTGCTGTTTGTGCAGGTGGTGGTGGGCACGGCCGCGATTTATGGTTCGGAATCGCTCTGGGAGTGGTTCTCCAGCGCGGCTCTGCTCACCGGTGCCTGCCTGCCCGGCACCCTGGTCTGGCTGATCACGGCCTGTAGCCTCAAGCACCAGCTGCAGCGTCTGGGCACGCGCGGGCAATACCTGGCCGGCGTGCTGCTGGGCGCCCTTGCAGGCCTCTATGCCTGCGGCATGCTGTTCTTCATCGGCATGGACAAAACCCCCTGGCTGGCCAGCGCCGTCACGGGCGGCCTGCTGGCCGCCCTGCTGGTGACGGCTCTGGTGCTGCGCGCGCGCGGCAACACACCGGCGCAGACCCAGGCCCGCCTCACCGAGCTGCAGTCACGCATCAGACCGCACTTCCTGTTCAACACCCTCAACAGCGCGATTGCGCTGGTGCGCGCAGAACCAGCCAAGGCCGAAGCCTTGCTCGAGGATCTCAGCGACCTGTTTCGCTACGCGCTGGCCGAACCCCATCTGACCACCACGCTGGCACAGGAGATAGAGCTGGCCCAGCGCTATCTGTCCATCGAGCAGGTACGCTTTGGCGATCGCCTGCAGATGCAGTGGCAGCTCGACGAAAGCGTGCACGGAGCGCTGCTGCCGCCGCTGCTGCTGCAGCCGCTGGTCGAGAACGCCATCCGCCACGGTGTGGAGCCCAGTGCGCGCGGAGGCAAGCTGCAGGTCCGCACCGAAAGGCGCGGCAATCAGGCACTGATCCAGATCATCAACACCTTGCCGCCCGCCAGCGCCGGGCCTCAAAGCACCGGCCATGGCATGGCCCTGGACAACGTACGGGCCAGGCTGTCGCTGCTGCACGATCTGCAAGGCAGCTTCAGCGCCAGGGCGCGAGACGGGCTGTATGTGGTGCGCCTGAGCGTGCCTTTGCTGCAGGCTGCGCCAAAACCGGGAGAATCCCGCCATGCACATTCTGATCGTTGACGACGAAGCTCTGGCACGCGCCAGACTGCGCACTCTGCTCGGCGACTGCGCACATGGCCCCCACCATATCCAGGAAGCCTGCGACGGCGAACAGGCCCTGCAGATACTGCGGGCCGCACAGCCCGCCCCCGTGCAGCTGGTGCTGCTGGACATCCACATGCCCGGCCACAACGGGCTGCAGCTGGCAGCATCACTGGCAGAACTGCCCCATCCACCCGCCGTCGTATTCGTGACGGCGCATGCCAGCCATGCGCTTCAGGCGTTCGAGCTGGATGCCGTGGACTATCTGACCAAACCCGTACGGCTGGAGCGCCTGCAGCAGTCGTTGCAGAAAGCGGAACGTGCCCTGAGCGCCCGCAGCGTCGTGGACAACGGCCCCGTGCTGGTGATTCAGGAGCGCGGCGGCACGCTGCGGCTGCCGCTGTCCGAGGTACGGTTTCTCAAGGCCGAGCAGAAATACATCACCGTGCGCACCGTGCAGCGCAACTACATCCTCGACGGAGCGCTGGCCGATCTCGAAACCCGCCATGGCGAGCACCTGCTGCGCATACACCGCAACGCCCTGGTGCTGCGCGCGGCCCTGCGCGGCCTCGAAAAATATGACGACCCCCAGGAAGGCGAAGGCTGGAGACTGCGCCTGCAGGGCGTGAGCGAGCTGCTGCCGGTCTCGCGCCGCCAGCTGGCGGCGGTCAGGTCCGAACTCAAGGATATCGGACTTGCGCCAACACGGATGCAACCACGGCCCGACTGCTGAGGCAGCCGTCCTGCCCGAACCCCTTCTTCGGCGTTCGCGAGATGTCTTATGAATGAAAAAACCGGCTGGAAGCCGGCTTTTTCCCGTGCTGCACGCGCCGTCAATGCCCGTGCCTGTGGGCCGCTTCACGGCTGGCCGCGGGCGCGGGCGCAGGCACATGCCCGATGTCGGCTTCATGATCGTGGTGGTCGTGCTCGTGTCCATGGTTGTGCGCCGCGCCGCTCATCACCGTCACGATGACAATGCCCAGCAGCAGCCAGAAGACCTGGGCAGCGGTTTCCTTGGCGCTCAGGCGCTTTTGCAGCTGGGGGATCAGGTCGGCCAGCGCCACATAGATGAAGCTGCTCGATGCAACGACCAGGAAATACGGCAGCAGCTCGTGCAGCTGTCCGATCAGGAAATAGCCGGCCACTCCGCCCAGCGTGGTCACGGCCCCTGCCATGGACACCTTGATCAGCGCCACGCGACGGTTGCTGCTGGACTGGCGCAGCACCACGATATCGCCCATATGATGCGGCACTTCGTGCGCCAGCACCGACAGGGCGGCGATCAGGCCCAGACGGATATCGGCCACGAAAGCCGAAGCAATCAGCACGCCATCGCCAAAGCAGTGCACGCTGTCGCCCGTCAGAATGGCCCAGCCGCCCTTGCCATGGCTGTGACCATGCGCGTGCTCGCCGGGGCCATGCTGATGATCGTGATCATGCTGTTGATTGCGACCATGGTCGTGGTGCGCAGAGGCATGCCGGTGGTCGTCGCCATGGGAATGCTCATGGCCGTGGTGCCAGAGTTCGGCCTTGGACAGCAGGAAGAAAAACACCAGCCCGATCAGCAACACCACAAACAGATCATGGGACTTGCCGTGGCTCTCGAACGCTTCGGGCAGCAAATGCATGAAGGCCGTGGCGAGCAAGGCTCCCGCGGCCAGGCTCAGCAAACGCTGGGGCATCAGCCCTGGTTTGCGTCCTCCCCCCAGACTCATCAACAACGCGGCCACCCAGACACTGCCGATACCGGCAGCCAGGGTGGCCAGAATAATTGCTACCAATGTCATAGCTTTATATGGCTTAACCGCAGCCTTTTACAGGCGAATCCTGGGGATTTTCGCAGAATGGGCCGCCCGACGCGGCCCGCTGGTGACTATCCCCATACCGTCAGCCCCGGATGCGCATGACGTGCAGGGCACTCCGGGCTTTCTTTCACCTTAGCAAAGCTGTCAAGCCCCCCGGGCCGAAAATTTCAGCGAATGAGACATCAAGCCACGCCATGCTGGTTGAACCAGGTCAGCATGCGGGCCCAGCCGTCCTGCGCGGCCTGCTCGCGGTAGCTGGGACGATAGTCGGCATGAAAGGCGTGGGGGGCCTCCGGGAAGACCACGAACTCCGAAGCCCTGGCCGCCGCAGAGCCGGTCTTGAGAGCGGCCTTCATGGCTTCGACCGACTCCAGCGGAATGCCCGTATCCTTGCCGCCATACAGGCCCAGCACCGGTGCCTTGAGCTGCGCCGCCAGATCCAGCGGATGGCTGGGCTGCAAGTCGTTCCTGTTGCCCTGCAGACGCCCATACCAGGCCACGCCGGCCTTGAGCGGGGCATGTGCGGCATACAGCCAGGTGATGCGTCCGCCCCAGCAAAAGCCGGTGATGGCCAGCTTTCTGACGTCGCCGCCCTGGCCGCCCGCCCATTGCACGGCGGCGTCCAGGTCGGCCATGACCTGGGCATCGGGCACCTTAGCGATCACTTCGCTCATGAGCCTGGCCATCTCCGCATAGGCCATGGGATCTCCCTGGCGCACGAACAGATCGGGGGCGATCGCCAGATAGCCGGCACGTGCCAGACGGCGGCAGGTGTCGGCAATGTAATCGTGCACGCCGAAGATTTCGGAGATCACCAGCACCACCGGCAGATTCCGCTTGCCCGCAGGCATGGCCCGGTAGGCCGGCAGCTTGAAGCCTTGGACATCGATGCGGACCTCTCCTGCCGTCAGACCGTCGACCGGGGTGCTGATGGCCGTCTGTGCCATGACCGGGCCGGCAGCGCAGGCGTAGCCCACGCCCAGACCCGCCCCCAGGGCAGTGCGCAAGGCCGCGCGGCGGCTGGGCTGAGCCTCGGCGCTGCTGCCGAGCAAACCCTGCATATCCTGAGCGATGTCTTCATACTTCATGGATCCTCCTTGGGTTGATGGAATTTCAGAACGTGTCGACGATCTCCAGCCAGCGCGGCCCGCGCCGCAAGCGGGGCTGGCCATGCAGTCTAAGGCCAGTGCCTTGCAGGGACCCCGAACGGGTTGGCGTTCTCAGGCCAGCCAGCGCAGCAGTGCCGCCGCAGCGGCACCCAGAATCACCACCAGCAGGAACGGGGCCCGCAGCCACAGGGCCAGCGCCGCCACCAGCAAGGCACCCAGTCGCGCGTCCAGACTGATGTGTGTGCCGCTGGCCAGGGTATTCATCACCGTCAGCGAAGCCAGCAGCGCCACCGTCAGACAGGCCGCAATCTGGGCCATGCGCGGACTGCGCATCCAGCGCTCGGGCAGGCTGTAGCCCAGCAGCTTGGTCACAAAGGACAGCGCGCAGGCCAGCAAGATCCATTGCCACAGAGACAGCGTCATTGCCCGGCCTCCGAAGGTCGCACCCAGCCCCAGAAGGCCCCCAGGGCCGCAGCCAGCAGGATCGGCACGCCTGCGGGAACCCAGGGTATGGCCACCGCCGTGACCAGTCCGCAGCCCAGCGCCAGCGCCACCGGCTCGCGAGCATTCAGGCGCGGCCAGAGCAGGCCGAGAAAGGCCGCCACCGCGGCCCCGTCGAGACCGAAGCGACGTGTATCGCCCAATGCGTTGCCCATCAGCGCGCCGAGCAAGGTGAACAGATTCCAGAGCAGAAACACCCCTGCCCCGGCGACCCAGAAGCCGCGCCGCTGCTCCGCCAGCTCTTGCTGACCCGATGCCGTGGCTGCCGATTCGTCGATCGTCCAATGCGCGGCCAGCCAGCGCTGCACGCCCTGGACGCCCAGCAGACGGCTCATCTGCATGCCGTAGATGGCATTGCGCACCCCCAGCAGCGAGGCTGCACTCACGGCCGCCATGCCGCTGCCGCCGCCCGCCACCACGCCGATGAAGGCGAACTGCGAACCGCCCGTGAACATCAGCGCGCTCAGCGCCATGGTCTGCCAGAGGTTGAGGCCCGCCGCCACGGACAGCGCGCCGAAGGAGATGCCGTACAGCCCCGTCGCCACCGAAATCGACAGCCCCATGCGCACGGCGGGCGTCATTGCAAAGCCTTTGGACAAGATATTTCCCGCAACAACCTGGAACAATTCAGGAGCTTATAGCGCTTGTAAACAAAGCACTTCAGGTCGAAAACAACCTGAAGTGATTTTTCATAAAGCGCAAGCAGCTCACTTTTTTAAGGAGCCACCCCGGCAAGACCTGGGCGCCCCCGGGACGAAAGCGTATCAATGCGCCTTTTCCCAGCTGCTGCCAAAGCCGATCTCGGCCAGCAGCGGCACGGACAGATCGGCCACCCCGGCCATGATGGCAGGGATCTCGGCCTGCACCCATTCCCTGGCGGCTTCGGGCAGCTCGAACACCAGTTCGTCGTGAACCTGCATGATGACCAGCACCTCGGGCTTTTCGGCATCCAGCCTGGCCTGCACGGCCACCATGGCCTTCTTGATCAGGTCTGCCGCCGTGCCCTGCATGGGGGCATTGATGGCCGCGCGCTCGGCCGCTTTCTTGCGCGGGCCGTTGCCGCCATTGATCTCGGGCAGCACCAGGCGGCGACCGAACACGGTCTCCACATAGCCCTGGGCATGAGCCAGCTCCACGGTCTGGTCCATATAGCGCTTCACGCCGGGATAGCGCTGGAAGTATTTGTCGATATAGGCGGCCGCAGCCTTGGTCTCGATGCCCAGGTTCTTGGCCAGGCCGAAGCTGCTCATGCCGTAGATCAGGCCGAAGTTGATCACCTTGGCATAGCGGCGCTGCTCGCTGCTGACCTCGTCCACACTCACGCCGAAGACTTCGGCGGCCGTGGCGCGGTGCACGTCCAGGCCATTCCTGAAGGCGCTCAGCAAGGCTTCGTCGCCCGACAGATGGGCCATGATGCGCAGCTCGATCTGCGAATAGTCGGCGCTGGCGATCAGCTTGCCCTCTGGGGCCACAAAGGCTTCGCGCACGCGTCGGCCTTCGGGCGTGCGCACGGGAATGTTCTGCAGATTGGGGTCGTTGCTGGACAGACGCCCCGTCACCGCCACAGCCTGGGCGTAGTGGGTGTGCACGCGGCCGTCGCTGGGCAAGGCCATCTGCGCCAGCTTGTCGGTGTAGGTTCCCTTGAGCTTGGACAGGCTGCGATGCTCGAGCAGCTTGGCGGGCAGCGGATAGTCCTCGGCCAGCTTTTCCAGCACTTCCTCGTCCGTGCTGCGCGCGCCGGTGGCGGTCTTCTTCACCACGGGCATGCCCAGCTTGTCGAAGAAGATCTCTCCCAGCTGCTTGGGCGAGGACAGATTGAAGGGCTGGCCCGCAATCTCGTAGGCCTCTTCTTCCAGCTTCAGGATGCGCGCGCCCAGATCGTTGCTCTGCCGCGCCAGCTCGCCCGCGTCGATGCTCACGCCATTGCGCTCGATGCGGAACAGCGCTTCGCTGGTCTGCATTTCCAGCTCGTAGATATGCAGCAGACCGGCATGGACCTGGATGCGCGGCCACAGGGTCCTGTGAACGTCCAGCGTCTGGTCGGAGTCCTCGCAGCTGTAGGCTGCAGCCTTGTCCACGGGTACCTGGGCAAACGGAATCTGGCTCTTGCCCTTGCCGCACAGGTCTTCGTAGCTGATGCCGCTGCGGTTCACATGGCGCAGCGCCAGACTGGTCAGATTGTGCGGACGGTCGGCTTCGAGCACATAGGACTGCAGCATGGTGTCGTGTGCATAGCCGCGCACGGTGATGCCGTGGTTGGCGAACACATGCTGGTCATATTTGACATGCTGGCCCAGCTTCTTTTTGGACGCATCCTCCAGCCAGGGCTTGAGCCTGGCCAGCACCTGCGCCATATCGAGCTGCTCGGGCACATCCATGCCCTCGTGGCGCAACGGGATATAGGCGGCCTCGCCCACGGCCACGCTGAAGGAGATACCGACGATGCGCGCCACCATCTCGTCCAGCGAATCGGTCTCGGTATCCAGCGCGGTCAGCTCGGCGGCGTCGATCTTGGCCAGCCATTCATCGAGCTGCGCCTCGTCGAGAATCGTGGTGTAGAGCACATCGCGCTGCTGGGCCGCCACGGCCACCTCGGTCGCGGCCGCGTCATCGGCATCGAACAAACCGCCCTGGGCACTGTCTGCCCTGGCAGCCTTGCCGGGCCTGGCCGCCTTGGCGTCGGCCGCTGCGGCGCCCAGGGTGCGCACCAGGCCCTTGAAGCCATACTTCTCATAGAACGGCACGAGTGCGGCGGTATCCGGCTCGGCCAGCGTGATGGCGTCGAGCTGCGGCAGGCCGCTGATGTAGGCGGACAGATCGCAATCGGTCTTCATGGTCACCAGCTGGCGACTCAGCGCCAATTGGCCGCTGGCAATCGCATCACGCAGATTCTGGCCCGCGACGCCCTTGATGCCTGCCGCATTGGCAATCAGATTGTCCAGGGAGCCGAACTCCTCCAGCCACTTGGCAGCGGTCTTGGGCCCGACCTTGGTCACGCCGGGCACGTTGTCCACCGTGTCGCCCACCAGGGCCTGATAGTCGATCATCAGGGCTGGCGGCACGCCGAACTCGGCCGTCACCCCGGCCACATCGCGCTTCTTGCCGTTCATGGTGTCGATGATGGTCACATGCTCGCCCACCAGCTGGCTCAAGTCCTTGTCGCCGCTGGAGACGATGACCTGTATGCCCTGCCCCGCCGCGATCTGCGCCAGCGTCGCGATCACGTCGTCGGCTTCCACACCGGGCACGGCCACCACCTTCCAGCCCAGCATGGCCACCACCTCGTGGATGGGCTCGATCTGGCTGCGCAGATCGTCGGGCATGGGCGAGCGCGTGGCCTTGTACTCGGTGTACATCTCGTCGCGGAAGGTCGGCCCCGAGGCGTCGAACACGCAGACGGCGTAATCGGCCTGCACGTCCTTCCTCAGCGCCTGCATCATGTTCACCATGCCTCGAATGGCCCCCGTGGCCGGACTGGCCGGGTCGCCGGGAATCGCCCTCAGGTCGGGCATGGCGTGGTAGGCGCGGTAGAGGTAGCTGGAGCCGTCCACCAGCACCAGGGTCTTGGAATTGCTCATACCCCGGATTGTGCACGCGAGCCCGGCTCCCCCGGCCCTCAGGGCGATGGTGGATAGCGCCTGGTGGGACAATTCGAAGTCGCCCTACAATCCACACCATGCGCGCTGCACCACTTTTCATCCTCCTGAGCCTGGCCGCCGGATCCGTTCTGGCCCAGTCCCCCTCTCCTGCGCCGGCCGATGCCGCAGTCGCTCCGGCCCCCCAGGGCCGGCAGGACAATACGGCGGCAACCGGCAAGCACAACCAGCGGATCGAACATATCCGCGTGGAAGACGCAGGCAGCCGTGTCGATGAAACCCGCGTGGGCGGCCAGACCCAGAGCATCACCGTGCAACCCAAGGTCGGCTCCATGCCCGAGTACGAGGTGCAGTCCAACGACGGCGCCCGCGCAGCGCGCAACCGCGACCACAACAGCGGCGACACCACGGGCACCCGCGTCTGGAATTTCATCAAGTTCTGACGCGCGGCGCGCTGCCACCCCATTCATGACAGGGCAGTGCTTCAAAGCACTGCCCTGTTGCGCATAGACACCTTCTCCCTGCTCGTTCGGTCGGTCGCCCCAGACCGGCGCACTCACCATGGCCGTTTTCACCGAAGTTACCGATAAAGATGCACGCGATCTGCTGCGCCGCATGTCCCTGGGCTCGTTCAAGGAATTGCGCGGCATTCAAGGCGGCATTGAAAACACCAACTACTTCCTGACAACCGACCAGGGTGAGTGGGTGCTGACACTGTTCGAGCGCCTGAGCGCCGAGCAGCTGCCGTTCTATCTGTACCTGATGAAGCATCTGGCACGGGCCGGCATTCCCGTGCCGGACCCGCAAAGCGAGACCCGCAGCGGCGACATCCTGCTCAAGGTCTGCGGCAAGCCCGCTTCCATCGTCAACCGCCTGGCCGGCAAGAGCCAGCTGGCCCCGGCGGCCGTGCACTGCGCGGCCGTGGGCGACATGCTGGCGCGCATGCATCTGGCCGGCCAGGATTACGACCGCCAGCAGCCCAATCTGCGCGGCCTGCCCTGGTGGAACGAAACCGTTCCCGTGGTCCTGCCGCATCTGCGCGAGGAGGCCGCCGCCATGCTGCGTGCCGAGCTGGCCTACCAGAACCATGTCGCGGCCTCGGCCAGCTATGCGGCCCTGCCGCGCGGCCCCGTGCATGCCGACCTGTTCCGCGACAACGTGATGTTCGACGGTGACCGGCTCACCGGTTTCTTCGACTTCTATTTCGCGGGCGTGGACACATGGCTCTTCGATCTGGCGGTCTGCCTCAATGATTGGTGTATCGATCACGCAACAGGTGCCCATGACGCCGGGCGCGCCAAGGCCATGCTCGCGGCCTACCAGGGCGTGCGCCCGCTGGCCGCTGCCGAGCGCGAGCTGCTCAACGCCCAGTTGCGGGCCGGCGCCCTGCGTTTCTGGATCTCCCGCCTCTGGGACTTCCATCTGCCGCGCGAAGCCGCCCTGCTGCAGCCCCACGACCCCACCCACTTCGAGCGCGTGCTGAGCCAGCGCATCGCCCATCCCCTGACGCTGGATTGAGCCCCGGCCGGGTGCCAAGAAGCCCGGTGCTCCGGGGCTTTTGATGGCCCCGACCAGCCGTCTCGGGTACAGTGCAGGAGCGACTTTTGCACGCTCTCGCAAAAGTATTTCAGCCTCTTCCATGAAACTTCAAATCGTTCCACCCGGCACCGGTCTGCAATGGGTGCTGCAGGGCCTGCGCACCTTCAGAAGCCAGCCCCTGGCCCTGGCAGCCCTCTTCTTCCTGGGCATGGCCAGCATGTCGCTGATCTCGGCCCTGCCGCTGATCGGCCCCGTCATCGCGCTGGCACTGCTGCCCTGCATCTCGCTGAGCATGATGGTCGCGGCCTCCGAAGCCGCCCACGGTCGCAAGCCCACACCAGCGCTGCTGCTGGTGTCTTTTCGCTCCGGTAGCCAGCACCTGCACTCCATGCTGATCCTGGGCGGCCTCTATGCCGCCGGCTTTCTGCTCATCATCGGCGCCTCCAGCCTGGTCGACGGCGGCACGTTTGCCAGCGTCTACCTGGGCCAGACTCCCATGTCCCGCGAACTCGCCGAGGAGCCCGAGTTCCAATCCGCCATGTGGCTGAGCATGTTTCTCTACCTGCCGCTGTCGCTGGCCTTCTGGCATGCGCCGGCGCTCATCCACTGGCATGGCATCAGCCCCGTCAAGTCGCTGTTCTTCAGCTTTGTCGGCTGCATCCGCAACCTCGGTGCCTATGTGGTGTTCGGTGTCTGCTGGATCGGCGTGTTCATCGTCTCCGGCATGGCCCTGGCCATCGTCACCGGCATTCTGGCCATGCTCGTCGGCAGCATTGCCGGGGGACTGATGGTGGCAACGGCCCTGATGCTGGCGGCCATCTTTTTCACCTCCATCGTGTTCACCTTCCGTGACAGCTTCAGCCCGCCCGACACCGAGCAGACGCTGATCGACAACGCTCCGCCCGCACCGGATCTGTAAGCGCCAGCGGCAGACCATGCAAGCCCCGCCCACCAGGCCGGGGCTTTTTTGCGCCCGGAAAAGGTCTGCGCCCGCCTCCCAGGGCAATCACGTCCTTCATGCCGGTGTCATCAAGCAGCCACGCCGCTGTCATATTCGTTTCCTAGGATTCGCAGGACTGAACAGGGCATGCATCTCATGTCCTGGCATTCATCCCATTCAGCGCGGTCCCCGGTCTGCGCTTCACCCCCACACTGCGAAACTCTCATGGCACAAAATCTGCTCAGCCGTCGTAAGGCCCTGCAACTCTTTTCCGGCGCTCCCCTGCTCCCCCTGGGTTCGGT
>NZ_SPEY01000030.1 GCF_009360615.1 Comamonas sp.
ACTGGGACAACGGCCGCAACGCCATCGAGTCCAAGCGCATCGGCTCGGGCCTGCTGCTGCAGACCTCCGACAACCACGAGCTCAAGCTGGCCGACCTCAAGGTCGTGACCGTCAAGCAGCCCACCCCCGAAGAGCTGAACGACCTGCTCTTCGCCTGGAACGTTGCCAAGTTCGTCAAGTCCAATGCCATCGTGTTCTGCAAGAACGGCATGACCATGGGCGTGGGTGCGGGCCAGATGTCGCGCCTGGATTCGGCGCGCATCGCCTCCATCAAGGCCGAAGCCGCCAAACTGTCGCTGCAGAACACCGTCGTGGCGTCGGATGCCTTCTTCCCGTTCCGTGACGGCCTCGATGTGGTGGTCGATGCAGGCGCGACCTGCGTGGCCCAGCCCGGCGGTTCCATGCGCGACCAGGAAGTGATCGATGCGGCCAACGAGCGTGGCGTGGCCATGGTGTTCACCGGCGTGCGCCATTTCAGGCACTGATCGCTCCCCCTGAGGCGCTATCGCGCCTTCCCCCTCTCTCGATGCTTGGCATCGGGAGGGGGGACGACAGCCTCGCTGCGAGGCGGCTGTTGCTCGCTGTCCCTTTGATGGGTCATGCCTGTTCGGGTAAGGTGCTCAATGGCTGGCGTCTGTCGGCCATACTTTTTTGTGAATCTGGTGCTTGGTATGACTGATCCCATCGACGACGAAGAAAACTATCCGCCCAGGCCGCGCTGGATTGGCTGGCTGATCGGGCTGGTCATGGCGGCTAGCGCCTTAGGTGTGGCCAATATCGGCTGGCGCATCATGCGGGTGAGCACGGCCGAGAAGGCTGCCGATGCGCTGGTGGCAGCCAGGCCCGAGCTGGCGGCAGCCCGAAAGCTGGTGGAGGGAGCAGATTGCATGCGCTGCCATGGTCTGGACCGCAAATTTGTGGGCCCGGGTTTTACGGAGATCGCACAGAAGTACGGCTCGCAAGCCGATGCCCAGAGCTATCTGGCAGACAAGATTCGCAGCGGCAGCGTGGGTGCCTGGGGCAATGTGATCATGCCGCGCCACCCGCAAATCAGCGAGGCCGATTCTCTGCAGATGGCCCGTTGGGTGCTGTCGGCTCAGGCGCTATCGGCTGCGGCTCAATAAGCCGGGTTGCTGAGATCGTGCGTGAATTCAAAGGCTGCTGGCGCTTGGCGCTTGCAGCCTTTTTTGCTTTGCAGCCTGTGCAGGGTGGCAGGCCTTGCTTCCATAATCCTCAAATGAGAAAACCCGCGCCCGCTCCTGTGCTGAGCCAAGCCGATCAAGCCCTGCACACGCCTGTGCACGCCCCGGCGCGCCAGCGCGGCTTTGTCTTCTGGGCCATCTGGGTGAACATCGCCACCTACGCGATCTATCCCACGGCCAACTGGCTGGCCAGCCTGCGCGATCAGCGCTATGACTTCATCACGCGCTGGGACGCGATGATTCCGCTGGTGCCGGAATTCATCTTTGTCTATTTCTCGTTTTTCCCGTTTCTGGCCCTGCCGTTCTGGCTGGTGGGCCAGCCCGGTACGGCGGCGCTGGGCAAGCGCCAGGTGCTGGGCACGCTGATCTGCGGTCTGGTTTTCGTGCTGTTCCCGGCAAATTTGGCCTTCGAGCGCGCGATTCCCGAATTCGAGCCCTATCGCAGCATTTTTGCGACCATGTTCCTGGTGGACAAGCCCCACAATCTGCTGCCCTCGCTGCACATCGTCTACACGGCGCTGACCTGTCTGGCCATCTGCCAGGCGCAATGGCAGCGTGGTCGCTGGGGGCTGTGTCTGCTGATTGCGCTATGGAGCGCGGCCATCTGCGCCTCAACCATGCTGGTGCATCAGCACCACGTGCTGGATGTGGTCACGGCGCTGCTGCTGGTGCCAGTGCTCTGTCTGCTGATTCGTCCGGCCGATGTGCCGCCGCAGCCTCCACGCATCTGACTTTTCGGGGCCGGCCCGGCCCATTGCGAATCCTGCGTCAGTGATCGCTTGCATGCAGGACTGCGGCGCGATTTTTGAGCGCGGTGCAGGCTTCGTGAAACGCGGGCCTGCCTAGTCTGGTTTGAGAGGGCAGTGCAGCAGGGCTTGCACAAAACATGCAAACAGACCGGTGATGCGGCAGGGTATCTGCGCCTTATTGGTGAAATCCCTAGGATGCCGTTTTGACCAAAAAGACCGGGCGAAAGATGCCGCGCCACGAGTGCGGCCGGGGGCCCGGCGATATGCATGCAGTGGCTGAAAACCAAAACCATTGAACAGGCCCTGGCCGACTCGGACGAGCCGGGCCGTCAACTTCAACGCAGCCTGGGCGCGTTCGACCTGATGATCCTCGGGGTGGCCGTGGCCGTCGGTGCCGGCATTTTCTCGGTGGGCGCGCGCGCGGCGGGCAGCTTTGCGGGGCCGGCGGTGATCTTCTCCTTCATCCTGGCTGCTGCCACCTGCGCGCTGGCCACCATGTGCTATGCGGAGTTCGCCTCCAGCGTGCCGGTCACGGGCAGCGCCTATACCTATACCTATCTGACGCTGGGCGAGGGCGTGGCCTGGATCATCGGCTGGAATCTGCTGCTGGAGATGATTGCCGCCGGCGCGGTGATCGCCAAGTACTGGGGCATCTACCTGTCCACGGTGTTTGCCACGGCAGGCGTGGACATTCCCAGCACCCTGCATCTGGGAGCCATCAGCCTGGAGTGGGGGCCGTTCTTCATCGTGGCGGTGTTCACCGGGCTGCTGATCCTGGGCACGCAGGAGTCGGCTCGGGTCAACAATGTGTTCACCCTGATCAAGATCGCCATCACCCTGTTCGTGATCGTGGTGGGCTTCACCTATATGGACCTGAAGAACTTCACGCCCTTTGTGCCGCCGGCCCAGCCGCCCGTGGCAGGTCATGGCGTGACCGCCGATGTCTGGGGCCAGCCCATGCTGGCCTGGCTGTTCGGTGCCCGCCCCAGCCAGTACGGCTGGCTGGGCGTGATCTCGGGCGCATCGCTGGTGTTCTTTGCCTTCATCGGCTTCGACGTGGTCGCCACCTCGGCCGAAGAAGTCAGGGAGCCACAGAAAACGCTGCCGCGCGGCATCTTCGGCGGCCTGGCGCTGGTGACTCTGCTCTACATCCTGGTCACGCTGGCGCTGACCGGCATGGTCCCTTATACCGAGCTGGCCAAGGCCGAGAATCCCTCGCTGGCCACGGCCTTCATCAGCGTGGGCGCCAACTGGGCCGCCCAGGTGATCGCCGTGGGCGTGCTGCTGGGCCTGACCACGGTGGTCATGGTGCTGCTCATGGGCTCGGCCCGGATCCTGATGGCGCTGTCGCGCGACGGCCTGCTGCCGCGCAGCTGGAGCGTGACCTCGGCCAGGCGCAAGACGCCGGTACGCCTGCAACTGATGGTGGGTGCCGTCGTCGCGGTCCTGGCGGGTTTCACCAAGGTGGAGCTGCTGGAGGAGATGATCAACATCGGCACGCTGTCGGCCTTTGTGCTGGTCAGCATCGGCGTGCTGCTGCTGCGCAGGAAGCGCCCCGACGCCGGCACCGGCTACCGCGTGCCCTGGGTGCCGGTGCTGCCCCTGCTTTCGGCCCTGTTGTGCTTTTATCTGATGCTGAATCTGACCACGCTGACCTGGCTGCGCTTTCTGGGCTGGATGGCGCTGGGTGCGGTGATCTACATGGCCTATGGCATGCGCCATTCGCGTCTGGCCCAGGCGGATAAAAAGTGAGCTGCCAGCGCATGATATTGCTTGATTTCAATATGTTCTATATCTGAAATCGTTTGATATCAATCGCAAAAAGCTATCAAAACAAAAGCCCTGCACGGAACGCCCTGCAGGGCTTTTGCATTGGTTAGAGTGCTGGGCATGAGTACCGAACCCACCGAGACCACGCCGACCCGCGCCCCCACCCAGTCCGCCGAAGATGGCCAGCAACGCTGCCGCTGGTGTCTGGCCACGCCGGGCTATGTGCACTATCACGACCGCGAATGGGGATTCCCGGTGGACAGCGATCAGCGCCTGTTCGAGAAACTCTGCCTGGAAGGCTTCCAGTCCGGCCTGAGCTGGCTGACCATTCTCAACAAACGCGAGAACTTCCGGGCGGCCTTTGCGGGTTTCGATTTCCGGCGCGTCGCGCAGTTCGGCGAGGCCGATGTGCAGCGCCTGCTGCAGGACGCGGGCATCGTGCGCCACCGCGGCAAGATCGAGGCCGTGATCAACAACGCCCAGAGGGCCATCGAAATGGTCCAGTCCGAAGGCTCGCTGGCCGCGTTCTTCTGGCGTTATCAGCCGGTTGTGCCATCGACGGGAACGACCATTCAGGCCCAGACGCCGGAGTCGCAATCCCTGTCCAGGGAACTCAAGAAGCGAGGCTGGAAGTTTGTCGGGCCGACCACCATGTATGCGCTGATGCAGGCCATGGGCATGGTCAACGACCATGCGCCAGGCTGCATCACCCGAGCCGAAGTGGAGCGCGCCAGAGCCGCTTTCCAGCGGCCCTGAGCAACTGCCAGAGTGCGCCCCGGCCGCTGTCCCGGGCGTGTGGCTTGCAGGGCATCGAGGGCTGAGCCTGGATGGCTGGCTGCCGAGGTCTGGTCACCGTCTGCCGCAAAAAGCAAAAAAGCCCTGCAGACATAGGCTGCAGGGCCTGGTGGGCGGGTTGAGATTTACAGTGTCTTGAAGACTTCGCGTGCCGCCTCAATGGTGCGGTCGATGTCTTCATCGCTGTGCGCGGCGCTGACAAAGCCTGCCTCGTACAGTGCCGGAGCAAAGTAATGGCCGCGCTCCAGCATGCCGTGATAGAACTTGTTGAAGACCTTGCCGTCGGTCTTCATGACCTGGGCGTAGTGCGTGGGCAGCTCGGGCAGGAAATAGAAGCCGAACAGCCCGCCTTGCCAGTCCACGCTGAAGGGAATGCCGGCGGCATTGGCTTCGGCCTTCAGGCCCTGCATCAGGTGGCCGGTCTTGAGGTGCAGCTCGGCGTGGAAGCCGGGGCGGCTGATCAGCTCCAGCGTCTTCAGGCCGCAGGCCGTGGCAATCGGGTTGCCCGACAGCGTGCCGGCCTGGTAGACGGGGCCCAGCGGCGAGAGCTTTTCCATGATCTCGCGGCGCGCACCGAACGCCGCCATGGGCATGCCGCCGCCGATGACCTTGCCCATCACGGTGATGTCGGGCGCAAAGCCTTCGATCTCCTTGGCATACAGGCTTTGTGCGCTGCCCAGGGCGACGCGAAAGCCGGTCATGACTTCGTCATAGATCAGCAGCGCGCCATGCTCGCGGGTCAGCTCGGAGATGCGGCGGGTGAAGTCCACCGAGGCGCGCACAAAGTTCATATTGCCGGCAATCGGCTCCATGATGACGCAGGCGATGTCGCTGCCCATCTTGGCAAAGGCCTCTTCGAGCTGGGCGATGTCGTTGTACTCCAGCACGATGGTGTCCTTGGCCACATCGGCGGGCACACCGGCCGAGGACGAGGCGCCGAAGGTAGCCAGGCCCGAGCCGGCCTTGACCAGCAGCGAATCCGCATGGCCGTGGTAGCAGCCGTTGAACTTGATGATCTTGTTGCGGCCGGTGTAGCCGCGCGCCAGGCGCAGCGCGCTCATGCCGGCTTCGGTGCCGGAGCTGACCAGGCGCACCATGTCCATGCTCGGCACGAGGGCGCGGATCTTCTCGGCCAGCACCACTTCGCGCTCGGTGGGGGCGCCAAAGCTGAAGCCTTCGAGCACTGCGGCCTGCACGGCCTCGACCACTTCGGGGTGGCCATGGCCCAGGATCATGGGGCCCCAGCTGCCGATGTAGTCGGTGAACTGCTGATCGTTCTGGTCCCAGAAATAAGCACCTTGCGCACGCTTCACGAAGCGGGGAGTGCCGCCCACGGCGGCAAACGCGCGCACGGGCGAGTTCACGCCGCCGGGGATCACGCCCTTGGCGCGCTCGAACAGTGCAGTATTCAGATCAGTGTTTTGTGTCATGGGAAGGAATCACAAAGCCTTCAATCGGCTTGGAGTCGGGTTCGTCATCGGTGGAGTCTTCGGCCTGCTCGTCTTCGGACTCCTCGTCCTCGGTGGGCTGTGCCCAGAAAAGACGATCCGGCAGATAGTGGCCCATGCCGGGGCGAAAGCCTGCATCCAGGCTGTGGTCCAGGTATTCCAGCGCCTCCAGGGTCGCAGCACCCAGGTCGTTGCCGGTGGCCAGCAGGGCCGTGATCGCTGCGGACAGCGTATCACCGGCACCTGTGAACGTGGCGTCAAACATCTCGTACTTGCTGTTGCCCAATACGGACTGGGCCGTGGTCAGCACGTTGTCCACGAACTGGTCGGGCAGGGGGATGCCGGTCACCAGCACATAAGGCACTTCCAGTGCCTCGGCGGCCATGGCAATGTCGCGCGCCGTGGGCGCACGGCTGTTTTCCCAGTCCGGCAGCAGCCAGCGCCACAGCGTGTTGTGGTTTCCAACCAACACCGAGGTTTGAGGCAGGACAAGCTCCTTGAACGCATCGAGGTACTGATCCTGCTTGTCGTCCTCCCACCAGGACAGGTCCGGCATGTAGCTGATGATGGGAATGTCGGGGTAGTCCGAGGAGATCGTGGCAATGGCGGCCAGGTTGGCAGGACTGCCCACGAAGCCGACCTTGATGGCGGTGACGGCAATGTCCTCCAGCACCATGCGTGCCTGCTCGGTCACCGCGTCGTCGTCGAGTGCAAAGTGCTCGTAGATGCGCGCCGTGTCTCTGGCGTAGGCGCCGCAGGCCACCGGCAGCGCATGACCGCCGATGGAGGAGATGGTGGCGATGTCGGCCGAGAGTCCGCTGGCTCCGCTGGGGTCACTGCTGTTGAAGGACAGCACGCAGACGGGAGCGGATTCTGTCGCTTCTTCCTGGCGGGTGCGGCGAGGGGGGGGGGAGGAGATGGGATTCAATGCCATGGCGCACCCCAGTTTGCACCCGGGAATGCAAGGGTGGGAGCCGGGGTTGTGACTAGATACAATCGTTGCATTCTATGTGAAGCCCCTTTAAGCTGTGACTGACCCTAAAACCTGGATGTGTTTGACCTGTGGCTGGCTCTATGACGAAGCCCAAGGTTGCCCCGAACATGGAATTGCTCCGAACACCCGCTGGGAAGATGTGCCCATGAACTGGACATGCCCGGAATGCGGTGCGCGCAAAGAAGACTTTGAAATGGTGGAAATCTGAGTGCCTCAGACACTCGATTCCATTGACGACCGAATTGGGAGGGATTTCACCGTGACAGCATCTGCTGCGCCTTTGCGCGTTCTGGTCGTGGATGACAGCAATACCATCCGCCGCAGCGCTGAAATTTTCCTCAAGCAAGGTGGTTACGAGGTTCTTCTGGCCGATGACGGCTTCGATGCCTTGTCCAAGGTCAACGACTACCAGCCGCAGCTCATCTTCTGCGACATTCTGATGCCCAAGCTCGACGGCTATCAGACCTGCGCCATCATCAAGCGCAATGCGCGTTTTGCCAATACGCCCATCGTGATGCTGTCATCCAAGGACGGTGTCTTCGACAAGGCCCGTGGACGCATGGTGGGCTGTCAGGACTATCTGACCAAACCCTTCACCAAAGATCAATTGCTGCAAGCCGTACAACAGTTCGCGCTGCAGGCTGCAGATGTGGGAGCTGCATGATGACAATTCAAAAAGTTCTGGTCGTTGACGATTCCAAGACGGAGCTGATGGCTCTGAGCGATATGTTGCAGAAGCAGGGCCTGCAGGTGCGCACGGCGGAAAATGGCGAGGAAGCCATGAAGCGCCTGGCCGAGGACAAGCCCGACCTGATCCTGATGGACGTGGTCATGCCCGGACAGAACGGCTTTCAGCTGACGCGCGCCATCTCCCGTGATCCCCTGTATGCCGATGTGCCCATCATCATGTGCACCAGCAAGAATCAGGAAACCGACCGGGTCTGGGGCATGCGTCAGGGCGCACGTGGCTACATCACCAAGCCCGTGGATGCAGCCGAGCTGCAAGCCAAGATCGCCGCTCTGTAACGAGCTGCGCTGCTATGGCGAACCGCGAAGCCCTCCGAGATCTTCAATCCCGTCTGGCCGGGCGCCTGCAGGCAGCGCGCAGCGAAGGCGTCAGCGTGGCTGCATGGCTGGCAGTGCAGGCGGGCGGACGGGATTATTTGCTGCCGCTGAATCAGGCGGGAGAGATCTTCCCCTGGACCGGCGTTCAGCCCGTACCCTATACACAGTCCTGGTTCCTGGGCATCGCCAATCTGCGCGGATCCCTGATGGGCGTTGTGGATCTGGCCAGGCTCCTGGGTCATGGTCATTTCCGCAACGAGCAGGAACTTCTGGATTGCAGCCTGCTGGCCTTCAATCCCGCTCTGGAGGTCAATGCGGCCCTGCTGGCCGATCGCCTGCTGGGCCTGCGTGCCGCAGACGCGTTTACCCGGTCGGAGCCCGCGCCCGAGCACGCCCCGAGTTTCTTTGGAGCCGTCCATATCGATGCGAGCGGCCGCCGCTGGCAGGAGCTGAAGTTGCAGCCTCTGTCTCAAACTGCCAAATTTTTGAGCATTCGTGCTTGAGGTTCCTGGATACAGCGCTATGTCCTTTGCACAGAAAATAAATCAGTTGTTCCGTCGCAAGCCCATCGCGGCAGCCGCCAGTGGTGATAGCAGCATGATGGGAGACACGGTCGTACAGGACCTGTATGACGGCTCGCTCAACAGCGTGCAGGGGGCGCCCTCCGTCTTCGGCGTGGAGGAGACCGGTCGCGCGGATGAGCTGGTGAGCCTGCCCATTCTCGGAACGGCCACCACGGCCAAGCATCAGCGCACCCTGTTCACCCTGCTGGGGGGCTCGGTGCTGGTGCTGGTGGTGCTGTCGGCGTGGATGCTGCGCGAAGCCAGCAATTCCAACCAGCAGCTGGCGGCAACCGGTCAGGCGCTGATGCAGTCGCAGCGTCTGGCCAAGTCGGTCTCCATTGCCATGACGGGGGCCGCTCCTGCGTTCGCCGACGTCAAGGACAGCGCCGGCGTGCTGGCGCGCAACGTGCGAGCGCTGGCCGGCGGCGATTCCGAGCTGGGCGTGAAAGCGCTGGGCGGTGGCCTGCAGGACGAGCTCAGCTCCATCAGCACCCTGATGGAGCGCGCGGAAAAGAGCGCGGGGCTGATTCTTGGACAGCAAAAGACACTGACCCAGGTGGGCGAGGCGCTGCGCACCATCAACCGTCAGTCCTCCGATCTGCTGGAAACCGCTGAAACCATTTCTTCGCTGAAGCTGCAGCAGGGGGCCGGTGCGGCCGAGATCTCTGCGGCCGGCCAGCTGGTGATGCTGACCCAGCGTATTGCCAAGTCTGCCAACGAATTCCAGACCCTGGAGGGCGTGAGCCCCGAAGCCGTGTTCCTGCTCGGCAAGGATTTGAACTCCTTCAAGGAAATCTCCGAAGGCCTGCTCAATGGCAGCTCCGAGATGCGGCTGTCGGCGGCACGCGATCCCCAGGTGCGCGAACAGCTCGAGACGCTGATCAAGCAGTACGACGACACGCGCACGCAGGCCAGCGCCATCCTGGGCAATCTGCAGGGTCTTGTGTCGGCCCGTGAAGCGCAGGCCAGCATCAACAACGACAGCGAACCGCTGCGTCAGCAGCTGGAGCAGCTGCAGACGGCTCTGCAGGGACTGGGCGGAGCCAGCATGCTGCAGCTGGCGCTGCTGGCCGCGGCCATTCTGGCTGCGGTTCTGAGCGGTATCGGCATTTCGCGCGTGCAGCTGCTGGACAGCCGTGCGCGTCAGCAGGAAGCCGAGCGCCACCAGGTCGATGCCCGTCTGCAAGAGCAGGAAGCCAAGCGTATCAACGACGCCAATCAGGCCGCCATTTTGCGGTTGATGAACGAGCTGCAGTCGGTGGCCGAAGGCGATCTGACGCAGGAAGCCACCGTGACCGAGGACATCACCGGCGCGATTGCCGACTCGGTGAACTACACGGTGGAAGAGCTGCGCGCTCTGGTGGGATCCGTGCAGAACACCGTGACCCGAGTGGCCCAGACCACCGAGCAGGTGGACGCCACATCGACCGAGCTGCTGGCTGCATCGAACGAGCAGCTGCATGAAATTCGCGAGACCGGCAAGTCGATTCTGGACATGGCCGGCCGTATCAACAACGTTTCTGCCCAGGCGCAGGAATCGGCCCAGGTGGCCCGCCAGTCGCTGCAGGCTGCGGACTCGGGTCTCAAGGCCGTGCAGAACGCCATCGGCGGCATGAACTCCATCCGCGATCAGATTCAGGACACTTCCAAGCGAATCAAGCGCCTGGGAGAGTCGTCCCAGGAGATTGGTGAGATTACCGAACTGATTTCGGACATTACCGAGCAGACCAACGT
The DNA here is from genome assembly GCF_009360615.1 of Comamonas sp. Taxonomy (GTDB): domain Bacteria; phylum Pseudomonadota; class Gammaproteobacteria; order Burkholderiales; family Burkholderiaceae_C; genus Comamonas. The sequence goes on from NZ_SPEY01000030.1 coordinate 10,321, forward strand.
GCTGGCGCTGAACGCAGCCATTCAGGCCGCGTCTGCCGGTGAAGCCGGTCGCGGCTTCTCGGTGGTGGCGGAAGAAGTGCAGCGTCTGGCGGAACGTTCCGCCGATGCCACGCGACAGATTGCCGCGCTGGTGAAGGCGATCCAGACCGATACCCAGGATGCCGTGGCCGCCATGGAGCGTTCCACGCAGGGTGTGGTCGAAGGGGCCCGTCTGTCCGACTCTGCGGGTACCGCGCTGTCTGAAATCGACAGCGTGTCGCGCCGACTGGCCGAGCTGATCGAGCAGATTTCCAACTCCACATCGCGTGAAGCCAGTATGGCCAACGGCGTGGCCGAAAACATCCAGCATATTTTTGCCGTGACCGAGCAAACCGGCGAGGGCACACGCACCACGGCTCAGCAGGTGCGCGAGCTTTCCCACATGGCTGAAGAGCTGCGTCAGTCCGTTTCCCGATTCAAGATTGCCTGATTTGACTGGCTCTTTCTCTCATAAAAATGCACGACCCTTGAGGGTTAAGGAACTGGAGCATGTCAGTGGTTGACGACTCGCCAATACGTGCAGCCCTGTCTGCAGAGCAGGATCTGGGCCCGCTGGCCTGGGTGCTCGACGAGGTGCGCAAGTCGCTGGAGGCGGCGTCCAAGGCGGTGAACCGCTTCATGCGCGATGCGGATGCAGCCCGTTTGTCCGATCTGGAGGAGCTGGATACATCGGCACTGCGCATTGCCCGCCAGCAGCTGCATCAGGCCTGCGGTGCTCTGGAGATGGTGGGCGTGACCGCTCCTGCCCAGGTGATGCGCAGCATGGAAGCTGCGGTCAACCGCTTTGTACAGCGTCCCGAATACTGCACGCAGGAAGCGGCGACCACCCTGGAGCGCACGCACTTTGCGCTGATGGAATTCCTGGAGGCCGTGCTGGCCGGCCAGCAGGTCTCTGCAGTGGCCCTGTTCCCCCAGTACCGCGAGACCCAGTTGCTGGCAGGCAACGACAAGGCACACCCGGCAGACCTGTGGCCGGCGGAGCGCCGCGCGCGCGAGCCGCGCTGGACCGGGGCCATGCCCGAGCCGCTGGCCTATGGGCCGCATGCGCGCGCCATGCTGGACGGCGTGGTGCTGCGCATGGTCAAGAGCGACGACCGGGAGGCGGCCGCGCAGATGTGCGAGCTTTGCCGGCGTTTTGCAGCGGCCCATCCCGAAGACGTGGCGGCACGCAGTTTCTGGAAGATCGCTGCGGCCTTCTTCGAAGGCCTGGCGCGCGGACTCATCACCGCCGATATCTACGTCAAGCGCATGGCCTCGCGCGTGCTCATGCAGTACGCCAGCATGGCCAGGGGCGACAGCCTGCCGCCCGCACGTCTGCTGCAGGACTTGATGTTCTTCTGCTCCCAGGCCAAGCCCCGCGAGCAGGCCGGTGAGAGTCTCAAGGCCGTGCACGAAGCCTATGCCATGGAGCACATGCCGGTGGTGGACTACCACGTCGCGCGCTATGGCCGCTTCGATCCATCGGTGCTCCTGCAGGCGCGCAAGCGCATTGCGGCGGCGGCCGAGACCTGGTCGGCCGTCGCCGGCGGCGACCGCAGCAAGATCAGGTCCATGGCCGAGCAGTTCGGGCAGGTGTCCGAGTCGCTGGTCAAGTTGCAGCCTGTCAGTCATGGTCTGGCGCGCGCGCTGATTCGTGTCGCCGAGACCGTGGAGCGGATCGGCGAGCCTCCACCGGCCGAGCTGGCCATGGAGGTGGCGACCGCCGTGCTGTACCTGCAGGCCAGCTTCATGACGGCCGGGCATGACGACGAAGTACAGGCCGCCCAGTCCAGCGTGCTGGTTCAGCGCCTGGATGCCGCCTTGCATGGTGCCCAGTCCGAGCCGCTGGAAATCTGGATGGAGGAGCTCTACCGTCAGGCCAGCGACCAGCAGACCATGGGATCGGTGGTTGGTGAGCTGCGCATCACCCTGGGCGAGGCAGAGAAGCAGCTGGATCTGTTCTTCCGCAATCCCTCGGATACCTCGGCGCTGGCCTCGGTGCCGGGTCAGATGGCGCAAATGCGCGGCGTGCTGTCGGTGCTGGGCTTCGAGCAGGCCGCGACCGCCATGCAGCGCATGCGTGACACCGTCGAGCATCTGATGCTCGGCGAGGTGACGGTCGAGAACCAGCCTCGCATCTTCGAGAAGCTGGGCAGCAGTCTGGGCGCCATGGGCTTTCTCATCGACATGCTCAGCTACCAGCGCAATATGGCGCGCAAGCTGTTTGTCTATGACGAGGAAAAGGACGAGCTGCGCATCGTCATGGGTCACAGCCGCAGTCGCGGCCCCGAAGCCTTCCGTCCGACCGTGGACATTCCCATGGATGGCGTGCCGTCTGCGCCGCCTGCGGTCTCTGCAGTCCCCGCAGCGGCCACTCCAACAGCAGCCGCGGCCGTCGAGCCTTCGGTTGCTGCACCGCCGCCGCCCGAACAAGTGCGGCCGGTGGCCCGGCCGCAGCCCTTGCACGCCCGACTCACCGACGACGAGGACAGTCCTCCCTGGGCCGCGACCGAGCCCGGTGCCTTGCCCGATTTCGAGGCCATGGCCGCACCCGTTGCGGCCGAGCCGGCCGTGGCAGGCTCCGATGCCCTGGCCGACGCCATGGCCCAGGTGTTTGCGGACATGCAATCGGGCAGGCCGGTCGAGGATGACGCCGCCACCGCCTCCCATTCAGGCCAGGATCCGGCCGGTCCGAGCAGCACAGCAGTGGCTGCGACAGAGCCCCCGTCTGCGTCCGCGGAGCTGAGTGCCGAAGAGCTCGATGGCGACGACGAGCTGCTGTCCATCTTCCTGGAGGAGGCCCGTGAAGTCGTCGATAACGGCCTGCAGGCTCTGCAGGCCCTGGCCGATGAGCCCGGCAATCTGAGCGAGCAGACCACGCTGCGCCGGGCGTTTCACACGCTCAAGGGCAGCTCGCGCATGGTGGGGCTGGATGAGTTTGGCGAAGCCGGCTGGGCCATGGAGCAGATGCTCAATGCCTGGCTGGCAGAGCAGCGGCCCATGCCGCAGGACATGCAGCAGCTGGCCCGGGATGCCCTGAAGGCCTTTGCCGCATGGGCCCAGGGTATCGAGAACCAGCAGGCGCAGAACTGGTCGGCCACGCCCTTCCGCGCGGCGGCCGACGCCATGCGCCTGCAGGGTGAGCGTGCCGACGTGGCCCTGGTGCCGCGTCGCGCCGAGCGCAGGGATCCGGTGCCGGATGCGGCCCCGGTGGAAGCCGCAGCAGTGCATGAGCCGGTGCCGGAGTGGCCGCAGGAGACCGTGGCCGAGGAGCGCGGCTCTCACCTGCAGACGGCCCAGGGCGAGCCCGCATTTGCCATGCCCGAACTGGACTTCTCCCTGGAGGAGCTATCTTCCGGGGCCGGGCCGGAGCCGGAAGCGGGAACGGACGACTTCACCTTGCCGGAGCTGGATTTCCCCGACGATCTGCTGCAGCCACCGGCGGCGCCGGTGGTGCACGATGCATCGGCGTTGCCCGCGCTGGAGTCGGCAGGCGATCCCGAGCCGCAGCGGATTGAAGGCGCTGCCGCCGATGTCGGGATCGAGGCTCAACCCTCGCCAGGGCACAGCAGCACTTCGGAAGAGGTGCAGGAGCTGGACTTTGCGGCCTTCGAGGCGGCCATGCGCGAAAGCGAACAGGCTTCCATCGCCGCTCAGACCGCCATCGGGGCGCAAGCAGCTCCCGTGGAAACAGCTTCCGTCGGGACGCCCCCCGTTGGGACGGACCCCGTGGACACGGCGGCCGAGTTGCCCTCCGCAGAGGCCGTACTCGAGCTGGAGGCGATCGAAGCCTTGCTGGAAGGCGTGCCCGAGCCCGTCGTGGCCGAAGAACCTGCTCAGGCGGCAGGTTCCGCAGTCCCGGCGATGGAGCAGGCCGAGCCGGATGACGGCCATCGCAATATTGACGGCCTGCGCATCAGCGCAGCGCTGTACAACGTCTATCTCAATGAAGCGGACGACTGGTCCGAGCGTCTCGGCGAGGTGTTGCAGCAGTGGCTGCAAGAGCCCGGCGAAGCCATTCCCGACGATGCGATCGCGCTGGCGCATTCGCTGGCAGGCAGCTCCGGCACCGTGGGCTTCAAGGCCTTGTCGGAGCTGGCGCGCCTGCTCGAGCATGCACTGCTGCATCTGCAGCCTCAGGGCTATGCCAGCGCAGTGCAGATTCAGCAATGCCTGAGTGCGTCCGACGAGGTGCGGCGCCTCCTGCATCAGTTTGCGGCGGGCTTCCTCAAGGACGCCTTGCCCGCGGTCGAAGAGGCGCTGCGCAGCATTCTGGATACCCCCATCGACGCCAGCGTCCTGGCCGAGCCGCTCGACCTCGAACCTGTCGATCTCGCCGGGCTGGACGCGGCCGAGTGGCCCGAGGTGCAGGCCCTGCAGCAGCCCGCCGACCCCAAGGATGTGCCGCTGGACTTCGCCGCCGGCTTGTCTGAGGCATCGGTTGCGCCCCAGCGTGCCGAGGCTGCCGCGCAGGAGCCGTCCGAGCAGGTCCTGGAGGCGGCTGCCGACCTGTTGCCGGATGCGGCACACGATCCGGTGCAGCCTCCGTATTCCATGGTGCCTGCCGGAGGCAGCGTGGAGCATGAGGCCGAGCTGCAGCGGCGCATCGATGAAGCCATTGCGCTGGCGGTGCATGCCGGCGAGGATGAGGACGACATCGACGTGCTCGATCAGGTCGATCCCGACCTGTTTCCCATCTTCGAAGAGGAAGCCATCGACCTGTTGCCCAAGCTCGGCGCCGCACTGCGCCGCTGGCATGGTCGTCCTTCCCTGGATGAAGCCCGCAACGAAGTCCTGCGTGCGCTGCACACCATCAAGGGCAGCGCACGCCTGGCGGGTGCCATGCGCATGGGCGAAATGGCCCACCGCCTGGAATCGGCCGTGGAGCGCATCGACCAGGAGCGGCCCTCGGCGGACGCGATAGAGCCGCTGCTGAGCAGTTTCGACGCTTTGCAGGCCAGCTTCGATGTGCTGCGCATGGCCGGCGAGCAGGAGCCCGAGCAGCCGCTGGCCCAGCTGGACGATCACCTGGTGCAGGCGCCGCTGCACCTGGGTGCGGCAGAGTCCGGGGCAGGGCCGGCCGCGACGTCTGCTGAAGCCGGTGAGAAGAGCTCCGCCGAGACGGCGCAGTCGATTGAGCTGCCCGCGCCGGTGGTGCCGCGTGCCGCATCGCAGCAGACCGTGCGCGTGCGTGCCCAGTTGCTGGACCGCCTGATTTCCCAGACCGGCGAAGTGTTGATTGCACGCTCGCGCGTCGATGCGCGTCTGTCGCAGGCCCGTTCGGCGCTCCATGATCTGACAGGCAACCTGGAGCGTCTGCGCACGCAGCTTCGCGACATCGAGGTGCAGGCCGAAAGCCAGATGCAGTCGCGTCTGGCCCTGTCCAAGGACACGGCGGCCGGCTTTGATCCGCTGGAGTTCGACCGCTTCACCCGCGTGCAGGAACTCACCCGCATGATGGCCGAGTCGGTCAACGACGTGGCCACCGTGCAGCGCAACCTGCAGAGGGATCTGGCGGCAGCCGAAGACGACCTGGTGGCCCAGGGCCGCCAGGCGCGCGATCTGCAGCGCGATCTGCTGCGCACGCGCATGGTGGAGTTCGACTCCTTTGCCGAGCGGCTGTATGCCGTGGTGCGCCAGACCTCCAAGGAAATGGGCAAGCAGGTGCGCCTGAACATCCTGGGCGGCACCATCGAAATGGACCGCGGCATGCTGGAGCGCATGATGCCGGCCTTCGAGCATCTGTTGCGCAACTGCGTGGCACACGGCATCGAGTCGCCCGAGCAGCGCGAGGCGCTGGGCAAGCCGGCTGTCGGCACCATCGAGATCGTGCTGAGCCAGGAGCGCAACGATGTGGCGCTGTCGGTGGAGGACGACGGTGCCGGCCTGGATCTGGAGCGGATTCGCGGCAAGGCCATCAGCCTCAAGCTGTGGACGCAAGAGCGCCCCATGACGCTGGAGGATGCGGCGCGTCTGATCTTCGAGCCGGGCTTCACCACGGCCACCGAAGTGACGGGTGTTGCCGGCCGCGGCATCGGCATGGATGTGGTGCGTTCAGAAGTCAACGCCCTGGGCGGCCGTGTCGAGACCCATACCGAGCCTGGCAGGGGCAGTGCCTTCCGTCTGGTGCTGCCGCTGACCACCGCCGTCACCCAGGTGGTGATGCTGCGCATGGGGGCCGTGTCCATGGGCGTGCCCGCCAATCTGGTGGAAATCGTGCGTCGCGTACCCGTCGATGTGCTGGAAGACAGCTATCGGAGGCAGGAGTTCCGGGACGGCAGCGAAGTCATGCCTTTCTACTGGGCCGGTGCACTGTGGCAGAGCTCGCTGCGCAGCGAGGAGAACCTTGGCCGCACACGCCCCGTGGTGATTGTCCGCAGTGCCTCGCAGCGTGTGGCGCTGCATGTGGATGAAGTGCTGGGCAACCAGGAAGTGGTGATCAAGAATCTGGGTCCGCAGTTGTCGCGCCTGCCGGGCCTGACCGGCATGTCCGTGCTGCCCTCGGGGGCTGTGGTGCAGATCTACAACCCGGTGGCGCTGGCCAACGTCCACGGCGAGCAGGTGCGGGCCATGCTGGCCAAGGCCGAGCAGGCGGCCGCCGATGGTGGCGAGCAGGCGCGGGCAGGCGGCATCGATCTGCCGGGCGCCGATGCCGCGCAGACCTCGGTGCCGCTGGTGCTGGTGGTGGATGACTCCATCACCGTGCGCCGTGTCACCCAGCGTCTGCTGCAGCGCGAAGGCTACCGTGTCACGCTGGCTGCCGACGGCTTGCAAGCCATGGAGCGTCTGCAGGACGAGCGTCCGACCCTGGTGCTGTCGGACATCGAAATGCCGCGCATGGACGGTTTCGATCTGTTGCGCAACATCCGCGCCGATCAGACGCTCGCGGGCATGCCCGTGGTCATGATCACTTCACGCATTGCCCAGAAGCATCGTGAAATGGCCCGTGACCTGGGGGCCAATCACTATCTGGGCAAGCCCTATTCCGACGAGGAGCTGCTGGGCCTGATCCGGCATTACGCACTGCAGCGCAGCGGCCCCGCCCCCGAGAGCAGGCCGCTTGGCGGGCCCACCGAAGAATCGGAGGCGGTGCTCGAATAGGCGCTGCTCCTGATAAAGAAGCGGATTGCGTCGTTCTTTAGTGCATTGAAGGTTGATATCAATCTGAAATGCATGAGAGGCGTACGCAATCTGCTTCTTTTTTGTTGTAGCCGGCTCAAGCCCGACAGCCTTGCGCACCGCAGTCCGCATTGCGTCTTCGGATGGGTTCGTTGCAGGATCTGGAGGCAGGACGGCAGATCAGGACTCTTTTCTGAGGATTCCGTAGCGGGCCAGGGTTTTCTCCCGCGCCGCCGCATGATCCACCACCGGCAAGGGATAGTCGCGCCCCAGCGTGATGCCTGCCTCGGCCAGTTCCAGCGGTCTGGCCAGCCAGGGGGCGTGACGCAGCTTGGCTGGTAGCCTGGCCACTTCAGGCACATAGCGCGCGATGAATTTGCCGTCCGGATCGAACTTCTCGCTCTGGGTCACCGGGTTGAAGATGCGGAACCAGGGTTGGGCATCGCAGCCCGTGGAGGCGGCCCATTGCCAGCCGCCGTTGTTGGCCGCCAGGTCGAAGTCATTGAGCTTCTCGGCGAAATAGGCCTCCCCCCGGCGCCAGTCCAGGCCCAGATCCTTGACCAGAAAGCTGGCCGTGACCATGCGCAGCCGGTTGTGCATATAGCCGCTGGTATTGAGCTGGCGCATGGCGGCATCGACCAGCGGGTATCCGGTGCGCCCCTCGCTCCAGGCGGCGAAGAGCGCGTCGGCCTCGGCTCCCGTCTCCCATTCGATGGCGTCATACGCAGGCTTGAAGCTGCGCCCCACGACATGGGGCTGATGGGCCAGGATCTGGAAGTAGAAATCACGCCAGATCAACTCGCTGAGCCAGGTGGCGGCACCTTCGCGCGCGGCGGCCGTCCACTCCTCGTTGTGTGCCGACTCGTGGGCGAGGCGGGCCAGCTCGCGTATCGATACGGTGCCAAATCGCAGATGGACGCTGAGGTAGCTGGGCCCCTTGAGGGCCGGAAAGTCGCGCGCCGCCTTGTACTGCGGCAGGCGCGGCAGAAAGTCGGCCAGCAGCTGGCGCGCTCCGCTGACTCCGGTAGGCAGGCGCAGGCCGGCCAGTGTGTCCGGGGCGAAGCCCAGTTCGGCGGCCGTGGGAACCGGGCGGCGCTCGGACTCCGGCAGGTCGGCCAGCCGGGCAGCAAGGGCGCGTTCGCTGGGGTAGGCAGAGAGGTAGAACGGTGTGATTTTTCGCAGCCAGGCGTTCTTGTAGGGCGTGAAGACTGAAAACGGCGACAGGCTCTGGGTCAGCACCTCGTCGCGCGCGAAGATACGGTGGTCCTTGAAGCGCAGCAGCAACTGCCCCTGGGATTGGAGGCTGCGTTCCACCTGGGCGTCGCGGGCGAGGGCTGAGGGTTCGTCGTCGTCATTGCAGAAGACAGCGCCCGCGCCCAGTTGCCGGGCCAGCGCCGGGATGATGTCCTGCGGCAGGCCACGCCGCGTGATCAGACCGGTCTGCGGGCGTGCCGCAGCATCGCGCAGGGATGCATCCAGTTCGGCCAGGCTCTGGCAGAGGAACTCCACGCGACGGTCTGCTCGGGGCAGGGGGGCCAGAATGCCGTCGTCGAAGACAAAGACGCAATACAGCTTTTCACATTGCTGCAATGCATGATTAAGGGCCGCGTTATCGGCCAGGCGCAGGTCGCGCCGCAGCCAGATCAAGCCCACAGGGTAAGAAGGAGTCATGGATCGCCATTAAAATCGCTGCATGTCTGCAGAATCTGCGCCTATCAACTTGACGCACCACTTCCTGATTGCCATGCCCGGCCTGGAAGATGAGTCGTTTTCGCGCAGTGTGGTGTACCTGTGCGAGCATAGCGAGCGTGGCGCGCTCGGTCTGATTATCAACAAGCCCTCCAAGCTCAGCCTGCAAAGCCTGCTGCAAAAAGTGGATTTGGGTCTCAAGCGCGATGATTTGCGCGACCAGCAGGTCTTTACCGGTGGCCCGGTGCAGACCGACCGCGGCTTTGTGCTGCATGAACCGATGGTCATCGAAGGCGCAGCCGAGAACGAGTCGGCCTATGCTTCGACCATGACCATTCCCGGCGGGCTGGAGATGACCACATCCAAGGATGTGCTCGAAGCGCTGTCGGATGGGGCCGGTCCCAGGCGCGTGCTGGTCACGCTGGGCTATTCCTCCTGGGACGAGGGCCAGCTCGAATCCGAAATCGGCGAAAACGCCTGGCTGACCGTGGAAGCCGACCCCGACGTCATCTTCAGCACTCCGGTGGACGAGCGCTACGACCGCGCTCTGGGTTTGCTGGGTCTTCAGCGCTGGATGCTGTCCCCGGAGTCGGGTCGCGCATGAGCGATATCTCCTCTTCCAACAAGGCCGCCGATGCGGCCTTTTCCTCGGCCGAAGCTGCGTCTGCCAGGGCTGCGGCGGCACCTGCGCCGCAAAAGCCCGAGGTGCCTGCCTATTTCCAGCAGTTCCTGGGCTTCGACTTCGGCATCAAGCGCACGGGCTGTGCTTCGGGCAACCGCGTGCTGGGCGGTGCCAACCCGCTGCCCACCATCAGGGCCGAAGCGGCGGATGCGCGCCTGGCCGCCGTGGAAAAGCTGATCCGCGAGTGGCAGCCCAGTGCCCTGGTGATCGGCGTGCCTTATCACCCCGATGGGGCGGCGCACGAGAACACGGCCCGGGCCCTGAAATTCGGCCGTCAGCTCAGAAGCCGCTTCAAGCTGCCGGTGTACGAGGTGGACGAACGCTACAGCACGACCGAAGCCCTGGCGGGTGGCGCACGCGACGCCGACGCGGCTTCGGCCTGCATCATTCTTGAACAGTTTTTGAGGAGTCTCCCATGAGTGAAACCATTGCAGGAAACCAGCCGGGTCAGGGCAGCCTGATCCTGGACGCTGAAGCCCTGTATAGCGAGCTGCTGCGCGGTGTGCAGCGCATCATGGGCCCCAATACCCGTCTGGCGGGCATCACCTCGGGCGGTGCCTGGCTGGTCGAGCGTCTGCACAAGGATCTGAATCTCAAGGGCAAGCCCAGCGTGCTGTCTTCCTCGCTGCACCGCGACGATTTTGCCCAGCGCGGCATGGCTTCCAGCGCTCAGACCCAGATCGCCTTCGATGTGAACGGCGCCGATGTGCTGGTGCTGGACGATGTGCTCTACACCGGCCGCACCGTGCGTGCCGTGCTCAACGAACTCTATGACTACGGCCGTCCCGCCAGTGTGCGACTGGCCGTTCTGGTGGACCGGGGAGGGCGCGAGCTGCCCATCCAGGCCGACTTTGCCGCAGCGCGCGTGGCGCTGCCGGCCGACCGTTCCCTGGCGCTGGCGCGCGACGAGAGCGGTGTTTTCCACTTCCGCATTCAAGAGGCCTGATCGTGCTGTACAAGCGCAACCCCCAACTCAACAAGAACGGCGAGCTGATCCACCTGCTCTCCACCGAAGGCCTGTCCAAGGACATCCTGACCCAGATTCTCGATACGGCCAGCAACTTCGTCAGCGTCAACGACCGTGAAGTCAAGAAGGTGCCTCTGCTGCGCGGCAAAAGCGTGTTCAATCTGTTCTTCGAGAACAGCACGCGCACCCGCACCACCTTCGAGATTGCGGCCAAGCGCCTGTCGGCCGACGTGTTCAACCTGGACATCGCGCGCAGCTCGGCCAGCAAGGGCGAGACCCTGCTGGACACCATCGACAACCTCTCGGCCATGGCGGCCGACATCTTTGTCGTGCGCCACAGCGAGTCCGGTGCTCCCTATCTGATCGCCAAGCATGTGGCGCCCCATGTGCATGTGGTCAATGCCGGCGACGGCCGCCATGCCCACCCCACCCAGGGCCTGCTGGACATGTACACCATCCGCCACTACAAGCAGGACTTCTCCAATCTGCGCGTGGCCATCGTGGGCGACGTGCTGCACTCGCGCGTGGCGCGCTCGGACATCCACGCCCTGACCACGCTCGGCGCTGCCGAGGTTCGCGTGGTCGGCCCGCGTACCCTGGTGCCCTCGGACATGGCCAGCATGGGCGTGCGCGTCTTCCACAATCTGGAGGAGGGCATCAAGGACTGCGACGTCATCATCATGCTGCGCCTGCAGAACGAGCGCATGAGCGGCGCGCTGCTGCCTTCGAGCCAGGAATACTTCAAGAGCTTCGGCCTGACCGAAAAGCGCCTGGAACTGGCCAAGCCCGATGCCATCGTCATGCACCCCGGCCCCATCAACCGCGGCGTGGAGATCGACTCCGCCGTGGTGGACGGCCCGCAGGCCGTGATCCTGTCTCAGGTGACCTTCGGTATCGCCGTGCGCATGGCGGTCATGTCCATCGTCGCGGGGAATGAGGCTTGAACACCCCCTGAGCCGCTGCGCGGCTTCCCCCTCTCTCGCGATGCGGGAGGGGGACGACACCCTCGCGTCGGGGCGGCCCTAGCTTGGTGTCCCGTGCGAAAGTCGACGAAGCAAACTGCAGTTGCTGGTGGTGAGGGTTTTGAGAGATATTTTTATAGCTGCTAGCGCTTGTGTGGCAAGGGCTGGAAGCCAATTTGGTGCCAAACCATGAAGATTCTGATTCGCAATGGCCGGGTGATGGACCCGGCACGAGGTTTCGACCAGCAGGCCGATATCGCCATCGATGGCAGCGTGATCGCCGCCGTCGGCACGGTGCCTGAGGGTTTTGTGGCCGAGCGTGAAATCGACGCCTCGGGCCAGTGGGTGCTGCCCGGTCTGGTGGACCTGGCCGTGCGTCTGCGCGAGCCCGGTCACGAGCATGAAGGCATGCTGCAGTCCGAGATGGCGGCTGCCGTGGCCGGCGGCGTGACCAGCCTGGTCTGCCCGCCCGATACCGAGCCCGTGCTCGACGAGCAGGGCCTGGTGGAAATGCTCAAGTTCCGTGCCGAGAAGCAGCACAAGTCGCGTCTGTTCCCCATGGGAGCGCTGACCGTAGGCCTCAAGGGCGAAACGCTGACCGAGATGGCCGAGCTGACCGAGTCCGGCTGCGTGGCCTTCGGTCAGGCGGACGTGCCGCTGTCCAGCATCACCACGCTGAGCCGTGCGCTGAGCTACGCCAACACCTTCGGCTATGCCGTGTGGCTTCGACCGCAGGACAAGGATCTGGGCAAGGGCGTGGCCGCCAGCGGCGCTCTGGCGACCCGCATGGGTCTGGCCGGCGTGTCCGTGGCGGCGGAGACGATTGCGCTGCACACCATCTTCGAGCTGATCCGTGGGTCGCAGACCCGGGTCCATCTGTGCCGCATCTCCAGTGCGGCCGGCGTGGAGCTGGTGCGCCGGGCCAAGGCCGAGGGCCTGAACGTGACGGCCGATGTGTCCATCAATTCGCTGCTGCTGACCGAGAACGATATCGGTTACTTCGACAGCAGCGCCCGTGTGGTGCCCGTGCTGCGTCAGCAGCGCGACCGCGACGCCTTGTCGGCTGCGCTGGCCGACGGCACCATCGATGCGCTGGTTTCCGATCACTGCCCTGTGGATGAGGACGCCAAGGTGCTGCCTTTTGCCGAGGCCGAACCGGGTGCGACCGGCGTGGAGCTGCTGCTGTCGATTGCCGTGAAGTGGAGCCGCGACTACAAGGTGCCGCTGAACCGCGCGCTGGCAGTCGTGACTTGCGCACCGGTGGCCGTGCTGGGAGGTGCGCTGGGCGAGCAGCAGTCGTTGCTGGGGCAGCTGAAGGTAGGCGGCGTGGCCGATCTGTGCATCGTCGACCCGGATGCCCAATGGACGGTCGATCCCAAGGCGCTGCAAAGCCAGGGCAAGAGCACGCCATTCAATGGCTACGAGCTGCCCGCCCGTGTGGGTCTGACCATCGTGGAGGGTACGGTGGCCTATCAGCGCTGATATCCACCGAGTCGCCTGGCGCCCAGCCCCTCGCCGGGCACCCCTCGTCGGGCACGCCTCGTCGGGAGCCCCTCGCTCGGTGCGCCGGGCCGGGGCAGGGTGAGGCCGCTGAGCTGCACGACGGCGCTTGCCGGGGGGCCTTGATTGCTGTGCGCTGCCGGCAGCAAGCGGGGGGCCCCGTTTCATGTTGCAGCAACGGCGTCACAACGAGCCGCTACACTGTCCGAGAATCATGGCAAACGGCTTGTACAAAATCAGAACCGGCTTGCGCGCAGTCTGGCGCGGACTGCGTTTGCTGGCCCATGTGGGCAAGGGCACCTGGATCGTGGCGTTTCGCTTTCCGCAGATGCACTACCTGCAGCAGCACGAGCATGTCCAGGCCTGGGCCGCAGCGCTGCTGCTGCGGGCGGGGGTGCAGCTGCAGGTCCGGGGGCAGCCTCCAGCCCAAGGGCCGGTGCTCATGGTCAGCAACCATATCTCCTGGCTCGATATACCCTTGTTGCATGCGGCGCGCCATTGTCGCTTCATCTCCAAGTCCGACGTCAAGGGCTGGCCCATCATCGGCACGCTGGCGACGGCAGCGGGCACGCTCTATATCCAGCGCAGCTCGCGCCGTGATGCCTTGCGCATGGTGGGGGCCATGGAGGAGGCCTTCAGACGCGGCGAAATCCTGGCCGTCTTTCCCGAGGGGACGACGGGCGATGGTCGCAGCCTGCTCACATTTCATTCCAATCTGATCGAAGCCGCCGTCCAATGCGATGCACCGGTGCAGCCCGTGGGGCTGCGTTTTGTCGATGGCAGAACCGGTGGCACCAGCTATGCGGCCACCTACGTAGGGGACGAGACGCTGCTGGGTTCCATCTGGCGCGTGCTTTGCTCGGAACAGCTGATTGCCGTGGTGCACTACGGCGAGGCGGAGACTGCCCAGGGGCGCGACCGACGCGCCTGGGCCAAGGACTTGCACGCCAGGGTGGACAGGCTGCGCCAGAACGAGGCGTCCTGACGGCGCTTTCCCCAGCCGCTCAAACCCGTGTAGGCTGCGCGCATGCACGCCAGAGTTTTGCGCTATCTCGATGAAGTGGTCCGCCGCGGCTCCATCCGCAAGGCGGCAGAGTATCTGCATGTGGCGCCCACGGCCGTGAATCGGCAGATTCTCGATCTGGAGGCCGAACTCGGCGCGCCGCTGTTCGACCGCATTCACAATCGTCTGCGCCTGACGCCACTGGGTGAGATGGTGCTGGCCCATGTGCGCAGCACCTTGCGCGAGCATGCTGTGCTGCGCGAACGCATTGCCGACTTCAAGGGCATGCGGCGCGGCGAGATCACGGTGGCGGCGACGTCTGGCCTGGCGGGTTCCCTGCTGCCATCCCTGGTGCATGACTTCCGCAGCAGCCATCCGGGAATGGTCGTGCGTGTCATCGACTTGCCCACGCAGGCCATTGTGTCTGCCGTGGAAGCCGGTGAGGTGGATCTGGGTCTTGCCTACGACCTGCCGCCCAGACCAGGTCTGCGCATGCTGGCGGCCAGTGAATGGCAGATCGGCGCCATCGTGCCCACCAAGCACCCGCTGGCGAACCAGGCGTCGCTGCTGCTCAGCGAATGTCTGGGGCATCCGCTGATTCTGCCGGCACCGGCTCTGACCATACGCAGTCTGCTGGACGAAGCCTTCGTGCGCAGTGCGATCGAGGTGACGCCGGTGGCCGAGTCCACCTCCATGGCCTTGATACAGCGGCTGGTCATGCTGGGCGAGGGCATCGCCCTGCTCAACGCGCTGGATGTGCTGGAAGAGCTGGACCGCGGCTCGCTCAGCTTTGTGCCATTGCGCGATGCGCATCTGCAGCGCCAGACCCTGATGCTGTTCGTGCGCAAGGGGGCGGAGCTGAGTTCCGCAGCGGCACTCATGGCCGCGAGCATCGAATCCGCGCTGGCGCGGCTCTACGCCAGAAAGCACTGATTCTTTGTCCACATTTTGTGGACATGGTTGGCGCAATTCGGCGCTATCGCGCACCGGGGCGGCTCTCTAGACTGGCGCTTCTTGTTTAGAGAGGAAGAAACCCATGACCCTGATTGCCCTGAATGCCGACGTACTGGTCACCATGGATGCGCAGCGCCGCGAGATCCGCGATGGCGCGCTGGTGTCGGACGGGCCTGCCGTGCTCTGGGTGGGGCCAACGGCTGAACTGCCGGCGCCATACCGCCGCATGGCGGACGAGGGCCAGGCGCGCGTGCTGGACATGCGCGGCAAGGTCGTGACGCCGGGCCTGGTCAACACCCACCACCACATGTACCAGAGCCTGACGCGTGCCGTGCCGGCCGCCCAGGATGCCGAGCTGTTTGCCTGGCTGCAGAACCTCTACATGCTGTGGTCGCATCTGACGCCCGAGATGATCCATGTCTCGACCCAGACGGCCATGGCCGAGCTCATGCTGTCGGGTTGCACCACGACCAGCGACCACCTCTACCTGTTCCCCAATGGCTCGCGCCTGGACGATTCCATTGCGGCTGCGCAGCAGATGGGCATGCGCTTTCATGCGGCGCGCGGCTCCATGAGCCTGGGGCGCAGCAAGGGGGGCCTGCCGCCCGATGTGGTGGTGGAGGAGGAGGAGGCCATCCTGCGCGACAGCCTGCGCCTGATCCAGCAATACCATGACGGCTCGCGTCACTCCATGCTGCGCGTGGTGCTGGCCCCATGTTCGCCGTTCTCGGTGACGCGCGATCTGATGCGCGAGTCGGCGGTGCTGGCGCGTGCGCATGGCGTCTCGCTGCACACCCATCTGGCCGAGAACGACAACGACGTGGCCTTCTCGCGGGAGAAATTCGGCCTGACCCCGGCGCAATACGCCGAGGACCTGGGCTGGGTGGGCCGCGACGTGTGGCACGCGCACTGCGTCAAGCTCGATCCCGAAGGCATTGCGCTGTTTGCGCGCACCGGCACCGGTGTGGCGCACTGCCCCTGCTCCAACATGCGCCTGGCCTCGGGCATTGCGCCTATCCGCAGCATGCGTGATGCGGGTGTGTCCGTGGCCCTGGGGGTGGACGGCAGCGCGTCGAATGACGGAGCCCACATGCTGGGCGAGGCGCGCCAGGCCATGCTGCTGCAGCGCGTGGGCTACGGACCGGCGGCCATGAGCGCCCGCGAGGCACTGGAAATTGCCACGCTGGGCGGTGCACGCGTGCTCAACCGCGACGACATCGGCGCGCTGGCTCCAGGCATGTCGGCCGACTTCGTGGCCTTCGACATGGAGGCCGTCGGCTATGCCGGCGCAGGCCACGACCCCGTGGCGGCGCTGGTGTTCTGCACGCCGGGCAATGTGTCCAGCAGCGTCATCAACGGCCGTGTGGTGGTCGAGGACGGCCGCCTGCTCACGGCCGACCTGCCCGCGGTGCTGGGCCGGCATCGCAATCTTGCGCGAAGCTTGTTCGAGCGAGCCGCAGCCGGGCATTGAGACCTTTTCGGTGGCGGCCATCGCTGGTCGAATGCGATGGCTGCACATCGGCGAGAGAGATTCCAGGCCTTCGGGGCGCTGGAGAAAGGCGGGCCCGGGACGGGTGTCGGGTGACCTGGAGTGCCAGAAGCTTTTTCTCGATGCTGGCCAAGCTATACGGCGCCCTGCATGGGCGGTATCGGCGATCGCGTATGAGAACTCCCGGTTGCGTGCTTAGTCTTGTGGCCTTCGCGGGGAAGCCTATTCCCCGGCGATTGCATACCTAAAAAACAGGAGACAAGACCATGGAAAAACTGCTTTACGGGGTGGAAGACCGTCCGCCCAGCCTCATCACCACCACGCTGCTTTCGCTGCAGCATCTGCTTGCCGCGCTGGGCGGCATCATCGCCGTGCCGCTGGTGTTCGGCGGTGCGCTCAAGCTGCCGGCCGACCAGATCGTGGCCCTGGTCAACGCGGCTTTGCTGGGCTCGGGTGTGGTCACCGTCATTCAGTGCCGAGGCGTGGGGCCGGTCGGCATACGCCTGCCTTGCGTGATGGGCACCAGTTTTGCCTTTGTCGGCGCAGGCATCAGCGTGGGGCTGGAGCATGGCGTGACCGGCATCCTGGGCTCCTCGCTGCTGGGCTCGCTGGTGATGATCATCGGCAGTTTTTTCATGCCGGTGATCCGTCGCTTCTTCCCGCATACCGTGACCAGCGTGGTCGTGACCATGATCGGGCTGTCGCTCACCCCCGTGGCCGTGGACTGGGCCGCAGGCGGTGTGGGCAGCGGCAGCTACGGCACCGTGGGCAACCTGGCGATCGCCGGCTTCGTGCTGGCGCTGGTGATCGGTTTTGTGCAATGGGGCAAGGGCGTGATTTCGGCATCGGCCGTGGTGCTGGGGATTGCCTGTGGCTATCTGCTGTGCCTGGCCCTGGGCCTGATCGACTTCACCCAGGTGCGCGAGGCACCGATCTTCGCGATTCCTCAGCCGCTGCATTTCGGCATGAGCTTTCCGGTATCGGGCATCGTTGCCATGTCCATCGCCTTTCTGGTGACCATTGTCGAGACCACCGGAACCTTCATGGCGCTGGGAGCGGCAACGCAGACGCCGATCCGCGGCAAGCGCCTGGCCCGCGGCATGTTGTGCGATGGCGTGGGCTCGGCCTTTGCCGCCGTGATGTCCAGCCCTCCGGTATCCACCTTCGCGCAGAACGTGGGCGTGGTTTCGCTCACCGGCGTGGCCAGCCGCCATGTGGTAATGCTGACGGGCGTGATGCTGCTGCTGGCCGGACTGTTCCCGGTGCTCGGTGCGCTGGTGGTGACGATTCCCCAGCCGGTGCTTGGCGGAGCGGGTCTGATGATGTTCGCCATGATCATCCTGGCGGGCATTCGCATGCTCAGCAGCGCCGAGCAGACACGCCGCAGCGGTCTGATCATCGCGGTCTCGCTGGGCTGCGGGCTTGCCGTGACGGTGCGCCCCGATCTGCTCTCCAGGATGCCGGCCTTTGTCCGCGAGGTCTTTGGGTCGGGTATCACCGTGGCGGCTCTGGTGGCCGTGGGGATGAATCTGCTGTTGCCGGGGCGCGAATTTGACGCGCATGAGGAAGAGACGGAGCCCGTGCCGGCTGCGGTGGCGGTCACTTCCGCTGCGGCCTGATGCTCCAGGCGGACGCCCCACCGCGTTGCCTTGGTGCGGATATAGACCTGGTGCCAGCGTGCAAGGTCCTTGGCGATCCGAGCGCCGAAGACCCGGTGCGTGCCGTGTGCGGGCCGGGACCGATGGCATGCCACAGTGTGGATGCAGGGCCGCCGGGCGTGCCCTGCGTGGCTGCCGCAGCCCGCTGGTCATTGGCGGCGTGCAGCGCCTGGGGCCCGTGCTTGGGAAAAAGCGCTCATGCTGCCGACTCTCGGCGTTTTCAGACAGGCCCGGAGCTGGCACACGGCCGGGCTCTGGTGCGGCCGGCATCGGGGGGGCGCAGCGGATGCGGGCAAAGCCTTGTCCGTGCACGGGCTCGCTACACTGCAGCCATGATCACCAGTACCGACACCCCCGTGAATCGTCCCGATATCACCATCTTCCACAACAACCGCTGCAGCAATTCGCGTGGCGCGCTGGCATTGCTGCGCGAGCGTGGCATCGAGCCCAACATCGTGGATTACCTCGCCACGCCACTGACGGCGCCCGAGCTGGCCGAGCTGGTCGCGCACCTGGGCGTGCCTGTGCGTGACGTGCTGCGCAGCAAGGAGCCCCGCTTCAAGGAGCTGGGGCTGGACGATGCCGCTGTCAGCGATGTGCAACTGATTCAGGCCGTGGCTGCGCATCCGGTGCTGCTCAATCGCCCCATCGTGGTCACGCCCAAGGGGGCCAGGCTTTGCCGCCCGCCGGAGCTGGTGCTGGAGCTGATCTGAGGAAAGTGATTCCCGGTCGCAAGAGGCCTGAGGTCGCGGCGCGGCAGGTGCCGGCGAATGCCGGTTCAGGAGCCAGGCTGAAAACCACGAGCGCCTAAGTCTCGCCTAAGTGTGGAAGGTCAAACTTCCCTTCAATGACACCGATCCGGTGCTTTTCTTTGAAAGGATGACCATGAACACAATTCTGTCCACGCCTCGCCGACTGGTCATGGCCCTCGTGGCGGCTGGTGCGATTGGCGCACTGGGCGCCACCGGTGCCGGTCTGGTGGGAACCCGCAGCGCAGCCCAGGCCACCGAGTCTGCAGTGGCTGCACAGCCCACAGCGCTTAACCTGCCTGCGGTGAATGCTCCCAATTTTGCGGATATCACGGCACGTAACGGCGCGGCCGTGGTCAATATCAGCGTGGTGGGTTCCTCTCGTGCCATGAGCGACGATGAAGGCGACCCGACCAGCGAACGTCAGCAACAGGGCCCGGGCATCAGCCCTGACGATCCCTTCTTTGAATTCTTCCGCCAGTTCGGCATTCCAGGCATGCCCGGTGGTCAGGGCATGGGGCCGCGTGCGCAGCAGCCCGATACACCCATGCGCGGACAGGGCTCCGGCTTCATCGTCTCCAGTGATGGCGTGATCCTGACCAATGCCCACGTGGTGCATGGTGCCAAGGAGGTGACGGTCAAGCTCAATGATCGCCGCGAGTTCAGGGCCAAGGTGCTGGGAGCCGATCCCAGGACCGACGTGGCAGTACTCAAGATCGACGCCAGCGGCCTGCCCACGGTCAAGCTGGGCCAGACCAGCCAGCTGCGTGTGGGGGACTGGGTGCTGGCGATCGGCTCGCCCTTCGGTTTCGAAAACAGCGTGACGGCCGGTGTGGTGAGCGCCAAGGGGCGTTCCCTGCCCGACGACTCCTTTGTGCCTTTTCTGCAGACGGATGTGGCCATCAACCCCGGCAACTCCGGCGGTCCGCTCTTCAATGCGCAAGGCGAGGTCGTGGGCATCAACAGCCAGATCTACACCCGCTCGGGGGGCTATCAGGGAGTGTCGTTTGCGATTCCCATCGAACTGGCAACCCGTGTCCAACAGCAGATTCAGGCAACCGGCAAAGCCCAGCACGCCAAACTGGGCGTGAGTGTGCAGGAAGTGAACCAGGCCTTTGCCGACTCCTTCAAGCTGGACAAGCCGGAAGGGGCCTTGGTCGCCAGTGTCGAAAAGAACGGCCCTGCCGCCACGGCCGGACTGGAGCCCGGCGATGTGGTGCGCAAGGTGGATGGCAAGCCCATTGTCGGATCCGGCGATCTGCCGGCCTTCATCGGCCAGGCCCTGCCCGGGCAGAAAGTGACGCTGGAAGTCTGGCGCAAGGGTGAATCCAAGACCCTGAGTGCGACCCTGGGCGATGCCAGCGACAAATCGGTGAAGGTGGCCAGCTCCCCAAGCGATGGCGACAAGGGCAAGCTGGGTCTGGCGCTACGCCCGCTGCAGCCCGAGGAGAAACGGCAGATTGGCGTGGATTCCGGACTGCTGGTGGCGCAGGCCAGCGGCCCTGCTGCAGCCGCAGGCATCAGTCGGGGCGACGTGCTGCTGTCCATCAACGGCGCTCCTGCCGGAAACATCGACGAAGTGCGGGCGGCAGTCGCCAGGGCGGACAAGACCGTGGCCGTGCTGATCTGGCGCGATGGCAACAAGATCTTTGTGCCGGTACGGCTGGGTTGACGGGTGCCTTGACCCTGCAGAGAACCGCAACCTTCCGGTTGCGGTTTTTCTTGATCCGCATTGGTTGATTCAAAACTAAAAATATCTGAATCAATGACTTCAAAGTGGATTTCCCCATATTGTTGTCATGTTTCAAGAGGTAACGAGTTGCAGGGGATGTAATGCCATAGACTGCCGGCCAAAACATTCGTTCGCCTTTGGGGCGCCATGCGGTGGCAATTCGGTGTGACCGCGAACAAATCGTGACGGCCCTCGAAACAGGCGCTGCGAGGGGGACATTCTTGGATCAGCAACACAGTCTGCAATTGCAAGGCCTGGGCGCTTCATTTGGTCCGCGGGTGGTTCTGGCCGAAGTGGACTTCACGCTGCCGCAATCAGGCGTAACCGCCTTGCTGGGCCCCGCCGGAACCGGCAAGTCCACGTTGCTGCGCACGCTGGCCGGGCTGAATGCCAGCAATCCGCGCTTTCGCAGCTGGGGACAGGTGGTCTATGCCGATCAGCCGCTGCGTATGCCTTGGAGCGCCGATGGCGTGCAGGCCTTGCCGCGCCTGGTGCAGCAGCACGCCAGGCTGATGCGCGCAAATACCCTGGATGCCCTGATCGAGAACGCGCGCCAGTGCGAGTCACGTGCGCCACTGCAATGGCGTCATTGGGTGACCGAACAGCTGCAACACTATGGCCTGGCCGAGCTTGCCCAGGTGCTGGACAAGCCCACCATGCTGTTGAGTGCAGTGCAGCAGCGTGCCGTGGCCATTTTGCGCGAGGCCTGGGCCAGGCCGGCAGTGCTGATGATCGATGAGCCCACGGCCGAGCTGGAGGGCTATGAGGCATTTTTGTTGCTGGACGTGATCAAGCAGATCGGTCAGCACCGCTGTGTGCTGATGGTGACGCACCAGCAGCAGCATGCACAGGCTGCTGCGCAGCAGATGCTGCTGCTCGCAGGCGGGCGTATCCAGGAGGCCGCAGCAATGGAGCAGTTCATCCAGCATCCGCTCAGCGCTGCCGGCCAGCAGTTCGTGCGTAGCGGCAGCTGCGCCGTACCCATGCCGGGAACGCCTGTGCAGGAGCTGGCCGATGATGTGCTGCCCCCACCGCCGCTGCCTGCTGCAGCTCTGGCGGCCATCGCTGAATTTTCGGAGCCGTGTCCATCGTCGCCGGTCGCGGTGGAGGATCCCGAGCGGCCTGCGCCGGAGTTTGTCGCGGCACCCGAGCCGGGGGCGTCTGGGCCGGCCGCAGCCTTGGTGCTTTCAGCATCTGGCGAGATCTCTGGATACCGCTATCAGGCTCGCACCGTCAGTGCGGCCGTGCTGATGGAGATGCAGCCATTGCAGGCCGCTGAAAATGCCGTGCCTGCCAGCCGGGGCCCGAGCGGGTTTTCCTGGCTGGTGCCAGGGCGGCTGGCGGGTACTCCCTGGCCGGGCGTGGTGTACGACATGGACGCCGATCTCAAGGCGCTTCAACGCTGCGGCATCACCATGCTGATCACGTTGACGGAGAAGGACTTTCCGCAGGATGCGCTGGCCCGCAACGGACTCAGGAACTTTCACCTGCCGGTCTATGACCACGAGCCGCCGACGGTGGCGCAGATGCAGATGCTGCTGGCGCGCATGTCTGCCGCTCTGCGCCGTGGAGAGGTGCTGGCGGTGCACTGCCTTGCCGGACTGGGCCGCACCGGCACCGTGCTGGCGGCCTGGCTGGTGCGCGAGGGCCTGACTGCCGAAGAGGCTTTGCGTCGTGTGCGATTGATCGATGCCCAGTACGTGCAGTCCGAGGCGCAGGAGGCGCTGGTATACGAATTCGAAAACGCATTGCTGCAAAAGATGGCGTGATGTTTTCAGGGCCGCTCCGGCAGGATTCCTGCCGGCCGGGATAGAGCGCATCGCGCAAAAAGATAAGCAATAGGAAAGAGAGAACCCCATGAGTTTGGATGCTGTGTTGACGCAGGCCGTGGCTTCGGTGCCTGAATGTCTGGCCGCTGGCTATGTGGATGCTGCCTCCGGCATGCTGCTATCGATTCGCACCGTGGACTCCCATCCGCGTGAAGTGATCGATCTGGTGGCGGCTGCCACGGCCGATCTGTTCAACGGCCCCAATGTCTCCATGATCGAGACCTTGTTCAAGCGTTCGCGCGGCATCAGCGATGACGGCCATCACTACTTTCAGGAAATCATCATCAACAGCGATAACCTGATTCATGTCTTTCTGCGCAGCAAGGCAGTCCCCGACTATGTGGCCGTCTTTGTCTGTCGCCGTACTGCCAACCTGGGCATGGCATTGACCAAGGCGCGCATGGCGATGCCGGGCATCGAGGCTGCGGTGTGATTGCCAGCCCTGCATGCAAGGTGCCGTCGGGGCGAGAAGGCGGGTTGCGATGCTCCCTTTGAATCGGGTGCTGTTCACTCCCGCAGAAGCGGCGCTATCCTTGCGCCATGCGCTTATTGCTCGTTGAAGATGACACCATGATCGGCCAGGCCGTGCTGGCGCTGCTGCGCAGCGAAGGCTATGCGGTGGACTGGGTTCAGGACGGCGCCCGGGCCGATACGGCGCTGCGGGGCCACCATTACGATCTGGTTCTGCTTGATCTGGGATTGCCGCAGATGGACGGCCTGCAGGTGCTGCGCCAGATGCGTGCGCGCAAGGACGCGACTCCCGTGCTGGTTGCCACGGCGCGTGATGCCGTGCGTGATCGCATTGCGGGCCTTGATGCCGGTGCCGATGACTATGTGATCAAGCCCTATGACATGGACGAACTGCTGGCCCGCATTCGTGCGCTGGCCAGACGTGCCGCAGGGCATCTGGAGGCCGTGTACGAGCATGGCGGCATCATGCTGAACCCCAATACCCGCGAGGCCCGTGTGAATGGTCTGCCGGTCACCCTGTCAGGCCGAGAATGGGCGGTGCTGCAGGCATTGCTGGCAAGGCCGGGAGCCACGCTGTCGCGCCAGCAGCTCGAAGACAAACTCTACGGCTGGGGCGATGAGGTCAGCAGCAATGCCGTGGAGGTCTATATCCACGGACTGCGGAAAAAGCTCGGTGCTGCCGCCGTGCTCAATGTGCGTGGCCTCGGATACATGGTACCCAGACCATGAGCAAAAGCCAGGCATTGAAGCGGCTGAGGCTTCCGGGTTCGCTGGGCGCGCGCCTGCTGCTGTTCATCGGCATGGCGATTTTGCTGGTGGCTGTTCTGCAGGGGGCTTTTGCCTATCGCAATGCACTGGAGCAGACCGATACCTTGTTCGACTACCAGATGCAGCAGACGGCGTTTGCACTGCGCGCAGGCCTTCCAGTCGATGCCAAGGGCCGTCCGCAGGGGACGCCACCCGAAGATGAGAACAACGAATTCATCGTTCAGGTCTGGACCAACGAAGGCTTGAGAATCTTCGAATCGGCCCTGGGAGATGCCTTGCCCCAGATGGCCGTGCTGGGTTTTGCCGACGTGCCGGCGCGCGGCACCATCTATCGTGTGTTTTCGCTCCAGACGCGCTCTCAGGTGATTCAGATTGCCCAGGACATGCGCGTGCGTCAACTGCTGGCGCGCGCTGCGGCCTGGCGCAGCCTGCTGCCCGTGGTGCTGCTGCTGCCGCTGCTGGCGCTGGCCGTGTGGTGGGTGATTCGCCGCTCCCTGACCCCCGTGCAGCGGGTGCGCAGGGAGCTGGCCCTGCGTCAGCCCCAGGATCTGGCTCCGGTTGCGGAGCATGATCTGCCGGATGAGATGCGCCCTCTGGTGCAGGAATTCAACAGTTTGCTGCAGCGCGTGCGCGAGGCCTTCGAGACGCAGCAGAATTTCGTGGCAGATGCCGCTCATGAGCTGCGCTCGCCGCTGGCTGCATTGCAGCTGCAGCTGCAGCTGCTGCGCAAGGCAACGGACAGCGCCGAGCGCGAGGCGGCCCAGGCGCGCCTCGCGGAGGGCATCGGGCGCGCCAGACGGCTGGTGGAGCAGTTGCTTGCGTTGGCGAGGCAGGAAGCCAAGCCGCAGACCGAAGGCGCATCGCTGGCAGACTTGCGATTGCTGGTGGAGCAGGCTCTGGTGGATGCGGCGCCGGCTGCCCAGGACAAAGGGCTGGACATGGGGTTGAGTGAAGCGCCGCACCAGCAGTCCTCTTTCTGCGTGTCCGCAGATGCGGAGGCTCTGGCGGTACTGCTGCGCAATCTGCTGGACAACGCGATCAA
This sequence comes from Comamonas sp., assembly GCF_009360615.1. Lineage (GTDB taxonomy): Bacteria > Pseudomonadota > Gammaproteobacteria > Burkholderiales > Burkholderiaceae_C > Comamonas. Next base: position 34,953 of record NZ_SPEY01000030.1, read on the forward strand.
GTACGTCCCCGAAGGTGGGCGTGTCGACGTGGGCTGGCTGCAGGACGAGCACGGCCGAGCGCTGGTGGTGGAGGATTCGGGGGGCGGCATCGCAGCGGCCGAGCGCCAGCGCGTCCTGCAGCGCTTTGTGCGTGGCCAGGGGGCTGCAGGCATGGCGGGCGGCAGCGGTCTGGGGCTGGCGATTGTTCAGAGCATTGCCACAAGCAGTGGCGCCCGGCTTTTGCTTGACGAGTCACCGCAATTGGGAGGCTTGCGTGTCCGGGTCCTCTGGCCTCAGGCCTAGTCCGACAACGATTGCTTGAAAATACAGGCGTTGGAATCCTGCTTTCATTGCATGATGGATCGCTCATCCAAGCTGCGTCAAGGCCATGATGTCGAGACTTCGGCTCCTGTTTGAGCGGCCGTATTTGTCGTGTGTTCCCCCCCAATTGCACCATGCCATCAATTATTCAGCGCCTTTCCCAGACCGTATCCAGCTCCCAGAATCTGCCCAGCTTCACTCGGCCTCTTCTGGAAATCATGGTGGAGGTGACGGATCTGGAGTCGGCCTATCTCACCACGGTGGATGAGGCTCGTGGCATTCAGAACGTTCTGTACTCCCTCAATACGGGGGGGATGAAGATTCCCGAAGGGCTGGAGGTTCCCTGGCACGACACCCTGTGCAAACGCTCGCTCGACGAAGGGCGTACCTTTACCGACAACGTTGGCGAGTGTTGGGGGGACTCGGCGGCGGCGCGCCAATTGGGTATACAGACCTATGTGAGCACGCCCGTTCGATTCTCCAATGGTGCATTGTTTGGCACCTTGTGTGCCGCCAGCGACCACTCCGTCGCGCTGGCAGGCGAGGCCGAAGATCTGATGCGCCTGTTCGCCAAGATCATTGCCGGCTTTGCCGAGCGCGAGCAGTTGTTGCGATCGCTGCAGCTTGCCAATGCGGAGCTGGCCTCGCTGGCCATGCTCGACTCTCTGACCGGACTGCCCAATCGCCGCTGTGTGACCGAGGAACTCAACCGGCTCATCGCCCATTGCCGACGTACCCGCGAATGGGTGCTGGTCGGATTTGTGGATCTTGATCGCTTCAAGCAGATCAATGACCAGTTTGGCCATGAAGCAGGGGATACGTTGCTGCGCGCCATGGCCGAACAACTGCGAGCCGCCATGCGCAGCAGTGACATGCTGGCTCGCTTTGGAGGCGATGAATTCGTCATGGTTGGCACAGGCCCCTTGCTCGATGAAGACGGTGAGAGCGTGATCAGGGAGATGCAACTGCGGCTGAGCAATGCCTCTGTCGCCAGCTTGCAGTTGGCCGACGGGCGCAAGATCGACTATGCCGGAGCCAGCGTGGGCATGGTCTGTCTGATGCCCGATGCAACAGATGTCGATGATGCCCTGCAGAAAGCCGATGCCGCGATGTACAAAGTGAAGGCGGCAAGGCAGAGGCAGCTCGAGATGATCTGAGCCGCCAGGACTCCTTCGGGAGTCTTTTTCTGCGCTGCACGGCAATGCGGCGGCAGCTCGCGACAGAGGGGGCGCGACAGGCCTGTCGTCTCGGTAATAATCGTTGGCGGAGGTATCGTTTGTGAAAAATTCGCTCGCAGAAGGTCTGGATTTCGAAGATATGTTCAACCTGGCCCCGGTATCGCTCTGGATGGAGGATTACAGCGGTCTCAAACAGATCTTCGATCGATGGCGAGCGCAGGGGGTGAGCGATCTGCTCAGCTTTCTCAGGGAGGATCCGGAACGGCTCAGGCTTTGCAGCCAATCCTACAAGGTGCTGCGGGTCAACCAGTACACGCTGGATCTCTTCAAGGCCGCCGATGAGGAAACCCTGAAGAGCCGCCTTCACGACGTCTTTCGTGGCGACATGCTGGACAGCATCGTGAACGAACTGGTCGCCCTCTGGCAGGGGGCGCTCTCCTTCGAGACCCGTTCGGTCAACTATGCCCTGGATGGCAGGCGGCTCGATGTGCAGGTGAGGGCGCGCGTCTTGCCGGGCTACGAGCAAAGCTGGAGCAGGGTGCTGGTCTCTCTGGAAGATGTGACGGCCGAGGTGCAGGGAACGGCCCAGCTGCAGCGCAGCGAACAATATGCCAGAGACCTGTTCGAGTACTCTCCGGTGTCGCTGTGGGTTGAGGATTTCAGCGTGGTCAAGCGCCTGATGGACGAGGTGCGGGCGCGCGGGATCACCGATTTCAGGACCTTTCTGAAAGTGCACCCGGAGTTCGTCACGCGCTGCATGCAGGAAATCCAGGTCCTGGATGTCAATCGCCAGACGCTGCAGATGTTCGGGGCCGAGAGCAAGCAGCAACTGCTGCAGAACCTGTCCAGGGTTTTCCGGGGCGAAATGTATGACTCGTTTGCCGAGCAGCTGATTGACCTCTGGGATGGCAAGCTTGTGCAGCAGCGGGAAGTGGTGAACTACGGACTGGCCGGCGATGTGCTGCACATTCACATGGAGTTCGCCATCATGAGCAGCCATGCGGAGAAATGGGGCTTGGTGCTGCTCTCGCTGGTGGATATCACCGCCCGCAAGAAGGCCGAGGCGTATCTTGAGTATCTGGGCAAGCATGATGTGCTGACCCAGCTGCGCAACCGTGCTTTCTATACCGAAGAACTGAACCGGCTGTCGCGCAAGGGCCCCTGGCCCTTGTCCATGATCGCCATCGATATGAACGGCCTCAAGGTCGTCAACGACGAGCATGGCCATACGGCAGGCGATGCCATGCTCAGGCGCATGGGGGAGGTGCTGCTCAAGGCGGTCGACGCGCCGGCTTGCGCCGCACGCATTGGCGGCGACGAGTTTGTCGTGCTCTTGCCGGGAACCGATGAGCGCGGTGCCGTGGCATTGCAGGAGCGTATCCTGTCCTTGCTGGAGTTGAACAATCAGTTCTATCCGGGGCACGTTATTCAGGTCTCTATGGGCCATGCCTGCGGCCAGGAGGGCACGTCGATAGAGAGCATTGTCCAGGGGGCCGACAAGGCGATGTATGCTGAAAAAGCACGCCAATACCGGGCCAAGGAGCGCGACCGGCGCGTGAGCCCCGCCTGAGATCAGGTCCGCGTGCGGGCAAATGGCGAGCTGTCGTCGCCCGGACCGTCTTGCGAGCCCTGTAAGAGCGGGCGGCACGGCTGCCACAGCCTTGCTTTGACACTGAAATGCCAAGGGAGCAATCTATGACGATGAGAGTCTCCGGATCCGCCTTGCTGATCGCAATGGCTGTCGGTGCCTGCAGTTCGGCGACGCCTGCGGATGCAGATCGTGAAGTGGCCTTCACCTGTGCCAATGGCGATTCGGTTGCGGTGCGCTTTTCACCGGGCAACCGCAAGGCAGTCCTGATTCGAGGCGGTCAAGGCGTGGAGTTGTCGCAGCAACCGAGCGGCTCCGGGTTTGTCTACAGCAATGGGCCCAATACCATTCGAGGCAAAGGACAGGACCTGACGGTGGAGGTCGGCCGCATGGTGCCGATTCAATGCAAGTCCCGTTGAGTCCCGCCTGGCATGTCACCGTTCGTCATGGCATCCAGGCCACTGTGTCCGGGCGCGGGCACAGACCTCTGAATCCCATTCGGAGCCGGCCACCTCGGATACAGCGGGCGGTACGGGTGGGAGGCCTTTTTCGCGAATCCGGGCGGCTTATGCTTCCAGCTGCCTGTGCAGCGCCTCGATAAAGCACTGCGTGCGCTCCGAAGGGGCTGAATGGCCCGGCAGTGCCAGCACCACTTCCACGGAGCATTCGGGCAGAAAGGGCTTGATGCAGAGGGCTGAGGCAAACGTTGCCGCAACATAGGGGTTCACGACTCCCAGGCCCGTGCCCTGCGCAGCGAGGCAGCAAATGGTGGATGAGTAGGTGGTTTCGACGGTTGCCCCGGGATGGACGTCATGCTCCAGCATGGTTCGCTGCAGTTGCAGGTAGATGTTGTCGTCGGAGTTCAACGTCAGCAGCAGCTGGCTCTCCAGGTCTTTGACATGCAGGCTGCTGCGCACAGCCAGCGGATGCTCTGGATGCATGACGCACACAGCCCGGGTCTGGTGCAGCACGCTTGCGTTGAGTTCGGGCGAACCAATGGCCATGGTGCTGACAACCAGGTCAAACCGGCCGTGCAGCAGTCCTTCCCGCAGGTGCGTGGTGCCCAGCGTCTGCAGGCTGATGTGGGTACCCGGGTAGCGGTGCAGAAAGTGGTGAAGCGCCGCAGGGACGATCGACAAGCCCAGCGCCGGAGTGCAGCCTATGCGCAAGGTGCCTGCACCGAATTGCCGCAGCCCCTGGAGGTCGCGCTCGATGCGCTCCAGGCCGACGAAGTGTTGCTGAACGGTCGAGAACAGCTCCCGTGCCTCTGCAGTCGCGCGCAGTCTTCCCTTGTGCATATCAAACAGCTTCAGGCCCGCGCCTGTCTGCATCTGTGCCAGCAGGCGGCTGATGGACGGCTGCGTGGTGTGCAGCAACTGGGCCGCAGCGGTCGTGGTGCCGGTTTGCATCACCGCACGAAAGGCTTCGATCTCTTTAAAACTCAAAGGGCGTGGCATGGCGCAGGCAATTCAACGTCGATCGGCAAGGGTATACCAACTGCGTATAGGCAGGTTTGAAAAATGAATTTTTCCGATTAGGAGCGGCTTCCTACACTGGCTTCCAACGAATCCATCTGTGCGCTTTCAGGCATCGAGAGCGCACCAATCAATCCAAGGAGTCATTCGATGGTTTGCATCAGCGCTCGTCGCTCTCTGTGTCTGGGTGTGCTGGCTGCCGCAACGCTGGCCGGCATCGGATCTGCCCGGGCGGAAGGCAGCCTTGTCTATCCCAATCCTGCACGTCAGATTCGCATCATCGTTCCGTTCACTGCGGGTGGCAGCTCGGACGTTCAGGCACGCATGCTCGCCGACAGGCTGGGTCGCCTGTGGAATCAGCCTGTGGTGGTGGAAAACAAGCCCGGGGCGGGTGGCCATCTGGGAGGGAAATATGTGTCGGATCAGCCTGCAGACGGCTATACGCTGATGGTGGGGTCCATCGGTCTGCATGCCGCTTACGCGGTCTACAAAAAGCTGCCTTACGACCCCGCCAAGGAGTTGCGTGTTGTCACCGTGCTGGCGGAGATGCCGCACGTGGTGGTTGCAACGCCCCAACTGCCTGTCAGGAATCTGCAGGAGCTGACCACGCTTGCCAAGCAGGCGCCAGGGAGCATCCATTTCGGCTCTGCTGGCGTGGGCTCCTCGGTTCACATGATGGGTGAGCTGTACAAGCTGCAGTCCGGAGCGCCCATTGTCCATGTCCCTTACCGTGGCAGCTCTGCCGCGCTCAACGATCTGCTGGGCGGCCAGATCCAGCTGATGTTCGAGAATCCTCCCACAGTGCTGGCGCACGTCAAGGGCGGCAAGCTCAAGGCGCTGGCGGTGACCGGCCAGGAACGTCTGGCGGCACTGCCGGATGTGCCGACGGCCGGCGAGGCTGGAATGAAGGACTATGTGGCGACATCATGGACCACGGTCGCCGTGTCTTCGAAGGTGCCCCAGTCCGTGGTGCAGAAGCTCAGCGAAGACATCCGCAAGGTGGTCAATACGCCTGAGTTCCGCAAGGGGCTGCAGGAGCAGGGAATGAGTGCCGTGGCCAATACCCTGCCGGAAGCGCAGAGTTTCGTGGCCCGGGAAAAGCAACGCTGGGACCAGGTGATCGCTGCCGGAAATATCTCTGCGAACTGATCAGAGCCGTGTCTTTTTGCACGACCGCTACGTTTTCCAGTCGCAGCCCGTCGCTGCGATGCCTATGTCCGACATCCCATGACTATTTCCTCTGACTCTTCTTTTGTTCCCTGCCGGCGCGTTGGCGACGGCGCGCTGCATCACTTCTTCGGTTATTACAACAAGTCCAGCTGGGACAGGAGCGACAGCCTGCTGGCTGCCCAGCAGATACCCTGGATGGACATCTATCTGACCCCGCAGGTCAAGGCCACGATTGGCTATTTCGACACCCGGGATGGTGACCGCTTTCACGCGGTGGGCGAAACCGGTGCCTGGAATTTCCAGATGGGCAGCCAGCTGCAGTGGCTGGACGGTGCCTCGGGCCGCAAGCTGATCTACAACGATCGCACAGGCGATATGTCCGCCCGTTACCCGGGCTTTGGCGCCGTGGTGGTGGATGTGGATACGCACGAGCGCCGCATTCTGCCCATGCCCGTCTATGTGGTGGCGCCCAGCAGCGCGTGGGCCCTGTCGGTCAACTACCGGCGTCTGTACATCACGCACGAGACCATCGGTTACAGCGAACCGGGCCAGCCGTTCGAACTGCCTCTGGCTCCTGCCGACGACGGCATCTGGCGCATGGAGCTGGGGACAGGGGATGCCCGGTTGCTGGTCAGCTATGCGCAACTCAAGGCATTCCATCCTGTGTCCTCGATGGACAAAGCCATCCACTGGGTAAGCCATATCGAAGTCAATCCGGCTTCTTCACGCATACTTTTCCTGCACCGCTGGACGGAGCGTGTGAAAGATGAGACCTGCTTTCTGCACCGTCTGATCACCATGAATCCGGACGGATCGGAGATGCGCTTGCTGGAGTGCTCCGATCATCCGCTGCCGCAGCTGGCTGACGACTTCGATCCCGGTGCCGTGGGGACGTTCGACTATGAAAAATCAGAGTATCAGATCTCTCACCCCCTGTGGCAGGACAACGAGCACATCATTGTCTGGGGGCCGCATGCCGGCGAGATCCACTACCATCTCTATCACGATGTCGAAGGAGGCCGGGTGAGAGTGATCGGACGCGATGTGCTGGTGGAAAACGGCCATATGACCTTCTCGCCGGTGAATACCCGCTGGATGCTGAGCGATACCTATCCGGACGACAGGACCCACGAGCGTTTCCTGTTCTTGTTCGATATGCAGACGGGCAAGCGCCACAATCTGGGCAGCTTCTATGCTTCTCCGGAATTGAGCAAGGAAAACCGCTGTGACCTGCACCCGCGCTGGAGTCGTGATGGAAGGCAGGTCTGCATTGACTCGGTCCATGAGAGCCAGCGCCAGATGTATGTACTGGATGTCTCGTCGATTGTGGATGCGGTCTGAGGATTGACGTCAGCTCCACCGGCCATGTGGCTTCAGCAGTGCGCTGTTGCAGGGTAGTGACAATCCCGGTGCACCGTGCCCTAGGCTGCGCGAGGTATCCGGGGCGAAAAAGCCCTGGGTGTCGAGGGCCGAAATGCCTTGGTTGAGGGGGTGCGGCAGGTGCACCGGGATGCCGTTTGCTGCAGCGGCGATCGGAGAGCTCAGAACTTGTCCCCGGGGTGTGCGAGAGCGCGGCCGACTAGGCTAGAATTTCCGCATCGGGAATGCAGCCTCCCGTCCCGCAAGGGTAGACGGTGTCCCGTCCAAGAGCTGGATATTCTCTATGGAGTTTCTATGGACACCGCATTGCCCAGGCCCACCGATCCGGTTGCGCCGGTCTCTCTTTCGCTGTCGCAGGCGCTGCGTTTCTGGTTGAAGCTGGGCTTCATCAGCTTTGGCGGCCCAGCAGGTCAGATCGCACTCATGCATGAGGAGCTGGTGGATCGGCGCCGATGGATCTCTGAGAAGCGATTTCTCCACGCCCTCAACTACTGCATGCTGCTGCCAGGGCCTGAAGCCCAGCAGCTTGCCACCTATCTGGGGTGGTTGCTGCATCGGACATGGGGCGGCATTCTGGCCGGGGTTCTTTTTGTTCTGCCATCGCTGTTCATCATCATGGCCCTGGCCTGGCTTTATCTGGCCCATGGCGATATGCCGCTCATTGCGGGCTTCTTCTATGGCATCAAGCCGGCAGTGACGGCGCTGGTGGCTCAGGCCGCCTACCGGCTGGGCTCCAGATCGCTCAAGAGCCGCTGGCATTGGGGCATTGCGGCTGCGGCCTTCCTGGCCATTTTCACGCTCAATATTCCGTTTCCGCTCATCGTCATGGCGGCTGCCGTGGCCGGTTTCGTCGGGGGTGAATTACGCCCGCAGGCCTTTGGTGCCGCCAGCCATGAAAAAGGCAGTCCGCCTCGCTCAGCCGGGGCCGCACTGGTCGATGATGACACTCCGACTCCGCCGCATGCGCTGTTTTCCTGGCGGGGATTCTGGAGGGTGTCGCTGGTTTGCCTGACGTTGTGGGCCAGCGTGATGGGCGTGCTCGCCATGGCGTTTGGTCTGGAGTCACCTCTGGTACAGATGGGGTGGTTCTTCACCAAGGCCGCGCTGATGACCTTTGGTGGTGCGTATGCGGTGCTGCCCTATGTCTACCAGGGTGCGGTGGAGAGCTTCCATTGGTTGACTGCAACACAGATGATCGACGGCCTTGCTCTGGGAGAGACGACTCCTGGTCCTCTCATCATGGTGGTGTCCTTTGTGGCCTTTGTAGGCGGCTGGACCCGGGCGATCTTCGGCGCGGATTCGCTGCTGCTCGCCGGAGTCGTCGCTGCAGTGATCGCGACCTTCTTCACTTTTCTGCCCTCCTTCTTCTTCATCCTGCTGGGCGGTCCCTTCATCGAGTCCACCCACGGCAAACTGAAGTTCACTGCGCCATTGGTCGGCATCACCTCGGCGGTCGTGGGTGTCATCCTGAATCTGGCGGTCTTCTTTGCCTACCACGTCATCTGGCCCCAAGGCTTTGCAGGACATGTGGAGTGGCCATCGATTGCCATTGGGCTGGCTGCAGGCATCGCATTGCTCCGCTTCAAGATCAATGTCATCTACGTCATTGCCGCGGCGGGGATGACGGGGCTGCTTGTGCAACTGTGGTGACAGGCCCCCGGGTTTCAAGGCGACATGGGGCGTGGAGGGACGGCCACCGGCCCGGAGCCCTGGTTACACTGGTTCATCCATGCCATCAGCCAGGCTCTGGTTTCTTTGTCACGAGCCGGGCTGGTGCTTTCGTCGCGAAGGTCCAGGTGATGCCTGCTGCCAACTCCGTCATTCCGCTCGAACCGGCACCGATCCTGTTCAAGAGCCCGCAAGCCTTTGAGGCCTGGCTGAAGAAGAATCACGCCACTTCCGGGGGGCTCTGGCTCAAGATCGCCAAGCGAGGAGCCCATGCTCCCAGTGTCACCTACCCCGAGGCGGTGGAGATTGCGCTGTGCTGGGGCTGGATCGATGGACAGAAGAAAAGTCTTGACGACCAGCACTATCTTCAGCGCTTCACGCCGCGGCGCGCGCGCAGCGTCTGGTCAAAGATCAATGTCGAGAAGGTCCAGGCACTCATCGATGCGGGCCGCATGCAGGCTGCGGGTCACGCCCAGGTGGAGGCCGCCAAGGCGGACGGGCGCTGGGCACGGGCCTACGATGGCGCACGTACGTCAACGGTTCCCCAAGACCTGCAGGCGGCACTGGAGGCCGAGCCCGCGGCCATGGCCTTTTTCGCTTCCATCAATGCCTCCAGTCGCTACGCGATACTCTGGCGCATCCAGACGGCCGCGAAAGCCGAGACACGGGCCCGGCGCATCGCTCAGCTGGTGGAGATGCTGGCTCGCGGTCAGACCATCCACCTCTTCAAACCCCGTGCCAAGGCTTGACTGCTGCGCATGCACACATGGCTTTTGACAAGAAGTTGTCCGCGCTCCCGAGGCTGCCGGATCTCTTGGCGGGAGGCGCATGGCCCGCGCTCCGGGGCACTCGGCAGATCTGACAAGAATGTCATCGTGCTGTCCTGATTTTGATGGGGTCCGATCTCTAGCATCAACACAACTTCTCCTCAGCTTGAACCCGGCCGAGGAGTGGTGTTTCCTAGACCTTTCCGGAGCCCTATATGTCTCAACAGCGAATTTCAATCTACTCTGCACTGGCCACCGTGGCCGCAGCCATCACACTTGCTCTTCCGGCTACTGCTTCCGCAGCCTACGAGCATCCCGCGAACAACGAGCAAGGCGTGACCGTTCATCCAGATCACTTTGTGAGTCAGAAAACCAGGGCTCAGGTCAAGGCGGAGACCGAAGCGGCCATCAAGCAGGGTGGACTGTCGTTTGGTGAAAGCAGTTTCCCGAGAGAGAGTCCCCGCAGCGGGTCCAGCAAAACCCGCGAGCAAGTGATTCAGGAATTGCGTGACGAGTCTCCTTCGCAGCGGGAAGCGCGTCTCCGGGCCATCTCGGGCTAGAGAGTACGGGTACCGGTTTCCAGCGTGGCGGTCGGGGTCGATCAAACTGACTCGGCAGCTTGGCCAGCCAGGAAAGCGAAGTTCCAGCCAGAATGCAGGGCATGCGGATCTGCGTACTTCTCCAGCCTGGCTTCCCGCTACGGGATGGCGTGAGCCGGCGCTGCTGACCCGAATCGGCCTGCGGGTCTCCGTGAAAATGGCATGCAGTCGGGAATGTCAGCGCCCTGTCCCGAGAGCAGTGCGGCGTCCCTGACTCGGACAGGGACGCCGCTGGATTCTCGGTCAGGCTGCTTTCCAGAAAATGTGGTCTGCCCGGTATTGCACGATCTGCCTGCGGCCTAGGTTCACGGCTGCGCAGGCCATGGGTGCGGCGCCTCCCCTGGTGGCCACGCGCTGGATATAGGTCACGCCCTGCAGGGCTTCCATGCCGGAGGTCGGATGGGCCTGGACCGGTTGCAGCGGGATATTGCCCGCTCCGGCAGGAGCCACGGCAAGCGGCGTGGCCGTGACCCGGGAGCCATCGCGGTTCTCCCCGGTCGCAGGCGGCCCCCGTACTTGCCGATGACCGTCCCGCTTCGAGTTTGAGGTTTGGCGTCAGGACCGGCAAACCCCCATACACGCTCGGCGTCCATCGCTTTCTTGGCCCGGCATTCAGGGGGTGATCTGCCCGACAGGCCGGCGAAAGTGTGTGCCGGTGACGCGTCATGAAAGATTCGTCAACCGGCCGAAATAGCTCACGGGGCAGACTTGCCCGATAGCAGGGAGCGTCGCTGCTCAGCCGCCGAACGACAGGGCATTGCCCGGCAGTGGGCGTCCCAGTGCCGATATCAATGCGGTGTAGTGCATGGTCTCATCGGCGGCCAGACGTCCTGCAACCTTGGCCAGGTCGCGGCTTTCAAAGGCTGGAATGACGCCCAGGTAGGCATTGGTCGCGCCCAGCTCCAGTCTTGCGGCCAGAGCCAGCACATCGGCCTGGGTTTTGAGGGTCGCAGCCTTGAGGGAGTCGGCATAGGCCTGCATCGAGGCTTCGGCCACCGGTTTGCCGCCCATTTTCTGGATGGTGGCAATCAGTGCGTCGCGGTGAGCCTTGTGATGGCTCTGGAAGAGCAGGGCCACGTCCAGCACGGGCTTTTGCAACAGGCCGCTGCCGGCTCCCAGCTGGTAGGCGTTGATGGCTTCATGCTCCAGCCCAAGAGCCACATTGAGGATGGATACATCCTTGGAAGGATCGTTGGCCATGCCCTGTGCCAGAGACTCGTTGCCTGCCAGCATGGCGACCGCCACGGCTGACAAGGTGCCGGTAGTGCCCAGAAATCCGCGACGCGAGGCCATGGCAGAGGAATGACCTTCAAACAGATGGATGCTCATGATGACTCCTAGTTGACTGTGGGGTTGTGTCGACCAATTTCGAGGCCCGACGTTGGTAATACGCGGCCCCCGACGCGCTGGATTCAAGTTTCTGCAAATTTTTTTCACCCGTTCGTGCGTTTTCCACATCCAGCAGCCGAGATGCTGCGTATAGGGGAATACCAGGGACTGCAACATGCCTTGGCAGTTATCCAACAGCACCGCATGAACGAGATCCTTCTGATCACAATGGCTGCATGAGCGCCAATACACCGGACAACGAACTGATGGACTTGATCGACCGTGTAGCAACCCGGGATGAGGTTGCTCTCAAGCTTCTGTACGAGCAGACCGCCTCGCGGCTGTATGGACTGGCCCTGCGCATCCTCTGCAACAGGGAGTGGGCAGAGGACGTACTGCAAGAGAGCTTTCTGGGAATCTGGCGCAGTGCCGGCTCTTACCGCGATTCACTCAGCCCGCCGCTGGCCTGGATGGGCATGCTCGTGCGCAGCCGGGCCCTGGATTTTTTGCGCAGGCGCAAGGCCGAGCGCTTGCATCTCAACGTCCCGATCGAGGATTTTGAAGAGTGGCCTCAGGACCAGGACACGCAAGGGCCCATGCAGCTCGTGGAGGCCAGTGAACAGGCCGTGGCCCTGCACCAATGCCTGCAGAAGCTGGAGCAGCCCCAGCGCCAGCTGGTGAGCCTGGCCTATCTGAAGGATTTGAGCCATGGCGAGTTGGCCAACAGCCTTCAGCTGCCGTTGGGGACCGTCAAGACATGGATGCGCCGCAGCCTGGAACAGCTGCGCAAGTGCATGGCTCGCCATGTCTGAGCGCCAGGAGTCGACATCATGAACCTGAACCGAAACCCCGAATTGCTGGATCGCCTCGCTGCCTCCTATTCGCTGGGCACTTTGCACGGCGGTGCGCGCCGACGCTTCGAGCAACTGGCCCGAGAATATCCCCAGGTCCGTGCGGCGGCGTTGCTCTGGCAAGGCCGCTGGTCGGCCTTTTCCGAGGTGCAGGTGCCGGTACAGCCCGATGCCGTGGTCTGGACCCGCATCGCCAACCTGGTTGACGCCGACAAGGCCGATACTCGAATCGCACAGCAGCGCGAAGCAGCCGTACCGAGGTCCTCCGTCAGGGCACTTGCATGGTGGCGTGGCTTGGCCCTGGCTGGCGGTATGGCTGCCGTGGCAGCTGTCTCGGTGGGGCTTTGGTCGCACCAAGGTCTCAGGGAGGCTTCACAGCAGCAGCTGTCTGCGCTGCAAACGCAACTCCAGCTGGCGCAGGCTGCGTTGCAGGCGACTCCCCAGATTCGATACGTGGCAGTGCTTGCAGACGGCCAGGCCGATGCCTCCATGCTGGTGACCTTTGATCCCCGGCACAATCAGCTGGTGCTGCAGCGCGTGAGCGGCTTCAAGGAAGCGGAGAACAAGTCTCTGCAATTGTGGGCCTTGCCCCAGCAGGGTGCGCCACGGTCCTTGGGGGTCATGGGCGATGGCAGGCTCGAACAGCTCACGGCGCAGGAGAATGACATGACAGCAATTCCTGCGCTGGCCATCAGCCTGGAGCCCAAAGGCGGCGTGCCCAGTTCAATGGGGCCGACGGGGCCGGTCCTGTTCAAGGGCGCACTCATTCGCCGGGATCTTTGACTCTGTTCTGGGTGCGTGCTGCGACGCACCATGCAGGAGCGGCTTGCAAGTAATCCGGGGCAAGGGCCGCCGCTTTTTCCCATTGCCCTGCTGACGGCCCCTCGGCTCGAACCGATGCATGCGCCGAGTCGCCGTGTGCCGAAGATCCGCCATCCCGAGTTCCTCGTTCACATCGCCGCTTTCTGCCTCCTTCCCACGCTGCCCCGGGCGGAGGAGCGGTAACGACGATTGAGGTGGCGGCAGCCGGGCTGCCTTCCGTGCCAAGCGCTTCATGCCAATCTCGCGGAGGCGGCGAGAGCCCGGCGAGTCGGCTTGGTCCGTGGGGCCAGGGCAGGTTCTTTGACTTTCACGGCCGCTTCCAGAGGGCGCTGGAGGATGGGGTGAAGGCGCTGGATCGACAGGTACGGGTGATCGCCCAGCCAGCGCTGCTGCATGGCGGTCGAGATGGTCTGCCGCCGCCGCGTCTTGGTCTGTGGGTCGCCATGCGAGCAGTCAGGCGATTGACTCCTCTGCCGACTTGCCGGTATCGACCGGTCCCTGTGCGGGCGGTCGCTCTGGCGTTGTTGCGGCCTTAGCAACCGCCTCGGGGCAGGTCATTCCGGCGTCGTACGAAATGGTTCGCGCGGAGGGGGCTGAAGCCGAAGGTCGGGCAGAAATCAATCGCTGACGGCTGACCTGCATGGGAATCGGTTCAGGTTCTGGAGAACACGGCACGGTCGGGTCATGAATCTCCATGACAGTCTTGGGAGAATGTCTTCAAGCGTTGTCGGCGGTGTGCTGGATGAAAAGCCTTCAATCTATCTTCTTGGTTTCCAGGTTCTCTCGCTATCGGGGAGGAGGCGTGCATATTGGGAAATATGGCCGGAGCGAGCCTTGATTGGTATCCCTAGGGAAAGAAGTGGCTCACCTTTCTCATTCTCGGCATCAGTACCTGGTTCGCAGTGCAAACGGATCGGCACCGTCGCGGAAGCTCCGATTGTGGTGGCTGGTATGGGTCGTCCACACGCTTTTATTTTCGGTCCTGCATGATCCCGATGGCGGGTCTGACAGCGCCAAGGCACAGGGGGGTCTGCCATTTGGGGAAAATCTCCTGTATTCATATTTTTTGATTGGGTGATGATTTAAATCAAAGAATACAGGTAAGAGTTATTTTATCAGGGCACTATTATTTTGATTCTAAGGCTGTTTACGATTATTTCATCGAATATCCTGTGGTTCCTTGGTTATCTGTGAATTTTCATTCGCATATATGCAATAGTGAATGCGGATTCGTATTCTTTCACCGACCAAGGAGTAATTGATGATCAAAGAGGTTAGCGGCGATATTCTTTTGAGCAACGCAGATTTGCTGGGGCACGGTATCTCTGCGTTTGACCCCTTCGACAGCGGGCTGGCTCTGGCCTTGCGTGAGCGCTGGCCTTCTCTGGTGAAGGACTACCGTCATGACACCCGCAACAAGTCCATTGTTCCCGGAGACGTCTGGGGCTGGACAGGTGTGCAGGAAGGTGGCGGCATGCGCAAGATCATCAATCTGGTCACGCAAAATACGATGGGGCAAGGGCCGGGTGCCAAGCCCGGCAAGGCGAGCGTGGAGAACGTCCGCCGCGCGCTGCAGAACCTGGCGAAATACATCAGGGAAGAGAAGATCCGCAGCGTTGCGTTGCCCCGGCTGGCAACCGGTGTGGGTGGCCTGGAATGGGACGCAGTGCAGCCTCTGATCTCTCAGTACCTTGGTGAGTCCGGTATTCCGGTGATCGTGTATTCGACGTACCGCAAGGGGGAGAAGGCCGACGAGGGTCTCTGACCGTTGAGGATGGAGAGCCGTGAGCCGCTGAATGCAAAGGCAGCTTTTCAGCGGCCTTGTTTGAGCCCCCGCCTTGCGGGGCGATTGCCCGCTCGTGTCCGTTACGACGCCATCTCCGGGATTCGTCAGGGGACGGGTCAAGTCGGTTGGCGTACCAGGACGCTTCTCAAGGCCGTATGCCGGCCCGTTACCGAATGCTGCCGGGCGATGTGGTCCGATTGCACCTGCTGACTACTGCCTCGGTGCGTCGCCATGCCGCCTGCGGAAAATCCGGCGCTGCAGGCTGGCATTTGCCCGTGAGGCTGCATGTGCCTGGGGAGGGCTGAGCGAGCCAGCTACTTTTTCAGAGGAATCGGTGGAGGAGCAGGCGCTCGGAGGGGGAGGCCATGCTGTGCGGATACCACTCCGAAATGGTCATTGCTGCGTGCGCATGGGCCAATCGCCAGAGGTCCTTCGAGGTACAGCCGGGCCGGTCAGGCAACTGGATATGTCGGTCTGCGGCCCTGACCGCAAACCAGAGCCCTCCGCCCAGGGGCGGCTTGTGCAGTGCAGGCGAAGTAATCAGGACCACCCTTTTGTTCGTCGCACGTGCAAAGCCGATCTCAACCAAGGTGTCATGGGTTTCGAGGTCTTCGAGATAGGCAACGAGGACATCGGCGCGCGATATGCCTTGAAGAGCGGCGCGGTATGCCGCATCCTGGTCCTTGTCGGACGAGCATGAGGTGACGCCATGCATAAACCTGCCGTGGATGCCCTGGGCTTTCCAAGGACCCGAATACATGAATCTTGTACGCGTCTCGTGAAAGACCATTTCCTGGGGTGGAGCGATCAGCGCATCGGCTCCCGGGCTTTGGATGGCCGGATTGCCCAGGGCAAGAGATAGTGAAACGTCGAAAATTGGCCGGCAAGACCAGTCGCTGCCTGGTATTCGCCCGTCTGCAGGCTCTCCCATTCTGCCCGCCATATAGACGACAGGGAGTGCAGGATGCTTCTGGCGAGCGGTCTGGCTGGCCTGCAGCCAGTCTTCGATGTCTGCCTCGAACCAGCCAATGCTTCTGTTGCTCATGGGGGCAGGATGCGGAAACCTGTCCTGTCGCAAAAGCTTGTACAGCTTCGATTTGGAAAGCGCTGTCCGTGCCAGAACCTCGTCCATGGAAATGACATTCTTGGTGGGGCGTAACGTGCTTTTCCTGGACATGTGGTCTCTCTGGTTCGGCCGTCGGGGGCATGAATCACAGTTGATCGATGCAATAAATATTGGTTTTCGATAGCTGCAATCAATCTGAGAGACTCTAACATTGCCATGAGATACGAACGATTTCTATTTCTGGTGTTGTTGCTTGTTCATTGCCCATCTGCGACGCTCTTGCGATACAGCACGCTTGGAGGAGCGCGAATTGCAACCCGGTCTGCCGAGCACGCGTCCTGCCTGCCCGCATTGATTGACAGAGGGGGGAGTGCAGGCTCCTGGTGGTGAGCGCCACGCGACGCAATGGAAAGAAAGCACGACTCGGCCGTCGGCCGCAGCCAGCAGCTTGCCGCCTCTCATTCATCGTTTGCAGAGACCGCTGCTAAAGAGCTTGCCCCGGCCCTTGGGGGGAGCGAACTGTCGACCACCGCGCCATGACATTCATCGGGGTTTAGATGCGGACGGGTGCACAACGGCGGGTTTGGGCGGAGCTGCAGACAGTGCGCCTCCCTATCCGGCACTTGGGGCGGCGGATATTCTCTGTCCTGCCGTCAGGGTTGAAGTCTGCAATCCTTGGTGGCTGTTTCTACCTTTTCGGTTTAGCCGGACGACCGGAGCATGATGCCCTGACAGTTGCAGGGGCTCGCCTTTCACATGCATACAGGCCAGATCGATAGGCTGGGCAATGGCTGGCAGGCTGCCGCATCGTCAACGTCCGGCAACGGGTGAAAAGAGCGACGGGGCTGTGCGGAGCTTCGCCAGCGACTGCATGCAAGCCACCCCGGGAAAAATGGATGAAGACCATGTCCCATGCACTGGCGAGCCGGGCCGGTGCTCGTCGCAGTCCCTGCGATCGCTATCCGCCATCCGCCATCGCTCCGATGCGCAAGCTGGCTTGTGCGCTGTTTGGATCTGGACATCCCAGAAGCCTGTGCCCCACCTCCACAACTACTGCATTGATCACGCGACGCGACAGCGATCTCAGTTTGCACTTGCACTTGCATCTGTGCGGAGCACGCCTCCACCTAGTGACTGATACAGCGCCACTACATCTCCATAGAGACTGCCTTGTGCGGCCACGCGGGCGGCTTGCGCCTGCAGCCAGGATTGCTTCGCAGCCAGGGATGTGGGCATGCTGGCATAGCCGGCTTTGAGCTGAGAGTCGCTCAGTTTCCAGGTCGTATAACTGGCTTCCTCGCTGTCGCGGCTCATGCGCAGCGCGCGAGCATCTGCATCCACGGCATACAGGGCGTTGGCCACGTCCTGAAACGCCGAAAGCACAGTGCTCTGATAGCTGGCGGCAGAAGCCTGCAGCTCGGCCTCCGCTGCCTGTTGACGGGCCCGCAACGTACCACCATTGAACAAGGGTGCCAGCAGGTTGGCACCCAGAGCCCAGGTCACATTGCCAGCCGAGAACATGCGCGCAAACGTGGTGGCGCCGCCGCCATAGGCCGCCGAGATGCTCAGCTGCGGCAGCCGCGCAGCGGTGGCTACTCCTACGGCTGCGCTGGCCTGTTGCACCTGGGTCTCTGCAGCGCGGATATCAGGACGCTGGTCCACCAGTTGTGACGGCACGACCTGAGGCAGCAAGGGGAGCTGGTATCCGGACAAGGGCAGCAGGGCTGGAGCCTGGTCAGGCGTGCGTGCCATGAGCGTGGCCACGAGGTTGCGGGTCTGCTCCAGAGACTTTTGCAGAGGCACCAGCTGTTGCTGCAACTGCAGCAACAGGGTTTGCTGAGTGGCGACTTCCAGGCCGCTGGCATAACCGTTGGCCTGCTGCTTGCGCATATGTTGCAACTGCTGCTGGGCCGCTTCCGTGGCCTGTTGGAGCAGGTCGGTCTGCTCCTGCAGCATGGAGGTCTGGATCACTGCCGCCACCAGATTGGCTGCCAGACTCAGTCTGGCAGCCTGCAGCTGCAGGCGCTGGCTTTCCTCGGCGGCCTGCAGCCCTTCGACCTGGCGGCGGTTGCTGCCGAACAGGTCAGGGGCGTAGGAGACGCTGAGCTGGGCCGTATGATAGGTGTACAGCGATTCGCCATTGTTCAGGGGCGGCGAGAGAGACTGGCCCGTGTTCTGACGTGTGGGGTTGTAGCCCAGCTGAGCCGAGGGTAGGAAATAGCCCCGCTGAGCCACCACGTTCTGATGTGCTGCGCGCAAAGTGGCCTGGGCGGCTTCGATGGAGGGGCTTTTATCCAAGGCCTCTTGCACGATGGAGTCCAGCTCTGCGCTGCCAAAAGCCTGCCACCACTGGTGGCCGATGCCGCCAGTGGTACTCACAGGCAGCGCTGTCGCCACGGGGGTGCGCGTCAGCGACTGCGGCTTCTGCACCTCGGGGCGTACATAGTCCGGGCCCACGGCGCAGCCGGCCAGCAAGACTGCCAAGCAGATTGCCAGGGTGACTGCGCGCCATTCTGGGTATGTAGCGGTGTTACGCACGTTTGCCTCCCAGCCCTTCGCGGCGTGTATTGGGTTTCATGCGGCGCAGCACCACCAGGCGCAGTGCCGGGACCACCAGCAGCAGGAATACCGGGCCGATCAGCATGCCGCCCACCACCACGGTGGCCAGGGGACGCTGCACCTCGCTGCCGATGCTGTGAGAGATGGCTGCGGGTAGCAGGCCGATGCAGGCCGACAGAGCCGTCATCAACAGCGGACGCATGCGACTGCGGTAGGCTTCGCCTACGGCGCGTGTGGGCTCGTGTCCCATGGCACGCAAGTCCTTGTAGACGCTGAGAATCAGAATCCCGTCCATGACGGACACGCCCAGCAGGGAGATGAAACCGATGATGGCGGAGACGCTGAGCACCTGACCCGAGACATACAGGGCCAGAATGCCGCCAATCACCGTGAATGGCACTGAGGCCAGCGTCAGCAGGCAGTAGGTGAAGTTGTTGAACAACGCATAGAGCAATGCAAAGACCAGGCAGAAAGCCACCGGAATCGCGATCATCATGCGGGCCTTGGCCTGCTGAAGCGCTTCAAACTCCCCGGCATAGATGATGCGGTAGCCCTGAGGCAGTTGCACCTCCTGGGCAATGCGGCGCTGGACTTCGCTGACCGTGCTGCCCAGATCTCGTCCCCGGGCGGAGAACTTGATGGGGATGTAGCGCTCGTTGCTTTCACGGTAGATATAGGTCGCCCCCGTGTCCAGCGTGATCGTGGCAATGTCCGACAGCGGCACATACGAGGTCCCGCCCGATGCGGTGGTGTAGCCCACGCGCAGATTGCGCACGCTCTCTGGGGAGGCACGGCTGGTCTCCGCGAAGCGAACCGTCAGGCCGAACTGTTTTTCGCCTTCCAGTACCGTGGTGGCCTGGGTGCCTGCCAGCGCCGTCTGGATGGTGCTGGCGACATCGCCGGTGTTGAGGCCATAGCGTGCCGCTTTCTGACGGTCGATCTGGATGTTCATGTTGGGCTGGCCCAGCACATGGAATACGCCGAGATCGGCCACACCGTCGATATGCCCCATGACGTCGTAGACATGGTCGGCAATTTTTTCCAGCGTGGGTAGGTCGGGGCCGATGATCTTGACGGAGTTGGCCCCTTTCACACCGGAAAGGCCTTCTTGCACATTGTCCTGAATGTATTGAGAAAAGTTGAAACTCACCCCGGGGAACTCCGTGGCGAAACGGTTTTGCAGCTCGTTGACCAGACGCGTCTTGGTCATGCCGGGGCGCCATTTCTCAAAGGGCTGAAGCGGGGCAAACAGCTCCACGTTGTTGAAGCCCGAAGCGTCCGATCCGTCGTCCGGTCGGCCGTGCTGCGACACCACGGTGATGACCTCCGGATACTCGTTGATGATCTGGCGCATACGGTCGGTACGCGAGCGTCCCGACTCCAGCGAGATGGTGGGTGGCATGGAGGCCCGAATCCACAAATTGCCTTCTTCCAGCGCAGGCAGAAATTCGCTGCCCAGCTGCGTGGCCATGAGCGCGCCGCCAGCCAGTGCAGCGACACCCAGCATGACCACCAGGCGAGCGTTCCTGAGCGTCCAGCTCAGGGCCGGCTCATAGATGCGATGGATGGCGTGAACGACAAAGGTTTCCTTCTCCTCGATCTTGGCGGGAAGCAGATAGCTGGCCAGCACCGGCGTGATGGTGAACGTGGCAATCAGCGCGCCGGCCAGCGCATAGCCATAGGTTCTGGCCATGGGGCCGAAGATCTGGCCTTCCACGCCCTGCATGGCAAACAGCGGCGTGAACGCGGCAATCGTGATGCAGGTCGAGAACAGCACTGAGCTGTCGACCTGGGTGGCACTCAAATAGATCATGCGCAACCGAGAGGTCCAGCCATCCCCGGGCTGGGTGCGCGCACCGTCGGGGCCCTTGGACATGGCCTTGAGCAGTGAGGCCCGGATGGGGGCCGGCCTCTGGAAATTGCGGAAGATGTTCTCCACCAGAATCACGGCCGCATCCACGATGATGCCGAAGTCCACCGCGCCCAGCGACAGCAGATTGGCGGACTCGCCCGTCAGCACCAGCATCATGATGCTGAAGAACAATGCGAAGGGAATGTTGATGCTGACGATGACGGCGCTGCGCAGATCGCCCAGAAATATCCATTGGATGAGGAAGACCAGCAGACAGCCGAAGATCAGGTTATGCAGCACGGTATGCGTCGTCACGCCCACCAGCACGGCGCGGTCGTAGTAGGGCTCGAGCTTGACGCCGGCGGGCAGGCTTCCGTCGGCGTTGATCTTCTGCACCGCAGCCTTTACCTTGTCGATCACATCGCTGGTGTGCAAGGTGCGGTTCATGATGACCACGCCAGTCACCACATCGTTCTGGTTGTCGCGGCCTGCCTCGCCCAAGCGCGGTATCGTGCCTTCCCGGATGCTGGCCACATCCTTGATCTGAATGGGCATGCCGTTTTTCTGGCCCACGACGATATTGGCAATATCGTCCAGGTTGTTGACCAGACCCAGGCCGCGAATGTTCACCGACTGGTCGCCCACGCTGATGGCGCGCCCGCCTACGTTGAGGTTGGCATTGCCTATGGAATCCAGCAGGTTCTTGAGTGTGATGCCATAGGCCTCAAGCCGCTTGGGGTCGGCATCGACATGGTATTCCTTGGTCGTGCCGCCCCAGGTCACGACTTGCACCACGCCGGGCACGGTCAGCAGCCGTTTTTCGATCACCCAGTTCTGCAGGGTGCGCAGATCGGTCAGGCTGTAGCTTGAAGGCCCCTTGACCTGGTAGCGCAGGATTTCCCCCACCAGGCTGGAAGCCTGGATCTGCGGCTGCACACCGCCGGGCAGGTTCACATTGGCCTGCAGATTGTTGGCCACCTGCGACAGCGCAAAATAATAGTCCGTGCCGTATTTGAAGGTGATGCGCACAAAGGACAGGCCGTAGAACGATGTGGAGCGGATGTTGTCCACATTGGGGGTGGTGGCCAGCCCGATCTCCATCGGACGTGTGTAGTAGCGCTCCATCTCCTCGGCGGACAGGCCGGAGGCTTGGGCCGTGATTTCGAGAATCACGGGCGCAGGGTTGGGGTAGGCCTCCACATTGAGCTTGGAGAAGGCCAGCAGGCCCGCGCCCATGAAGGCCAGCAGGGCCAGCAGCACGATGGGGCGGCGCGAAAGAACAAAGGCCAGCAAAGGTCTGAACACGGCAATACTCCTGATGCAGACGGCAGTCTTACTGCGCACCTGTCTCGTACAGGCTGCTCAGGAACAGCGCGTTTTTGCGGGCGATCAGCTGATCGCTGTGGAGACCTTGCTCGATCTGTACCCAGCCGTCGGCAGTCTTGCCGCGCACTACGACGGCCTTGGTAAACAACGGCCCCTTTGCATCCTTGCCCATGGCCAGCCACACCACGTCATGGCCGTTGCCTTCGCGCACCACGGCCTGGGCGGGCACAGCCAGACTGTCTTCCGCGGCGGCGACGGTGATATTGAAGTCCGCCGTCATCTGCGGGCGCAACACATGGTCGGGATCGGCGACCTCTGCACGCACCACCAAACGGCGGCTTTCGGCATCGACACTGTCGCCGACATAGGAGACCTTGGCGTCAAAACTCCTGCCTGGCCATGCTGCGACATGGACCTGCACCGGCTGGCCCAGCCGGTACTGGCTGAACTCGGACTCGGGAACATTGGCTACCATCCACAGCGAGCGCATGTCGGAAACCACGATCGGGGCAGGGTCGCTACCGGGTTGCACCAGTTGCCCTGGCTGTGTGCTGCGCAAAGTCACGCGGCCGGAGATCGGGCTTTTGACGGCGAATTCGAGGCCGATCTTGCGCTCACGCTCGATGCGGCTGATGTCCGCGTCGCTCAGGTCAAACAGGCGCAGATTCTGGTGGGCTGCGTCATAGGCGGCCTTGGCGCTTTGCTGGTCGGCCTGGGCCTGAAGAAATTCCTTCTGGGGAATGCTGTTGTCCCTGGACAGCGTCTCGGCGCGCTTGAGGGTTTCGTTGGAATTGCGCAAAGTGGCACTGGCACTGATCAGTGCGGAGGCGGCCTGGGCCATCTCCGGGACTGCCACGGTGTAGAGCACCTGGCCCGTCCGGACATCGTCTCCCGCCTTGACCAGCACTTGCGAAACCCGACCCTGATACGGCGAGAGCACCTTGGCGGTGCGATCCTGGTTGAAGTCGATGACGCCGATGGAGTGGCGCACATTGCTGAATTCGTGCGTTTCGGGGTTGCCGATGTCGAAGCTGGCCACCTGGTCGGGCTGAACCCGCACGATGCCCTTGTCCACTTTGCCGGCAATCGTGTCTGCGGGCGCTTCCTCTGCCCGTGCATTGTGGGAGCCGGCATAGATGATGCCACCGACGCAAGCCAGGCAGAGCAGCGCAGCCATTGCGATGATGGTGATGCGCTTTGAGGAGGAGCGGGGGGCGCTTGGGGCGGTCATGAGGGCCATCCTTTGGATCGAACTGCTGGCTGTCAGCGGCCTGCGTTGTAGGCGCGCAGTCCGCAACAGTGCTGCCGAAGTTAAGCCCCATATGCTTTACATCAGCTTTAAATCCTCAGCCGTGCTCTGTATTGCGCGCCTGAACAGCGGGTCGTTCCCGTACCTCGCAAGGCAGCGTGATTTCGAAACAGGCGCCGAGCCCAGCCCTTTCGACCAAGGCAAATCGCCCCCCGAGGCGTTCCACAATGCGCTGGGCAATGGACAGGCCCAGGCCTGAGCCCTCGGGCTGTCCATGATCTCCGCGCCAGAAGGGCAGCATCAGATGGCTGCGCGCATGCTCATCCAGCGGCGGGCCATCGTCCTGAACGTGGACTATCAGCGTGCTGTCGTGATGATGCAGCCGCAGTTTGATCTGCGGGCCGCCATAACGGATGGCGTTGTCCAGCAGGTTGGAAATCACTTCGCCCAGCAGCACCGGTGAGCCATGGAGCATGAATTCCCGCTTTGGGTCAGTATGGTTCTCCAGCTCCAGGCTTTTGCCAGCGGTCAGGGCGAGGCTGCGCCAGCGGGCCGCGGGCTCCAGCATTGCCTCGACTGCCTCGAAAACCTCGGGCTCTGCTGCGGAGTCTTCGGCGACACGGGCAAAGGCCAGCAACTGCTTGACCATGCGCGCCCCGCGTGTGGCCACTTCATCGAGCTGAGCCAGAACCTCGGCATCCATGGGTTGTGTGGGGTCGGACTTCTGAATGCGGCGCATGTCACCGACCAGCAGCCGAATTCCTGCCATGGGGGTCTGCAGCTGGTGGGCTGCATCGGCAATGAAGCGGCGCTGCTCGCTGACCGACGCCTGCAGTCGCTGAAGCAACGAATTGGTGTGTGCCACCAATTCGCGAAGCTCCTGCGGGACTTGCTCGACGGGCAGTGGAGAGAGGTTGTCATCGCCGTGAGCGACGACCAGGGCGCTGAGCTGGCGTGTCGGAGAGAGTGCTCTGCGAATGCTGTAGTAGAACAGCGGAATGATGAAGAAGCCCACAATCAGCGCGGGCAGGAATATGGCGGTGGCAATCTCGTCTTTGACCTGCCGGCGCTTTTCCTTGGACTCCGCCACCACCACCCATACGGCCTCATCGCCGGGAGAGGGCTGAAAGCGCTGAGCCACCACGCGCAGCGGCGTATGGCTGCGCCGGCCCGTATGGTCGAAGAAGATGGCTTGCGGGTCGGTTCGGGCCTCAATTTCGGGAATCTCCAGATGCATGTCGCCCATCAACGTGCGTCCGGTGGCCGTATGAACCGAGTAGTGGCTCAGCGACAGTGAGTCGAACACCAGCGAGTCGGCAGTTTCCTTGCTGGCGGCAAAGCTGGCCACACCGTCATTCCAGCGCAGTTGGGCAGACAGTGCCTGGGCATCGTCTGCCAGCAAGCGGTCGAACGACGTGTTGGTGCTGCGCCCGGCCAGCAGATAGGCTGCACTGGTCGCCAGCAATGCACAGGCTACCCATAGCGAGACCACGGGCAGCATCAGTTGCTTGAGCAGGCTGGGGTTGATCCAGCCGAGAGGGTTGAGGTTGGCGCGGCCTGGCGAGGGCGTGTTCACAGCAGCTCCAGCGCGTAGCCCACGCCACGCAGGGTGACGATGTTGACTCCCGCTGGCGCCAGCTTGCGGCGCAGCTTGAGGATGTAGATCTCCACCGAGTTGGCGCTGAAGTTGCTTTCCCAGCTCGACATCGCCGAGATGATGCGTGCCTTGGGCACGGCGCTGCCAGGCGAAGACATCAAGAGCTCCAGCAGTGCGGCCTCGCGCGGACTCAGCGCCAAGCGCTCCTCCTCGCAGTGCAACTCCTTGGTATCGGTGTTGAAGCGCAAGCGGCCCAGGCTCAGCAAATTGCTGGCATTCCCATTTCGCCTGCGGGTGACGGCGCGCAGGCGCGCCACCAGCTCCTCCGGTTCGAAGGGTTTGGCCAGGTAGTCATCGGCACCGTTGTTCAGACCCTGAACGCGGCTTGTCAGACCATCGTTGGCGGTGAGAATGAGGACGGCCAGGTCTTTGCCCTGACTGCGCCAGCGCGAGAGCACTTCCAGGCCGCTGCGCCGGGGCAATCCCAGATCCAGAACGGCAGCATCGTAGTCCTGCGTGGCCGATGCCGAGAGCGCGTATTCGCCATCCGTGACGACATCCACCTGCCAACCCTCGGCCTGAAGCATGCGGCTGATGCCCAGACGCAGGGCGGGATCGTCTTCTACAACAAGTACACGCATGGTTTTCTTCAATCCAAGAAGTGAAAGTGTTCGACGCCATTTTTGCGCCAAATGTCGCGCTATTGTGTGCCGGCATGGGTATCACCAAGCCGCAGTCCTGCTCAGACCGCCTTCTGGTGCCAATACAGGCGTGCATGGCTGTGGTCACGGCCTGCAGGGTATGCCCAAACACATTTCTCCATGACGCGGATGCCCCGAGCCGCATGTGCCCGCTGTTCTACGGCCCTCTATAGGGGGTTGTGTTGTACGACCGGCCACGGGTCCTTCCTGCATAGCTTGGAAGCGGGTAATTCGAGCCGCGTTGTCGGACTGTTCAGCGGGTTGCCTAAGGGGGGTAACTGAAGATCTGAACTCTACGAATCAGCAGCGTTGTGCAGTCGTAAGCGTAGAGGTGGCAACCGGAGGGGGTTAAGTGAACCTGGCCTGTGGGGGTATCTGGCCCGGATCCTTGGAGGTAGATCGGCACGATCTGGGGGTACATCCTGCAGCGTGCTTTGGGGGCACAAATGAAATGTGCCCCCAATTTTTGAAAGCATGCCCCCAAATGTGCCCCCACATATGCGTGGATGCTATTGGACTCCGGTGGACTTCCGTGGAAAGAAAAAGGCCGTTTTCAGAGGAGAAATAAAAAAGTCCGGAAGCCTTTGGAAGCTTCCGGACTAGAAGATGGTCCCCCCGACAGGAATCGAACCTGTATCTGTCGCTTAGGAGGCGACCGTTCTATCCATTGAACTACGGGGAGGGACGCTGGATTCTACCCGTGTTGCCAGCCTGCGGATTCCAACCGACTTATTTATGCCGGCTCTGTGCGGTTGACTTCGACAGAGACGTGGGAGAGTTCTTCGTGTATCGACAGCAACTGGCGGAT
>NZ_SPEY01000003.1 GCF_009360615.1 Comamonas sp.
CCAGGATCTCCGTGCCGATCTTGTCCAGGGCGTCGGAGCGCGCCTGGATGCCCGAGGTGGACCAGGCCGGGAACGCGGCGGTGGCAGCGGCCACGGCGGCCTGCACGTCGGCTGCACCGCCCTGGGCGTACTCGCCGATCACATCGGACAGGTCGCTGGGGTTGGTGTTGGGGGAGTAGCTGTCAGCAGCCGTCCATTGGCCGTTGATGAGGTTGTCGTAGCGGGACATGGAGTTCTCCGTAAGAAAAAGAGGAACGCGAAGCAAGCGTCGTGCAAATCAGGGCGCGGCCCAGGCCAGAGATGCCGAGCAAGGGCCGCCCCGCAGCGATGGCGTCGTCCCCCTGGGGGAAGGCGCGCAGCGCCTCAGGGGGAGGCATCACCTCACCATGCAGGGCCGCTTGTTGTCGAACGTCCAGCCCGGGATCAGGTGCTGCATGGCGATGGCGTCGTCGCGCGCGCCCAGGCCGTGTTCCAGGTACAGGGCGTTGGCGCGCTTGAGGGCTTCGCGGTCCACGGTCACGCCCAGCCCGGGGGTCTTGGGCACTTCCACAAAGCCGCCCCTGATCTGCAGCGGGTTCTGCGTGAGGTACTGGCCGTCCTGCCAGATCCAGTGCGTATCGATGGCCGTGACCTTGCCGGGCACGGCGGCGGCCACGTGGGTGAACATGGCCAGCGAGATGTCGAAATGGTTGTTGGAGTGCGAACCCCAGGTCAGGCCCCAGTCGCGGCAGGTCTGGCCCACGCGCACCGAGCCGGCCATGGTCCAGAAATGGGGGTCGGCCAGAGGGATGTCCACGGACTGCAGCGACAGGGCGTGCACCATCTGGCGCCAGTCCGTGGCGACCATATTGGTGGCCGTGGGCAGGCCGGTGGCGCGGCGGAATTCGGCCATGACTTCACGGCCCGAGAAACCGCCTTCGGCGCCGCAGGGGTCTTCGGCGTAGGCCAGCACGCCGCGCATGTCGCGCATCAGGCGGATGGCGTCCTTGAGCAGCCAGCCGCCGTTGGGGTCCAGGGTGACGCGGGCCTCGGGGAAGCGTTTCGCCAGGGCCGTCACGGCTTCGACTTCCTGCTCGCCGGCCAGCACGCCGCCCTTGAGCTTGAAGTCGTTGAAGCCGTAGCGTGCGTAGGCGGCTTCGGCCTGGCGCACGATGGTCTCGGGCGTCATGGCCGTCATATGGCGCACCTGGCTCCAGTCGTCCGTGCCCAGCTTGTCTTCGCCGGGCTTGACGTAGTCCAGGCCGGTCTTGTCGCTGGGGCCCACAAAGAACAGGTAGCCCAGCATTTCCACGCGCTCGCGCTGCTGGCCTTCGCCCAACAGTGCGGCCACGGGTACGCCCAGGTGCTGGCCCAGCAGGTCCAGCAGGGCGGATTCGATGGCGGTCACAGCGTGCACGCCGATGCGCAGATCGAACGTCTGCAGGCCACGGCCACCGGTGTCGCGGCCTTCCAGGGATTTCTGCACCTCTTTCAGCAGCTGCAGGTGCTGGCCGATGGAGCGGCCGATCAGCACCTGCCGGCTGTCCTCCAGGGCCTGGCGGATGCCTTCGCCGCCCGGTACCTCGCCCACCCCCGTACGGCCCGCGCTGTCGTGCACCAGCACGACGTTGCGGGTGAAGTAGGGCGCATGCGCGCCGCTGAGGTTCATGAGCATGCCGTCGCGGCCGGCGACGGGAATGACTTCGATGGCGGTGATGGTCGGGGTAGTGGACATGGGAAGGCTCTTCAACAGACTCGGAGGGAAAAGGAAATCACTGCGCGGCGGACCAGGGCACCTCGGCCGCAGGGCGGCCAGTGGCGATGAACTGCTGCAGGTTGTGCAACACCAGGTCGGCCATGGCGCGGCGCGTTTCGTGGGTGCCGCTGGCGATGTGGGGGGCCAGCACCACGTTGTCCAGGGCCAGCAGCGCCGGCAGGGGACGGGGCTCGTCCTCGAACACGTCGAGGCCCGCACCGGCAATGCGCTTGTTCTCCAGGGCATCGGCCAGAGCGGCTTCGTCGACCACGCTGCCGCGCGCCACGTTGACCAGGAAGCCCTGTGGGCCCAGGGCGGCCAGCACTTCGGCATTCACCAGGTGGCGCGTGCCTTCGCCGCCTGCGGCGGTGATGACCAGGATGTCGGCCCAGCGCGCCAGCTCCCGCAGCGAGGGCAGGTACTGATGGGGCGAGCCCTCGACGGGGCGACGGTTGTGATAGGCCACCTCCATGTCGAAGCCCGAGGCTCGGCGCGCCACGGTGGAACCGATGCGGCCCATGCCGAAGATGCCCAGGCGCTTGCCGCTGGCGCGGGTGCGGATACCGAAGCGGCTCTGGCTCCAGTCGCCGCGGCGCACGAAGCGGTCGGACTCGCTCAGGCCGCGCGTGGCATCCAGCAGCAGGGCAAAGGCCAGGTCGGCCACGCAGCCGTCGAGCACGCCGGGCGTGTAGCCCACACGTGCGCCACGGCGCAGCAGAGCGTCCTTGTCGAGGGCGTCGAAGCCCACGCCGAAGCTGCTCACGAACTTGAGATTGGGCAGAGCGTCGACCACGCCCGCAGGCAGGCCCATGGCGGCCGAGGTGACCAGGTATTCGAACTGCGCGCCGTGCTCGCAGAGAAAGCGCTCGCGCTCAGGCTGCTCGGACAGCAGTGTCACCTCATAGGCCTGGGCCAGTTCGGCATCAAGCTGGGGCAGCGGCATCTTGCCGAATTGGAGAACGCGTGGACGGGAGGTCGCCATGCCGTGGAATCCTTGGAACTTGCAGGGGCCGAAAGCCCCGGTGAAAAAGGCCTGTGTGGTGGCAGGCCTGGGGAGATGACCAGAGGCCAACCCGAAGTTTTATCTCAGTGATCCGCTGTGCTCGATGTGGAAAAAGCTTTTCAACCCTGGCACGAACAAAGACCATGGACACCCGGCAAGGGCCTGAGCCGGCCGCCCCTCCCGCGCAGCGAGCGAGGGCGCCGTGCACACCGGGGAAGGCGCGAAGCGACCCAGGGGGAACCTCATTTCAATCCGCCGTGATCTTTCGGGTCTGGATCAGCTGCTTCCAGCGCTCGTTCTCCTGGGCCTGATAGCGCGTGAACTCTTCGGGCGTGTTGCCCACGATCTCCAGGCCCTGCTCCACGAAGCGCTTGCGGATGTCGGGCTGCTGCACGGCGGCAATCGCCGCCTTGGACAGCCTGGCCTTCACGTCGGCCGGCAATCCCCTGGGAGCGGCCATGCCCTGCCAGGAATAGACCTCGGCCCCCTTGACACCGGCCTCGGCCAGTGTGGGCACATCGGGCAGCACCGGCGAACGCTGGGTTCCGGTCACGGCAATCGCACGCAGCTTGCCGCTGCGCAGATGGGGCAGCACGGCATTGACGTTCTGGAAGGAAAAATCCACCTGCCCACCCAGCAGATCGGTGATGGCCGGCGCTCCGCCCTTGTAGGGCACATGCACGGCTTCGGTGCCCGTCTGCTGCCAGAACAGTTCGGCCGACAGATGGTCCGAAGAACCATTGCCGGAGCTTGCAAAACTGATCTTGCCGGGATGGGCCTTGAGCGCGGCAATCACCTCGCTCACGCTGCGGGCCTTTTGCGTCGGGCTGGCAACGAGCACATTGGGCGCCTGCACGGGGATGGTGATGTAG
>NZ_SPEY01000115.1 GCF_009360615.1 Comamonas sp.
CCCCGTGAGCTGTGCCCGCACTGCGGCGCCAGCCCGCTGCGCTGGGTACGCCCCAGCGGCCAGGGCACGGTCTACTCCACCACCACCATCGCCCGCAAAGCCGAAGCCGGCGGTGACTACAACGTGGCGCTGATCGATCTGGATGAAGACGTGCGCATGATGAGCCGCATCGAAGGCATTGCACCCGAGCGCGTGCAGATCGGCATGCGGGTCACTGCCCAGACGATCCAGCACAACGGCAAGGGACTGGTCGTATTCCACCCCGCCGTCAATGCACCAGGAGAGGTCGCATGAGCGTTTCTCTGCCTTCATCCAGCCTGGATGCCGCAACCGTGAATCGTGCCCTGCGCGGCAAGGTTGCCATTGCCGGCGCTGCCACCTATGGCTGCGGCGAAGCCCCCGGCATGGACGATATGACGCTGCTGGTACGTGCTGCCCACGCGGCCGTGGCCGATGCCGGCCTGACCATGCAGGACATCGACGGCCTTGCCACCTGCAGCGTCACCGCCAGCATGTGGGCCATGCCGGTGATCGAACATCTTGGCATCAATCCCAGCTACATCGACGGCACCATGCTGGGCGGCAGCAGCTTCGTGGCCCATTTGCTGCCCGCCATGCGCGCGCTGGAAGCCGGCCAGTGCAAAGCCGTGCTGATCTGCTACGGCAGCGCCCAGCGCTCAGGTTCCGCAGGCCGCAAGGACATCGTGGCCGCGCGCCGCACCATGGACCCTCAGCCTTATGAACACCCTTACGAGCCGCTGCTGCCGGCCTCGGCCTATGCGCTGGCTGCCCAGCGCCATATGCACCAGTACGGCACCACACGCGAGCAGCTGGCTGAGGTGGCGGTGGCGGCCCGTGCCTGGGCCCAGCTCAACCCAGAAGCCTTTATGCGCGACCCGCTCACCATCGACGATGTGCTGAAGGCGCGCATGGTCTCCAGTCCCCTGGGCGTGCGCGACTGCTGTCTGGTCACCGACGGTGCCGGCGCCATCGTGCTCACCCGCGCAGACCGTGCCAGAGATCTGTCACAGCCCCCCGTCTACATCCTGGGCAATGCCACAGCCTGCTGGAACCGCCAGATCTCCTGCATGTCTGATCTGACCGTGACCTCAGCCACCCAATCCGGCCGGCAGGCCTTTGCCATGGCGGGGCTGACCCCAGCCGACATGGACATGGCCCAGCTGTATGACGCCTTCACCATCAACACCATCCTGTTTCTCGAAGACCTGGGCTTTTGCCGCAAGGGCGAGGGCGGCTCCTTTGTGCAAGGCGGTGCCATCGCCCCCGGCGGCCGTCTCGCCGTGAACACCAATGGCGGCGGTCTGTCCTGCGTCCACCCGGGCATGTATGGCGTGTTCCTGCTGATCGAGGCCGTGCGCCAGCTGCGCGGTCAGGCCGGCCTGCGGCAGCTGGCACGCCACCGCACGGCCGTGGTCCATGGCAATGGCGGCACGCTGTCCAGCCAGGCCACGGCGGTTCTGGGAACCTCGCAGGCACTCTAGGCCCAGGCCGCTACGCGTCATCCCTGGCAAGGCACCCGCTTTTCGGTGCAGGCCAGCCTCCGCGTGAAGCCGCACCGGCTTTTTCCTCACGGACAGCAGTTGCTGAGTGGTTCTTGAAGAAGCTATCCATCAGGCAAGACATAGCCATACGAGACAAGGAATAAATCACATGATTCGCGATCCCGAAACCCTTGAAGCCCTGCTCGACAGCGTGCGCCGCTTTGTGCGCGAGCGCCTGGTGCCTGCCGAAAACGAAGTGGCCGACACCGACGAGATCCCCGCCTCCATCGTGCAGGAGATGCGCGATCTGGGCCTCTTCGGTCTGACCATTCCCGAGCGCTTCGGGGGGCTGGAGCTGACCATGGAGGAAGAGGTTCGCGTGCTGCTGGAGCTGTGCCAGACTGCACCGGCATTTCGTTCCGTCATCGGCACCACCGTCGGCATTGGCTCACAAGGCATTTTGATGGATGGTACGCCCGAGCAGCAGGCACAGTGGCTGCCCAGGCTTGCCACCGGCGAGGTGATTGCTTCGTTCGCGCTGACCGAGCCCGAAGCCGGCTCGGACGCGGCATCGCTGCGCACCACGGCGGTCAAGAACGGCGACCACTACATCGTCAACGGCACCAAGCGCTTCATCACCAATGCGCCGCACGCGGGCATGTTCACGCTGATGGCCCGCACCAACCCCGAGGACAAGGGCGCGGGTGGTGTGTCCTCCTTCATCGTCGACGCCAGGTCTGCGGGGATCAGCTTCGGCAAATACGACAGGAAGATGGGCCAACGCGGCGCCCACACCTGCGACGTGATCTTTGACAACGTCAAGGTGCCGGCCGCCAATCTGATCGGCCTGCAGGAAGGCAAGGGTTTCAAGACTGCCATGAAGGTGCTTGAAAAAGGCCGCATCCACATTGCCGCCGTGGCCGTGGGCTGCGCCAAGCGCATTCTGCGCGATGCCCTGCAGTACGCGCTGGAGCGCAAGCAGTTCGGCCAGGCGATCTGTGACTTTCAGCTGGTGCAGGCCATGCTGGCCGACAGCCAGGCCGAGCTGTACGCGGCCGAATGCATGACGATCGATGCAGCCCGCCGCCGTGACGACGGCAGCAATGTGTCGACCGAGGCCTCCTGCGCCAAGATGTTCGCCACCGAGATGTGCGGCCGCGTGGCCGACCGCGCGGTGCAGATCCTGGGCGGATCGGGCTATATGTCCGAATACGGCATCGAGCGCTTCTACCGCGATGTGCGCCTGTTCCGGCTGTACGAAGGCACGACGCAGATCCAGCAGATCATCATTGCCCGCAACATGGTGCGCGAAGCCCGCGCCAACGCATGAGCGCCAACGCATGAGCGCCAACGCATGAGCGCCATCGCCCCGCCGACAACAAGGCCTGTGGAATTCGGCCATGAGCGCAGCGCTTTCATGCGCCTGCTGGGCGCCTGCCAGGTGGCCGATGCGCCCCCCGGCATGGTGCAGATACGACTGCCCGAGTTGCGTGAGGAGCTGCTCAACCAGCTGCCTGCCGCTCATGGTGGCGTGCTGATGAGCCTGCTGG
This sequence comes from Comamonas sp., assembly GCF_009360615.1. Taxonomy (GTDB): domain Bacteria; phylum Pseudomonadota; class Gammaproteobacteria; order Burkholderiales; family Burkholderiaceae_C; genus Comamonas. Next base: position 3,053 of record NZ_SPEY01000115.1, read on the forward strand.
ATTCGGTGATGTCGCGCGCCGCCAGCGCGCTGCCCCAGGCGCCGTCGCAGACCGCCGTGACTGTGGAGATGAGCAGCCGCTTTCACCGCCCCGGTCGCGGCGGCTTGCTGGCCGAGGGCTGGGTAGTGCAAGCCAGCCGCAGCCTGTGCAGCTGCGCCGCCAGGATCACCGACGCACAAGGCACGCTGGTGGCTACCGCCCAGGGCACGTTCAAGTACTGGAAAGCCCCCACCACACTGGAAAAGTGAGCAGCTCCCGCTGATGAAATCAAGTCTTTGAGCTTGAATTGCCTTGAAATGTATATTCCACGTGCGCAGCGCGCTCTCGTTCTAGAAAGTGCTTACGCGCCTAGAGCAGCTCGCCGGTATCGGACGTTCCCGCGGCATCGATCACCAGCAGCTGCACCAGCTCCTTGGCAAAACTGGGCAGCGCATCCAGACTGCGCATGCAGATCTGCATATCGCGCACCGACCAGGCATCCGACAGCGGCACGATGGCTATGTTCATGACCGCCGCGTGGCGGCTGGCCGCCGACTCCGGCAGCACGCCCACGCCCACGCCGGACTCGATCATGCGGCAAGCCGTCTCGAAGTTGCCGACCTGGATGCGCTGCTTGATGGGCTTGTGCAGATGGTCCGAGGCCTGACGCAGAAAAGCATGGATGGCGCTGGACTCGTGCAGGCCCACATAGTCCAGATCCAGCGTGTCGGAAAACGCCAGCTGCATCTCCCCATCCAGCGCATGCCCCTTGGGCACCACCAACACCAGCCTGTCCTTGCGGTAGGGCAGGGTTTCCAGGTTCTCGGTGCGCACCAGACCGGCCACGATGCCGATGTCGGTCTGCCCTTCGGTCACGGCGCGCACGATGTCGTGGGACAGACGCTCGCGCAGATCCACATTCACATCCGGATTGCGGCCCAGAAACTCGCGCAATACCGGCGGCAGGAATTCGCTCAGCGAAGTGGTGTTGGCATACACGCGCAGATGGCCCTTGATGCCACGCACATACTCCTGCATGTCGCCGCGCAGGTGCTCGATCTGGCTGAGCACCATGCGTGCATGGGTGACAAACGCCTGGCCGGGCGGCGTCAGCGTCACGCCCTGGCTGGTGCGGTAGAGCAGCTTGGTGCCGATGCTGTCTTCCAGGTTCTTGATGCGCGTGCTGGCGGCCGGCAGCGAAATGCACGAGAGCTCGGCGCCACGAGTCATGCTGTTGGCCTCCGCGATATGGGTCATCAAGCGCAGGTCTACGAGGTCAAAGTGCATGGACATGGCCCATTGTAAGAACGCCGCCAGCTGGCTGGCTGTCGCGTATTGGCGCGACCGGCCCGGATAAACCCGGCTTCCACAAATGCGAAGCACGCAACAGACCAGCCTGCCTACGATGGCTGCCAGCCCTCTATCCGGACCCAATCTCTTCATGACTGCCGCAGCTGTTTCCTTCGCCACTGCCCGCACAGGTGCCCTGAGCCATCTGCGCGTGCTCGATCTCTCACGCGTGCTCGCCGGCCCCTGGTGCACACAGAATCTGGCCGACATGGGCGCCGACGTGATCAAGATCGAAAAGCCCGGCGAAGGCGATGACACCCGCCACTGGGGCCCGCCCTTTTTTGCAGATGCACAGGGCGACGCCTCTGCCCACGCCTGCTACTTTGCGGCCTGTAACCGCAACAAGCGATCGATCACGGTCGACATGGCAACCCCGGAGGGCCAGGCCATCATCCGCGAGCTGGCCAAGGACAGCGACATCGTGGTGGAGAACTTCAAGACCGGCGGCCTGCAGCGCTACGGCTTGGACTACGCCAGCCTCGCGGCCCTCAATCCTCGTCTGATCTACTGCTCCGTCACCGGCTTCGGCCATACCGGGCCCTATGCGCCGCGCGCAGGCTATGACCTGCTGATCCAGGCCATGAGCGGCCTGATGAGCATCACCGGCCGCGCGGACAGCGAGCCCGGCAGCGGCCCCTTGCGCGTGGGTGTGGCCGTGATCGATCTGTTCACCGGCATGTATGCCACCAGCGCCATTCTGAGCGCGCTGGAAGCACGACACCACACCGGCCGAGGCCAGCATATCGATATGGCGCTGCTGGACGTGGCCATGGCAGTGCTGGCCAACCAAGGCACAGGATTCCTGAACACGGGCAGCATTCCGGGCCGCCAGGGCAACACCCACCCCAGCGTGGTTCCTTATCAGGACTTTCCCACGGCCGACGGCAGTATGTTGCTGGCGATAGGCAACGACGGCCAGTTCGCACGCTTTTGCGAAGCGGCCGGCGTGGCCTGGCACCAGGACGCACGTTTCACCACGAACGCGGGCCGGGTCATTCACCGTGTGGAGATGGTCGACATGATGTCCGAGCTGACTCGCAGCCGCAGCACGGCCGACTGGATCGCGTTGCTGGAAGCCCGAGCCGTGCCCTGCGGCCCCATCAACAACATCCGTCAGGCCTTTGAAGACCCCCATGTGCAGGCACGTGGCCTGCGCATCACGCAGCAGCGCTACCCGGATGGAGAGCTGCCGAAGGGCGAGTGCATCAACCAGGTGATCACCACGGCCAGCCCTCTGCGCCTGTCCGACACGCCGGCCACGCTGCGTTATGCGCCTCCAGCCCTGGGCCAGCACACCGAGGAGGTGTTGCGTGAAAGACTGCAGCTCGACGCTGCGCAACTGCAGGCGCTGCGCGACAAACAGGTGCTCTAGCTTCGCAAGACCGCTCCATGCATTGTTGGGCGACCCTCGTCTGATCCTGGCTAGGCCGAAGTCGCCGCATCCAGCTCCTGCGCCAGCGTGCGCACGAGTTCGGCCGCAGGCATGGCGCGAGCCAGCGGTGCGCCCTGGCCGGCCCAGTGCGCGGCATAGTCGCTGCTGCCCTGCGAGCTGGCTGCCTGGTGCAGCGCCTTGCCTGCGTCATACACCATGGGATAGGCGGGCATTGCTCCCGCATAGTCTCTCCCCAGTTGGTGCAGACGGTTGAACATGCCGCGCGCAGGACGCCCGGAAATGGCGGCGGTGATGGCCGTGTGCTGTGCGCTGTCGCCTTGCAGCTCGGCGCGGTAGGCCTGGCTGGCTGCGGATTCGGGGCAGAGGATGAAGGCCGTGCCCATCTGCACGGCACAGGCTCCGAGCTGCAGCGCAGCGGCAATGCCTGCACCGTCCATGATGCCGCCGGCGGCGACCACGGGCAGGCGGGACTCGCGCGCCAGCAGCCGCACCAGCGCAAAAGTCCCCATCAGAGTGTCCTGCTCTGGCACGAAAGCGCCGCGATGGCCGCCCGCCTCCATGCCCTGGGCCACGATCACATCCACCCCGGCCTGCTCGATCTGGCGCGCCTCGTCGAGACTGGTGGCACAGGCCAGCGTGGTGATGCCGGCAGCACGCAAGGCATCTACAAAGCTCTGCTCCGGCAGGCCGAAATGAAAGCTCACCACGGTGGGGCGCAGCTCCAGCAACATGGCCTGCAACCGCGCATTGCCCAGCGCGGACTCGTAGATGCAGCGCAGGCCAGACGGCACGGACGCGCCGTAGCGCTCGAACTCCGGCGCCAGATAGCGCAGCCACTGCGCTTCGCGCTCCGCATCTGCTGCCGGCGCACGGTGACAGAAGAGGTTGACGTTGAAGGGGCGATTGGTCAGCGCACGCGTCTGTTCAATGTGCTGGCGCGCCTGCTCGAGGCCGTAGGCGCCTATGCCGACCGAACCCAGGGCGTATGCATTGCTCACGGCAGCCGCCAGCTGCGGGGTCGAGGTCCCGGCCATCGGGGCCTGAATGATGGGATGCTGCAGACCCAGGCCTGTCATCCACAAAGGTAGTTTGCTCATCGTGCGTCTCCTGGTTGTCACTTCTCGATATGGATCATTGCGTCGCGCGGGCCAGGCGGCTGGAGGCCACCAGCAGCGCCCCCAGGCCCAGCGCCGCGCAGCCCAGCACGAACAGCTGGCGATAGCTGCCGCTGCTGGCGTAGACAAATGCCATCAGATAGCCGGAGCTAGCCTGCAACAGCGCAAATGCCGCCGTGGCATAGCCCCACATTTTCTTGTGCTGGCCGGGGCCAATGAGCTGCATCAGATAACCCGAGGTGATGGCCGCCATGCCCGGTGACAGCGCCCCCACCACAAAACCCGACAGCGCGTGACCGCCGAAACCGGCCCAGACCAGCGGCAGGCCGATGGCCACGGCCTTGAGGGCATAGGCGCCCGTGGTCGTTCCCCACCAGCCCCAGCGCGTGGCGCAGTAGGCCGCACACAGCGGCCCGACCATCGCGCCAAGCCCGAAGAATGCCCATTGCGTCGAGGCATAGGCGCCGCCCAGCTGCAGCTCACGATCCAGGTAGTCCACCCAGAACACGGTGTGCGGCACAAAGCCGAAGGCGTCGCAGGCATAGGCGGTCAGCACCAGGATCACCGCCAGGCTCCATGGCGTTGCACCGGAAGTGGCGGCCGTCGCCGTGGGCTGGACCGCCACCGGCGCATGCAGCGGGATCTGGCGCGCGGCATGCCATCCGCTGTAAAGCGCCAGCGCACATAGCGCCGTCAGCGCCCACCAGACGGCGCTCAGGCTGCTGCGCGCAAACATGGGCACCAGGGTGGCGGCCAGCAAGGCGCCCACGCCAATGCCGCAGAACATCAGCGGACCCAGCGTGGCGCGGCGCGGCGGCGCGGCCGCAGCCATGGCCACCGACGGGCCCAGCACCATCAGCGCGGCCCCGGCAATGCCCGAGATCAGCCGCCAGACAAAGAACAGGGCCATGGGCTGGGGCAGGCTGCAGCCTGCAAAGCTGAGCATCACGGCCACCCAGCAGATCACCAGCACGCGCAGCGCGCCCATGCGCTCGGCCAGCGGCGCTGCGACCAGGGCGCCGATCAGATAGCCCAGCAAATTGGCGGCCCCCAGATAGGCCACCTGCTCGCCGCTGAACCAGCCCGCATGCACCATCTGCGGCATCAGCGCCGTGTAGGCGAAACGGGCCAGGCCGACGCCGCTCAAGGTGGCCATGAAACCGGTCAACAGCAGGGGAAGTTCTTTGCGCTCGATCACAGCTCGGGTTCCGGAGGGAAATTGGCATCTAGCCTAAAGGCAGCGACTCGATCATGTCCAATGATTCAAAATGATGACCTGCATCTCATTTCAAGATACTGGAGCCGCATATGCAACTCAAATCCCTGCGCATGTTCGAAGCCGTCTGCGAAAGCGGCAGCTTTGGTGCCGCGGCCCAGCGGCTGCACACCGTGCAGTCCAATGTCACGGCCCATATCAAAAAGCTCGAGGACGAAGCGGGCGTGCAGCTGCTGATGCGGGCCAGCCCGGTCTTTCCCACTCCGGCGGGGCGCACGCTGCTGGAAGCTGCGCGGCAGATGCTGCAGTCGCATGACCAGGTGCTGGCCATGCTGCAAACCCCACAATTTGCAGCCGGCCAGGTCAAGGGCGCCTTGCGCATAGGCTCCATGGAAACCACGGCCGCCCTGCGCCTGCCGCCCCTGCTGGCCGAATTGCGCAGACTGCATCCGGACATCGACCTGGAACTGGATGCCCGGCCCACGGCCGCATTGCTGGTGGAGCTGGCGGCCGGTCGCATCGACTGCGCCTTCATCAACGGTGCCGCACCGCAGAGCGAGCTGCATTCCTGGCCGCTGTTCCGCGAAGAGCTGGTGCTGGTCAGCGGACAGCCGCTGACGCGCTTCCCCACCGCTGCGGACTTCGGCAACGCCGTGTTCCTGGCCTTCCGCCAGGGCTGCAGCTACCGCCAGCGGATCGAGCTGCTGATGGCCTCGATGGGGGTGACGGCGGTGCGCATCATGGAGCTGGGCATGCTGGACACCATCCTCGGCTGCGTGGCCGCCGGCATGGGTTATGCGCTGCTGTCGCGCTCTCTGGTCGAAGCCCAGCAGCAGCGCTTTGGCGTGCACTGGATGACCTTGCCCGGCAGGAGCGGACAGGAGCTGGCCTTTGTCGACACCTGTTTTGTGACCGCCGCCGTTGCGGGCTGGTCTCCCGCATTGCACGCATTTGCGCAGGTGCTGGGCGTCGATCCCCGAACCACGCAGGCACGGCCCGTGCCGCTGGCCCTGGCTGCCTGAGCACGCCAGGCATCACGGCTGCATCAGCGCACGGCGGTATTGCAAGGACTCGGCCAGATGGGCCTGCGTGATGGCGTCCGAGCCCGCCAGATCGGCAATGGTTCGCGCCACCTTCAGGGCCCGGTGCGTGCCGCGCGCCGACCAGCCCAGACGCGTCGCAGCCTTGTGCGCAAAAGCCAGCGCTTCGGGCTGCAACTGCAGATGCGTGTCGAGCTGCACCCCCTGCAACTGATGATTGGGCAGGCCCTGGCGCCGCAAGGCCCTGTCCCTGGCCGCACTCACGCGTTGCTGAACGGCCTCGCTGCTCTCGCCTTCGGGCGCTGCCAGCAACTCCTCGGGCGACAGCGCCGCCACCTCCACATGCAGGTCGATGCGGTCCAGCAAGGGGCCGCTGATGCGCGCCTGGTAACGGGCCACCTGGTCGGGCGAGCAGCGACAGGCCCTGATGCGCGAGCCCCAGTAGCCGCAGGGACAGGGGTTCATCGCGGCCACCAGCTGGAAGCGTGCCGGGAATTCCGCCCGCTGCGCGGCCCGTGCGATGGTGATGCGCCCGGTCTCCAGCGGCTCGCGCAAGGCCTCCAGGGCACTGCGCGCGAATTCGGGCAGCTCGTCCAGAAAAAGCGCCCCGCAATGGGCATAGGAGATTTCGCCAGGCCGGGGCGGAGAGCCGCCGCCGACCAGCGCAATGGAGCTGGCCGTGTGATGAGGCGCGGCAAACGGTCGCTGGCGCCACAGCTGCGGCGTGAAACGGCCGCTGAGGCTGGCAATGGCTGCGGCTTCGAGCGCTTCCTCGTCGGTCATGCCCGGCAGCAAGCTGGCAAAGCGCTGGGCCAGCATGGATTTTCCCGAACCCGGAGGGCCGATCATCAGCACACCATGTGCGCCGGCAGCTGCAATTTCAAGCGCGCGCTTGGCCTGCATCTGGCCGCGCACCTCGCGCAGATCCAGCGACTGCAAAGAAGCCTCAGCGGGTATGGAGTGCACCCGCTGCCAGCCCTCCACGTCATCGCCCTGCTCCGCCAGGGTGGCGTCATGCGCGATGAACTGCCTGACCACGTCCAGCAGATGCGCAGCGCTGAAGACTTCGATGGCCGGCACGAAAGCGGCCTCCTGCGCACTATCCGGCGGCAGCACCAGCCGCACGCGGTGCTGCTGACGCTGCAAGGCCAGCGCCGTTGCCAGGGCCCCGCGCACCGGGCGCAGCGCACCGGTCAGGGACAGCTCACCCGCAAACTCATAGTCGGCGAGCCGCTGGGCATCGATCTGCCCGCTGGCCGCCAGAATGCCCAGCGCTATCGGCAGGTCAAAGCGGCCGGAGTCCTTGGGCAGGTCTGCCGGAGCCAGGTTGACCGTGATGCGCTGGTTGTTCGGGAACTCCAGCCCCGCATTGACGATGGCCGCGCGCACCCGCTCGCGCGCCTCCTTGACCTCCACCTCTGCCAGGCCCACCAGGGTGAACGACGGCAGGCCGTTGGCCAGATGGACCTCGACGGTGACACCCGGTGCCTGCAGACCCAGCAGGGCACGACTTTGAACCAGAGCCAGACCCATTACGTCCCTCCCCTTCAAGCCGGACTGGAAGGCCTAGCGTATGCCCCAGCGGCTCCCGCAGGCAATAGGGGTGTGCACAGGCCGTCAGGCGGCGGCATCATCCGGGGCGGGCTGCCTGCCCGCGGCCCGGCCACGACGGCGCTCGGCCTTGGGAAAGCTGCCCTGCTCCTGCATGAGCGCCGCCCGGGAGCGAACACGCTCGAAGACCTGCGACACCACCTGAAGCTCGGCATCGCTGACGTCGCCGAGCAGCTCCTGATTGATCGCCTGTATCTGCGGAAACAGCTGGGTGTGCAGCGCCAGCCCGGCGGCCGTCAGCTGCACCATGGCCTGGCGCCCGTCGCCGGCCATACCCTGCTTGTGCAGCAGCCCCTTGGCAATCAGGGCGGAAATGGTGCGCGAGGTCCGCGTGCGATCGAGCTGCGCCAGCTCCGCGAGCCGGGACGGCTGCATGGCGCCCTTGGTAGCCAGCAGGCCGATCATGCGCCACTCGCGCCGGGTGATGCCGAAGCCGCCCTCGCACAGGCGCACCACCATGGTCCCGGTCGAGCTCATCAGGCGGGCCAGATGGTAGAGGAACAGATCGTCCAGCTCGGACGGCTGCCGCCAGGGGTGGCGCTGCACCTTGGTCATGGATGTTTGTGGGTTTTCTCTAGGAATGATGGATTAGATCCATTATCGAGTCACTGCTTACAGTGGCTCCAAAGAAAACGACAGGAGACACCATGCCTTGCACCCGTATCGCCCGCCGCACTCTGGCCGGGCTGGTGGCCGCCGCGCTGCTCACGGCAGCCCATGCGGCCGACAACTGGCCCGCCAAGCCCATACGCATCATCGTTCCCACGCCGCCCGCCGGCCCGTCCGACATCGCCGTGCGCCCGCTCGCTGCGGCCGTGCAGAAGGCCCTGGGCCAGGCCGTGATCGTGGAGAACCGGGCCGGGGCCAACGGCAATATCGGGGCGGCCGAAGTCGCCCGCGCCCCGGCCGACGGCTATACCTGGCTGTGGGCCATGGACCCGGTGCTCACCGTCAACAAGCATATCTACAAGAACATCGGCTACTCCAGCGATGCCATCGTGGTGCTCAATGCCGCCGCCAGGTTCTCGCAGACCCTGATCTGCACCCCCGGCCTCGGCTTCAAGTCCGTCAAGGACATGCTGGACGCTGCCAAGTCGCGCGAGCTGACCTATGCCACGGGCGGCGCGGGCTCGCCCGGCCATCTGGTCATGGAGTCCCTGCTGTCCAGCACCGGCGTGAAGATGGTGCATGTGCCCTACAAGGGGCCGGCACCGGCCATGCAGGACCTGATGGGGGGCCAGGTAGACTGCGGCTTCCTGGCCGCCCCCACGGTGCTGCCCCAGATCCAGAGCGGCCGCGTCACCGCACTGGCCACCACGGGGCGCACGCGCTCGCCCCTGCTGCCGGCATTGCCCACGATCGCCGAGTCCGGCTACCCCGACTTCGACGGCACCTACTGGCTGCTGCTGGCCGCCCCCAAGGGCGTTCCTGCCGAGATCCAGAAGCGCTTTCTCGCCGCCATGGATGCCGCCATCCGCTCGCCGCAGCAGCAGGAGCGGGTCAAGGCCGTGGATATCGAGATGGTGGGCAGCAGCCCCGAGCAGGCCCAGGCCAGGGTGCGCGAGATCTCGGACAAATGGGAAGCGCTGGCCCGCAAGATCCATCTGAAACCCGATTGAGGCCATCCGCGCTGCTCGGACCGTTGCCGGCGCGCACTTACACTGCCCGCTTTTCCATCAGCAATGGCGTGAGACCGCGGCGCGGATCACAGACCAGGAGAGACATGACGATGCAAAGAAGAATCTTCGGCAAGCTCGCGGCGGGGCTCGGCCTGAGCGCAGGATTGCTGGGCAGCGGCGCGCTGCAGGCCCAGGAGACCCATGCCCTGTTTCCCAACAAGACACCGCTGCGCATGGTGGTCGGCTATCCGCCCGGCGGCGCCACCGACCGCGTGGCACGCATCGTGGCCGACCGCCTGCAGGCCCGGCTGGGCAGCCCGGTGATCGTGGAAAACAAGCCCGGCGCGGGCGGCCGTCTGTCGGCCCAGTACGTGAAGAACGCGCCCGCCTCCCAGCCCGCCGTGCTGCTGGCCAATCCCGCCGTGATGGTGGTGGCGCCGCTGGTGTTCCCGGACTCCGGCTACGACCCGGAAAAGGACTTCCGCCCCATCAGCGAGGTGAACCGCTACGAGTTCGGCCTGGCCGTCGCCAGCGCCGTACCCGTGAAGGAGCTGCCGCACCTGCTGGCCTGGCTCAAGGCCAATCCGCAGCAGGCCAATTTCGGCGTGCCGGCCACGGGCAGCCTGCCGCACTTTTTCGCGCTGATGCTGGGCGAGACCGCCAAGGTGCCGGTCGAGGTCGTGGGCTACAAGGGCTCGGGCCCGCTGCTCACCGACCTGATGGGCGGGCAGATCCCCATCGCCGTCGACACTTTCGACACCCAGATTGCCCAGCACGAAGCGGGCAAGCTGCGCGTGCTGGCCACCTCGGGCGAGCGCCGCAGTGCCATGGCGCCCGGCATTCCCACGCTCAAGGAGCTGGGCGTGAACCTGGTCGGCACGGGCTGGAACACCTTGTTCGCCCCGCAGAGCATGGCGCCGGCCACGGTGCAGCGCCTTTCGCAGCTGGTGCAGGAAGTGATGAAGGAAGCCGACACGCAGCACAAGTTCGCCGCCTCCAACCTGGTGCCCGTGGTCAGCAGCGCGCAGGACACGGAAAAAATGCTCAAGGCCTACCGCGCGCAATGGGCGCCGGTGGTGCAGCGCTCGGGCTTCAAGCCCTGATATTTGAGGAGCATCTATCGCTTGCTACCAAACATTTTCAGCATCAAATCTATTCAGAATCCTTTATTAAAAAGCGATAGAAGCTCCTGTTTTTGAATGTTCCTCGCTCTCCCATGACCGACTCCCGCCCCAATCTGATCTTCATCCTGGCCGATGACCTCGGCTATGCCGACCTGGGCTGCACCGGTGCGCGCGATGCACACAACAATGCCACCGACGTCTCGCCGCGCCTGGACGCGATGGCGGCCCAGGGCCTGCGTTTCACGCGCGGCTACTCCAACTCCTCGGTGTGCTCGCCCACGCGCTTTGCGCTGGCCACCGGCCGCTGGCAGTACCGCCTGCGCGGCGCGGCCGAGGAGCCGATCGCCAGCGTGCATGGCGACAAGGTGCTGGGGCTGCCGCCCGATCACCCCACGGTGGCATCGCTGCTGCGCGATGCCGGATATGCCACGGCCCTGGTCGGCAAATGGCATCTGGGCTACCCGCCGCATTTCGGCCCGCGCCTGTCGGGCTACGAGGAGTTCTACGGCTTTCATGCGGGCGGCGCCGACTACTTCGCCCATTGCGATCCGCGCGGGCGCCCCGACTTCTGGCTCAACGAAGAGCCGCATGCCGAAGACGGCTATCTGACCGATCTGCTGAGCCGCCGCGCCGTGGACTTCGTCAGGCGCCAGACATCCGACCAGCCCTTCTACCTCTCGCTGCACTACAGCGCGCCGCACTGGCCGTGGCTGACGCGCGAGGACCGCGCCGAGTCCGAGCGCCTGCAAGGAATGGGCAAGCATATCGACGGCGGCTCCATCGACACCTATCAGCGCATGATCCACCACATGGACGAAGGCATCGGCTGGCTGCTGGATGCGCTGGAGGAAAAAGGCATGAGCGAGAACACGCTCATCGTCTTCACCAGCGACAACGGAGGCGAGCGCTTCTCCAATACCTGGCCCTTCGTGGGGCAGAAGATGGACCTGCTCGAAGGCGGCATCCGCGTGCCTTTGCTGGCACGCTGGCCGGCCCGCATGATGGCCGGCGCCGTCTGCGACACGCCCTGCCTGACCATGGACTGGTCGGCCACCTTCCTGGCCGCCGCCGGCGTGGCCGCACATGCCGACTATCCGCTGGACGGCATCAGCCTGCTGCCGCTGATGCAGGACCCGGCCTGGGTGCCCGAACGCGACCTGGCCTGGCGCATGAAGCACCGCTCGCAAAAGGCCCTGATCCGCGGTGACTGGAAATATCTGCAGGTCGAGGGCATCGAATACCTGTTCCACATCGGCAAGGACCCGCGCGAGCGCGCCAATCTGCGCGATCGCGAGCCCCGGAAACTGGCCGAGCTGCGCAGCGCCTGGCAGCACTGGAATCAGGCGCTGCCGCCGATTCCGGAAGACGCCAAGGTCTCGCTGGTGTTCACCTCGGCGGATCTGCCCCAGGCCAGCTTCTGAGTTGCGCCCGGTCTACAGGCCCATCGCCCCGGCGATGGGCTTTTTTGCGTCTCCACCCAGGCACAGAGCACGCACTCACTGGCAGATCCCCTGTTTGGTGCAAAAAGCGGGACAAAAGCCGGGCCACGGCAGTGCATCGCAGAAACGCACCATATTGGTGCAACCGGTTCCGACCACCATCCGGGTGGCGAAAGTTGCGCTCGGTGATTGTGAAAACTCGTAGCTTTTTGTACCCGGCAGCTATGGCACGGTGGCCGTTTCAGGGCCTTGGACAACGAACCACACCGGAGCATTCACAGAGACTGGCACGGTCTGTGCTTGGACAGTTCATCCGAGATTTTTGCCACGAAATTTTCAAACCGGAGGAACCCTGAATGCCCAGTCCCGCTGCTAGCCGTTTCAAGACTCTCGCCAAGACTGCCGCCCTGGCCTGCGCCGTTGCCGCCCCCATGTGGGCCCATGCCCAGCTCTCCGCCAACGTTGCCCTGACCACCAACTACAAGTTCCGCGGTCAGGACCAGGACGCCAGCCGCAACAAAGCCGTCAAGCCTGCGCTGCAAGGCGGCTTCGACTACACCTTCGGCGACAGCGGCTTCTACGTAGGCAACTGGAACTCCTCCGTGGACTGGCTGCCCGGCAATTCGCTGGAAACCGACTTCTATGGCGGCTACAAGTTCAAGGCCGCCGATGTGGACTGGGATGTGGGCCTGCTGACCTATGTGTACTCCGGCAATGCCCATGGCAACACCACCGAGATCTATGGCTCCGGCACCTACGGTCCGTTCACGGCCAAGTACTCGCATACGGTATCCAAAGACTATTTCGGATGGGCTGGCGCCAAGTCCGGCTCGGGACTCAAGGGTCGCAACACCGGTTATCTGCAGTTCTCCTACAGCCAGGAAGTGATGCCCAAGGTGACACTCAAGGCATCGGTTGGTTACACCCATTTCTCCAGCGACATCAAGGACCTGGGCGTTCCCAACTATGTGGATTACAGCGTCGGTGGTGCCTATGACCTGGGTGACGGTTTCTCCGCGGGGGCAGCGGTGACCGGCGCCAACAAGAAGGCCTTCTTCGGCGATGTGAACAAGGCGCGTCTGATTCTGACGCTCTCCAAGACTTTCTAATTTTTCAGGAGCCCGTCATGAAAATGGTGATTGCCATCATCAAACCCTTCAAGCTCGACGAAGTGCGTGAAGCGCTTTCCCAAATCGGTGTTCAAGGCATCACCGTGACCGAGGTCAAGGGCTTTGGCCGCCAGAAAGGCCACACCGAGCTGTACCGCGGTGCCGAGTACGTGGTGGACTTTCTGCCCAAGCTGAAGATCGAGGCCGCGATCACCGACGACCTGGTGGACGCCGCCATCGACGCCATCGAGGGTGCAGCCCGCACCGGCAAGATCGGCGACGGCAAGATTTTTGTGCAGCCGCTGGAGCAGTCGATCCGTATCCGTACAGGAGAAACCGGCGACGCGGCCCTGTAAAGGCTCAGTCTCTCTGGAACCGTTTTGAGAAAGATTGCCATGACCAAGACATTATTGAGTGCAGGCCTGGGACTGGGCCTGCTGGCTGCAAGCGCCGCGGGCTTTGCCCAGGAGGCTGCCACCGCTGCTGCCGCCGCGCCTGTGGCCGCAGCCGCAGCGGAGGTCGTCCCCACCCTGAGCGCCGGCGATACGGCCTGGATGCTGACCTCGACCATGCTGGTGATCCTGATGGTCATCCCCGGCCTGGCGCTGTTCTACGGCGGCCTGGTGCGCAGCAAGAACATGCTGTCGGTGCTGGCACAGGTCTTCGTGATCTTTTCACTGATCACCGTGCTGTGGGCCATCTACGGCTACTCGCTGGCCTTTGGCGGCGAAGGAAAGTTCTTCGCGGGCTTCGACAAGCTGTTCCTCATGGGCATCACCCCTGACACGCTGTCCTCGATGCTCAAGACCATCCCCGAATACGTGTTCGTGGCCTTCCAGTCCACCTTCGCAGCCATCACCGTGGCGCTGATCGTGGGTGCGTTCGCCGAGCGCATCAAATTCGCGGCCGTGATCGTGTTTTCGGTGCTGTGGTTCACCTTCAGCTACATCCCGATGGCCCACATGGTGTGGGGCGGCGGTCTGCTGGGTGCCGATGGCGCGCTGGACTTCGCGGGCGGCACCGTGGTGCACATCAACGCGGCCGTGGCCGGTCTGGTGGGGGCCTACATGCTGGGCAAGCGCATCGGCTTCGGCAAGGAAGCGCTGCCTCCGCACAGCCTGACACTGACCATGGTCGGCGCGTCCCTGCTGTGGGTGGGCTGGTTCGGCTTCAACGCCGGCTCTGCCGGTGCTGCCAACGGTGCGGCCGGCCTGGCCTTCATCAACACCATCCTGGCCACCGGCGCTGCCGCCATCTCCTGGATCGTGGCCGAGGCGCTGCTGCGCGGCAAGGCCTCCATGCTGGGTGCGGCCTCGGGTGCCGTGGCCGGTCTGGTGACCATCACGCCGGCCGCCGGTTTCGTCGGCCCCATGGGCTCCATCGTCATGGGCATCATCGCCGGCCCTCTGTGCTTCTGGGGCGTGTCCGGCCTCAAGCGCATGCTCAAGGTTGACGATGTCTGCGACGTGTTCGGCGTCCACGGTGTCGGCGGTATTCTCGGTGCCATCCTGACCGGCGTGTTCTGCGCCAAGGGCCTGGGCGGCATCGAACCCGAGGGCTACAACATGGCCCATCAACTGTGGGTGCAGGTCGAGAGCGTGCTGGTGACCATCGTCTGGTCGGGCGTGGTCTCCTACGTGGCCTACAAGATTGCCGATCTGACCGTGGGTCTGCGTGTCTCGGAAGAGTCCGAGCGCCAGG